>NZ_CP099598.1:4980000-5992118 GCF_024072275.1 Pseudomonas siliginis | reverse complement strand
GGATATCCCCTAAGTTGAAAGCCGGTGAGGCAAAAACAAGCGGCCATTGTAGCGGCGAGCGGTTCACTTATCCACATGCAGGTAGGTCCATCTCCATCATTTATCAATGCGTTAAAGCATTAAAAGGCGACCAACGGCACATAAATAAGCCCTGTGGATAAACACCTCTGAGGGCACTGGACAACTGGGGGCTAAACCCGGTGGATAACCAGCCTGTGGATAACAAGCCCTTTCACACACAGCTTTTCCGATAGCGCAGCACAGGCTGAACACGGTTTTCCACTGTAGTTGTCATTCTCTGTACACCACACAAAATAAGGCCTGATAGCAGTTATCCACAGAAGATGACGTGTCTAGCTTTTACAAGCTTTACAGAAAAGCTTTAAATAATTCCCTTCTTTATTTCTATATCAGGCTGACAGGCTTTCGAGCTGAAACCCTCCCCGGATCTATTTATAAGGAAACGCTGGTTGGAAATTGACCTGAAGGCTTGCTTTCTCTAGAATCCCCGGTCTCTTAAAACGGGGGCCATTCCGGCCCGTTGTGGACGAACCAGGTAACACGACATGAAACGTACTTTCCAACCAAGCACTATCAAACGCGCTCGTACCCACGGTTTCCGTGCTCGCATGGCTACCAAGAACGGCCGCGCAGTCCTGTCGCGTCGTCGCGCCAAAGGTCGTGCGCGTCTGGCAGTTTGATAATCCGGTACTGGAGGTGAGTCAGGACTTCAGTCGGGAAAAGCGTCTGCTTACCCCCCGGCATTTCAAGGCAGTCTTTGACTCCCCTACCGGCAAGGTTCCGGGGAAAAATCTCCTGCTCCTTGCACGCAACAACGATCTTGATCACCCCCGTCTCGGGCTGGTTATCGGGAAAAAGAGCGTAAAGCTCTCCGTTGAGCGCAATCGCCTTAAACGTCTGATGCGCGAATCGTTCCGTCTGCACCAGGATTCACTGGTCGGCTGGGACATCGTTATCGTCGCGCGCAAAGGTTTGGGTGATGTAGAAAACCCCGAATTGATTCAGCATTTCGGCAAACTCTGGAAGCGTCTGGCACGCAACAAGCCCGTTCCGGCAGTCAAAACCGAAACTGTAGGGGTAGACAGTACCGATGCGTAAACTGGCCCTCGTTCCGATCCAGTTTTATCGCTATGCCATTAGTCCTTTAATGGCCAGCCACTGTCGCTTCTACCCCAGTTGTTCCTGCTACGCGTATGAAGCCATTGAAAATCATGGCCTTCTGCGCGGTGGCTGGCTGACCTTTCGTCGTTTAGGTCGCTGTCATCCGTGGAATCCCGGTGGTTATGACCCGGTTCCACCTGTCCCTACCTCCCGTTCTTCTTCGATGGCCGAGTAATCATGGATATCAAACGCACGATCCTGATCGTCGCCCTGGCAATCGTGTCCTACGTCATGGTTCTTAAATGGAACCAGGATTATGGCCAGGCTGCCCTGCCGACTCAGAATGTTGCTTCCAGTACGACTACATCCGGTTTGCCGGACACCGCCACTGGCACAAATGCTGCCAGTGACGATATTCCGCGCGCCGCCAGCGATACCAGCGCACCTGCCGAAACGCCGGTCGCCGCCAGCAAGGATCTGATTCAGGTCAAGACCGATGTGCTCGATCTGGCGATCGATCCGCAGGGTGGCGACGTTGCGCAACTGACTCTGCCTTTGTATCCACGTCGTCAGGATCGTCCTGACGTTCCGTTCCAGCTGTTCGATAACGGCGGCGAGCGTGTATATCTGGCGCAAAGCGGTCTGATCGGTACCAACGGCCCGGATGCAAACCCGGCCGGTCGTCCGGTTTATTCCTCGGAGAAGAAGGTTTACCAACTGGCTGACGGTCAGGATCAACTCGTCGTTGACCTGAAATTCAGCAAAGACGGCGTCAACTACATCAAGCGTTTCACAATGAAACGTGGGCTGTACGACGTCGCTGTCTCCTACATTGTGGATAACCAGAGCGCTCAGCCCTGGAACGGCGCAATGTTTGCCCAGTTGAAGCGCGACGCCAGCGCTGATCCTTCGTCGACCACTGCTACTGGCACCGCGACTTACCTGGGCGCCGCCCTGTGGACAAGTTCCGAGCCGTACAAGAAAGTGTCGATGAAGGACATGGACAAGGCGCAGCTCAAGGAAACCGTCACCGGTGGTTGGGTAGCCTGGCTGCAGCACTACTTCGTGACCGCGTGGATTCCGGCCAAGGGCGAGAACAATATCGTCCAGACCCGTAAAGACAGCAAAGGCAACTACATCATCGGTTACACCGGTCCGACTCTGACCGCTGCTCCAGGTGCAAAAGTTGAAACCAGCGCTGTGCTGTACGCAGGTCCGAAAAGCCAGGCTGTGTTGAAAGAGTTGTCCCCAGGTCTGGAACTGACCGTCGACTACGGCATTCTGTGGTTCATTGCCCAGCCGATCTTCTGGCTGCTGCAACATATCCACGCCATTGTCGGTAACTGGGGCTGGTCGATCATCTTCCTGACCATGCTGATCAAAGGGATCTTCTTCCCGCTGTCGGCCGCCAGCTACAAATCGATGGCGCGCATGCGTGCCGTGGCTCCGAAACTGGCTGCGCTGAAAGAGCAACATGGCGATGACCGGCAGAAAATGTCGCAGGCCATGATGGAGCTGTACAAGAAAGAGAAGATCAATCCACTGGGCGGCTGCTTGCCGATCCTCGTGCAGATGCCGGTCTTCCTGTCGCTGTACTGGGTTCTGCTGGAAAGCGTGGAAATGCGCCAGGCGCCGTTCATGCTGTGGATCACTGACCTGTCGATCAAGGATCCGTTCTTCATTCTGCCGATCATCATGGGCGCAACCATGTTCATCCAGCAGCAGCTGAACCCGACGCCTCCGGATCCGATGCAGGCGAAGGTCATGAAAATGATGCCAATCATCTTCACCTTCTTCTTCCTGTGGTTCCCGGCGGGCCTGGTGCTGTACTGGGTTGTGAACAACTGCCTGTCGATTGCACAACAGTGGTACATCACGCGTAAGATCGAAGCGGCGACGAAAAAAGCCGAGGCGTAACTTGCACTGTGGATAACACCACTCAAAGCGCCCCCTAGTGGGGCGTTTTGCTATCTGCCACTTTTGTCTGGATGCCGCTTTATGAGCACACCCCGTGAAACCATCGCCGCTGTCGCCACCGCTCAAGGGCGCGGCGGTGTGGGCATCGTCCGTATTTCCGGGCCGTTGGCCAGCGTTGCGGCAATAGCCATCAGCGGCCGAGAACTGAAACCACGTTACGCCCATTACGGACCGTTTTTCAGTGACGACCAGCAGGTGCTGGACGAAGGTCTGGCTTTGTATTTCCCGGGGCCGAACTCGTTCACCGGCGAAGACGTCTTGGAATTGCAGGGCCATGGCGGCCCGATCGTTCTGGACATGTTGCTCAAGCGTTGTCTGGAACTGGGCTGCCGTCTGGCCCGTCCAGGTGAATTCAGCGAGCGCGCCTTCCTCAATGACAAACTCGATCTGGCCCAGGCCGAAGCAATAGCCGATTTGATCGAAGCCAGTTCTGCACAGGCTGCGCGCAATGCGCTGCGTTCATTGCAGGGTGCGTTTTCCCAGCGTGTGCATAACTTGACCGAGCAGCTGATCGGTTTGCGTATCTACGTCGAAGCCGCCATCGACTTCCCGGAAGAGGAAATCGACTTTCTCGCCGACGGTCATGTATTGGGCATGCTCGATAAGGTACGCGATGAGTTATCCACAGTGCTGCGCGAAGCGGGGCAGGGCGCATTGTTGCGTGATGGTATGACAGTCGTCATCGCTGGGCGGCCGAATGCCGGTAAATCCAGCCTGTTGAATGCATTGGCCGGTCGCGAAGCCGCCATCGTCACCGAAATTGCCGGTACTACGCGGGATATTTTGCGCGAACATATCCACATCGACGGGATGCCGTTGCATGTGGTCGATACTGCAGGGCTGCGTGACACCGATGATCATGTGGAAAAGATCGGTGTGGAACGGGCGTTGAAAGCCATCGGTGAAGCGGATCGGGTTTTGCTGGTGGTCGATGCGACCGCACCAGAAGCACTGGATCCTTTTGCCTTGTGGCCAGAATTCCTTGAGTCTCGACCGGATCCGGCGAAAGTCACCCTGATCCGGAACAAAGCCGATCTGACCGGTGAAGCGATTGCTCTGGAAACCAGTGACGACGGCCACGTGACCATCAGTCTCAGTGCCAAGTCTGCCGAAGGCCTCGATCTGCTGCGTGATCATCTAAAGGCGTGCATGGGTTACGAGCAGACCTCGGAAAGCAGCTTCAGCGCACGTCGCCGGCATCTGGAGGCACTGCGCCACGCCAGCGCGGCATTGGAACATGGCCGCGCGCAACTGACCCTGGCGGGCGCTGGGGAGTTGCTCGCTGAGGATTTGCGCCAGGCTCAACATTCCCTGGGTGAAATTACCGGGGCGTTCAGTTCTGATGATTTGCTCGGACGGATTTTCTCCAGCTTCTGCATTGGCAAATAAAAGAGGGGGCTGTGGATAATTCATCCACAGCCCCTTTTTTGTTCACCAGTTATAGGACACCGTACCGAGCAAAGTACGATCCTCGCCCCAGTAACAGCGACCTGCATCGTTGCATCCCGAAACGTATTCCTTATCGAACAGGTTCTTCGCGTTCAGATCGACACTCCAGTGTGTATCGATCTGATATCCAACTGCCGCGTCGACCAATGTCACGTCGCCGGCATCCAGTTTTCCGTAGAGAGAAGGCGAAGTGTAGGCAAACGCACTGTCGAAATAACGCACGCCACCGGCCACATACAAGCCTTTCAAATCACCGTCGAGGAAGCGATATTTCGCCCAGGCCGACGCTTGATTACGCGGCACGCCGGTCATTTGGTGGCCCTTGACCAGCGACGTCGCCGAATCCTTGGTAATTTTTGCGTCGGTGTAGGTATAAGCCGCCGTGACATTAAGGTTCTGCGTCAAATTACTGTTGAGTTCCAGCTCCACCCCTTTGGCGCGGCTTTCGCCCACCTGGCGATAGGTTGACGTCGTCGCGTCGAAATAGGTGTCGTCCTTCTTGCGCAGGTCATACACCGAAGCGGTGAAAGCGGTGTCCCAGCCCATCGGTTCGTACTTCAAACCCACTTCGTACTGGCTGCTGGTGATCGGATCAAGCGGTGCGCCGGCATTGGAAATCTGCTGCACCGGCACGAACGCTGTTGAATAGCTGACATACGGCGTCATGCCGTTGTCGAACTCATACATCACGCCGCCCTGATAGGTGAACTTCTTGTCCTCGGAGCTGATGTTGCTGCCTCGCGCCACCTTGTCGCGGAAGTCACTGTCGACCCAGTCCTGGCGCCCGCCCAGCAGGAACAGCCAGTGGTCGTACTTGCTCTGAATCTGTGCATAAACACCCTTCATCTGCTGCTCGAGCAAAGTGTTCTGCACGGCAATTGGCGTGGTCGGATCGCGCAGGTAAACCGGGTTATACACATCGATCGGCCCGACAACGCCGGCATTCCAGTCCTGGTTGAACGAGGTGCGATCGTAGCTGACGCCCAACAGCACGGTGTTTTCCAGCTCGCCCGCCTCGAACTTGCCTTCGAGCTGGTTATCCAGCGAATACACCATGGATTTGTTGAAGCGATCGTAAGCGGTCACGTTCAACCGCGTGCCGAAACCGGCGTTGTTCAGATTGCCCGGCCAGGTTTCGTGGCGGGTGATGCGCGACTGCATGTAGCGCGAGTTCTGGCGGAACTGCCAGTCGTCGTTGAACGAGTGGCTGAACTCGTAACCGCTGCTCCAGGTTTCCCGTTCGAAGGTATTCCAGTCCGGGTCGCCGAGCATTGTGTCTTTGGATAATTGGCCGTTGGGATTACTCAGCAACGTGCCGGCGGCCGGCAGGCCAAGCTCCATGTTGGTGTGGTCTTTCTGGTAGTTGGCCAGCAGCGTCAGCGTATTGAAATCGTCGAAGTTCAGGGTCAGCGAAGGGGCGATATAAATCCGGTCGTCAGGAACGTGCTCGGTCTGGGTATCGGATTTGCGCCCCTGCATCACCACGCGTCCGAGAACGTTGCCGTTGTCATTGAGCGGGCCGGAGACATCTACGCCGATTTGCCGGCGATTGTTCGAGCCATAGCCCAGTTGCACTTCGCCCTGAGGCGCGGCGGTCGGGCGTTTGCTGACCAGATTGACCAGACCGCCTGGCGCATTTTCGCCATACAGCAGCGAAGACGGGCCACGGAACACCTCGACCCGCTCAAGTCCGTACGGCTCGGTGCTGGTGTCATAGCGATTGCCCTGCACGCGCAGTCCATCGCGCAGCAAACCGTAGCCGTAATCGGTGGCGTTGAAACCACGGATATAGAACAGGTCGCCAGCCAGACTGTCACCGGCGGCAAAAGGTGGGGCGAAGATCCCCGGCACGTAGCCGAGTACGTCGGTGAGTGTCTGGGATTTCTGATCCTTGATGCGCTGCCCGGTCACCACTGACACGGAACGCGGTGTTTCCGACAGCGGCGTATTGGTTTTCGTACCGATCCGGCTGTTTTGCGCCTTGTAGCCGACGTCGGCGGTGTAATCCAGATTCATTGGATTACCCAACTGCGCATTGATGTTGGTCGGCGCCAGCTCCAGGGAGTCACCGCTGGGCACGTTCTGCAGAATGTAACTGCCGGGTGCTTGTGGCACTGCCTGTAAACCCGAGCCTTGCAGCAATTGAGCGAAACCTTGTTCGACGCTGAAATCGCCATTTAAACCGGCACTGCGCAAGCGGCTGGTCTGCTGCGGCGAGAACGACAGAATCACATTGGCGGCAGCGGCGAACTGGCTCAAGGCACTATCCAGCGGGCCGGCGGCAATGGCGAAGCGCTGGGATGTCGACGCCGCGAAGGCGCTGTTGCTGATCACCAGACAAGACGCAGCGCTGGCCATCAATAAGCTGCATGCAATGCAATGTGGAGAAAAGCGCTGACGGAACGTGGGAAGACGCATGTGTGGATTAGCCCTGAAGGTGGCGAAGAGCCGCGTTTATCGCGATTACCTGTAGGGCCGGGTCAGGGCGAAAAAAGATAACCCTGCTTGAAATTATTTTTCCCCAGGCATTTTTTGATCAAGCGCTATGGCTGATCGAGATCCAATAACGGCTGAAATAACGCACGTTGATTGGCAACGAGGCCTGAAGGTTGGCCAGCACTGCGTCGGTCGAATCGAGCCGGAAAGTCCCGGAGACCCGCAGATCCCGGGCGCGGCGATCACAATGCAATACACCACTGCGATAGCGTCCCAACTCCGCGATTACATCGCCCAGGCGCGCGTCGAAAACGATCAACTGGCCGTTGATCCAGGCCACTTCTGATGACTGGAAGGAATGACTGAGGCCGATGTGCCGACTATCGAAATCCGCGCCTTCGCCTGCTTTCAGAATGAGCGCAGCAGTGGATGACTGCGCGGGTTGAACGCTGACTCGATCTTCCAGCACCCCAACTCTGGTTGAGCTGGACATCTGATGCACCGAGAACCGGGTGCCCAAAGCTTGAATCCGCCCGTCGCGGGTTTGCACATAAAACGGCCGCTGATCGCCAAGCTTGCCGGTTTGGATGAGGATTTCACCGGCACGCAGTTGAATCAGGCGTTGCGCTGCGTCGAAAGAAACATCGATGGCCGAGTCGGTGTTGAGCTGGATCTGGCTGCCATCGGCCAGGCTGATGGTGCGACGCTGACCCACACCGGTTTTATAGTCGGCCCAAACGTTGCCGAGGGATGTGTGTCGTTGAGCACTCCAGCCAACGAAGCCTGTTCCCGCTGCGAGCAGCAACAGCTTGAGCACCTGCCGGCGGTGCTGACCAGTGTTATTGAGCGCACATCGTTTCAGATCCTGCGGCAGCGTACCGAGGTGGCGCTGCAATTGTTCCATCTGGTTCCACGCCGCCAGATGCGCTGGATCGCTGTCTATCCACAACTGCCAGGCCTTTTGTTCGGCAAGGCTCGGTGGCTGAGACTGAAACTGCACATACCAGCTGGCGGCAGTTTCCAATAGCTGACGGTTTGCAGCGGCGGCCATCATGGCTGCGCCATGAGCAGGGCGCACTCAGTCAGGGCGCGGATCATGTGTTTTTTTACTGTGGTCAGCGAGACTCTCAATTGCACGGCGATCTGTTGATAAGTCAGTCCGTCGACTTGCGAAAGCATGAAGATCTGCCGTGTTCGCGGACCCAGCCCGGTCAATGCTTTATCCACAGCGATCAGGGTTTCAATGATCAGCGCCCTGTCTTCTTCGCTAATGACTGACGCTTCCGGCCGAGCTGCGAGGGCCTGCAGATAAGCGCTTTCAATCGCCCTGCGTCTATAACGATCGATGACCAGGCCGCGCGCAATAGTCGTCAGGTAATCCCTCGGCTCACGAATATGAGCTGCATTGCGCGCCGCCAGAACTCGCAAAAACGTGTCATGCGCCACATCGGCTGCATCGCAGGCGTTGTGCAGTTTGCCCTTGAGCCAACCATACAGCCACGAATGATGTTGCTCGTAGATTTGCTCGATCGCAGCGGTGTGGGCGGGTAGGGGCATGGGAGAAACTGATGTTTTAATGATAATGGCTATTATTAGCTTCTGTTACGTCCTCTCACAATAGCCTTTTCATTTCCTGCCCTTGGCTTGCCGAGCGTCACTAATCCCTAGCTGACGCTTTTTTTGCGTCCGGAAAAAGACATGTTGGCGATTTTCTGTGGACTAAGCCCTGTGAATAACTGCTCCTGAGGTCAGTTGATAAAGGGGGTTGAAAACTGGATATAACCCGCTCTGTGGATAACCATCCCTTTCATCCACAGGCTTACACCGGTTATCCAAGGGCCTCATTGCCACATGAGCACAGGGTTTTTAATCTCTGTACACATTGTAATACATGGCCTGTAGCGATCTATCCACAGAAATGGTGCTCAGTAAGAATAAACATAAAAACAAAGGTTTTATAAATTTCTCTCTTTTTTATTTTTTTTAACCTCGAGTTCTCCACAGCTGGTTAAATTTTGTGCAAAGGGTTCTTTAGAAAGGGCGAAGTCCCTATACTTGCCGACCAGGTCCAGAAACCTGGTTTCAATATTTCCTGAATGACCTACTTAAGCAGGCACGAGGTGCGTGGTGGATTTCCCTTCCCGTTTTGAAGTGATCGTCATCGGCGGCGGTCATGCCGGTACCGAGGCAGCACTGGCGTCAGCACGCATGGGGGCAAAAACCCTGTTGCTGACGCATAACGTGGAAACCCTCGGCGCCATGAGTTGCAACCCGGCCATCGGTGGCATCGGCAAAAGCCATCTGGTCAAGGAAATCGATGCCCTCGGCGGCGCGATGGCCATGGCTACCGACAAGGGCGGCATCCAGTTTCGCGTGTTGAACAGCCGCAAAGGCCCGGCAGTACGGGCCACCCGTGCGCAAGCCGACCGAATTCTCTATAAGGCCGCTGTCCGCGAAATCCTGGAAAACCAGCCAAACCTGTGGATATTTCAACAGGCTGCTGACGACCTGATCGTCGAGCAGGAGCAAGTCCGTGGTGTGGTTACACAGATGGGGCTGCGTTTCTTCGCCGATTCCGTGGTGTTGACCACCGGTACATTCCTCGGCGGACTTATCCACATCGGTTTGCAGAATTTCTCCGGCGGTCGCGCCGGTGATCCACCGTCGATTGCTCTGGCCCACCGTCTGCGTGAGTTGCCATTGCGTGTCGGGCGCCTGAAGACCGGTACACCGCCGCGTATTGATGGCAAATCTGTGGATTTCTCGGTGATGACCGAGCAGCCGGGTGACACTCCGATCCCGGTGATGTCGTTCATGGGCAGCAAGGAGCAGCATCCGCGCCAGGTCAGTTGCTGGATTACCCATACCAATGCGCGTACCCACGAAATCATCGCGGCGAATCTTGATCGTTCGCCGATGTATTCCGCTGCCGGTGAAATCGAAGGTGTCGGCCCGCGTTATTGCCCGTCGATCGAAGACAAGATTCATCGCTTTGCCGACAAGGAAAGCCATCAGGTGTTCATCGAACCGGAAGGTCTGACCACCCATGAGCTGTATCCGAACGGGATATCCACAAGCCTGCCGTTCGACGTGCAATTGCAGATCGTGCAATCGATCCGCGGTATGGAAAACGCGCACATCGTGCGTCCGGGTTATGCGATCGAGTACGACTACTTCGATCCCCGCGATCTGAAGTACAGTCTGGAAACCAAAGTCATCGGCGGTCTGTTCTTCGCCGGGCAGATCAACGGCACCACCGGTTACGAAGAAGCCGGCGCTCAAGGTCTGCTCGCCGGGGCCAACGCTGCGCTGCGGGCCAAGGGCAAAGAAGCCTGGTGTCCGCGCCGCGATGAAGCGTACATCGGCGTTCTGGTAGACGACCTGATCACCCTCGGTACCCAAGAGCCGTACCGTATGTTCACGTCCCGCGCCGAATACCGCCTGATTCTGCGCGAAGACAACGCCGACCTGCGCCTGACCGAAAAAGGTCGCGAACTCGGTCTGGTCGATGACGCGCGCTGGGCGGCCTTCTGCAAGAAACGCGAAAGCATTGAGCTTGAAGAGCAGCGCCTGAAAAGCACTTGGGTGCGGCCAAATACTCCGCAGGGCGATGCTATTGCTGACAAGTTCGGCACGCCGCTAACCCACGAATACAACTTGCTCAACCTGTTGAGCCGTCCGGAAATCGATTACGCCGGTCTGGTCGAAGTGACCGGGCAGGGCGCCGAAGATCCACAGGTCGCCGAGCAGGTTGAGATCAAGACCAAATACGCCGGTTACATCGACCGCCAACAGGACGAAATCGCTCGTCTGCGTGCCAGCGAAGACACAAAATTGCCTGTGGATATCGATTACACCAACATCTCCGGTCTGTCCAAGGAGATCCAGAGCAAGCTCGGCGCCACACGTCCCGAAACGCTGGGCCAGGCTTCGCGGATCCCGGGCGTAACCCCGGCGGCGATTTCGCTGTTGATGATTCATTTGAAAAAACGCGGCGCGGGCCGTCAGTTGGAGCAAAGCGCTTGAGTGCCAAGGTCACTTCGCAACACGCCGAAGAGTTATCCACAGGAGCCCGCGAGCTCGGTGTCAATCTCACAGAAACCCAGCACAAATTGCTGCTGGGTTACCTGGCCCTGTTGATCAAATGGAACCAGGCCTACAACCTGACCGCTGTGCGCGATCCGGACGAAATGGTTTCGCGGCACTTGCTCGATAGTCTCAGCGTGATGTCGTTTATCGAAAACGGTCGCTGGCTCGATGTCGGCAGTGGTGGTGGCATGCCTGGTATTCCGCTGGCGATCCTGTATCCGGACTCGCAGGT
Source organism: Pseudomonas siliginis (assembly GCF_024072275.1). Classification (NCBI taxonomy): domain Bacteria; kingdom Pseudomonadati; phylum Pseudomonadota; class Gammaproteobacteria; order Pseudomonadales; family Pseudomonadaceae; genus Pseudomonas; species Pseudomonas siliginis. The sequence continues at coordinate 5,980,813 of NZ_CP099598.1, read as the reverse complement.
GACCTGTCTGGACAGCAATGGCAAGAAAACCCGCTTTCTGACTCAGGTCAAACTCGAACTGAAGCTGGATAACCTGCAAGTTATCCACAGTCGCGTCGAAGCGTTCCAGCCTGCGCAACCATTCAACGGGATCATTTCCCGGGCCTTCAGCAGCATGGAAAACTTCACCAACTGGACTCGCCACTTGGGCGATGCCGATACACGCTGGCTGGCAATGAAGGGCGTTCATCCGGCCGATGAGCTGGTAGCATTGCCGGCAGATTTCAAACTCGATAGCGAACACGCCCTGGCCGTCCCCGGTTGCCAAGGCCAACGCCATCTGCTGATACTGCGCCGCACGGCATGATTGGGAACACAAGCAAGAATGGCTAAGGTATTCGCGATAGCGAACCAGAAGGGTGGTGTGGGCAAAACCACCACCTGCATCAACCTCGCAGCATCCCTGGTCGCGACCAAGCGCCGGGTGCTGTTGATCGATCTCGATCCACAGGGCAACGCCACCATGGGTAGCGGTGTGGATAAACATGGTCTGGAAAACTCGGTCTACGATCTGCTGATCGGTGAATGCGACCTGGGTCAGGCCATGCACTTCTCCGAGCACGGCGGTTATCAATTGCTGCCGGCCAACCGCGATCTGACCGCGGCCGAAGTGGTGCTGCTGGAAATGCAGATGAAGGAAAGCCGTCTGCGCAGCGCGCTGGCGCCGATCCGTGACAACTACGATTACATTTTGATCGACTGCCCACCGTCGCTGTCGATGCTCACACTCAACGCACTGGTCGCCGCTGACGGGGTGATTATCCCCATGCAGTGCGAATACTTTGCGCTGGAAGGTTTGAGCGACCTTGTGGATAACATCAAGCGCATCGCCGAGCTGCTCAACCCGAACCTGAAAGTCGAAGGCCTGCTGCGGACCATGTACGACCCGCGCTTGAGCCTGATGAACGATGTTTCGGCGCAGCTCAAGGAGCACTTCGGCGATCAGCTGTACGACACGGTGATCCCGCGCAACATTCGCTTGGCCGAAGCACCGAGCTACGGCATGCCGGCGCTGGCTTACGACAAGCAATCGCGTGGTGCCCTGGCCTATCTGGCTCTGGCAGGCGAGATGGTTCGTCGTCAGCGCAAAAATTCACGCATTGCTGCTGCTCAGCCAACTTAAGGAATCCCCATGGCCGTCAAGAAACGAGGTCTCGGACGTGGACTCGATGCACTGCTGAGTGGTCCGACGGTCAGCGCGCTGGAAGAACAAGCCGCGCAGGCCGACACCCGCGAACTGCAACACCTGCCGCTGGACCTGCTGCAGCGTGGCAAATATCAGCCGCGCCGTGACATGGACCCGCAGGCCCTGGAAGAGCTGGCGCAGTCGATCAAGGCCCAAGGCGTGATGCAGCCGATCGTGGTACGCCCGATTGGTGGCGGCCGGTTTGAGATCATTGCCGGTGAACGCCGCTGGCGCGCCAGTCAGCAGGCCGGGCAGGAAACCATCCCGGCGATGGTTCGCGATGTGCCGGATGAAACCGCCATTGCGATTGCGCTGATCGAGAACATCCAGCGTGAAGACCTCAACCCGATCGAAGAAGCCGTCGCCTTGCAGCGCTTGCAGCAGGAATTCCAGCTGACTCAGCAACAGGTTGCCGAGGCTGTGGGTAAGTCGCGGGTGACTGTGGCTAACCTGTTGCGACTTATTGCACTGCCCGAAGTGATCAAGACCATGCTGTCGCACGGTGACCTGGAAATGGGTCACGCGCGTGCCTTGCTCGGTCTGCCGGACAATCAGCAGGTCGAAGGGGCGCGACATGTTGTCGCACGAGGACTGACCGTGCGCCAAACTGAGGCACTGGTTCGTCAGTGGTTGAGTGGCAAACCGGAGCCTGTGGAAGCTGCAAAACCTGACCCGGACATCGCTCGCCTCGAGCAGCGTTTGGCCGAGCGCCTAGGCTCTGCGGTGCAGATTCGCCATGGCAAGAAGGGCAAGGGCCAATTGGTGATTGGTTATAACTCGCTCGACGAGCTTCAAGGTGTGCTCGCACACATCCGCTGAAACATTTCCTCATGTAGCGCGCAGTCGGAAATCACTACCTGACAGTTGAATAGGGGCAGAACCGCCCCTATACTCTGCGCGCATTTTGTCGGCACAAATTATGCCAAGTTATTGGATTTCGGCAGCCGACCATTGGAGAGCAACTGTGATGGGAACCCGCACGCCAAACCGCTTGCCTTTCCATCGCCTGGCGGTTTTTCCGGTGTTGATGGCTCAATTTGTCATTCTGCTCATTGCCGCTTTGGCGCTCTGGCAATGGCATGGAGTCGTTGCCGGATACTCGGGACTTTGCGGAGGCCTGATAGCCTTGCTGCCCAATGTTTATTTCGCTCACAGGGCATTTCGGTTTTCCGGCGCCCGAGCAGCCCAGTCCATCGTCCGGTCTTTTTATGCCGGCGAGGCAGGCAAACTTATTTTGACGGCAGTGCTGTTTGCACTGGTGTTCGCAGGTGTGAAGCCACTGGCGCCGATCGCAGTATTCGGCGTGTTCGTGCTGACGCAGTCGGTCAGCTGGTTCGCTCCCCTGCTGATGAGAACAAGACTTTCGAGACCTTAGGGCGTTTGAGGCAACCATGGCAGAGACAACCGCTTCGGGCTATATCCAGCACCACTTGCAGAACCTGACTTTCGGTCAGCTACCCAACGGCGGCTGGGGCTTTGCCCACACCGCAGCAGAAGCCAAGGAAATGGGCTTCTGGGCTTTCCACGTCGATACCCTCGGCTGGTCGGTCGCGCTGGGTCTGATCTTCGTTCTTCTTTTCCGCATGGCGGCAAAGAAAGCGACTTCGGGTCAGCCGGGTGCCTTGCAGAACTTCGTTGAAGTATTGGTCGAATTCGTCGATGGCAGCGTGAAAGACAGCTTCCATGGCCGTAGCCCGGTGATTGCACCGCTGGCACTGACCATCTTCGTCTGGGTGTTCCTGATGAACGCCGTCGACCTGGTACCGGTCGACTGGATTCCTCAGCTGGCCATCCTGATCTCCGGCGATGCCCACATCCCGTTCCGCGCCGTGTCGACTACCGACCCGAACGCGACTCTGGGCATGGCGTTCTCGGTGTTCGCACTGATCATTTTCTACAGCATCAAGGTCAAGGGCATCGGCGGCTTCATCGGCGAACTGACCCTGCACCCGTTCGGCAGCAAGAACATCTTCGTTCAGGCCCTGCTGATACCGGTGAACTTCCTGCTGGAATTCGTCACCCTGATCGCCAAGCCGATCTCTCTGGCTCTGCGTCTGTTCGGCAACATGTATGCCGGCGAGCTGGTGTTCATTCTGATCGCTGTGATGTTCGGCAGCGGCCTGCTCTGGCTCAGCGGCCTGGGCGTTGTTCTGCAGTGGGCGTGGGCTGTATTCCACATCCTGATCATCACCCTGCAGGCGTTCATCTTCATGATGCTGACCATCGTCTACCTGTCGATGGCGCACGAAGAAAACCATTAAGACCAGTCTCGACTAGTCTGATGTTCCTCCCGGTCAAACGGGAGGGAGCTCCTTGCGGGGCAGCTGAAACGATTTGTTTTACCGCTTTAATCTAAAAAACCTAAACCATACGACGTAAAAGTCGGGAGGAAAGATGGAAACTGTAGTTGGTCTAACCGCTATCGCTGTTGCACTGTTGATCGGCCTGGGCGCACTGGGTACCGCAATTGGTTTCGGCCTGCTGGGCGGCAAGTTCCTGGAAGGCGCAGCGCGTCAGCCAGAAATGGTTCCAATGCTGCAAGTAAAAATGTTCATCGTTGCCGGTCTGCTCGACGCCGTAACCATGATCGGTGTTGGTATCGCTCTGTTCTTCACCTTTGCGAACCCGTTCGTTGGTCAGATCGCTGGCTGATTACTCGGATCTTCCGGGTAATTTGGTGTGATGGACAACGTAACTGCGAGGTGTTGGCGTGAACATTAATGCGACCCTGATTGGCCAGTCCGTTGCGTTCCTGATTTTTGTACTGTTCTGCATGAAGTATGTATGGCCTCCGGTCATCGCTGCTCTGCACGAACGTCAAAAGAAGATCGCTGATGGTCTGGACGCTGCCAGCCGTGCAGCTCGCGACCTGGAGTTGGCCCAAGAGAAAGCGGGTCAGCAACTGCGCGAAGCGAAAGCTCAGGCAGCTGAAATCATCGAGCAAGCCAAGAAACGCGGTAACCAGATCGTCGAAGAGGCTGTTGAAAAAGCCCGTATCGACGCTGACCGTGTGAAGGTTCAGGCTCAAGCCGAGATCGAACAGGAACTGAACAGCGTCAAAGACAAGCTGCGTGCCCAAGTGGGCTTGCTGGCTGTTGGCGGCGCCGAGAAGATCCTGGGTGCCACAATCGATCAAAACGCGCACGCAGAGCTGGTTAACCAACTGGCTGCTGAAATCTAAGCGAGGGCGATCATGGCAGAACTGACCACGTTGGCCCGACCTTACGCTAAGGCGGCCTTCGAGCACGCTCAGGCCCACCAGCAACTGGCCAATTGGTCAGCCATGCTCGGCCTGGCAGCAGCGGTGTCGCAAGACGACACCCTGCAGCGCGTGCTCAAGGCCCCGCGACTGACGAGCGCAGAAAAGGCCGCCACGTTCATTGACGTGTGCGGCGACAAGTTTGATGAAAAGGCACGCAATTTCATCAACGTCGTTGCCGAGAACGACCGTCTCCTGCTTCTGCCGGAGATCGCCGCTCTGTTCGACCTGTACAAGGCCGAACAAGAGAAATCGGTAGACGTTGAAGTAACCAGTGCATTTGCATTGAACCAAGAACAGCAAGACAAACTCGCCAAGGTTCTCAGTGCACGACTCAACCGGGAAGTGCGCCTGCAAGTTGCGGAGGACGCTGCCTTGATTGGTGGTGTCGTGATCCGCGCCGGCGACCTGGTTATCGATGGCTCGATTCGCGGCAAAATCGCGAAACTTGCCGAAGCATTGAAATCTTGAGTTTGAAGGGGCAGCAGAGCAATGCAGCAACTCAATCCTTCCGAAATAAGTGAAATTATCAAGGGCCGCATCGACAAGCTCGATGTGACCTCCCAAGCCCGTAACGAAGGCACTGTCGTCAGCGTATCTGACGGCATCGTGCGGATTCACGGTCTGGCCGACGTCATGTACGGCGAGATGATCGAGTTTCCGGGCGGCGTCTACGGTATGGCCCTCAACCTGGAGCAGGACTCCGTAGGTGCCGTGGTATTGGGCTCCTACCAGTCGCTGGCTGAAGGCATGAGCGCCAAGTGCACCGGCCGCATCCTCGAAGTTCCTGTTGGTAAGGAATTGCTGGGCCGCGTAGTCGATGCTCTGGGTAACCCTGTTGACGGCAAAGGTCCACTGGGCAACACCGAGACCGACGCGGTCGAGAAAGTTGCTCCAGGCGTGATCTGGCGTAAGTCGGTAGACCAGCCTGTACAGACTGGCTACAAGGCTGTCGATGCCATGATCCCTGTCGGCCGTGGCCAGCGTGAGCTGATCATCGGTGACCGTCAGATCGGTAAAACCGCTCTGGCGATCGACGCGATCATCAACCAGAAAGACAGCGGCATTTTCTGCGTCTACGTAGCCATCGGTCAGAAGCAATCGACCATCGCCAACGTGGTTCGCAAGCTGGAAGAAAACGGCGCCCTGGCCAACACGATCATCGTGGCTGCCAGTGCTTCGGAATCTCCTGCGCTGCAATTCCTGGCACCGTACTCCGGTTGCACCATGGGTGAATTCTTCCGCGACCGCGGTGAAGACGCGCTGATCGTTTATGACGATCTGTCCAAGCAGGCAGTGGCTTACCGCCAGATTTCCCTGCTGCTGCGCCGTCCACCAGGCCGTGAAGCTTACCCAGGCGACGTGTTCTATCTCCACTCCCGTCTGCTGGAGCGCGCATCCCGCGTTTCGGAAGAATACGTAGAGAAGTTCACCAACGGCGCAGTGACCGGCAAAACCGGTTCCCTGACCGCACTGCCGATCATCGAAACCCAGGCTGGCGACGTTTCCGCGTTCGTTCCGACCAACGTGATTTCCATCACCGACGGTCAGATCTTCCTGGAATCGGCCATGTTCAACTCGGGCATCCGCCCTGCAGTGAACGCCGGTGTTTCGGTATCCCGTGTGGGTGGTGCCGCTCAGACCAAGATCATCAAGAAGCTCTCCGGTGGTATCCGTACCGCTCTGGCTCAGTACCGTGAACTGGCGGCATTCGCCCAGTTCGCTTCTGACCTGGACGAAGCGACCCGCAAGCAACTTGAGCATGGTCAGCGCGTTACCGAGCTGATGAAGCAGAAGCAATACGCACCAATGTCGATCGCTGACATGGCGCTGTCGCTGTATGCCGCTGAGCGTGGGTTCCTGACTGACATTGAAATCGCCAAGGTCGGCAGCTTCGAACAAGCGCTGATTGCTTTCTTCAACCGCGATCACGCCGATTTGATGGCCAAGATCAACGTTAAAGGTGACTTCAATGACGAAATCGACGCTGGCATGAAAGCCGGTATCGAGAAGTTCAAGGCCACCCAAACCTGGTAAGCCGCAGCGGGAGCCGCGAGGCTCCCGCTTGCTAACCTGATAGGTGTTACATGGCAGGCGCAAAAGAGATTCGCAGTAAGATTGCGAGCATCAAAAGCACGCAAAAGATTACCAGCGCCATGGAAAAAGTGGCGGTCAGCAAAATGCGCAAGGCACAAATGCGCATGGCTGCTAGCCGTCCTTATGCGGAGCGTATCCGCCAGGTAATTGGGCATCTGGCCAACGCCAACCCGGAATACCGCCACCCGTTCATGATCGACCGCGAAATCAAGCGCGTCGGTTATGTCGTTGTGAGCAGTGACCGTGGTCTGTGCGGCGGCTTGAACACCAACCTGTTCAAGGCCCTGGTCAAGGACATGGCGGTAAACCGCGAAAACGGCGTCGAGATTGATCTGTGTGTAGTCGGTAGCAAGGGTGCGGCCTTTTTCCGCAACTTCGGCGGTAACGTCGTTGCAGCTATCAGCCACCTGGGTGAAGAGCCGTCGATCAATGATCTGATCGGCAGCGTCAAGGTGATGCTGGATGCCTACCTGGACGGCCGTATCGACCGCCTGTCCGTGGTGTCCAACAAGTTCATCAACACCATGACGCAACAGCCTACCGTGGAGCAGTTGATTCCACTGGTGGCAACCCCGGATCAGGATCTCAAGCACCACTGGGACTATCTCTACGAACCGGACGCCAAAGAGCTGCTTGACGGCTTGATGGTCCGTTACGTCGAGTCGCAGGTCTACCAGGCGGTGGTCGAGAACAACGCGGCTGAACAGGCTGCGCGGATGATCGCGATGAAGAACGCTACCGACAACGCCGGTGATTTGATCAGCGATTTGCAGCTGATCTACAACAAGGCGCGTCAGGCTGCGATCACCCAAGAGATCTCGGAAATCGTCGGCGGCGCTGCCGCGGTTTAACGGTTCAAATATTCAGAGGATCCAGCTATGAGTAGCGGACGTATCGTTCAAATCATCGGCGCCGTTATCGACGTGGAATTTCCACGCGACAGCGTACCGAGCATCTACAACGCGCTGACTGTACAAAGCGCGGCCGCAACCACCCTGGAAGTTCAGCAGCAGCTGGGCGACGGCGTGGTGCGTACCATTGCGATGGGTTCCACCGAGGGCTTGAAGCGCGGTCTGGAAGTCACCGACTCTGGCGCAGCCATCTCCGTACCGGTCGGTAAAGCGACCCTGGGCCGGATCATGGACGTCCTCGGTAACCCGATCGACGAAGCTGGCCCGATCGACACCGAAGAGCGCTGGGGCATTCACCGCGCAGCACCTTCGTTCGCCGAGCAAGCAGGCGGCAACGACCTGCTGGAAACCGGCATCAAGGTTATCGACCTGGTCTGCCCGTTCGCCAAGGGCGGTAAAGTCGGTCTGTTCGGTGGTGCCGGTGTAGGCAAAACCGTAAACATGATGGAACTGATCCGTAACATCGCCATCGAGCACAGCGGTTATTCCGTGTTCGCCGGTGTGGGTGAGCGTACTCGTGAGGGTAACGACTTCTACCACGAGATGAAGGACTCCAACGTTCTGGACAAAGTGGCACTGGTTTACGGTCAGATGAACGAGCCGCCGGGAAACCGTCTGCGCGTAGCACTGACCGGCCTGACCATGGCCGAGAAGTTCCGTGACGAAGGTAACGACGTTCTGCTGTTCGTCGACAACATCTATCGTTACACCCTGGCCGGTACTGAAGTATCCGCACTGCTGGGCCGTATGCCTTCGGCAGTAGGTTACCAGCCGACCCTGGCTGAAGAGATGGGCGTTCTGCAGGAACGTATCACTTCGACCAAGGAAGGTTCGATCACCTCGATCCAAGCGGTATACGTACCTGCGGACGACTTGACCGACCCGTCGCCAGCGACCACCTTCGCCCACTTGGACGCCACCGTCGTTCTGTCCCGTGACATCGCTTCCCTGGGTATCTACCCAGCGGTAGATCCACTGGATTCGACTTCGCGCCAGCTGGACCCGAACGTGATCGGTCAGGACCACTACGACACCGCTCGCGGCGTTCAGTATGTTCTGCAGCGTTACAAAGAGCTGAAAGACATCATCGCGATCCTGGGTATGGACGAGCTGTCGGAAGCCGACAAACAGTTGGTTAACCGTGCTCGTAAGATCCAGCGCTTCTTGTCGCAGCCGTTCTTCGTGGCTGAAGTCTTCACCGGTGCTTCGGGTAAATACGTTTCCCTGAAAGACACCATTGCTGGCTTCAAAGGCATCCTCAACGGTGACTACGACCACCTGCCAGAACAAGCGTTCTACATGGTTGGCGGCATCGAAGAAGCGATCGAGAAAGCCAAGAAACTGTAATCCCGGCGCCCGGCAACGGGCGCTAATTTAGGTTGAGGCAATCAGATGGCTATGACAGTCCATTGCGATATCGTCAGCGCGGAAGGGGAAATCTTTTCCGGCCTGGTCGAGATGGTGATTGCGCACGGTGCACTGGGTGATCTTGGTATCGCTCTGGGTCACGCGCCGCTGATCACTAATCTCAAGCCGGGTCCGATCCGCCTGATCAAGCAAGGCGGGGAAGCCGAGGTGTTCTACATCTCCGGTGGTTTCCTCGAGGTTCAGCCGAACATGGTCAAGGTACTTGCCGATACCGTGCAACGTGCCGCCGACCTGGATGAAGCTCAGGCTCAGGCAGCTCTCAAGGCTGCCGAGAATGCCCTGAACGAAAAAGGCGCGGACTTCGATTACGGCGCCGCTGCCACTCGTCTGGCCGAGGCTGCAGCCCAGCTGCGCACCGTCCAGCAGATCCGCAAGAAGTTTGGCGGTTAATCCGTCATCCGCTTGTTGTGCGATTGATAAAAAAGGGTAGCCTCGGCTACCCTTTTTTCTTTTCCGAATTTCAAACCCGGTCGCAGTTGCTGACCACCCAGGATTGGTAGCCAGTCATGTCTCTCGAAATCGTTATCCTCGCGGCCGGTCAAGGCACGCGCATGCGCTCGGCGCTGCCCAAGGTGCTGCACCCGATTGCCGGCAATTCCATGCTCGGCCATGTTATCCACAGCGCTCGGCAACTTGATCCACAACGCATTCACGTGGTGATCGGTCACGGTGCCGATGTGGTGCGTGAGCGGCTGGCAGCTGATGACCTGAATTTCGTGTTGCAGGACAAGCAACTGGGCACTGGCCACGCCACCGCCCAGGCGGTGCCGTTCATTGATGCCGACACCGTGCTGATTCTTTACGGTGATGTGCCGCTGATCGAAGTCGAAACCCTGCAACGTCTGCTCAAGCATGTCGTACCGGGGCAGATGGGTTTGCTCACTGTCGAGCTGGATGACCCGACCGGTTACGGCCGCATCGTGCGCGATGCCGACGGCAAGGTCGCGGCCATCGTCGAGCACAAAGATGCCAGCGAAGCGCAACGAGCCATCACCGAGGGCAACACCGGCATCCTCGCTGTGCCGGCCAATCGGCTGGCAGACTGGATGAGTCGCCTGTCGAACAACAACGCGCAGGGCGAGTACTACCTCACCGACGTGATCGAAATGGCGGTCAGCGATGGTCTGGTGGTTGCCACCGAACAGCCGCACGACCCGATGGAAGTGCAGGGCGCCAACGATCGCAAGCAGCTCTCTGAACTGGAGCGTCATTATCAGTTGCGCGCCGGCCGCCGCCTGATGGCTGAGGGCGTGACCCTGCGTGACCCGGCCCGCTTCGACGTGCGCGGCGAAGTCAGCGTCGGTCGCGATGTGCTGATCGACATCAACGTGATCCTCGAAGGCAAGGTCATCATTGAAGACGACGTACAGATCGGCCCGAACTGCGTGATCAAGGACAGCACCCTGCGCAAAGGCGTGGTAATCAAGGCCAACAGTCATATAGAAGGCGCCATTCTCGGTGAAGGCAGTGACGCTGGTCCCTTCGCGCGTTTACGCCCGGGCACTGTGCTCGAAGCGCGCGCCCATGTGGGTAACTTCGTTGAGCTGAAAAATGCACACATGGGCGAGGGTGCCAAGGCTGGCCATCTGACCTATCTGGGCGATGCAGAAATCGGCGCACGCACCAACATCGGCGCCGGCACCATCACTTGCAACTACGATGGCGCCAACAAGTGGAAAACCGTGCTGGGTGCTGATGTGTTCATCGGTTCCAACAACTCGCTGGTCGCGCCTGTGGATATCTCCAACGGTGCGACGACTGCGGCCGGCTCGACCATCACGCAAAATGTGGATAACGCTCAGTTGGCGGTAGGCCGAGCCCGCCAGAAGAACATCGACGGCTGGAAGCGGCCGGAAAAAATCAAAAAATCCTGATTTATCCACAATCCCCTGTGGGAGCGTGCCTGTTCGCGAATGCGGTCTCTCCGTCACGTCTTGAGTGGCTAGGACTCCCCTTTCGCGAGCGGGCTCGCTCCCACAGTCATTTCAATCTTTCTGAATTTTTCTCTTCGTGTCTTGACGGCAACCTTTCGATAGAGTTTCATTGCTTGCGTTATCTTTCGAATCGAAACTTAAGTCGCCATGTCCAAGCGTAACACTCCCCAACGTCGCCATAACATCCTCGCCTTGCTCAATGAGCAGGGCGAAGTCAGTGTCGACGAGCTGGCCAAGCGTTTCGAAACTTCGGAAGTTACGATTCGCAAGGATCTCGCCGCGCTGGAAACCCATGGTTTGTTGCTACGTCGTTACGGCGGTGCGATCACCATGCCTCAAGAGCTGGTCGCAGAAACGGCGCAGAGTATTTCCAAGTACAAGCAGGCGATCGCCCGCGCGGCGGTCAAACGCATCCGCGAGCACGCGCGCATCATCATCGACAGCGGCAGCACCACCGCCGCGATGATTCCCGAACTGGGCCAGCAACCGGGTCTGGTGGTGATGACCAACTCGCTGCATGTCGCCAATGCCTTGAGCGAACTGGAACACGAGCCGGTGCTACTGATGACCGGCGGCACCTGGGATCCGCACTCGGAATCCTTTCAGGGCCAGGTCGCCGAGCAGGTACTACGCTCTTACGACTTCGATCAACTGTTCATCGGCGCTGACGGTATCGATCTGGTGCGCGGCACCACCACCTTCAATGAACTGCTCGGCCTCAGCCGGGTGATGGCCGACGTTGCGCGAGAAGTGATCGTCATGGTCGAGGCCGACAAGATCGGTCGCAAGATTCCCAACCTGGAGCTGCCCTGGAGCAGCATCCATACCCTCATTACCGATGATCGCCTGTCTGTCGAGGCACGCGATCAGCTTCAGGCCCGCGGGATCACTTTGATCTGTGCGGCTGTCAGTCAGGAGAAATAACCATGTGTGGCATTGTCGGCGCTGTAGCTGAACGTAATATCACCGCCATCCTTCTCGAAGGCCTGAAGCGCCTCGAATACCGCGGCTATGACAGCGCCGGTGTGGCGGTTTATACCAATGACCAGACCCTGGAACGCATGCGCCGTCCGGGCAAGGTCAGCGAACTGGAAACCGCGCTGGCCGAACAGCCGCTGTCCGGTCGTCTCGGTATCGCCCACACTCGTTGGGCGACCCATGGCGCGCCGTGCGAGCGCAACGCTCACCCGCATTTTTCCGGTGACATCGCGGTGGTGCACAACGGCATCATCGAGAACCACGAAGCCCTGCGCGAACAACTCAAAGCCTTGGGTTACTCGTTCAGCTCGGACACCGACACCGAAGTCATCGCCCACCTGCTGACCCACAAGCTCAAGGAACAACCGGACCTGACTGCCGCGCTCAAAGCGACTGTCAAGGAGCTGCACGGTGCCTACGGTCTGGCGGTGATCAATGCGAGCCAACCGGATCGCCTGGTTGCCGCGCGCAGTGGCAGTCCATTGGTGATCGGCCTGGGTCTGGGCGAGAACTTCCTCGCTTCCGACCAACTCGCTCTGCGTCAGGTCACTGACCGCTTCATGTACCTGGAAGAAGGCGATATCGCTGAAATCCGTCGCGACAGCGTGCAGATCTGGGACGTGAACGGCAACGCTGTCGAGCGCCAGACCGTGCAGTACACCGATGGTGCCGAAGCCGCCGACAAGGGCGAGTTCCGCCACTACATGCTCAAGGAAATCCACGAGCAACCGGCCGTGGTCCAGCGCACTCTCGAAGGTCGCCTGGGCAACAATCAAGTGCTGGTTGAGGCCTTCGGTCCGCAAGCTGCCGAGCTGTTTGCCAAAGTACGCAACGTGCAGATCGTCGCCTGCGGCACCAGCTATCACGCCGGCATGGTCGCGCGTTACTGGCTCGAAGAACTGGCCGGCATCCCGTGCCAGGTGGAAGTCGCCAGCGAATTCCGTTATCGCAAAGTGGTAGTGCAGCCAGACACGCTGTTCGTGACCATCTCGCAGTCCGGTGAAACCGCGGACACCCTCGCGGCCCTGCGCAATGCCAAGGAGCTGGGCTTCCTCGCCAGCCTGGCGATCTGCAACGTCGGCATCAGCTCGCTGGTGCGCGAATCCGATCTGACCCTGTTGACCCAGGCCGGCCGCGAAATCGGTGTGGCCTCGACCAAAGCCTTTACCACGCAACTGGTCGGCCTGTTGCTGCTGACCCTGTCGCTGGGACAGGTGCGCGGCACTCTGGCCAACGGCGTCGAAGCCACACTTGTCGAAGAACTGCGTCGCCTGCCGACCCGTCTCGGCGAAGCGCTGGCGATGGACAGCACCGTGGAAAAAATCGCCGAGCTGTTTGCCGAGAAAAACCACACCCTGTTCCTCGGCCGTGGCGCGCAATTCCCGGTCGCGATGGAAGGTGCCTTGAAACTCAAGGAAATCTCCTACATCCATGCCGAAGCCTACCCGGCCGGCGAGCTCAAACACGGGCCGCTGGCACTTGTGGATAACGACATGCCAGTGGTGACCGTCGCGCCGAACAACGAACTGCTGGAAAAGCTCAAATCCAATCTCCAGGAAGTCCGCGCTCGCGGCGGCGAGTTGATCGTGTTCGCGGATGAGAAGGCTGCGATGACCAACGGCGAAGGTACCCACGTGGTGCAAATGCCGCACATCCACGACATTCTCTCGCCGATCCTTTATACGATCCCGTTGCAACTGTTGTCGTACTACGTCGCCGTGCTCAAGGGCACCGACGTCGATCAACCGCGCAACCTGGCGAAATCGGTCACCGTGGAATAAGTTATCCACCGTTGATCTAAGCTCTCCCACAATCGCAGCCTCGGCTGCGATTGTCGTATCCGCCCGGAGGAATTCGATGGACCGCTTTCAGGAAATGCAGATCTTCGTTGTCGTCGCCCAGGAGCAAGGCTTTTCGGCGGCGTCGCGGCGTCTGGGTCTGTCGGCGGCGAGTGTCACCCGGGCGGTGGCGGCGCTGGAGCAGCATATCGGTACGCAGCTGCTGGTGCGTACCACGCGCACCGTGCATCTCACCGAAGCCGGGCAGCGTTATTTCGATGACTGCCGGCGGATTCTTGCCGAGGTGCAGGAGGCCGAGGATTCGGCGGCGGGCAGCCATGCCTTGCCGCGCGGGCAGTTGACGATTACTGCGCCGGTGCTGTTTGGCGATCTGTTCGTGACGCCAGTGATGGCCGATTACCTTTGTCGTTATCCGGATGTGTCGATCAACGCGCTGTTGCTGGACCGGGTCGTCAACATGGTCGAGGAGGGCATTGATGTCGCGGTACGCATCGGTGAGCTGCCGGACAGCAATCAGCATGCGATTCGCGTTGGGGAAGTGCGGCGGGTAATCTGCGCTTCGCCGGGGTTTCTGGCTGAACATGGCCGCCCGGAGCATCCGCAGGCCTTGGCCGGGCTGCCGGTGGTGGCGACGTCGGCGATCGGCCAGCAACGCAATTGGCCGTTTCTCGACGGCGGTGAAGCACTCAGTGTGCGCACCGAACCGCGCCTGACCGTCACGGCCAATCAGTCGGCGATCACCGCTGCGCGCAAAGGCCTGGGCCTGACGCGAGTGCTGTCCTATCAAGTGGCGGACAAAGTCGCGGCGGGGGAGCTGGAAATCGTCCTCGCCGAGTTTGAATTGCCACCGTTGCCGATCCATGTGGTGTATCAGGGCGGGCGCAAGGCACCGGCGCGGATCCGCAGTTTTGTCGACTTCGCCGTGAAGGCGCTGCGTGAGCATCCAGCCTTGAGTGCTGCGGCGTTATTGCACGAGATGAAATAATCGATTGCAGTGGCTGGTTATTCTGTTGTTCCGGCAACCCATAGATGATGACTCCATCGGCGCGCTCATCCCCGTAGCGGCGTCACTTTCCAGCGGAGTCGACCATGCAAGCGATCAAACTCTACAACTTTCCCCGTTCCGGTCACGCCCACCGCGTCGAGTTGATGCTGTCGCTGCTGCAACTGCCGACCGAGCTGATCTTCGTCGATCTGGCCAAAGGTGAGCACAAGCAGCCGCAGTACCTGGCGATCAACAGCTTTGGCCAAGTGCCGGCGATTGATGACAACGGCGTGGTGCTGGCCGATTCCAATGCGATTCTGGTTTATCTGGCGCAGAAATATGGCAACGGACGCTGGCTGCCGGCCGACCCGGTGGGCGCAGCGCATGTGCAGCGCTGGCTGTCGGCAGCGGCGGGACCGATTGCATTTGGCCCGGCGGCGGCACGCCTGATCACGGTGTTTGGTGCGCAACTGAATGCCGAGGAAGTCATCGGCCGTGCGCACAATCTGCTCAAGGTCATGGAGCTGGAGTTGGGTAAAACTGCGTATCTGGCGGGCGAAGAGCCGACCATCGCTGACGTGTCTGCCTACAGCTACATTGCGCATGCCCCGGAGGGCAATGTCGCGCTGGACGACTACGCCAACGTTCGCGCCTGGCTGGCACGGATCGAGGCATTGCCGGGTTTTGTCGCTATGCCGCGCACGGTGGCCGGGTTGCAGAAGACGGCGTGATCTCCCGCCTTCAAGCGTAGGACAGCGCTTTTTCTGCCAACAGTTCTTGATACAACTCCGTCCACTTGCGGCCCATTTCATCGGCGGTGAACAACTGCCGATAGCGCGCTTCGGCTTTGGTCCCCATCTCGGCAGCACGCTCAGGGTTGTCCCATAGCGTACGCATGGCTTCCCGAAAGGCCTGTGGATTGCTCGGCGGCACCACCAGTCCGGTTTCATTGTGGATATTGATGAAACTGGTGCCGGTGCCGATTTCGCTGGAGATCATCGGTTTGCCGTACATCGCGCCTTCGAGCAACGAAATCCCGAAAGCCTCGGAGCGCAGGTGCGAAGGAAATACGATCGCGTAACTCAATTGCAGCAACGCCACTTTGTCCTCGTCACTCAGACGGCCGAGGAAATGAATATTGCGCAGGCCCAGCGCGGCGGCCTGTGCATGCAGTTCCTGCTCCAGCGGACCGGCACCGACAATCACCACGGGATAATCGATGTCTTTGAGCGCATCGAGCAGGATGTGCAGGCCCTTGTAATAACGCATCACCCCGACGAACAGAAAAAACTTATCCCCAAGCTGTTGGCGCCAGCGGTTCATGCGTTCGGTATCGGGCTGTGGATAACCTGCTTTATTCAGGCCGTAGGGGATAACGCGGGTCTTGTCCTGAAACTGCTGCAGCACATCGCTGGTGTGCAGATAGTTCGGCGATGCAGCAACGATGCGGTCGGCGCTGGCGAGGAAGCGATTCATCAGTGGCCGATAGAGCTTGAGCAGATGCTTTTGGCGAATGATGTCCGAGTGATAGGTGACCACGCTCGGCTTGTTCACGGCGCTGGCGAAATGCACCAGGTCCATGAACGGCCAGGGGAAGTGATAGTTGATCACGTCGGCTTCGGCGGCCAGCTCACGGAACTGCTTGAACACACTCCAGGAAAACCCGGTCGAGGCGAACTGGATATCCAGCTTCGCCCGATGTACTTCGTGCTGACCCAGTTGCACCACGGGCGGTGTCGGATTGGTGCTGAGGGTCAGCACTTGCCCATCGATGCCATGCTGAGCGCCGCTTTCGCACAACTGAAAGATGACTTGTTCGATGCCGCCGACCGAATCGGGCAGGTACGTCTTGAAGAAATGAAGAACGCGCATTCAACCTCCCATGGCCTGGCGGTAGGCACCAGCCGTAGCCTGTGCACAACGTTGCCAGGAAAAAAGTGCCGCCTGCTGCAATCCCGCTTCGCGGCAGGCCTGCCAATGCAGCGAGTCGTCGATCAGCCGGCCCATTGCATCACGCAGACCCTCGGCATCGTCCGCTTCAATATAGTTGCCAGCCGCGCCAGCCACTTCCGGCATCGCCGAAGAACGGGTGGTCACCACCGGTGTGCCACTGGCCATGGCTTCCAGCACCGGCAAGCCAAAGCCCTCATACAACGACGGAAATATCAGCGCCCGGGCGCCGGCCAGCAGTTGCGCCAATTGCTCATCGGGCAGATAGCCGAGCAGGCACACGTGGCCGCTGGCCAATGCCTGGCGCAGTGGCTCGCTGAACTGCTCGCGCTGCCATCCGGCCATGCCTGCAATCAACAAGGGAAAGCGCTGGCGCACGGCGTCTGGCAGCAGGGCGTGGGCCTGCAACGCCAGGCTCAGGTTCTTGCGCGGCTCCAGGGTGCCGACACAGAGGAAATATTCCCGTGCCTGGACGGCGTGAGCCTTGAGCACACTGTCGATTTCCTCAAGTGGCCGGGGACGGAAGCGCTCGGACACACCCAACGGCGCCACAACGAATTGCTGTGCAGGGAGATTAAAGTAGGCCTGCGCCTCGTCAGCGATCGCCTGCGAATCGGTCAGAATGACCCGCGCCTGCTCCACGCCGGCGGCCAGACGACGTTCGATTTCCCTCAAACGTGCAGGTGGCTGGGTTTCTGGAAAATGCAGGTGCGTCAGATCATGCAGGGTGATCACGGTCGGGCCGTCGAAGGCCAGCGGCCACAGGCTTGGCTCGTGATAAAGATCAATCTTTTGTGCACGCACCTGATCGAAACGTTTCTGCTCCAGCCAGCGGCGTGCCTGATAGGCCCCGGGAATTTTTCGCAGCAATGGCGTCATGCGCGAGTAGCCGGGCATGGCCGCGTCCGGCAGGGCCGAACTCCAGCCCCATCCGTGAAACAGGCTTACGTCCACATCGGGTTCGCTGCGCAAGGCGTTGACCAGTTCGGCGACGTAGTGGCCAATGCCGGTGCGCGGCGCTTGCAGGATGCGGGCGTTAAGAGCAATGCGCATGCGGCCTCGCTTGCACGCGCAGGGCCTGCTGAACATGGGCAAGGCTGCGTGTCGCCAACTGCTCACTGGCCTCGCGCCAGCCGATCCAGCGCCAGTCAGCGACGTCGCGGGCGGCGGGAAACTGTCCGCTGCGCTGATAGGTTTCGATCAGATCGGCAAGGTTTTGTGGATCCAGCAGATCGAAATACGCCATGAACTCGCCACCGATTTCGCGGAATACCGCGACGTCGCTGCCCATCGCTGGCAAACCGCGCTGCATGGCTTCTACCAGTGGCAGGCCGAAGCCTTCGACAAACGAAGGAAACACCAACGCGCTGGCCTGCGCATAGGCGTATTCGAGGCTGGTGTCGCTCAGGTCATTGAACATGAACAGGCGCCGATTCAGTTCCGGATGATTGCGGATTCGCTCAAGCAGCGCCTCGCATTTCCAGCCGATACGCCCGGCGATGCACAAGCGTGCGGTCGAACCGGCAGCCCAGGCGCGTTCGAAGGCGTCGAGCAGGTACCCATGGTTCTTGCGCGGCTCGATGGTGCTGACCATCAGAAAAACCGCTTCGGTCGCAGTGAACAGGTCACTCAGGCGCGGTTCGACCGTGGCTTCGCTGTGCTGCAGATCGAGCTCGGACCCCAGATAAAAGTAATCGAACCAGCGCTTTTCAGTCTGCTCGGCACCGACTCTGCGTTGCAATTCACCACGCACCTGATCACGCACTGTGGCGGAAATCGCCATGTAGCCATCGGCCGTGCGGGTGATCCAGTCGAACCACTCGTTGAAAACTTCGACCAGCCGCGTGTCGTAAAACTGCGGATGCGTCAGCGGAATAAGGTCGTAGATCACCGCGATCATGCCGACGCCGTCGCGTTTGAGCTGCTCGACATGGGCGAAAAAGTCCGAGTGCCAGGATGAATCCAGCAGCACCAGTTGATCGCCCGGGTGGTGTTGAAGCGGCGAGCAACGTTTAAGCAGCTGCCTGCGATTGATCCGTCTGACGAGCCGAATCGGCAGGCCGAGCACGGCAAACTGGGTCAACCGATAGCTGGCGTAAAGGAGCCGCCGCGCCAGTTTCGAAGTGCATAGCGCATCGCGGCGCTGATGCCACTGCCAGAAACGATGGGCGAGGCGCTCCAGGCGTTCACCGAAGGTTTCGAGGCTGTTCCAGAACGGTGTATCGAGTGGCGCCAGTTGCAGCACGCGGTAGAGCTGGCGATTGATCACCACCACCGGCATGCACTCAACGCCGTCAGCGCTGGCGGGCAGCTGCTTGATGACGTTGCGCACCACGCGCTGGATCCCCGAATTGATCTTGGGGTGTTTGAATACGTGAGTGCATTCAACCAAGAGGCGGGTCATGGCGCACGCTCGACAGGCCGGGCCTCGGTGTCGCGGCTGATGGTGGTTTTAGCGTCCAGCCAGGTACAGCCGACGAAGTCTTCCCGACGGCTGTTGATCACCTGGAACACCATCCCGTAGTCACGCCACTCGAAATTGCGATCCAGATGTGAGTCCAGACGCGACAGGCTCAGCGACACCGAATAGTTGCCTTTGCCCAGGCCCATGATGAAGGCGAAGCGATAGGTGAAGCGTTCACCGGCGCGCAGATCGGTCAATGCCTTGTTCAGCCGGTGGGTGTTGATGCCGTACATCATCTGGCCGAGGCGATCCTTGAGGATAAAGCCCAGCACCAGCCGTTCGATGTCCTTGCGCACTTCGACCTGCACTTCGAGCACCACCGGTTGGCCGACTTCGACAGCCTCAATGCTGCGCTGGTTTTCATCGAGCAGGCGTACGCTCAGAATCGCCGCCTCGCCGGTGCCGGAGACCGTTTGCACCTCGCCGCCGGCGAGCGTTTCCTGGCGTACTACCTGACCCTCACGTTCGGCCATCAGCGCATTGTAATAATCGAGAACCGGCTCCGGTTTGCCGCGCATGGCCACGCGCCCATCCTTGAGCAGGATCGCCGAGTCGCAAATCGACTGAATCGCGAAGCGATCATGGGACACGATCAATAACGTCGTGCCGGATTTGCGAAAGCTGCGGATGCGTTCGAAGCTCTTGTGCTGGAAATAGGCATCACCCACCGACAGCGCTTCGTCGACGATCAGGATGTCCGGGCGCCGGGCGGTGGCGACACTGAACGCCAGGCGCATCTGCATGCCACTGGAATAAGTGCGGACCGGGTGGTCGATCGCATCGCCAATTTCAGCGAAGTGCTCGATATCGGGCATCAGGGCCTGGATTTCTTCAAGCTGCATGCCCAACAACTGACCGGCCATGATTGCGTTCTGCCGACCGGTAAAGTCTGGGTGGAAACCCATGCCCAGCTCCAGCAGCGCTGCGACGCGCCCTTGCAATTCAATCTTGCCTTGGGTGGGTTGAGTGGTGCCGGTGATCATTTTCAGCAAGGTGCTTTTGCCTGCTCCGTTGGCGCCGACGATACCCACCGCTTCACCCGGAGCAATCTCGAATTCGACATCTTGCAGTACCCAGTGCTGTTGATGCCGAAGCGGCGAAAACGGAATCAGCCACTCGGCCAGCCGTGCCCAGCGGTTTGGGTATTGCTTATAGGCCTTGCCCAGGCCGGTGACGCGAATATGTCCCATCAGAGTTCATCCACCATTTCGCCGACGCGCTGGCGAAACAGCCGCAGACCGATCAGACAGAACACCACGCCAGTAATGAATACCGGCAGCAGCGAACTCCATACCGGCCACTGACCGTAGAGAAACAGGTTCTGATAACTGCTGAACAGCTTGGTCAGCGGGTTGAGTTGCAGCAGGCGCTGCACCCATTCCGGCAGGATCGTGATCGGGTAGACGATCGGTGTCAGCCAGAACCAGAACTGCAGGCAGATGCCGAACAACTGGCCGACATCGCGAAAGAACACGTTCAACACGCCAAGGACCATACCCAGCCCGGCGCAGAACATCATTTGCAGAGCAATCAGCGGAATCAGCGCCAGCAAAGCCATTCCCGGCCAGCGCCCGGTGATCAGCAGAAAACCGAGAAACAGACTGATGATGATGGCGAAATTGATCCCGGCATTGATCAATACAATCACCGGCAGGCAGATCCTCGGGAAGCTGATTTTCTTCAGCAGGTTGGCGTTTTCCAGAAACATGTTCTGACTGCGCAGGGTTATTTCGGAAAACAGTCCCCAGGCCAGCAGACCAGCGCACAGGTAGACGCTGTAGGCCATGCTGTCGTCCACACCCGGTAAACGCGCGCGCATGATCTGGGAAAAGATCACCGTGTAGACAATGATCATCGACAGCGGATTGAAAATCGGCCATAGCGCGCCGAACAGCGAATTGCGATAACGCGCTTGAAACTCGCGCTGCACGCTGCCGAGGATGAATCCACGGTAGCTGTGCAGCGAGCGGTACAGGGAAAGCAGCATTCAGACCGTCCTGCCGTATTGATCTTCGAAGCGAACGATATCGTCCTCGCCCAGGTACTCGCCGCTTTGCACTTCAATGATGACCAGATCTATCACCCCGGGGTTCTCCAAGCGATGCTTGTGGCCGGCGGCAATGAACGTCGATTCGTTCTTGGCGACCAGAGTCGTGCCGGAACCGTTGTTGGTGACCTTGGCCATGCCTTCGACCACCACCCAGTGCTCGTTGCGGTGATGGTGCATCTGCAACGACAATTTGCCACCGGGTTTGACCACGATGCGCTTGATCTTGAAGCGCGGGCCTTCTTCAAGAACGGTGTAGGTGCCCCAGGGCCGGCTGACGGTGCGGTGCAGGCGATAGGCTTCGTGGGATTTGTCCTTGAGCTGCTTGGCGACGCGCCGCACATCCTGAGCGCGGTCGGCATGGGCCACGAGCACCGCGTCGGCGGTGTCGACGATGATCAGGTTATCCACACCGACGGTCGCCACCAGCCGGCCTTCGCTCTGCACGAAGTTGTTGTGGCTGTCGATGAAGATCGCTTCGCCGCTGGCGCGGTTGTTATCAGCATCGGCGGGAATCAGCGCGGCGACCGCGTTCCACGAACCGATGTCGCTCCAATCGAAACCGGCGGGCACTACCACGACTTTTTCCGAGCGCTCCATCAATGCGTAATCGATGGAGATGTCAGTGATCTCGGCAAACAGGGTCGACGACAACTCCTGTTGCAGGCAGCCGACCGTTTCGACCGGTGCGCTGACGGCCATGCAGGCGCGGGTCTGTTCCAGCAACTCGGGTGCGTGCAGTTGCAGTTCGGCAATGAGCGTCGCGGTGGTGAAGCAGAACATCCCCGAATTCCACAGGAAGTTGCCGCTCTCCAGGTAATGCGTGGCGGTCTGCAGGTCGGGTTTCTCGACGAAGCGCTGCACCTTGGCCGCGCCTCTGGCGTCCAGCGGCGCACCGGTTTCGATATAGCCGAAGCCGGTTTCCGGCGCGGTAGGGACCACGCCGAAGGTCACCAGATAACCGTCCTTCGCCAGATTCACTGCGTGCTCGACCGCACACTTCAAGGCGTCCTGATTGACGATCAAATGATCCGCCGGCATCACCACCATGATTGCGTCGTCACCATGCAGCGCCTGTAATGACAGTGCTGCCGCTGCGATCGCCGGTGCGGTATTGCGCCCGCTCGGCTCCAGCAGAAAGTGCCCGCGATGGCGCGACACCTGAGCCGCGCAATAGTGATCCTTGCTCTGGAAGTAATACTCGCGGTTGGTCACCGTGACGATGTCGCCCCAGCCGTCCAGCAACGCCGCCGCACGCTGGTAGGTCTTGCCCAGCAGTGACTGGCCGTCGGGCAGGGTCATGAACGGCTTGGGGTGGCCCTCACGGGACACCGGCCACAAACGGGTGCCGGCACCGCCGGACAGAATCACCGGAATCAGCATGGCCTACTCCTTGGCGACGCGTTTCATGTCCGCATCCATCATCATGCGGATCAAGGTATCCAGGTCGGTTTTCGGTTTCCAGCCCAGCACGCGCTGAGCCTTGGCCGGATTGCCGAGCAGCACTTCGACTTCGGCCGGGCGGAAAAACGCCGGGTCGATCTTCACGTAGTCACGGTAGTTAAGGCCAACGTGATCGAAGGCAATGCGGCACATTTCGCGCACGGTGGTGGTGACGCCCGTGGCGACCACAAAATCGTCGGGTTTGTCCTGTTGCAGCATCAACCACATGGCCTCGACGTAATCGCCGGCAAAGCCCCAATCGCGCTTGGCGTCAATGTTGCCAAGCGCCAACTCGTGCTGTTTGCCCTGCTTGATGCGCGCGGCGGCGTCGGTGACTTTGCGTGTGACGAACTCCATACCGCGCAACGGTGATTCATGGTTGAAGAGGATGCCGCTGCTGGCGTGCAGGTTGAAGCTTTCGCGGTAGTTGACGGTGATCCAGTGGCCGTAGAGCTTGGCCACCCCGTAAGGGCTGCGTGGATAGAACGGGGTGTTTTCGTCCTGCTGCTCTGCCTGGATCAGGCCGAACATTTCGCTGGTCGAGGCCTGATAGAAGCGCGTGTGCGGGCTGAACTGGCGAATCGCTTCGAGCAGGTGCGTCACGCCCAGCCCATCGACGATGCCGGTGGTGACCGGTTGATCCCACGAGGCGGCGACAAAGCTCTGTGCGGCGAGGTTATAGATTTCGTCTGGTGCTGATTTGATTACCGCACGCTGCACCGAGCAGGCATCGGCCATGTCGCCGTCGAGGTAGACGATGTCGGCTTCGACACCCATCTCGCGCAGGCGCCAGCGTGAATCGCTGCTGCGTCGAGCAACGAGGCCGTGAACCTTGTAACCCTTGTCCAGCAGCAGTTTGGCCAGATAGGCGCCATCCTGGCCCGTGATCCCGGTAATCAGTGCACTTTTTGTCATTGTTGTCGTACTCGCATCTCCCAGTCGGACAGGATCGCCCGCAGGGATTGTTGTGTGGTGATGGCTGGCACCCATCCTGTGGCGTTGGCCAGTTTTGCGTGGCTGCCGCAGACGCGGCGCTGGTCGGCGCGACGCATGCGCGCCGGATCCGGCACCAGTTCAACGTCGACTTCGGCCAGATCGGCCAATTGCTCGATCAGGCTGCGAATGCTTTGCTCGCGGCCCGAGCAGATGTTGTAGACCTGCCCCGGTGTACCGTTTTCCAGCAGTGCGAAATACGCTGCGATCACGTCGCCGACATCAAGAAAATCCCGTGTCACGTCGATATCGCCGACTTGCAATTGCGGCGCTTGCAGACCCTGTCTGATACAGCAGATCTGCCGGGCGGCACTGGCGATCACGAAGCTGTCCTTCTGCGCGGTGCCGATGTGGTTGAACGGGCGTGCGACCAGCACTGGCCAGCCTTCACTCAGGCCCCATTGCAAACTGAGGAACTCCGCTGAAAGTTTGCTTACCGCGTACGGATTGCGTGGCAGCGGTGGTTGTTGCTCGGTGATCGGCAGGTGCTGCTCGCCGACTTGCCCGTAAACGTCGCCGGAGCTGACGTACAAAAACGTCCCGGCAAAGCCGCGAGCCTTGAGCGCCTGCAACAGATTGAGGGTGCCGAAGAAATTGATGTCGAGGGTGCGGGCCGGGTCACGAAAGGCTTCCGGCACGAAGGTCTGTCCGGCCAGATGAATGACTGCATCCGGCATCTCGGGCCAAAGGTCGATGAGGCTGTCGGCGTTCGTAAGGTCGTAGGCCGATGCGGCAGGCAGCAGCTCCCACGACGAGCCCGGCGACGCCAGACGAGACTGAATGTGTTGTCCCACGAAGCCGCTGAGGCCCGTGACGAACAGACGTTTTTTCAAACAGCGACCCCTTGGTCATGACTCGCGCCGCTTTCCCGGATGCTTTTGGGATAAGTCTGAAATACAGCGGGGAATATCCGCGCAAACAGCAGGCGAAGCCGTTGTTGTAGTTGTTTGGTTGCCAATCTGTGCCAATTGCTCGGCAATTTCAACCGGGCAAACCGTGACTGGTCAGTTCTCGTCAGCATAGTCCGATTTATTCTCGCCCGGCGGTTCCCGGACTCGCGATGGATGTGTTTAGAATGGCCTTCGTCGCGAGTTGGCCGATTGTTTTCCGGACGCCGCGACGCGGGGTGAAACTGACCACTAAAACAAGAACAGAGACGTGCCCGATGATGACGGACGAGTGCCGGCCCTGCCGACCCGATCCGACGCGCGGCCGTCATAGCATGAAGTCGCCGGGATGGCGCTTCATCGTGGGATGCCATGAATTTCATTCTCTACTCGGACGTCAACGACAGCTCCATCAGTGCCAGTCTGGGGCGTCCGGAATACAGCTATTACTTTGTCCTCAAAGCCTATCGCCCGGTGCTGGAAAGCCTGGGGCGCGTGCACGTGGCCGGATCTGTCGCCGACGTCGATGTGATTTACCGGCAATTGCTCGCCGCAGGTGAAGACAGTGTGTTCCTGTCCTTCACCCCACCGCAGAAGACCCCGGTTGATCTGGAATGCCCGACGATCTGCGTGGTGGCCTGGGAGTTCGATTCGATCCCCGATGAACAGTGGGACGACGATCCGCGTCAGGACTGGACACGCATGCTCGCACGCCACGGCCGGGTCATCACTCTGTCGAGCCACACGGCAGCGGCCATCCGCCGCGCCATGGGCGAAGCGTTCCCGGTGCTTGTTTTGCCGACGCCGTTGTGGGACAGCTTCGCAACGATTCGTCAGCAACACCAACCCATGCCGGTCAATCCCGGGACTGCACTGGCGATCAAGGGCTGTATTTTCGATTCACGCACCCTCGGCCTGTCAGCCGATGCGCTGATCCCAACGCCAATCAGCCCTGAAGAGCAGGCTGCACTGGCCGCAGCAATTGAAGCCGCGCGCCCGCCACCGTTGACGTTCAAACGCCGACTGGTCATTGCTCGACATTATCTGCGCCTGTGGGTGCTGGATCTGGGACACGAGCAGGCGGAACCAGTGCCACGGGTGAAATTTCTGCACAACTGGTACTGGGAGGGCATTCGCGATCTGCTGCCGGACGCTTTGCATGGCTGGCTGCAACAGCGTTGGCCTGAGGTGTGCGGCGCTGCGCCGGTGCCCGTGATCGAACCGGCGCCACTCGATCTGCCGGACACCTCATCGGTGGTCGAAACCACAGTCGAGGGTGTGGTGTACGTCTCGGTATTCAATCCCAAGGATGGCCGCAAGAACTGGCATCGACTGATCAGCGCATTCTGCTGGGCGTTCCGCGAAACGCCCGACGCGACGCTGGTGCTCAAGATCACCCAGAATGATCTGGCGTCCTATTACAGCGAGTTGATGACCCTGCTGGCGCAACTCACACCGTTCGCCTGTCGGGTCGTGGTGATGCACGGTTACCTCGACGACGCGCAGTACGCCAGGCTCTATCAGGCGGCCAGTTTCTACGTCAACGCGTCACGTTGCGAAGGGCTATGCCTGCCCTTGATGGAGTTCATGTCCAGCGGTAAACCGGTGATCGCCCCCGATCACACGGCGATGGAAGATTACATCGATGACTCGGTGGCGTTCGTGGTCAGGTCCAGTGAAGAGCTGACGATCTGGCCGCAGGACACGCGGATCATCTACCGCACGCTGCGGCACCGCCCCGACTGGGGCTCGCTGAAAAACGCCTACGAAAACAGCTATCGAATGGCCAAGGCCCAGCCGCAGGAGTATCAGCGGATGTCTGCCGCCGCCGTCGCGCGCATGCAGCAATACTGCGCCTTCGCGCCGGTGCGCAAACGGCTCGCGGAGTTCTTTGCGCTGACAGCAGGCCCCACCGATGCTGCGCCTGTGACGGATAACGCCTCATGCTGATCATCATTCATTCGGAAACCAACCGGCACACCATTGCGCAGAACCTCGGGCGTTCGGAGTACAGCTATTACTTCGTGCTCAAGGAGTATCGTCCGGTGCTCGAACGCATCGGTCGGGTCGTGGAAGTGGCCGATCCGCAGACGGAAGTCGATGCTCTGTATCTGGAGTGTCTGAGCCGTGGCGAGCCCTGCGTGTTTCTGTCGTTCTCGCCGCCGCATCGCACTCCCGTTCAGCTGGCCTGTCCGACGCTGCCGGTGTTTGCGTGGGAGTTCAGCACGATCCCCAATGAAGCCTTCGCGGGCGAGCCGCGCAATGACTGGCGTAGCGTCTTGCATGCCTGTGGCGCAGCGATCACCCACTCCAGCTACACGGTCAATGCCGTGCACGAGGCGATGGGTGCCGAGTACCTGATCGTCGCGGTGCCGGCGCCGGTCTGGGACCGCTTTGCTGCCCGTGGCGCGAAAATGCCCGAGCAAGCCCTGGCCACCGCCTACAGCCTGACGATCAAAGGGCTGGTCGCGGACAGCCGCACCCTCAATCTGAATGCATTCGGGCCGGCGCACCTGCGCAGCGGCAACGGCATCGACTTCGCCGCGCCGGCCTCCGAGCAGACGCTGGTGCTTGACGGCGTGGTTTATACCTCGGTGTTCAATCCCGGTGACGGGCGCAAGAACTGGGAAGACATGCTCAGCGCTTTTTGCGTTAGTTTTCGCGATGTCGAAGACGCGACGCTGGTGCTCAAGCTCACTCACCACGACGCCGAAGAAGCGCTCAGCGATATCCTCCACCATTTGTACAAAAACCAGTCTTACCGCTGCCGCATCGTTCTGATCTACGGTTACCTTGCCGATCCGGACTACGAGCAACTGGTGCAGGCCACGCGGTATGTGGTCAATACCTCGTACGGCGAAGGTCAGTGCCTGCCGCTGATGGAGTTCATGTCCTGCGGCAAGCCGGCGGTGGCGCCGCGTACCACGGCGATGATCGATTACCTGAGCACGGAAAATGCCTTTCTCATCGAGTCCACCGACGAGCTGACAGCCTGGCCCCACGACCCGCGCAAAGCCTTCCGAACCCTGCGTTATGTGACCAACTGGAGCTCATTGTGCGAGGCCTATCGGGCCAGTTACGACGTCGCGAAAAACCAGCCGCAGCGCTATGCCGAGATGTCGGCGCAGGCAGTCGTAAGTTTGCAGGCGTTCTGCAGCCAGACTGTGGCTGAACAGCGTTTGCGAGGGTTTCTGACGCAGTTGTTCGAGCATCGTGCGGCTGCCTTGGAAGCCCCCCAAGCATGAACGCCAAGCGCATCATGGACGTTGAAGTCCTGCGTGCGGTCGCGGTGCTCGCGGTGTTGTTCCACCATTTGCCGGACAATCTGTTCACTGACCCGGTGCCGTCGCTGGCCCGGATCCACGAATGGGCGCAGACGTGGTGGGGCGTCGACCTTTTTTTTGCGATCTCCGGTTTTGTCATCGCCCGCAGCTTGATCCCGGTGCTGCAAGGCTGCACGACGGGCCAGGAGCGCTGGCAACAGGTGCGCCATTTCTGGCTGCGCCGGGCTTTTCGCCTGTTGCCTTCGGCCTGGTTATGGCTGGCGGTGATCCTGCTGGCCTGTATGTTTTTCAACCGGTCCGGTGCGTTCGGTACGCTGTCCGCCAATCTTCAGGCGACCCTCGCCGGGGTACTGCAATACGCCAATTTCCGCTTCGCCGACAGCTTTTTCCAATACGAATACGGCAGCAGTTTCGTCTACTGGAGCCTGGCGCTGGAGGAGCAGTTCTACCTGCTCTTTCCGTTGCTGATCCTGTTGTTTCGCCGACACCTGGTCTGGGCATTGCTGGCGCTGGTGGCGGTGCAGATTCTGACTGTGCGCACGCCTTTGCTGATGGTAGTACGCACCGATGCGCTGGCCCTTGGCGTGCTGTTGGCGATGTGGAGTGCGCAGCCGGGTTTTCAGCGCTGGCAGCCCTCGTTCTTGCGCCGACCATGGCTTGGCATTTCAGCGTTGATGGTCATTGGAGCGCTGTTGAGCTTCATGGCCACCGACCGTTTTACCCTGGCCAGTTTCCGCATCGGTTCGATCGCCGTGCTCAGTGCGCTGCTGGTCTGGATCGCCTCGTACAACCGTGACTACCTGATGCCTGCCGGACGCATTCAGCGCTGCCTGGCCTGGATCGGCAGCCGCTCCTACGGTATCTATCTCATTCACATTCCGGCGTATCTATTGGTGCGTGAACTGATCTTTCGCTTGCAGAGCAGTGGCCTGCCGAGCCCCGCCGGACATCCCATCATTACGATGCTGATTGCCTTTGGCCTGATCGCGCTCCTCAGCGAACTCAACTACCGCGTGGTCGAAATGCCGATGCGCAATCGCGGTGCTGCACTGGTCAAGCGCCTCGACACCTCCCGAACTGCAGTTACCTCACCCGGAGCCACCTCATGCTGAGCTTTTTGAAGAAACTCTCGGCGATAACGCCTGCACAGACTGCAGCAGAACCGGTCGCTGCGGTTGCCGACAAGGTTGATCCGTACTCGCTCGGCCTTTACGACGCGAAACTCAGCGGCTGGTACAACCAGGCAACCCACGAGCTGTACACGGGATTCCCTGTGAGTGCCGACGATACGTTGCTTGATGTCGGCTGCGGTGATGGCGGCAACGTGCACTTCTGCGGTATGCGCGGAGCGAAGATCATTCTTGCCGATATCGATGGGGCCAAGGTCGAAGCCACCCGCCAGCGTCTGAGCGACACGCCGGCCCGGGACATCGAATGCCACATTACCGACTGCAACCCGCTACCGATCGCCGACGCAACGGCGACGCGTGTGGTCTCCACCGAGGTGATCGAGCATGTTGATGATCCCGCGCAGTTTCTTGCCGAACTGGTGCGTGTCGGCAAGCCGGGCGCTTTGTATCTGCTGAGCGTGCCGCATCCCAGCTCCGAGGACCTGCAAAAGGACATCGCCGCGCCGGAGTATTTCCAGAAACCCAATCACATACGCATTATCAGCGAAGACCAGTTCAAGGCCATGGTCAGCGACGCCGGGCTGGAGATCATCAGCCACAGTAAATATGGCTTCTACTGGTCGATGTGGATGATGTTGTTCTGGGAAGCCAAGGTCGATCTCAGCAACCCCGATCACCCGATGCTCGAGCACTGGGCCAATACCTGGCAAGCGGTGCTGGATTCCCCGCGCGGCGCGCAGATCAAGCAGGCGCTGGATGCGGTGGTGGCCAAGAGTCAGGTGATTATCGCGCGCAAGCCTGCGGCATCCCTGTAGGCGCTACGGCACGCTGCGATCTTTTGATCTGGAGTCTTGAAGCAAGATCAAAAGATCGCAGCCTCGTTTCACTCGTCAGCTCCTACACGGTTTTTGTGTAACCTTGCAGCCCTGTGGTTTCAGGAATTTTCAAGGTATGCGGTTGATTGTGTGTCTGTTCCTTGGCGTCTTGCTTGCGGGTTGCGAGCAACACGTCGCGCCGGCCCTCGACCAGCAACTCTACGTCTGGCAGCGCCAATGGACACCTGCGCATGAACCGGCATTGCGTGACAGTCGCGATGATTTCTCGACGCTGCGCGTACTGGCATTGCAGGCCTTTCCCGGCGAACGGTGGAGCAGGGCGCGGGTTGATCCAGCCTTGTTGAGAGCCGATGGCCGGCCGTTGATTGCAGTGATTCGCCTCGATGGCCAGTTGCAGTCGCTGGACCAGCAGCAGGTCACCGCGCAGATTCTGCAAGTCATCGCCGATTGGCAGGCGCAGGGCCTCACGTTGAGCGGCGTCGAGATCGATCACGACGCCGGTACAGCACGGCTGCCTGCGTATGCCCAATTGCTCAAAGATCTGCGCGCGACCTTGCCGCCATCGTTGCCTTTGAGCATCACCGCACTGCCGGCCTGGCTCGACAGCGCGCACTTGCCGGCGCTGTTGCAGAGCGTCGACAGCAGCGTGCTGCAAGTCCACGCCGTGAGCGATCCGCGACTGGGTCTGTTCGATCCCGAGCAGGCGTTGAAATGGGCCAAGGCCTGGGCACGTATCAGCGACAAACCCTTCTATCTGGCGCTGCCGGCCTACGGCGTTGCGCTGTTGAGCGATGACGGTGGCGCGCCGGTAGTGGAAAGCGAAGTGCAACTGGAGCGCGGCGGGCAGCGCCGGGAGTTGCTCGCCGATCCGCAGCAACTCAGCCAATTGGCCAAGACCTTGCGCGAGGATCCGCCCGAGCATCTGGCCGGGCTGATCTGGTTTCGCCTGCCGCTGGCCAACGATCGTCGCGCCTGGAGCCTGACTACTTTGCGCGCCGTGGCGCGGGGCGATGTGCTGAAGAGTCATCTGCATCTGTCATTCAAAGGGCAGGGCGGACTCTATGACATCCAGCTCGATAACCGCGGCAATCTCGACAGTCCGTGGCCCGCGCAAATCACGCTGAAGGCGCAGGATTGTGCAGGCGCCGATGCGCTCGCCGGTTACTCGTTGCAACAAAGTGCCAATCTGCTTACCTTCACCCGCCTGCGTGACGGCCGCTTGCCGGCGGGCGGGCAGCGCGCTGTCGGTTGGGCGCGTTGTGCATATATTGATCAAGGAGGTTCGCATGTTGACCCGTAACTGGCCCCGCCATCTGCTCTGCCTGAGCCTCAGCCTGCCGCTGGGTTCGGCGCTGGCCTGCGGCCCGGACTTCCCGATGCGCTTGCTCGACAACCGCGCGCAGACCTTGGCCGATTTGCCCGAGGGCAGCTTCAGCTTCGAAATCAGTCGCCTGGGTAAAACCATTGCCGGGCTGAAAAACGTCACCGCGGCGACCCATAACCCCAACGACTATGCCGAAGACAACGCGTCAGAGCTGGCGCGCGAACAGGCTGAGCAGGTGGGCCTGAGCGCTGAGCAATACGCCGTGGTCAAGCGACTGCGCGGGCTCAGCGATGCACGTCAGGCCGAGGAGCAGGGCGCCAGTCTGCCGGTGGAAATCCGTTTGTACGTTGCCGGCGCGGTGGCTTTTGCCACCGGTGATCATCAATTGGCCAGTGAGTATTTCAACAAGGTGCTGGCCCTGCCGGCGGACCAGCGTCCGTTGCGCAGCACGTGGGCGGCGTATTCCCTCGGGCGCATCGCCTTCGCCATGAGCAACGAGGCGCACGATCGCATCGAAGCGCTGGAGCAGGCGCGCGATGCCTTTCGCCAAGCCCGGCAACTGAGCATCGACGGCTTCAGCGATCCGCTGGAACTGGGCGTTGCCAGCCTCGGTGAAGAGGCGCGGGCGTTGCGCAGCGCGGGCGACTGGAGCGGCGCCATCGAACTGTACGAAGCACAGAACCTGCACGGTTCGGCCGTCGGTTACACCTCGCTCAAGCAACTGATGAACGAACTGGCCGAGTTGCCGGAATCTCAACTGGCCAAACTGCTGCAGCAGCCAGCGGTGCAGCAACTGGTCACGGCGTCGCTGGTCAGCCGCCAGGGCTGGTCATTTGGCGAGCAGCCGGCCAACGAAAAGAAATTGGTAACGCTGTTGCAGAACAGCACCCGTGGCAGCCTCGACAATGCCGATCGACTGGCGGCGATGAGTTATCAACAGGGTGACTACGCGTCTGCCAAGGCCTTTCTGGTAAACGCCGGGGACGGCGGGCTGGCCTGGTGGCTGCGGGCAAAACTCGCAGTGCGTGAGGGCGACACGACTGCCGCTGCCGCCGCCTACGCCAAAGCCGCCCAGGCCTTTCCGCAGAATGAAGACTGGGGCTATCGCCGCACGCCGGACTGGGCGTTTGAAACGGTACAGCCAAAATGCCGGGTCGAGGGCGAAAGCGCGATCCTGGCGCTGCAACGCGGCGAATACCTGCAAGCATTCGTGCAGCTGTATCACAGCAACAGCCTTTACTGGTTCGATGCCGCCACCGTTGCCGAGCGGGTGCTGACGGTCGATGAGCTCAAGCGTTACGTCGATGAGAACGTGCCGGCGCCGCCGCCATTGACGCAGCAAGAGCGCGATAACTATGTGCCGCTGTCGGTGGCCGCCAATCTGCGCAATCTGCTCGGTCGGCGCTTGCTGCGAGAAGGGCGATACGAGGAGGCGGTCGGTTATTTCGCCAGTGACGATCTGCAGCACAAGGCCCGGCTCTATGGCGAGCAACGGCTCAAGGCCGAGTCGGCGTGGTGGCCGAGCAAACGCGCCAGTGCGTTGTACAACGCCGCGTGGACAGCCCGGGAGTGGGGCATGGACATCCTCGGTTATGAGATGGCGCCTGATTACGCCACCTTCGGCGGCAATTACACGCTGGAGAGCACGAAGCTGGATGTCGGCCCGCTGATTTCCACGGCGGAAGTGCAGCGCCAGCAGGCCAGCGCCGCGCAACCGGATCAGCGTTATCACTATCGTTTCGTCGCCACGGCACTGGCCAGTCGCGCCGCCGATAACCTGCCGCACACCAGTCAGGCGTTTGCCGCCGTGTTGTGCAACGCGGCCGGCTGGAACAGCAGCCTTGAGGACCAGAGCGCGCTGTATCAACGCTACGTCAAGGAAGGCCCTTATGTGCCGTGGGCGCAAGACTTTGGCAATCAATGCCCGTACCCGGACTTCGAAAATGCCGACAAGCGCTACGTCACCCAGGTGACCGATGCCGTGCGTGGGACGCTGCGACCGTACAAGTGGCCGGTACAGATCGGCGCGATCGTCGTAGTCGCGGCCATCGCGTTATTGCTGATCACCCGTCGTCAGCGCAAGGTGCGCAAGGCTTAAGTCTGCTGAAGGAAGCTCAGGCGTACGGCGAAGCCAATCAACAGGCTGCCGAACAACCATTGCTGAACGCGCTGGGCGGTTGGACTGTGTTGCAGCCAACGGCCCAGTGCCGCGCCGGTCAGGGCAACCACGCTGTCGAACAGCAGACCGACGGCGACCAGCACCATGCCAAGCACGGCAAACTGGCTCAATACCGGCGCGCCGTGACTGACGATGAATTGCGGCAGCAGCACCGAGCAGAACAGCAACGCCTTGGGATTAAGCAGGTTGGTCAGCAAACCGCGACGGATCGCATCGCGCCACTGGCCGGGAGCAGGTGCCTGCTCTTGGTTTTGCAGACTCGGTACCAGCGAGCTGCGAAAACACTGGATGCCGATCCACAGCAGATAGGCCGCGCCGGCGATGCGCACCACGTCAAACGTCCACGGCGCCGTTTTGAACAGCGCCGCCAGCCCCAATGCCGCCAGTGCCACGTGGCAGGCGCGGGCGATGGCCAAACCCAACGCCGTGGCCAGCGCCGCCGCTCGACCTTGCCGCGCTCCGGTTTGCAATAGCAGGATCATGTCCGGTCCCGGCAACAGTAGAACTACAGCCAGGGTCAGGATAAACAGCCACAGACTTGCCACATCACACCCCGTTTTCGATGTCGATTTTCTCGCGCCAGTCTAGAGCGAGACGGCAGGGCAGGTGCTTGCGTAGTCGGCTTCAATTGTTCACAGCTTTGGCATAACCTGCTGATTTTCAACCGTCAAACTATCGGGATCTGCCAAAGATGAAACTCGACGCTTATGACCGCAAGATTCTCGCTGCGCTGCAGCGCAACGGCCGCCTGAGCAATGTCGAGCTGGCGGAACAAATCGGCCTGTCGGCCTCACCGTGTCTGCGGCGGGTGCGCATGCTGGAAGAGGCGGGGGTGATTCGAGGCTACCAGGCCAATCTGGATCGCGATGAAGTCGGGCTGGGGCTGACGGTGTTTGTCGGGGTCAAGGTCGAGCGGCACAACGAAGAACGCGCCGAGGCTTTTTATGCGGCCGTCACTGCGTTGCCTGAAGTGGTCTCAGCATTTCTGGTGTCCGGCGAATCGGATTTTTTGTTGCAGGTAGTGGTGCCTGACTTGCGCGATTATGACCGCTTTGTCAGCGGCCATCTGCTCAAGCTTCCGGGTGTGAGCGATATTCGCAGCAACTTTGCCATTCACACGGTGAAAGCACCGGGGGCGTTGCCGTTGGGGCATCTGCCGCTGTAGATCGGGTGGCGCCATTCGCGAGCAGGCTCGCTCCCACAGGGGGAACGCTTCCAAAGTGGGAGCGAGCCTGCTCGCGAAGACGGCGGCAAGGTTTGGAACCTACATCTGCGTCGCCATCCCCTCGACATTCATCGCTGCCTGCCGCAACGCTTCCGAACGCGTCGGGTGCGGATGGCAGGTCAGGGCAATGTCCTCGGCCGACGCGCTGAACTCCATCGCCACGCAGAACTCGCCGATCATCTCGCTCACGCTCGGCCCGACCAGGTGCACGCCAAGGACTTCGTCCGTGCGCTCGTCGGCAAGGACTTTGGCAAAGCCCTCGGTTTCGTGGTTGATCTTCGCCCGGCTGTTGGCAGTGAAGGGAAACTTGCCGACCTTGTAGGCGCGGCCCTCGGCCTTGAGCTGTTCTTCGGTCTGACCGACGCTGGCCAGTTCCGGTTGGGTGTAAATCACGTTGGGGATCAGCGCGTAATTGACCTCACCGGCCTTGCCGTGGATCTGCTCGACGCAGGCCATGGCCTCGTCTTCAGCCTTGTGCGCGAGCATCGGCCCGGACGTGACGTCGCCGATCACCCAGACCCCGGCGGCTTCGGTGCGATGTTGCTTGTTGGCGAGCATGCCGCGTTTGTCGGTACTGAGGCCGACGTTCTCCAGCCCCAGGCCCTGGGTGTACGGCCGGCGACCGATGGCCACCAGCACATAGTCGGCTTCGATCAGCTCAGCCGTACCACCAGCGGCAGGCTCGACGCTCAGCTGCACGCCTGTGGCGGAGCTGGTGGCGCTGGTGACCTTCGAGCTCAGTTTGAAGGCAATGCCTTGCTTGCTCAGCGCGCGCTGCAAGGTCTTGCCGGCCTCGCCATCGACGCCGGGGCAGATGCGATCAAGGTATTCGACCACGGTGACCTGCGCGCCAAGTCGCCGCCATACCGAACCCAGCTCCAGGCCGATCACCCCGGCACCAATGACCACCATATGTTTGGGCACCTCACTCAACGACAGCGCGCCGGTGGAATCGAGGATGCGCTGGTTGTCGATCTCGACGCCGGGCAGGGGAGTGGGCTCGGAACCAGTGGCAATAATGATGTCCTTGGCGCTGAGTTCGCTCTTGTTGCCTTGGGCGTCGGTCACCGTCACTTTGCCCGGGCCGTCGATGTGGCCCCAACCCTTGATCCAGTCGACCTTGTTCTTGCGAAACAGAAATTCGATGCCCTTGGTCAGGCCGCCGACGCTTTCGTCCTTCTGCTTCATCATCTGCGCGAGGTTCAGTGTTGGTTTGACCTCGATGCCGAGATTGGCGAACTCTGTCCCCACCGCAGAGGCGTACAGCTCCGACGCGTGCAGCAAGGCTTTGGACGGCATGCAACCGACGTTCAGACAGGTGCCGCCGAGGGTTGCACGTCCTTCAACGCAAGCGGCCTTGAGCCCGAGCTGGCCGGCGCGGATCGCCGCGTTATAACCGCCGGGGCCACCGCCCAGAATTACCACGTCATAGTTGCTCATGCGCTTGCTCCAGATTGCTCGATAGGGATAGCCAAGATTAGTCGCGATAAAAATTATGTACGTAATATGAGCTTCGTCGAACATTTCGGTCAAGGCTTCAGGCAAGCGACAGCTGCGGCATCTTTGAATAGAAGCAATTGTGTACGAATATTTCACAGTGTCCGTTATATCGTAACGCTATGAACGCTGAGCCTACATTTTCGGGGTGTTATGCAAGTCGATCTTGAGTTGGACGCCACGCCAGTCACCGGGCTGCCGCGCTTTCAGCAAGCAGATGCGCAGTCACGCAAATTACGTCGGCTGGCTTATGGACTCGGCGCATTGGCCGGTTTGGGCTGGGTGCTGGCGTTTTTCGTCGGCCTGTTTGCGCCGCAGTCCCTGTGGTTGCCGTTGTTGGTCAATCAGAGCGCGGCGTTGCTGGTGCTGGTCGCCGGTCTACAATCGGCGTGGTGGGTGACGCGATGGCGCGCGCGGGTGATGCATCCGCCCGCTTCGCAATCGACCGTCGAGGAGGAGGGCGCTGCAGCCGAAGGCTGGTACGAAAGGCTGCTGGAGCGATTGAGTCAGCGGGGCCGCCATCTGCTTGGACAAATCGGTGCGCCGACGTTGTGGCTCGGCGGCTGGGCGTTGCTGGTTCTGCTTGGTATTGAGCAGGTGTGGAATCTCACGTTGCCTGCGGCGGCCTTGGGGCTGTCGGCGAGCATCGGTGCGGCATTGGCGTTGTTGCTGGCGTTTGCCCTGCTGGTGCTGGAGCGGCAACTGGCGCAGGAACCGCCGGCGCAATGGCCGGAAGCGGCTGCGCTGGCGCAACTGACCCGGGTGGTGATCATCATTCTGTTGATCGGTGCGCTGTGTCTGTTGTTTGCCAGCGAAGACGCAGTCTGGCCGGCGCGTGTTGCGGTATTCAGCGCAATCCTGCCGATGTTGGTTGCCATCGAACTGTTATTGCGCGCGGTGCTGTCTGTTTTCAGCCCGCGCCGCGAACAACTCGAACCGACCCTGCTGGCGCGCAGTTTTATCGCCGATATGCTGCGTTGGCCGCCGCAGCCGTGGCTGGCGTTACAGCATGAAATGCACAACCGTTTCGGCATCGATTTGCGCCAGATCTGGGCCTTCAGTTACATGCGCCGGGCCTTGTTGCCAGTGTTGGCGGTGGTCGCCCTTAGCGGTTGGCTGCTGACCGGCGTACATGAAATTCCCCTGCAAGGTCGCGGCATCTATGAGCGCTTCGGTAAACCGGTACAGGTTTTCGGCCCGGGTTTGCATAGCGGGTTGCCTTGGCCATTGGGGCGTGTGATCTCCGTTGAAAACGGCGTGGTCCATGAACTGGCAACCAGTGTCGGCGACAAGCCAATCGCCGTGCAGTCCGATTCCGCTGAAGGCCCGGCGCCGCTGACCGCCAACCGTTTGTGGGACGCCAGCCACGTCAACGACAAATCCCAGGTCATCGCCAGCAGCCGCGGCGCGCAACAGGGCCTGCAAATCGTCAACATGGACGTGCGCTTCGTTTATCGCATCGGTTTGAACGACGAGGCGGCGCTCGCCGCGACCTATAACAGCGCCGATGTACCGACGCTGATTCGCAGCACCGCCAGCCGCATTCTGGTTCACGATTTTGCCTCGCGCACCCTCGACGGTCTGCTCGGCGACGACAGGGCAGGGCTGGCCGAGGAAATCGGTCGCGCGGTGCAAAGCGATCTGAACAGATTGAACAGTGGCGTGGAGATCCTTGCCACAGTCGTCGAAGCGATTCATCCACCGGCCGGCGCGGCGAATGCCTATCACAGTGTGCAAGCGGCGCAGATCGGCGCGCAGGCGTTGATCGCTCGCGAACGCGGGGCGGCTGCGCAGGCCACTAACGAGGCGCAGTTGCAGGCGAGCGCGGCGCGGGATCAGGCAACGGCAAATGCGCGGGAGATCAGTGCCGCTGCGCAAACGGCAGACCTGAAATTCAGCGCCGAGCAGAAAGCGTTCGCCAGTGCTGGCCAGGCTTTTGTGCTGGAGCAATATCTCAGCCAGCTCAGTCAGGGCTTGAGTAAAGCGAGGTTGCTGGTGCTCGACCATCGACTTGGCGGGAGCGCAAATGCGCCAACCATCGATCTGCGTACTTTCACACTGCCGACTGATCCGTCGTCCCCCCGCACCACCGCTCAACCAGGAGCCACCCATTGAGCCAGTCGCCTGTTCATGACGTTCACGACCACAGCGGCCACGACCACGGCCACGGCGGGCATCACCATCATCATCACGGCGAGGTGCCAGAAGCCGGACCAATTCCATGGCGGCGTGTGGCCTGGGCTGCGTTGCTGGTGGCGTTTGCCATTGCCGCCGCGAGTCTGGTGCAAGTGCGCTCCGGCGAAGCCACGGTCATCACCCGTTTCGGAAATCCGTCGCGGGTATTGCTTGATCCCGGTTTGAGCTGGCGCTGGCCTGCGCCGTTCGAAGCAGCGATTCCGGTGGACTTGCGTCTACGTACCACCTCAAGTGGTTTGCAGGACGTCGGCACCAAGGACGGTTTGCGCATCATCGTTCAGACCTACGTGGCGTGGCAGGTGCAGGGTGACCCTGAACACGTGCAGCGTTTCATGCGTGCCGTGCAGAATCAGCCGGATGAAGCGGCGCGGCAGATTCGCACCTTTGTCGGCTCGGCACTGGAGACCACGGCCAGCAGTTTCGATCTGGCCAATCTGGTCAACACTGATGCCAAACAAGTGCGCATCGGCGATTTTGAAGCGCAGTTGCGTCAGCAGATCGACCAACAGTTGCTCGCCACTTATGGCGTGCGCGTGGTGCAGGTCGGTATCGAGCGGCTGACTTTGCCCTCGGTCACGCTCAGTGCAACCGTCGATCGCATGCGCGCCGAGCGTGAAACCATTGCTACGGAACGTACAGCGATCGGCAAACGCGAAGCGGCGCAAATTCGCTCCGCCGCCGAGCGCGATGCGCGAATCGTCCAGGCTGATGCGACGGTGAAAGCCGCCGATATCGAAGCGCAATCCCGGGTCGAGGCTGCGCAGATTTATGGGCGCGCCTACGCCAGCTCGCCGCAGCTTTACAACCTGCTGCGCTCGCTCGATACCCTCGGCACCATTGTCACACCGGACACCAAATTGATTCTGCGCACCGATGCTGCGCCGTTCCGTGTGTTGGTCGACGGCCCACCGACTCTCGACAAAAAAGTCGGATCGCAGCCATGAGCAAAGAAGTTCCACGTGGAACACATGCGTTGAACAGTCCCTGGATTCAGGCCGGCCGTCTGACCTTCATCGCCTTGTATGCGATCACTGTTTTGGCCGCATTAACGTGGGCGGTCTCGAATGTGCGGCAGATTGATCCGCAAAACCGCGCAGTAGTACTGCACTTTGGCGCGCTTGATCGCGTTCAGAATGCCGGGCTGTTATGGGCGTGGCCGCAACCCTTTGAGCAGGTGATTCTGTTGCCGGCGGCTGATCGGGTGATCGAGCGTCGAGTGGAAAATCTGTTGCGCAGTGACGAGGCGTTGAAGGCTGACCGGGTGGCGTCCTTCGCTACGCCATTGAGCGATGCACTTGCCGGGTCTGGTTATTTATTGACCGGTGACGCCGGTGTGGTGCAATTGGACGTGCGAGTGTTTTACCAAGTCTCCGATCCCTATGCGTTCGTGTTACAGGGCGAACATGTGCTACCAGCGCTCGATCGGTTGGTGACGCGCAGCGCCGTAGCCCTGACCGCCGCGCGAGATCTCGACACCATTCTGGTCGCTCGCCCGGAATTGATCGGCGCCGACAATCAGGCAGCCGAGCGCCGTGAGCGATTGCGCGGTGATCTGGTGCAAGGCATCAACGCGCGTCTTGCTGAACTGAAGGCGAGCGGGCAGGGCATCGGTATCGAGGTGTCGCGGGTCGATGTGCAATCGAGTCTGCCGGAGCCAGCGATCACTGCTTTCAATGCGGTTCTGACGGCCAGTCAGCAGGCTGACAAAGCAGTGGCAAACGCGCGCACCGATGCCGAGAAACTTGCCCAGTCCGCCAACGAACAGGCAGACCGCACGCTCCAGGTGGCTCACGCGCAGGCAGGCGAGCGTCTTGCAAAAGCCTCAACCGATACCGCCACCGTCACGAGTCTGGCCACGTCTACCGACCCGCAAATGCTCCTGCGTCTGTATCGCGAACGCCTGCCGAAAATTCTCCGTCAGGCCGGGTCGGTCACCACCGTCAATCCGAAAGACGATTCCCGGTTGATCATTCAAGGAGCCAGTCAATGACCGCGACCACCGCTGCTTCAAGTCTGTTGTCCTCGGCCGAACAACGTCGCGCCGCGCGCCAATTGACCCTGGCGATGCTTGCGCTCGGGCTGCTGGGTCTGGGGCTGGTCTGGCGCTGGATACTCCCGGAGCAAATCGGTGTCAGCCAACTGCTGCTCGGTTTCGCCTCGTTGCTGGTAGCGGTTCCGGTGATGCGTTCGGCGTGGTACAGCCTGCGTTACCCGAGCCTGCACGGCATCACCGATCAGTTGATCGCGCTGGCCATGCTCGGTGCCTGGGCGACCGGTGATCTGCTCACTGCGGCGTTGTTGCCGATCATCATGATCTTCGGCCATGTGCTTGAGGAGCGCAGCGTCATCGGCTCCCAGGAAGCGATTAATGCGCTTGGCCAGTTGACCCGCAGCCATGCGCGCAAGCTGCAAGCAGACGGTTCGATCATCGAAGTGGACAACGGCACGCTCAGCGCTGGCGATGTTGTCGAGGTGCGGGCCGGTGATCGGGTGCCGGCGGACGGTCGGGTATTGTCCGGCCAGGCGAGTCTCGATACGGCGTCGATTACCGGTGAATCGGTACCGGTGGAAGCGGGCGTGGGCATGCTGGTGTTCGGCGGCGCGATCAACCTCGATGGATTGCTGCGCGTCGAAGTCACCCGCATCGGCGACGAATCCACCTTGGGCAAAGTCATCGCCCTGATGCAAAACGCCGAGCGCTCGAAACCGCCGATCACGCGATTGCTCGAACGCTATGCCGGCAGTTACATGGTGCTGGTCTTGTTGCTGGCGGCGGTGACCTGGTTCGTCACCCATGATGCACAGGCGATGCTCGCGGTGCTGGTGGCGGCGTGTCCGTGTGCGTTGGTGCTGTCGGCGCCGGCCACGGCGATTGCCGGTGTCGCCG
This sequence comes from Pseudomonas siliginis, assembly GCF_024072275.1. Classification (NCBI taxonomy): domain Bacteria; kingdom Pseudomonadati; phylum Pseudomonadota; class Gammaproteobacteria; order Pseudomonadales; family Pseudomonadaceae; genus Pseudomonas; species Pseudomonas siliginis. Next base: position 5,939,855 of record NZ_CP099598.1, on the reverse strand, counting down.
TCGCCGCGCGCCACGGGATTCTGATTCGCAGCTCGGCGTTCCTCGAAGAACTTGCCGATCTGACCTCGCTGGTGGTCGACAAGACCGGCACGCTGACTTACGGCACGTTGCGTTTGCAGTCGATCGACAGCCTCAGTGTGGACACTAAAGAAGTGCAGGCGCTGGCCGCCAGTCTTGGCGCGGCGAGCAGTCATCCGGTGAGCCGGGCACTCGCCGGGATGGCCGATCAGGAAGCCTATTGGCCTCTGACCAAAATCCATGAGCGCCAAGGCTTGGGCGTAGTGGCGACGACAGAGAAGGGCGAAGCTGCGCTCGGTCGTCCAGAGTTGTTCGCGCAACTGGGCATCACAACGCCCCTCGTTCCTGAACACGATGGCCCGATTGCCGGCCTGGCTTTGAACGGTGAATTCCTCGCCTGGCTGCTGCTAGCAGACAGCATCAAACCGGAAGCGCGCTTTGCCTTGAGCGAATTGCGCGAACTGGGGCTGGGACGCCAACTCCTGTTGACCGGTGATCGTCAGAGCGTTGCCCTAACCCTGGCGCAGGAAGTCGGGCTGAACGAAGTGCAGGCGCAAGCGCTACCGGAGGACAAACTCAATCGCGTGCTCAAGGAAATCGATCACGGCTTCCGCCCGATGGTGGTCGGTGACGGCATCAACGATTCACTCGCGCTCAAGGCCGGCGTGGTCGGCGTGGCGATGGGCGCTGGCGGGGCCGATATTGCGCTGGCTTCAGCGGACATTGTGTTGATCGGCAGCGATTTGCGCCGCCTCGGTACCTGCGTGCGCTTGAGTCGTCAGTGCCGGCGTACTTTGCAGGTCAATGTGATCATCGGTCTGGGCTGGACCCTGGCGATCGTGGTCTTCGCGGCTTTCGGTTGGCTTGGCGCGGCCGGGGCGATGATCGCGGCGCTGCTGCATAACCTGAGTACCTTGTTGGTGTTGGGCAACGCCGGACGTTTGCTGCGCTTTCAGGAGCCATTGCTCCGGCTCGACCCTCAGGCTAAATGAAAGAAAATTCATCGAACCGCCGAGTGCACAGGCAGTCATCTATCGTAAGGCACGCCGCCTGTGGCGTTCAGCCGATGTGCCGATCACGATAGACAAGGCCGATCGAATCGATAGCCTGCTATTTTTCAAGGTTGGTCTACCCTCAGATCAGACGTCTGAAACAAGGGGGGATTTTCCATGCTTGCGCAACTTCCACCGGCCTTACAGAATCTGCAGTTACCGCTTCGCCTGCGACTCTGGGACGGCCACGAGTTCAATCTGGGGCCGACGCCCAGCGTAACCATCGTGGTCAAGGACCCGCAGATGGTCACTCAATTCACCCACCCAAGCCTGGATGCGCTGGGTGCGGCGTTCGTCGAAGGCAAACTGGAACTGGAGGGCTCGATCAGCGAGGTCATCCGGGTTTGCGATGAGTTGAGCAATGCGCTGCTCGACGAAGACGAAGACAGTCAGCCGGTGCGCGCGCAACACGACAAGGACACCGACGCCAAAGCCATCTCCTATCATTACGACCTGTCGAATGCCTTTTATCAGCTGTGGCTGGACAGCGACATGGCGTATTCCTGTGCCTATTTCGAAACCGGCAGCGAAACCCTCGAACAGGCTCAGCAAGCCAAATTCCGCCATCTGTGCCGCAAGCTGCGCTTGCAGCCGGGCGAATATTTGCTGGATGTCGGTTGTGGTTGGGGCGGTCTGGCGCGGTATGCGGCGCGAGAGTTTGGCGTCAAAGTGTTCGGTATTACCTTGAGCAAGGAACAATTGGCCCTGGCGCAGGAGCGAGTCAAAGCCGAAGGGCTGGACGATCAGGTCGAACTGCAATTGCTCGACTATCGCGATTTGCCCCAGGACGGCCGCTTCGACAAGGTTGTCAGCGTCGGCATGTTCGAACACGTCGGACACGCCAATCTCGCCGAATACTGCAAAACCCTGTTTGGTGCGGTGAAGGAGGGCGGCCTGGTAATGAACCACGGCATTACCGCCAAGCACACCGACGGCCGCCCGGTTGGACGCGGCGCAGGCAACTTCATCGAAAAATACGTGTTTCCCAACGGCGAGTTACCGCATCTGGCGATGATCTCTGCCGAAATCAGTGAAGCGGGACTGGAAATTGTCGATGTCGAAAGCCTGCGCCTGCATTACGCGCGCACGCTCGATCACTGGAGCGAGCGACTGGAGGACAACCTCGAAGCTGCGGCGAAACTGGTGCCTGAGCAAGCACTGCGTATCTGGCGTCTGTATCTGGCCGGTTGCGCTTATGCCTTCGCGCGGGGCTGGATCAATCTGCATCAGATCCTCGCCGTGAAAGCGCATCCGGATGGCAGCCACGAACTGCCTTGGACCCGCGACGATATCTACCACCCCTGAAACGGGCCACTCAGAGTATCGGCGAAATCAGCCGGGCGATCCGCATGCCGACCTGTTGCAGGCGGTGGATCTCCCGGCTTTCTTCTTTGGCCACCTCATCGGCCTGGGCGAAATCGTCATTGAGCATGTGTTCCACAGCAGCAGCGAACTCACTGTCGACGGTCAGCAACATCACTTCGAAATTCAGGCGGAACGAGCGATTGTCCAGGTTGGCGCTGCCGATGGCGCTGATTTCGCTGTCGATCAACACCACTTTCTGGTGCAGAAAACCCGGTCGATAACGGAACACCCTAACGCCGGCCCGTACCGCTTCAAAGGCATACAGGCTTGAGGCGGCGTAGACAATGCGGTGATCAGGCCGTGACGGCAACAGCAGGCGCACATCGACACCACGCAAAACCGCCAGCCTGAGTGCTGCGAATACCGCTTCGTCCGGGACGAAGTACGGGCTGGTGATCCACACCCGTTGCGTTGCTGCGTGGATGGCTTCGACGAAAAACAGCGAGCAGGTTTCATAAGCATCGGCCGGGCCGCTGGCGAGCAGTTGGCAAAGCACGCCATCCTCCGGGTATGTATCCGGAAGGATCAACGGCGGCAGAGTACGAGCAGCCCAGAACCAATCTTCGGCGAACGATTCCTGCATGCAGGCCACCACCGGCCCGCGGACTTTGACGTGGGTGTCACGCCACGGCGCCAATGGTGGTTTCTCACCCATGTATTCATCGCCGACGTTATGCCCGCCGACAAAGCCGACTACGCCATCGACCACAACGATTTTGCGGTGGTTGCGGAAGTTGACCTGAAAGCGGTTGAGCCAGCCGCTGCGCGTGGCAAAGGCTTTGACCTCGACGCCGGCATCACGCAGCGCCTGCACGTAATGATGGGGCAGGGCATGGCTGCCGATGCGGTCGTAGAGCAAATGAATTGATACGCCTTCGGCGGCTTTCTGCAAAAGCAAATCACGCAAGCGCTGGCCGAGCCGATCGTCGTGAATGATGAAGAACTGGATCAGCACGGCTTCTTTCGCTTGCGCGATCGCCTGGAAAATCGCATCGAAGGTCGCGGTGCCGTTCACCAGCAGTTGCACCTCGTTGTTCGCCAGGCACGGCATGCGCCCCAGTTTCGGCATCGCGCGCAATGAGGCATAGGCACTCGAAGCGCGAGCGGCGAGGGCTTCCTCCACCCACGGGCGCCAGTTCAACTCTGAAATGGCCAGACGCATCTGCTCGTTGGCCTGGCGCCGCGCCTTGATGTAGCCATCGAAGGTGCTGCGACCAAAGACCAGATACGGAATAAGCGTGAGGTAGGGAATGAAGATCAGCGACAATGCCCAGGCGATCGAGCCTTGCGCAGTGCGCACGGTGAGCACCGCATGGATCGCAGCGATCGAACCGAGTGTGTGCAACAGGGCGATCAGGTAACCGAAAATGTGCGGTCCGAAAAAATCCATGGGGCAGCCTTGCTCCGCGAGATGCAATGCTTAACAGACCATGTTCTGCTGCGAATGTCTCTATTTAATCGGTGCATGAACCGACGCAACCGGCCGGCGTCTAACGGCCACAACTGATCAGGAGTTTCTCGATGAACGTTCGTCTGCTGGGTTTGGCGCTGGGCCTGGGTTTGGCATTGCCGGTGGTTGCGCAGGCGCAAATGCTGCAGCCGGGGTTGTGGGAAATGTCTTCGAGCAATCTGAAGGTCGATGATCAGGCCATGGATGTGCAATCGATCCTTGGCCAGATTCAAGGCCAGATCACCCCGCAGCAGCGCGCTGCGCTGGAGAAGAACGGCATCAACATCGGCGGCAAAGGCATCCGCGCTTGCCTGACGCCGCAGCAGGTGGCGACCAACGACATCCCGTTGGCCGACCCGCAATCGGGCTGCAAGCAGCAGATCACCGAGCGCACCGGCAACCAGTGGAAATTCCGCTTCAGCTGCCCGAAAGCCCAGGGCACAGGCGTGGCGACATTCCTCAGTGACCGCGAATTCACCACCGTTGCCAATGGCACCTTCAACGCCATCGGCATCAACCAGAAGGGCAGTCTGGAAACCCGGGCAGTGTGGCTCGGCCAGGATTGCGGTACGGTAAAACCCCGCGCTTAAAACCTCCGACTCCCACAGCTGGAACCCATTCCAACTGTGGGAGCGAGCGTGCTCGCGAATAGATCGGAAGTACACCTCAAGTCATGGCTGACTCAACGCCTTGTACAGCGTATTGAGGTTGTATTCGAACAGCCCGGTAAAGGTGCTCGCCGGTCCACTCGCCGCCAATGCATCCGAGTACAGTGTGCCGCCAATGTGCGCGCCGCTTTCGTCCGCGATCTGCTTGAGCAGGCGCGCGTCCTTGATGTTTTCCATGAACACCGCTTTGACCTTCGCCTGGCGAATCTGCGTGATCAGCGCAGCGACTTCGGCGGCGGAGGGTTCGCGTTCGGTGGACAAACCCTGTGGCGCGATAAAGTCGATGCCATAGGCCTGTCCCAGATAGCCAAAGGCATCGTGGCTGGTGACGATTTTGCGATTACCCGGCGGCAGCGCGCCGAGTTTGTTTTTGGCTTCGGCGAGCAGGGCATAGATCTGCTTGAGGTAGGTCTGGCTGTTGCGCTCGTAGTCAGCCTTGTTGGCCGGGTCGGCGGCGATCAGCGCCTTGGTGATGTTGGCGACGTACAACTCAGCGTTCGCCAGATTGTGCCAGGCGTGTGGATCCGCAACGGTCTCGCCGTCTTCATCGAGCGAACGTGGAATCACCCCGCGACTGGCACTGATCACCGTTGCCTTGCTGTCGGTGCTGGTCACCAGGCGATCCAGCCAAGGCTCGAAACCGAGGCCGTTCTTGATGATCACCTTGGCTTCGAGCAGCGCCTTGGCATCGTCCGGTGTCGGCTCGTAGGTGTGCGCATCGGCGTCCGCGCCGACCATGTTGGTAATCTGCACGTGCTCGCCGCCGACCTGATGAACCATGTCGGCAAGGATGCTGAAGCTGGTGACCACCGGCAGTTTTTCGGCGGCCGACAAGGACATCGACAGCATCAGGCTGAACAGCACGAGTAGAGCGCGCATCGGGAAACACCTCATTGGGATGTGAGCAAAGGCGGGCGGCGCAGCAAACCGTGAACCGGTCCAAACACCACCGACAGCAGATAGCCGACCCCCGCGACCAGCACGATGGCCGGGCCGCTGGGCAGCGAGTAGTAGAACGACAGCAGCAAGCCCAGCCACACAGACACGCAGCCCATGACGGCGGCGACGGCAATCAGTATCGGCAGACGACGACTCCAGAATCTCGACGCGGCAGCCGGAAGCATCATCAGTCCCACTACCATCAGCGCGCCGATGGCCTGAAAACCGATCACCAGATTCAGCACGACCAGAGTCAGGAACACGCCATGAGCCAGTGGCCCGAGACGACTGACTGTGCGCAAGAACAGCGGGTCGAGTGTGTCCAACAGCAGGGGTTTGTAGATCGCCGCCATGGCCATGAGGCTGATGGCCGAGACCCAAAGCATGCCGGTCAGCGTAGGTCCATCCACGGCTAGCGCCGAACCGAACAGCAAGTGCAGAAGGTCGAGGCGCTTGCCGGCGATGCCAAGGATCAAAACGCCGCTGGCCAATGAGATCGGATAGATCGCGGCGAGGCTGGCGTCCTCGCGCAAACCCGTACGCCGGGTTATCCAGGCTGCAAGTCCTGCCATGCTCAGGCCGGCGCCGAGGCCGCCGAGCGTCAGGGCAGGGAGACTCAAACCGGCAAACCAGAATCCCAGCGCTGCACCAGGGAGAATGCCGTGGGCGACAGCGTCGCCGATCAGGCTCATCCGTCTGAGAATCAGAAACACGCCCAAGGGCGCCGTGCTGCACGCCAACACTAAGCCGCCTAGCAAGGCCCGGCGCATGAACACAAACTCGCTGAACGGCTGCCAGAAATGGCTGACGGTGGCGAGCATCAGGCGACCTGCATGTGCGGTGTCGGCTGGATCAGTTCTCGGCTGGTTCCGTACACGCAGTGGCCGTTTTTGATCAGCAGCGTATGCGGAACATGTTCTCGTACCGCCGCCAGGTCATGGCAGACCACGACCAGTGTCCGGCCCTCGGCGTGCCAGTGGTGAATGTGTTGCCAGAGCAATTGCTGGCCGAGTTCGTCGAGTGCGGCGTGAGGTTCATCGAGCAACAGCACCGGGGCGTCAGCGAGGCTCAGTCGTGCGAGCAGGGCGCGTTGTAGCTCACCGCCGGACAGGGCCATCAACGGACGCTGTTCGAGTCCACTCAAGTGCCAGTCTTCCAATGCGTTTTTCAGTCGCTGCGTGCGCAGTTGCGTCGACAGCCGGCGGCCCCAGAAACCTGCGGCGATGAGTTCTTCCAGGTTTATTGGAAATTGCCGATCCAAGTGCTGCTGTTGCGGCAGAAAGGAAATTCCGCTTTGGCGTGGAACAGCCATTTCCACTTTGCCAGCGAGAGGCTTCTGCAATCCGGCAAAGACCTTTAGCAGGCTGCTTTTGCCGCAGCCGTTGGCGCCGATGATGGCGGTCAGGCTGGCGCTCTCGAACTCAAGACTCAGAGGCGTCGTCAGCGGTTGACCGGGAGCGCCCCAGACCAGCGATTGGCAGCGGATCATATTTGCTCCCGCTGCCAGCTGCTTTCGGCGACGGCGTCATGAGCATGCAGGCTTTCGGCGTGGATCACGCGGATATGCAATTGTTTGATGCCGGGTGTGCGTTGCAGTGCCAGGTTGAGGCGGCGCGCGGCGTCTTCGCAGAACATCAGGTTTTGCCCATTGGCGAGTGCGAAGGCTTGCTCGTCGGGGCGCTTTACTGCGGTCTGCACGGCTGTGCCGAGGGCTGCTTCAGCGTCATCGATGATCGCTGTCAGCGGTAGCTCGTCGATGAAATTGTCGAGATGCAGGTGCAGTTGCGCATAGCTACGTTGGCTGTGCGGCGTCGCTACGATCCCTTTGGTTGAGCCAAGCCATGCCAAAACATCGGCATGTTGCAGAGCGTTGTTGGCGAAGTCGTCGATGAATTGCTGCTGGATCAATTGCCTTGCCAAGGCTGCCGAGCAGGGGCATGTCGAGGAATAGGGCACCTCGAGTTTTAGTTCCACGTGGAACATTTGCTGTTTCAGGCTTGCTGAAATGGTTGTCGGATAGGATTTCCAGCCGGCTAGGGGGCTGACTAACGCCGGCCGTTTCAGCAATAAGTCGGTGTGAATGTTCAGATATGCGCAGACGGATAGACCTTGGTGACTTACCAGAAAACCCTTGAGTACCTGATGCAGCAGAGCGGGAGAAAGGCTTCGCTGTTCGAGGGCTTCGAGTGCCAGATACAAGCGCGACATGTGAATACCACGCGCTTCACCATCATCGAGACTCACGCCAGCGTCGACTCTGGCGCTGAGGTGTTGGCTTTTGAGCACAACCGGTAGGGCAATCCCACGCATGCCTACCCAATCGAGTGGCAGTGCCTGGCGCGCAGATTGGGCGGCGATATCCGGGAGAGTAAGAGCATTCATGGTTGAGACCGTCGTATTGATCTCTATTTACGTTACATTATAACAATCCATTGGGCGATGCTTTTTTCATGAAAAGGTTTTCACTAGCAGCCCGTCATCCGGCTGCAAGTGAATCTGGCGCTGCTCCCTCCCGAGCTGGAAAAACGGTTGATGGTCGTCCAGCCGACACGACGGGTGTAGCCAACCCAAGCCTCGCCATCGGAGGCGATGCCGGTAAAGAAGGTTAATTGGCCGAAGCGGCTGTTGGTCTGCGCCCAATAGCGATGGCCGTCCTTCTCGAATCCGCGCAGGTAAAGCGTGGTGCCTACCGTATTGACGCTATAGGCATTGCCGTCGGCGTCCACGCATGCCAGCAAATTAGCGCTGCGTGTGCAGTGCGCAAGCGAGGGCATCTGCGCTTGGGCTTGGCCGGCCAGCGACATAGCAAAGCTCAAAAGCAGGTATTTCAACCCATTGTTCATTGAGAATTTCCACGATCGGTGCTGCGGCAAATTACGAATTCTCCTGTATCGGACTGGCCAGCTTTGATTGTTATACTATAACATCATCCGTAACCAGCCTGAGCTGCCGATTACAATCGTTTGCCTTCATTGTCCCGAGTAAATGGAGCGCAACACGCCAAGCGCACACCTGAAAGCGCAAATCGGCTGCCATTTAAGAGGATTATCCAATGTCAGCCAAATTGCCCGTCACCGTACTTTCAGGATTTCTCGGCGCCGGAAAAAGTACACTTTTGAATTACGTACTACGTAACCGAGACGGCTTGCGTGTAGCGGTGATCGTCAACGATATGAGCGAAATCAACATCGATGGCAGTGAAGTCCAGCGCGATGTCAGTCTTAACCGTGCGGAAGAAAAGCTCATTGAGATGAGCAACGGCTGCATTTGCTGTACGTTACGCGAAGACCTGCTTGAAGAAGTCAGCAAACTCGCCCGCGAGGATCGTTTTGATTACCTGCTGATCGAGTCCACTGGCATTTCCGAACCGCTTCCGGTCGCTGAAACCTTCACCTTTCGCGATGAACAAGGGCAAAGCCTCGCCGACATCGCGCGCCTGGACACCATGGTCACGGTCGTCGACGGCGTGAATTTCCTGCTCGATTACCAGGCGGCCGAAAGCCTTGCCTCTCGCGGCGAGATTCTCGGTGAAGAAGACGAGCGCTCCATCACCGATCTGTTGATCGAGCAGATCGAGTTCGCCGACGTCCTGCTGATCAGCAAAATCGACCTGATCAGCCAGCACGAGCGCGAAGAACTTACCGCGATCCTCAAGCGCCTCAATGCCCAGGCTGAAATCATTCCAATGGTGATGGGCGAAATCCCCCTGGAGAAAATCCTCAACACCGGTCGTTTCGATTTCGAGAAAGCCGCACAAGCCCCGGGATGGCTGCAGGAATTGCGCGGTGAGCACGTCCCGGAAACACAGGAATACGGCATCGCCTCGACGGCCTACCGCGCCCGCCGGCCATTCCACCCGCAACGCTTTTTCAGCTTCATCGACCGGCCTTGGCTGAACGGCAAGCTGCTGCGCTCCAAAGGCTTCTTCTGGCTCGCCAGCAAACCCACCGACGCCGGTAGCTGGTCGCAGGCCGGTGGTTTGATGCGGCATGGATTCGCCGGGCGCTGGTGGCGTTTCGTAGCAAAGAATCACTGGCCCGAAGATCAGGAAAGTGTCCAGGCGATCATGGAAAACTGGACTCCAAGCGTAGGAGATTGCCGCCAGGAGCTGGTTTTCATCGGTCAGAACATCGATTTCCTACAGCTCTCCGCCGAACTCGATGCCTGTCTTTTGACCGACGAAGAAATGGCCACGGGTGTAGAAGGCTGGCGTTTGCTGCCTGATCCATTCGGCCCGTGGCACGACGAGGCCGCCTGATGCTCGCACTCAAGGATCAGCCGCTTCTTGCCCGTCATCAGTACCAGGGCCTGACCCCGCAAACGTTGACGCGAATCCTCGAAGATCAGACCAATCTCGCCGTCTGGCAACGCCAGCTACCCGTGCACATCGCCGATTTTGCGCAATTGGTGCTGTCGCTCAACGAGCCCTTGGCGGAGTCGCTGTGTCTGGAATTGCCCGACGAAGATGCCGAACCGGATCTCGCCGGTCTGGCTGCAGGGCTGTGTGATCTGCAAGGATTCGAAGGCTTCATGAGCGACCTCAAGTGGCTGATCAGTGCCTTCGCCTGTCTGTTGGGCGCGCGGCGTATCGGCGTGCGTTTGCGCGTGCTGGACAAGGCCATGTGTCCGCGTTTCCACGTCGATCACGTGCCGGTGCGCCTGATCACTACTTACGCTGGCATCGGCAGCCAATGGCTTGAGGAGGGTGCGATGGACCGCGCGCAACTTGGCCAGTCCGATGCCGAACCGCAAGATCCAGCGTCGATTCGTCAGCTCAACAGCGGCGACGTCGCGCTGCTCAAAGGCGAAAAGTGGCACGGCAATGAAGGCTTCGGCCTGATCCATCGTTCGCCGCAACCGGCACCCGGTGAGCGCCGTCTGTTGCTGACCCTCGACTGGCTCGGCTGACACATCAGGGCTTGCGCCAGACGCCCTGGCTCTGGCCTTCGCAATATGGCTTGAGATACGCCGCATCGGTGGCCACGCCGTAATAGTGGATATCCTGGCGATAGGGCATATTGGCGACTTGCGCGTTGCTGCATACGCCGAAAGCTGCGCTCGGGCACTGGTCGACGTATTGCACCTCGACCTTCTGCCCGGCCAGCGTCGGTTGGCAGAAGCCGTCATTGAACAATTTCTGCGGAATCGTCCGGTTCTGCTGACAGACTTTGACGTCGAGCCGTTCGCCCTGTGTGTGCACCACGCAGGCCTGAGCCCACGCTTCACTCGACAGCAGCGCCAACAGCAACGACCATCCCGACCAGCGCATCTTCGATCTCCTCAATAACTGTCCGCAGAAAGTACCCGCCATGTTGCAGAACATTCCGACCCACGTCATCGCCGGCCCGTTGGGCGCCGGCAAGACCAGCCTGATTCGCCAGTTGCTGGCGCAACGGCCTGCGGACGAACGCTGGGCGGTACTGATCAACGAGTTCGGCCAGATTGGTCTGGACGCCGCGTTGCTCACTCGCGACGACGATGGTATCGCACTGGGTGAGGTGGCCGGGGGCTGCCTGTGTTGCGTCAATGGCGCGCCATTTCAGATCGGCCTCGGCCGCCTGCTGCGCAAGGCCAGGCCGGATCGACTGTTTATCGAGCCATCCGGGCTGGGCCATCCGGCGCAGTTGCTCAAGCAACTTAACGAGGCGCCGTGGCTGGGCGTGCTGGCGGTTCAGCCCTGTGTTCTGGTTTTGGACGCTCAGGCATTGCACGCGGGTAGGGACTTGCCGGACGCCCAGCAGCAAGCGTTGGCCAGCGCGGGGTTGTTGCTGTTGAACAAGGCCGAAGATCTTGATGAAACGGCTCGAGACAGAATCGCCAGCCAGTTGCCGCCCGTCAGGCTGATCTGGACGCAGCAAGCGCAACTGCCTCTGAGCGAGCTTCCGGGGCTGGCAGTAAAAGCAAACGAAGGCGCAGGTCGTCTGCCGCAGCCTACTGGATTGGCACAGCTGCCAGCCGTCTGGAGCGATCCGGCCGAACCGATTTGCCTGAGTCAGGCGCAGGAGGGGGGGTGGAGCATCGGTTGGCGCTGGCATCCGCAGCAGGTATTTGATCAAGCACGCATCGCCTATTGGCTGAGTGCGCTCGACTGGAACCGGGCGAAACTGGTTATCCACAGTACGGATGGCTGGGTTTCGGGCAATGCGCTGGAGCATGCGCAGCTGAGTTGGCAAGCCAGCGAATGGCGAAAAGACTCAAGAATTGAGCTGATCTTCGCTGAACCGCAGAACATCGAACAGCTGCAAGCCGATTTGGCGGAATGTCGGATTCAGTGAGTCAGCTCAAGGCTTCCACTTGGTATGTTCCTGGCGCCACTGGCTCAGCTCGATGACTTCTGCGCGAGGCTTGTGGACTTCGACCACCGGCGGCGTGTCGTCGAACGGCGCCGGGTAGGGTGCCAGTTCAATCTGCGCACTGTGCGCGCCGAACTGGGTGACGGTGCCGTTGTGGCGGCTTTCTCCGGTCACGGTGAACTCGAAGTTGTAGACCCGTGCCAGTCGCCTGCGACCGTTGGCATCCCTGATCAGCCCGATCTTTTTCAGCGCGACGTTACCGTCCAGCAGCTCGACGCCAACATTGGTGCAATGCTGTTTGACCCGCTCCAGCGCGCGCTCGCGCAAGCCGTGGTTGTGCCATAGCCAGGCACCGGCGGCGGCGAACAGCATCAGCACGAAGGTGTTTTCCAGGGTCAGCATCGACATCGAACTCCAAAAGATGGCGTCAGCTTAACTGTCTCGCCGGTCTGTCGTACAGGCTGTGTTTCGTCGCATACTGCGCGGCTTGAATTTCAATCGTTTTACGGAATGACCCGAATGAAACGTACGCCTCATCTGCTCGCCATCCAGTCCCACGTGGTGTTTGGCCACGCCGGCAACAGCGCTGCGGTTTTTCCGATGCAGCGCGTCGGGGTCAATGTCTGGCCGCTCAACACCGTGCAGTTCTCCAACCACACCCAGTATGGTCAGTGGGCCGGTGAAGTGCTGGCGCCGCAGCAGATTCCCGAGCTGATCGAAGGCATCGCTGCGATTGGCGAGCTGGGCAATTGCGACGCGGTGCTGTCCGGCTATCTCGGTAGCGCCGCGCAGGGCCGGGCGATTCTCAGCGGTGTGGCGCGGATCAAAGCGGTCAATCCGAAAATGCTGTACCTGTGTGATCCGGTGATGGGCCATCCAGAGAAGGGTTGCAGCGTGCCCACCGAGGTCAGCGATTTCCTTCTCGATGAAGCGGCTGCCGTGGCGGACATCATGTGCCCGAACCAGTTGGAGCTGGACAGTTTTTCCGGGCGCAAGCCGCAGTCGCTGTTCGATTGCCTGGCGATGGCACGGGCGCTGCTGGCGCGCGGGCCGAAAGCGGTACTGGTCAAGCATCTGGATTATCCGGGCAAACCGGCGGAGGGCTTCGAAATGTTGTTGGTGACGGCTGAGGGCAGTTGGCATTTGCGCCGTCCCTTGCTGGCGTTTCCGCGTCAGCCGGTGGGGGTGGGCGATCTGACATCCGGCCTGTTCCTGGCGCGCGTACTGCTGGGCGACAGCCTGTTGGCGGCATTCGAATTCACCGCAGCGGCGGTGCATGAGGTGTTGCTGGAAACCCAGGCGTGCGCCAGTTATGAGCTGCAACTGGTGCGGGCGCAGGATCGCATTGCGCATCCGCGGGTGAAGTTCGAGGCGACCGCGATCAGTCTGTAATCTCGTCGTTGTTCAAAAAAGATCGCAGCCTTCGGCAGCTCCTACATGGGTTTGCATTCCAAAATGTAGGAGCTGCCGAAGGCTGCGATCTTTTGCTTTTTGGTCTCAGGCGTCGCCCTTGATCTCCTGATAACGCTTCTCCAGTTCCTGACGAATCTGCCGGCGCTGCTGCGCCTGCATGAAGCGGCGTTTGTCTTCGCTGTTCTGCGGTTGCAACGGCGGCACGGCGGCCGGTTTGCGCTGATCATCCACCGCGACCATGGTGAAGAAGCAGCTGTTGGTGTGGCGCACCGAGCGTTCGCGGATGTTTTCGGTGACCACTTTAATGCCAACTTCCATCGACGTGTTGCCGGTGTAGTTGACCGAGGCCAGGAACGTCACCAGTTCGCCGACATGAATCGGCTCGCGGAAAATCACCTGATCCACCGACAGGGTCACCACGTAGCGCCCGGCATAACGGCTGGCGCAGGCGTAAGCCACTTCGTCGAGGTATTTGAGCAGGGTGCCGCCGTGGACATTGCCAGAGAAGTTGGCCATGTCGGGGGTCATCAGTACCGTCATCGACAGCTGGGCGTTTCCGGGTTCCATAACGTTCTCACGGATCAAGGCTGATAGCAGGAAGCGCCTCTGCGGGCACCTGGTGGCTTTTCAAAAAGCACCGTTATCGGGACGCCGCGCGGCGGGCCGCCGTCACGCCGGTAGCGATCTGTTTCCATATATTGCACCGGCTTCCAGAGCGAAGTCGCGGTGTTAACCTGCAAAAGCCCTGCCCAAGGGCAATTCCTACATTAAAAGCGGATTTTTACCCTGCTCGCGCAGAACGTCTGACGTCTGTCCGCGCGCCTCGTCATCAAGGAGCCCACGCCATGCATGCCATCAGTTTCATTCAGGATCTGGCAGTGATCATGCTGGTCGCGGGCGTGGTAACCGTACTGTTTCATCGTTTCAAACAACCGGTGGTGCTCGGCTACATCGTCGCCGGCTTCATCATCGGCCCGCATACGCCGCCGTTCGGCCTGATTCACGACGAAGAAACCATCAAGACCCTGGCCGAACTCGGGGTGATCTTCCTGATGTTCTGCCTTGGCCTGGAGTTCAGCCTGCGCAAGCTGTTCAAGGTCGGCGCCACGGCGTTCATTGCCGCGTTTCTCGAAATCATCCTGATGATCTGGATCGGCTACGAAATCGGCCGCTGGTTCGACTGGAACACCATGGATTCGTTGTTCCTCGGCGCGATTCTGGCGATCTCCTCCACCACGATCATCGTCAAAGCGCTGAATGACCTGAAGATGAAGAACGAGCGCTTCGCGCAGTTGATCTTCGGTGTGCTCATTGTCGAGGACATCCTTGGCATCGGCATCATTGCGCTGCTGTCGAGCATCGCCGTCAGCGGCACGGTGAGCTCGGGCGAAGTGTTCTCCACGGTCGGCAAGCTGTCGCTGTTCATGATCGTCGCGCTGGTCATCGGCATCCTGCTGGTGCCGCGTCTGTTGGCTTATGTGGCGAAATTCGAAAGCAACGAGATGCTGCTGATCACCGTGCTCGGCCTGTGTTTCGGCTTCTGTCTGCTGGTGGTCAAGCTCGAATACAGCATGGTTCTCGGCGCTTTCCTGATCGGCGCGATCATGGCCGAGTCCCGGCAATTGCTGAAAATCGAACGGCTGGTCGAGCCGGTTCGCGATCTGTTCAGCGCAATCTTTTTCGTCGCCATCGGGCTGATGCTCGACCCGCTGATTCTCATCGAATACGCCTGGCCGATTGCGGTAATTACCGTGGCCGTAGTGCTGGGCAAGATGTTGTCCTGCGGCCTCGGTGCGTTTATCGCCGGCAACGACGGACGGACTTCGCTGCGAGTCGGCATGGGTCTGTCACAGATTGGCGAATTTTCCTTCATCATCGCCGCGCTGGGCATGACCTTGCAGGTGACCAGCAACTTCCTCTACCCGGTCGCTGTAGCCGTGTCGGTGATCACCACGCTGCTGACGCCGTACCTGATTCGCGCGGCAGATCCGTTGTCGATCAAGCTCTCGGCAGTCGTGCCCAAGCGTCTCGGGCGTGTACTCGGCATGTATGGCGAATGGTTGCGCAGCATCCAGCCGCAAGGTGAGGGCGCGCTACTGGCGTCGATGATCCGGCGGATCCTGTTGCAGGTCGGGGTCAATCTGGCGCTGGTGATTGCGATCTTCTTTGCCGGCGCATACTTCGCCGAGCGCATCTCGTTGTGGCTGCAGGACTGGATCAGCGATCCGAGCTGGCAGAAGGCACTGATCTGGGGCGGGGCGTTGCTGGTCTCGCTACCGTTCCTGATTGCGGCTTATCGCAAGCTCAAGGCGCTGTCGATGCTGCTGGCGGAAATGGGCGTCAAGCCGGAGATGGCCGGGCGTCACACACAGCGAGTGCGCCGGGTGATCGCCGAAGTGATCCCGATTCTCTCGCTGCTGGTGATTTTCCTGCTGTTGGCAGCCTTGTCGGCCAGTATCCTGCCGACCAACAAGCTGCTGGTGCTGATCGCCGTCGTCGCGGCCGCCGTTGCGGCGCTGCTCTGGCGCTGGTTCATCCGCGTGCATACGCGGATGCAGGTGGCCTTGCTGGAAACCCTCGACAACCATAAGGAATCGTCGGGGCATTGACCCACAGGGGCGTTTGGCGGCTCAGCTTTCCAGCCAGACGTCCCGCGCCCAGTGCCACACCGATTCCCAGGTTTCTTCAGCAATCAGTTCTTCTTCGGCCTGCCACAGCACCACGGTGCCGTCTTCTTCGACACAGTAGTAGTCATCGCCGTCCTGACAGATCGGGATCAAGCTGCGATCAACACCCGCGTCCCATGCATTGGCCGCCACGTCCGGCAGATAGGTGCGCGATTGCGGATCAGTGACGGTCACTGGCTCAAGGCTGCCATAGACCACATCGCTGACGGTCAGCAAAAATTCTTTGAAGACGAACGGAATGTCGATGAACAGTTGTTCTTCGATTTCCACCAGCAGGTCTTCGTCAGGCAATTCCAAAGGAACCGGCACGGGTTCGTTGGCTTCGCGCAGTTGTTCGATGATTTCTTCCACGTCCGGGATCCTCTTGCTGAATGGCGCGGTTTATATGGGCCGGTTTATACAGTAGCTCGCCATAGATGCAACCGTGAAATGAAAAACCCCGGCCGGGGCCGGGGTTCTGTTACCGCAAGTGAAGCGCAGCAGGGATCAGCCGTTCTGGCGGATACCGGCGACCAGCCAAGGCTGGTTGTCGCCCTGCGGACGTTCCATGTTCCAGCTTTCGCTGAACACTTCGCCCTGGTCGAAACGCGAGGTTTTCGACACGCCGGTGAAGGTCAGGGTGGCGATGGTCTTGTCGGCACGATCGTCGACGCCGTCCAGTTGCACCTGCAGGTTGTCGATGTAGGTCGACTGGAAGCCATCGCCCAGATCCGCACGCTCACGCTTGAGGAACTCAAGCATTTGCGGGGTCACGAACTCGGCGATCTTGTCCATTTCGTTGGCGTCCCAGTGTTGCTGCAGCGACTGGAAGTGGCTACGCGCAGCTTCAAGGAAACGCTGTTCGTTGAACCAGGCCGGTGCGTTGATCACTGGACGGGCGGCAGCCGGAGCAGCCGAACCACCGAAGATCGAACCCATGGCGGCAGGCTTCTGCTCGAACACTTCACGCTGCATCGGCGCGCCGGCCGGAGCGAATTGCTCCTGCTGCTTGCGACGACGGGCGGCGATGAAGCGGAAGATCACGAACGCGATCAGGGCCATGATCAGGATGTCGAAGATCTGCATGCCCTGGAATCCGTCGCCCATGAACATCGACGCGAGCAGGCCACCGGCGGCGATGCCCGCCAATGGGCCGAGCCAGCGCGAAGCACCGCCGGCCTTGGCCGCGGCGCCAGCAGCACCGGCAGCGCCAGCGGTCGCTGCTGCGCCGCCCACGCCTGGAGAAGAGGGAGCCATCTGGCTGGTCTGGTGCGTCGGCGCAGC
Source organism: Pseudomonas siliginis (assembly GCF_024072275.1). Lineage (NCBI taxonomy): Bacteria > Pseudomonadati > Pseudomonadota > Gammaproteobacteria > Pseudomonadales > Pseudomonadaceae > Pseudomonas > Pseudomonas siliginis. The sequence goes on along the minus strand of NZ_CP099598.1, from coordinate 5,922,707 downwards.
GCCGGCGCTTTTGCCACCACCAAAGCGCTTGGCGTTGGCGTCGAGGCTCATCGTCAGGCCGATGCACAACGCCATGGCGATGCTAAGAAAACGTTTCATAAAGGGTATTCCCGTTTTGTGGAGACACGCGCGCCATGTTGCACAGCTGAAGTGTTACTGGCTAGCGAGAGAGTGTTTCGGGCTTTTGCCTGACAGGTTGCGTTCAGCTTGGCGAGGCAATCAGCCGATGTACTTTTGTCTGTAGGAAAAGGCGATAGGTTCAGAGGGATTGATGCACTTGCGTCGCATAACCTGTGGGAGCGAGCCTGCTCGCGAAGGTGTCGTGTCAGGCAAATGATTGCTTGATGACACAGCGCTTTCGCGAGCAGGCTCGCTCCCACATGGGTTCAGTGCCGGTGATTAGATCGCTTCCAGCTTGGCATAGCCGAGCATCAGCCACTTGCTGCCTTCGCTGAAGTTCACCTGCACCCGGGCCTGGGCGCCGGAACCTTCGAAGTTGAGGATCACCCCTTCGCCGAAGATCGAGTGACGTACGGCCTGACCGAGCACAAAACCGGTTTCCGGAATCTCGCTGCCGTTGAACAGGCTGCTGCCGCTCATCGACTGGTTGCCGCCGAACGGTCGGCTGACGCTATTGGACAGGCGCACTTCCTGGATCAGGCCTTTCGGCACCTCGCGGACGAAACGCGACACCTTGTTGTAGGTTTCGCTGCCGTACAGGCGCCGGGTTTCGGCGTAGGTCATGACCAGATTCTGCATGGCTCGGGTGATACCGACGTAAGCCAGACGCCGTTCTTCCTCGAGACGCCCCGGTTCTTCCAGGCTCATCTTGTGCGGGAACAGGCCTTCTTCCATGCCCACGAGGAACACGTAAGGGAATTCCAGGCCTTTGGCGCTGTGCAGGGTCATCAGCTGCACGCTGTCTTCGTGCTCGTCGGCCTGAGTGTCGCCGGCCTCCAGCGAAGCGTGGCCGAGGAACGCCGCCAGTGGGGTCAGTTCTTCGTCCTCTTCGGTGTTCTCGAAGTTACGTGCGGCGCTGACCAGTTCCTCAAGGTTTTCCACCCGGGCCTGGCCTTTTTCGCCTTTTTCCGCTTCGTGATAAGCGATCAGGCCGGATTGCTCGATGACGGTTTGCGTCATCAGGTGCAGCGGCATCTCGGCGCACTTGGCGGCGAGGTTCTCGATCAGTTCGATAAATGCACCGAGCGCGCTCGCTGCACGGCCGGTCAGGCCTTTGTTGGCCACCAGCTGGCGCATCGCTTCCCACATCGATACGTCGCTGTGCCGCGCATGCTCGCGGATCGCTTCGACGGTTTTCTCGCCGATGCCCCGCGCGGGTACGTTGATCACTCGCTCCAGCGCCGCGTCGTTGCCACGACCTTCGAGCAAGCGCAGGTAGGCCATGGCGTTCTTGATTTCCGCGCGTTCGAAGAAGCGCTGACCGCCATAGATGCGGTACGGGATGCGCTCGCGCAGCAGGGCTTCTTCGAGCACCCGCGACTGGGCGTTGGAGCGGTACAGAATGGCGATATCGCTACGGGCCAGACCGGTTTTCAGCGCGCTTTCGATGGTTTCTACCACGTAGCGCGCTTCGTCATGCTCGTTGAACGCGGCGTACAGGTTGATCGCTTCGCCATCGCCACCGTCGGTCCACAGCTCTTTACCGAGACGCCCGGTGTTGTTGGCGATCAAAGCGTTGGCGGCTTTAAGGATGCCGGCAGTGGATCGGTAGTTCTGCTCCAGGCGAATCGTCTCGGAGTCCGGGAAGTCCGAAGAGTACTGATGGATGTTCTCGATCTTCGCCCCGCGCCAGCCGTAAATCGACTGGTCGTCGTCGCCGACCACCATCAGGCTGTCGCCGCCCTTGCCGAGCAGGCGCAACCAGGCGTACTGCACGGCGTTGGTGTCCTGGAATTCGTCGACCAGAATATGCCGGAAGCGCTTTTGGTAGTGCGCCAGCAGGCCCGGGTGATCGCGCCACAGATCGAGGGCGCGCAGCAGCAGCTCGGAGAAATCGATCACGCCAGCCCGCAGGCATGCCGCCTCGTAGGCTTCGTAGATGCCGCGCATGGTGGCGAGGAACAGGTCGCCGCTGGCCTGAATGTGTTGCGGCCGCAGACCTTCGTCTTTCTGGCCGTTGATGAACCACTGCGCCTGACGCGCCGGCCAGCGTTGCTCGTCCAGGCCCAGCTCGCGGATCACCCGCTTGACCAGACGCTGCTGGTCATCGCTGTCGAGAATCTGGAAGGTCTGGCTCAGGCCCGCTTCCTGCCAGTGCGCCCGCAGCAAGCGGTGCGCGAGGCCGTGGAAGGTGCCGACCCACATGCCGGCCGGGTTGATGCCCAGCAACTGCTCGATGCGATGGCGCATCTCGGCAGCGGCCTTGTTGGTGAAGGTCACCGACAGGATGGAGTGAGGTGAGGCGTTTTCGACCTGGATCAACCAGGCGATACGGTGCACCAGCACTCGGGTTTTACCGGAACCGGCGCCGGCCAGGACCAACTGACGGCCAACGGGGGCTGCTACGGCCTGGCGTTGGGCATCGTTGAGGGAGTTCAGCAGAAGGGAGAGATCATCGCGCATCGGGGCATTCTAGGGTGCGCCGCAGGCCCGGGCAAACCGTGCGTTGCATTAGCCGATGAAAGTGCTGCCGATGACGACCGGTCGGTCACTGGCTGCAGGCTTCGGCCCGTCTCGCCTGAGGGGTTGCAGCGGTGCGCAAGCGGCGGAAAATTTCCCCGCAATTGTGATCGGCAGCAGTTTGGCATCGGGATCGGCTTGTGTATGCTCCGTCCACGTTTCGGGCGCACGCCCTCCTATAAGAACAAGAACGTTGCCCATGATCCTCAGCGCCGAACTGTCGGGGCCCTCCGTGGACCCCCGGGTGATCCGCAAGCACTATGCCGTCGAAATGGCGGTGGAGCGCACGCGTCTGCTGTATCAGGGCTCGTTGTTGCCCACGCTGTTCATGTTGATCAATGGTCTGGTCTGCGCCGCTTTGCTCTGGAGCCCGCAGCGCTACTTCGTGGTCAGCGTCTGGCTGGTGTGGCTGCTGTCGCTGGTCGCGCTGCGGGTGATTCAGGTGGCCGCGTTCGATTCGGCGATTCCCGATCGTCAGGCCCGGCCAATCTGGTTCCGCATGTTCCTGCTCGGTTCGACCATGACCGGCCTGACGCTGGCCGGAGCCGGCATCGCTCTGGTGCCCGCTGACAACTTCATGCAGCAAGCCTGGGTGTTCGGCCTGATCGGCGCGGCAACGCTGTCCGCCAGCGTCGCCTACGCGGTGAGCCTGCCGGCGTTCCTCTCGTTTACCTTGCCGTGCCTGCTGCCAGCGATCGGCTACCTGTTCTGGGGCGGCGACGATCAGGCGCGGGGCTGGGGCTGGCTGGGTCTGATCCTGCTCGGTTCGCTGAGTGTGGTGGCATGGCAGGTCAATCGGCTGATCGACCGTGGATTGCTTCGGCGCTTCCAGAATCAGCATCTGATCGAGCATTTGCAGCAAGCGCAGACGCGCAGCGAACAACTCAATCAGGAGCTTGGCAAAGAGATCGAACAGCGCCGCTGTGCCGAGGCGCAATTGCGTGAAGCGCAGGTCGATCTGGAAGATCGCGTGGCCCAGCGCAGCCGCGAACTGGATGCCGCCAATCAGGCCCTGAGCAAAAGCGAAGCGCGCCTGGCGCTGGCGCTCAAGGCCAGTGAGCTCGGATTGTGGGACTGGAACCTGCAGACCGACGAAGTCCACCACACACAGATTCAGGAACTGTTCGGCCTCGCCCCGGAATACGTCACCGCGCTGCTGCGCGACCTCAAGCCACGACTGCACCCTGAGGATGTGCCGTCACTCAAGTTCGCCCTGGTCGAGCATCTGAAGGGGCGCACCGAGGATTATCAGGTTGAGTATCGCCTGCGCCACGGCGACGGCCACTGGGTGTGGATCGAGGACCGTGGCCGCGCCGTAGAGCGCAGCGCCAGCGGCCGGGTGATCCGCATGGTCGGTACTCGCCGCGATATCAGCGCCAGCAAAAGCCTCGAAGAGCAGCAGCGGCTGGCGGCCACGGTGTTCGAAGCGGCCAGCGAAGGCATCGTGATTCTCGACCCGAACTACGCGCTGATTGCGATCAACCAGGCGTTCAGCCGGGTCACCGGTTACGAGATCGACGACATGCTCGGGCGCAACGTCGTCGAGTTGCCCTGCAGCCGCGATGCCCATCGCCACTATGTGGCGATCCGGCATGCACTGGAGCAGCACGGCAGTTGGCAGGGTGAACTCGTGGAAACCCGCAAGAACGGCGAATTGTATCCGCAGTGGCTGCAGCTCAACGCGGTGCGCGACAGCCGGGGCAATGTCAGCCATATTGTCGGCTTCTTCGCCGATCTCTCGGCACGGCGTGCGTCGGAAGAACGCCTGCGTTATCTGACCCATTACGATGAGCTCACCGGCCTGGCCAACCGTTCACTGTTCCGCGAACGCCTGCACGAAGCCCATCAGCGGGTGCGGCAGGGCGGGCGCCGCAGTCTCGCATTGCTGCACATCAATCTGGATCGCTTCAAATTGCTCAATGACAGCCTCGGCCATGAAGTCGCCGATCAGCTGCTGCAAAAAATGGCGCGGCGGCTGGTCAATGCCTTGCCTGAGGCCGACACCATTGCGCGCTTGTCCGGTGACGAATTTGCCGTGCTATTCGATGCCTACGGCAATCTGTCGAGCCTGGCGCGGGTGGCGACGCGGTTGTCGGCCAAGCTGCGTTTGCCGCTGAGCGTCGACGGGCATGAATTGGTGGTCAGCGCTTCGATGGGCATCAGCCTGTTGCCGGACAACGCGCGGGAGATTTCCGCGCTGGTCAGCCAGTCGAACATGGCCATGCAGCATGCCAAACATCTGGGCGGCAACAATTTCCAGTTCTTCACCGACAGCCTGCAAGCCAGCACACTCGAACGCTTGCAGCTGGAAAACCACTTGCGCCGAGCCATTGAAGAACAGCAACTGACAGTGTTCTACCAACCCAAACTGTGCCTGCAAACCGGCCGCATGAATGCCGCTGAAGCGCTGGTGCGCTGGGATCATCCGAGCATGGGCCAGGTGCCGCCGGCAGATTTCATTGGCCTGGCCGAAGAGACCGGTCTGATCGGGCCGATCGGCGAATTCGTTTTGCGTCAGGCGTGCTGGCAAGCCTGCGAATGGCAACGGCAGGGGCTGGCGCCGATCCGCGTGTCGGTGAACCTGTCGGTGCATCAACTGCGCCAAGGCAAGCTGGTCAGTCTGGTCCGGCAAGTGCTGGAAGAAACCGGGCTGGCGCCGCACTACCTCGAGCTGGAGCTGACCGAGAGCCATTTGCTCGACAGCGTCGAACACATCATTGCCACATTCCAGCAACTGCGCGATCTGGGGGTGAAACTGGCGATCGATGATTTCGGTACCGGGTATTCGTCGTTGAGTTACCTCAAGCGCATTCCGGTGGATTACGTGAAGATTGATCAGGCGTTCATTCGCGGCTTGAGCGAGGGCAGTGCGGACGCGGCGATCACGCGCGCGATCATCGCCATGGCTCACGGACTGGCCCTCAAAGTCGTCGCCGAGGGTGTCGAGCGTGAGGATCAGCTGGCATTTCTGCGCGCCGAACGCTGCGACGAAGTGCAAGGTTATCTGATCAGCCGGCCGGTGGACGCTGCCCGTCTGGCCGGGCTCTTGCGTGATCAGGCAAATCCGCAGTAAGGGCTACATGCACCTCAGCGCGCCTGATGCCGGGACATCGAGTTACGCATTGAGCAGGCAAAATGCCCATTCATGTAGTATAACTACAAGCTTGCTACATCCTTGCCCACAAGAAGAGTCCAGCCCCTTGAATCTGCTGCAACACATCGCCCAGTCACGTCACCTGTTACGCAAGTCGGAGCTCAAGGTCGCCGACCACGTGCTGCTTGACCCTGCGGCAGTGATGCACAGTTCCATGGCCGACCTGGCTCACAGCGTCGGTATCAGCGAGCCGACCATCGTGCGCTTCTGCCGCGCCATCGGTTGTTCCGGCTTTCAGGATCTCAAGCTGAAACTGGCTCAGAGCCTGGCCGCCGGCGCCAGCTTCGGCCAGTTCGCGATCCACGAAGATGACTCCGTCGCCGACTACAGCCTGAAGATTTTCGACACCACGCTGCACACCCTGATGGAAGTACGCGAGAAGCTCGACCCGGTGGAGTTGCAGCGCGCGGTGACGCTGATGTCCCAAGCGCAGCGTGTCGAGTTCTATGGCTTCGGTGCTTCCGGAGCGGTGGCCGCGGATGCACAGCACAAGTTTTTCCGTTTGCTGCTGACCGCGGCGGCGTACTCCGACCCGCACATGCAGGCCATGTCAGCCGTTACCTTGAAACCGACCGATGTGGCGATCTGTATTTCCCAGTCGGGGCGCTCCAAGGATCTGCTGATCACCGCTAACCTCGTTCGCGAGAGCGGGGCATCGCTGATCACTCTGTGCCCGAGCCAGACGCCGTTGGCCGAACTGTCGACCGTCAATCTGGCGATCGATGTGCACGAAGACACCGAGATCTACACGCCGCTTACCTCGCGAATCGCCCATCTGGTGGTGATCGACGTGCTGGCGATGGGCGTGGCCATGGCGCGCGGGCCGAGCCTGGTCAATCACCTCAAGAGCGTCAAGCGCAGCTTGCGCAGTTTGCGTTTGTCTCCAAAAGCCGTGAAAGCCCTGGATGACTGAGCAAGGTCGTTCCGACCTTGTTCGCGAGCAGGCTCGCTCCCACAGTGGATCTCCTGAGAACATAAATTCTGGGTCATAACGGGATCAAATGTGGGAGCGAGCCTGCTCGCGAAAGCGTCCTCAACAACAGCACATCCCTGCGCACATTTCATCACATTGTCATCCCCGCGCAGCCAAACCGTCATCCCCCACGTCTATCGTGAAACTCCCGTACTCGCCTTGGGAGACTCGAAATGGCTCAGCCCTACGAAGAACGCAACAGCGCCGCGAAAACCCGTCGTCAGCAGGAAGATCAGCGCCGCATGGAATTTCGCCGCGCAATCGAGGATCGCTTCGAACTTCGCCAGCTTCAGGCCGAGATCGGCGATTTTCCCGAGATCACGCACTGGCAGGCAGCGCCCGCCGCTTCCCGTCGAAACGCTCAACCAGCGCAATAATCTGCGCCCGCTCGCTGCGGATGAACGCCAGGAAGGCGTGCGCCACCGGTGACAGCCGTTTGGCTTTGGCTTGCACCAGGCACCAGCTGCGCATCAGCGGCAACTCTTCGACCGGCAGCTCGACCAGGCCGCCGGTCGCCAGCTCCAGGTTCAGGGCGTGGCGCGTCAGCAGCGCCAGGCCCAGACCCGCCAACACGCATTCGCGCTGAGCTTCGGCGGACGCCACTTCCTGGGTCTGAGTGAAGTGCACGCGTTTTTCCTTGAAGTATTCCTCGCAGGCCAGACGCGTGCCCGAGCCCGGCTCGCGTATCAGCAGCGTGTAAGGCTCCAGATCCTGCAAGCGCAACGGGCCCATGTGTGCCAGCGGATGATCCGGGCGCGCCACGGCGACAATCGGATTATTGAGAAACGGCAGGAATTCCAGGCCCATGTCCTGCGGCACCATCGACATGATCACCAGATCATCACGGTTGTCCGAGAGGCGGCGGATGACCTGGCCACGGTTGACCACGGTCAGCTGCAAATTGACTTCCGGATGCTGGCGCTTGAATGCAGCAAACAGATGCGGCACGAAATATTTGGCGCTCGATTCCACCGCCAGTTTCAGCTGACCCTGCAGTGAACCCTGCATGTCCGACAGTTGCATGTCGAGGTTTTCCAGGCGCCCGAAAATGTCGCGGCTGGCGCGCTGAAGCGCTTCCGCCGCCTCGGTCATGTAGAGTTTTTTGCCGACATAGTCGAACAGCGGCTGGCCAATCAGCTCTTCCAGCTGACGAATCTGTAGGCTCACGGCCGGTTGTGTGAGGGACATTTCCTCGGCGGCGCGGCTGTACGAGCGTAAATCACACACCTCATTGAAGATCTGCAATTGACGCAATGTCATACGCATCAATGACTTACGCATTTTTTTCAGGCTCGGTCAGCGGTCAGTTGCTTCAACTATAAGTGTTTGCTTATGCCTGACCCAATTTTTATTCATTTTTGTTAATCCCTCAGCAGCGCTAGTGTGGACCTGCGACTGAATTGAAACATTTGGTCACGCGTCGACCTGGGTCTAGCAGGTCGTGGTGCCACCGGCTCAAGGGAACCTCCAAGTGATAAAAAAGATCCTGATCGCCAACCGTGGTGAGATTGCCGTACGCATCGTACGAGCCTGCGCCGAAATGGGCATTCGCTCGGTTGCGATTTTCTCCGACGCCGATCGCCATGCCTTGCATGTGAAGCGTGCGGACGAGGCCCACAGCGTGGGTGCCGAGCCACTGGCCGGCTATCTGAACCCGCGCAAGCTGGTGAACCTGGCGGTGGAAACCGGCTGCGATGCGCTGCACCCCGGCTACGGCTTCCTTTCGGAAAACGCCGAGCTGGCGGAAATCTGCGCCGAGCGCGGCATCAAATTCATCGGCCCGTCGGCGGAGGTCATCCGGCGCATGGGCGACAAGACCGAAGCGCGCCGCAGCATGATCAAGGCCGGCGTACCGGTAACGCCCGGTACCGAAGGCAACGTCTCCGGCATCGAAGAAGCCTTGGTCGAAGGCGACCGTATCGGTTATCCGGTAATGCTCAAGGCCACCTCCGGTGGTGGCGGGCGCGGTATCCGTCGCTGCAACAGCCGCGAAGAACTCGAACAGAACTTCCCCCGGGTCATCTCCGAAGCCACCAAGGCGTTCGGTTCGGCGGAAGTGTTCCTGGAAAAATGCATCGTCAATCCCAAGCACATTGAAGCGCAGATCCTTGGCGACAGCTTCGGCAATGTCGTGCACCTGTTCGAGCGTGACTGCTCGATCCAGCGCCGCAACCAGAAGCTGATCGAGATCGCGCCGAGCCCGCAGCTGACCCCGGAACAGCGCGCCTACATCGGCGACCTGTCGGTACGTGCAGCCAAGGCTGTGGGCTACGAGAACGCCGGCACCGTGGAGTTCCTGCTCGCCGAGGGCGAGGTGTACTTCATGGAAATGAACACGCGGGTGCAGGTGGAACACACCATCACCGAAGAAATCACCGGCATCGACATCGTCCGCGAACAGATTCGCATCGCTTCCGGCCTGCCGCTATCGGTGAAGCAGGAAGACATTCAGCACCGTGGCTTTGCATTGCAGTTCCGTATCAACGCCGAGGATCCGAAGAACAACTTCCTGCCGAGCTTCGGCAAAATTACCCGTTACTACGCCCCCGGCGGCCCGGGCGTGCGCACCGACACGGCGATCTACACCGGCTACACCATTCCGCCGTTCTACGACTCGATGTGCCTGAAACTGGTGGTCTGGGCGCTGACCTGGGAAGAGGCGATGGACCGTGGCCTGCGCGCCCTCGACGACATGCGTCTGCAGGGCGTGAAGACCACCGCCGCGTACTACCAGGAAATCCTGCGCAACCCGGAATTCCGTAGCGGCCAGTTCAACACCAGCTTCGTTGAAAGCCACCCGGAACTGACCAACTACTCGATCAAGCGCAAACCCGAAGAGCTGGCCCTGGCCATCGCCGCCGCCATCGCCGCCCACGCAGGCCTGTGAGGAATACAAGAATGAGCAAGAAAATCTTCGTAACAGACACCATCCTGCGCGACGCTCACCAATCGCTGCTCGCCACCCGCATGCGCACCGAAGACATGCTGCCGATCTGCGACAAGCTCGACAAGGTCGGCTACTGGTCGCTGGAATGCTGGGGCGGCGCGACGTTCGACGCCTGCGTGCGCTTTCTCAAGGAAGACCCGTGGGAGCGCCTGCGCCAACTGCGTTCGGCGCTGCCCAACACCCGCCTGCAAATGCTCCTGCGCGGGCAGAATCTGCTCGGCTATCGCCACTACAGCGATGACGTGGTCAAAGCCTTCGTCGCCAAGGCAGCGGTGAACGGCATCGACGTGTTCCGCATCTTCGATGCGATGAACGATGTGCGTAACCTGCGCGTTGCCATTGAAGCAGTGAAAGCTGCAGGCAAACATGCGCAAGGCACCATCGCCTACACCACCAGCCCGGTGCACACCATCGACGCTTTCGTCACCCAGGCCAAGCAAATGGAATCCATGGGCTGCGACTCGGTAGCGATCAAGGACATGGCCGGTCTGCTGACCCCGTATGCCACTGGTGAACTGGTGCGTGCTCTGAAAGCCGAGCAGTCGTTGCCGGTGTTCATCCACTCCCACGACACCGCCGGCCTGGCCGCCATGTGCCAGCTCAAGGCGATCGAAAACGGCGCCGATCACATCGATACCGCAATCTCCAGCTTCGCCTCGGGCACCAGCCACCCGGGCACCGAATCAATGGTCGCCGCGCTCAAGGGCACCGAGTACGACACCGGCCTGAATCTGGAGCTGCTCCAGGAAATCGGCCTGTACTTCTATGCCGTACGCAAGAAGTACCACCAGTTCGAAAGCGAATTCACCGCCGTCGATACCCGTGTGCAGGTCAACCAAGTGCCGGGCGGGATGATCTCCAACCTCGCCAACCAGTTGAAAGAGCAGGGCGCTCTGAATCGCATGGGCGAAGTGCTCGCAGAAATCCCGCGCGTACGTGAAGACCTCGGCTTCCCGCCGCTGGTGACCCCAACCTCGCAAATCGTCGGCACCCAGGCGTTCTTCAACGTACTGGCCGGCGAGCGCTACAAGACCATCACCAACGAAGTGAAGCTGTATCTGCAGGGCGGCTACGGCAAGGCGCCGGGGGTGGTCAATGAAAAACTGCGCCGTCAGGCGATCGGCAGCGAAGACGTCATCGACGTGCGCCCGGCCGATCTGCTCAAGCCGGAAATGACCAAGCTGCGTGCCGATATCGGAGCACTGGCCAAATCCGAAGAAGACGTACTGACCTTCGCCATGTTCCCGGACATCGGCCGCAAGTTCCTTGAAGAACGCGCCGCCGGCACTCTTACGCCGGAAGTGCTTTTGCCGATCCCGGAAGCGGGCGCCGTTGCCTCGGCGAGCGGCGAAGGTGTGCCGACCGAGTTTGTCATCGATGTGCACGGCGAAACCTACCGCGTCGACATCACTGGTGTCGGCGTCAAGGCCGAGGGCAAGCGCCACTTCTATCTGTCCATCGACGGCATGCCGGAAGAAGTGGTGTTCGAACCGCTCAACGAATTTGTCGGTGGTGGCAGCAGCAAACGCAAACAGGCCTCGGCACCAGGCCACGTGAGCACCACCATGCCGGGCAACATCGTCGATGTGCTGGTCAAGGAGGGCGACACCGTCAAGGCGGGCCAGGCGGTATTGATCACCGAAGCGATGAAGATGGAAACCGAAGTCCAGGCTGCCATTGCCGGCAAGGTCACCGCGATTCATGTGGCCAAGGGCGACCGGGTCAACCCGGGCGAAATCCTCATCGAGATCGAAGGCTGAGATAACAGTCGCGATCCAATGCTTTAAACCTCGGGGGGGCATGTGCTCCCCTTTTTTTGCCTGTGATTTTCCGACCTGTCAGGTCATTGTCAGGGACCGCATGTGGGAGCGAGCCTGCTCGCGAATGCGCCAGGTCAGCCAATAGCATCTTTGTATGATGCACCGCTTTCGCGAGCAGGCTCGCTCCCACAGGAGGCGTGCTTAATCCATCAGAACGCCATGCGCCATTGACCCGCCACGCCATACGTTCGGCTGTCATTACCCAGCTCACCCGTCAAGCCCACGCCCAGTGTGTGCGCCGCCGAAAGACCAAGATCGAGCCCCGCATCCAGCGACAGACTGTTCCGATCCAGTGCCGCGCCGGTCACTTCGAAGCGCTTGCCGCCCTTGCGCAGTTGCTGGCGGGTGTCACTGTCGATGTCACCGTAGATATGTTTCCAGCCTGCGCTCAATCGCGGGGTCAAATGCATGCCGTTATCCAGCGTATTGACCTGCGCAACACGCAGACCGAAGGTGCTGCTGAAGTTGTCGCGGGTCTGGCCGTAGACTTTCAACGCCGCGTCGCCGCCCTTTTCGTTGTAGCTGTCGCGCTGATAGCGCTGATAGCCGAGGTTGGCGTAGGGCTCGAGGGTTAAGCGATCCCGGCCCAGATTGAACCCGGCCTCGGCAAATGCTTGCTGAGTATTGGCGTTGTAATTGCCCTTGAGACGATCGCTGAAACCCTTGAACGCTACCCGCCGTGTGCTGCTGCCGTCATGGCTGGCGTAGGTCGCACCTAGGCGCAAAGACAGCGGGCCGTCCTGACGCACGGCATAGGCACCGAGGTGCCAGCTGTAGAGGTCGGCGTTGTACTGGCGGGCATCGAGTTTCGTCTGCGATTTGCCGCCAAGCAGGCCGACATGCCAGTGCTCATCGAGTCGCCAGTCAGCGCCCACGACCAGCCCTTGCGTGGCATGTTGGAGGATGCCGTCAGCGTCGCGGTCAACCTTGCCGCCGTGGCCCAGCGCCTGAACCCACACCCGTCCGGAGTCTTCGTTGCCTGCGGCCTGACGCGGTGAACTGCGCGAGCCGTCAGTAGAGTCGGAACGGTTGTCCAGTTGGCGCATCGCCGAGAGCATGCTCGTACTGACCGGCGTGATACTGCTCAGCGTGGCTTTGGCGAGGTTGGCATTGCTGCCTGCGGCAAGTTGATCGAGGGCGATTGGCGCGGTGGTTTTATCGCTGGTCAGCAGTGCGGCGACGGCGGTGTTAATGGGCTTTGCAGGCTCCGACGCGGGCTGTGCGGTGGTTTGTGCAGTTACGATTTCGTCGGGCATCGATGATTCCACCGATGCGGAGTCTTCAATCAAGGTCGCAACTGAGGTCAGGGCGGGGGCTGGAGTTGCGATCCCCGCTGTCATTGAAGCTGGAGCGGGCGTTGTCGCGATCGGTACAGCGGGAGAAGTCGGCTGCTCTGGCTCGATAATACTTCCTGCAAGTGCGCCTGCATTTTCTGTAGGAGCGAGGCTTTCAAGCGGTTCACCATTGCGAGCGTAAGTCAGTCCAACCGATTTCTTGTTGTATTGAGCCGTGGCCGTCATATACGCCAGATCGTTCTCGATCCGGCCAAACTCGCCTTTCACCTCACGGGCTTCGATGATTTTGTATTGGCTGCTCTGCGGATATTCACCCGCCGCGACGACTTTCAGGGTGGCGCCGTCAAGCTGAGCTGTGCCATCGACCTTGATCGTCTGAGAACCAGCGGGAGTGACCTCGTAAGCCAATTCGGCACTAGGCGCCAAGTGCAAATTACCCTTCACTCGAGGTGCGCCAAGCGCTGCATTGACGGTGAGCAGCCCACCTACCTCAAGATTTCCCACCGTGCCTTTACCGGCGAAACTGCCACCATTCTGGACATACACATCACCCTTGATGCTGCCAAGGTTGGTCAGTGCTCCACCGCTGTTGACCAGAACGCCTTCATGAAAATCACCCTTGGAGCTCAGCGTCCAGTCGCCTTGGGCGACGAATAACCCATTGAAGTTGCGCGTGTCGTTCAACGTGCCGCCATCCGCAGCATTCAGGAACAACACGTTATCGCCCTTACCGCCATCCAGCCGGCCAGTGAAGCTTGCCCCGTCTGCAAGGGTGATCAAGTCGTTGACGTCAGTCCCTTTGAACACGGTTTCCGGTGTCGTAAAGGTAATCGGCACTGTGCTCGCATCGTTGAGAAAACCCTGGAGCCGTTCCAAAGCCTGTTGCTTGGGGTTGGCTTCGGGCTGCTCCGTCGTTTCCATGCTTGGGGGCTGCTCGATTGCTTCAGTGGATTGCTCGGCGTTAGCCAGCGCTACGCCACCCAGCGCCAGTGAAATAGCCAGAGCCAGGTGTTTTGGTGCGAATAGGTGTTGAGTGGGCATCAGGTTCGATTTCCGTATCGAGAAAATCCAACTCTATTGCTGCCTGAAAAAAACCGATGTCGGCCGCTTCCCACATCCACGCAGGCGACATCGGATCGTTGTGTAGAAAATCCTCACTGGTGTTCACAAATCAGAGATTTTGCGCAGTGGTGGCTGTTCTTTTTCCTACGGCTTTCTCCCGTTGAAGAACCTTAACCAGCGGCACGTCAGACGCTTAACTGCATTAATTTGCGTTCAGACGGCCACATGGGAGTGCTAATCTGCATTTTGTTGCAGATATTTAAGCGCGTAAAAGTGCTCGTATGCACTATATTGCATGTATTGAAAGTTTTTCCTCGTTGAACTGCATTAAAATGCAAATGGAATCAACATGTACAACCTGACACTCCAGATCTTCACCGCTGGGCAATGGCACGACGCGATGATTCTTGACTTCGATGATCCGGAAAAAGGCTTCGAAAGCCGCTGCAGTTTTGGCTATGAAGCGGACTATCTGGTGGAAAACATCGAGTTGATCGGGTCGCCTTTTTCCCAAGCCGTGAGTGCCCTGTATCCGCTGGATTGGGAAGGTCGGCGCGCGAAGACGCCGGCCTTTGTCCACGACATCGCACCGGCAGGCGCAGCCAAGCGGTTTCTACTCGCCCGCCTGGGTCAGGAAAGACCCGCCGAGATCAGCGCCGATCTCTTTCTGCTGGGTCGCAGTACACCGGCACCCATTGGCAACATGCGAATAAAGGAATCGGCGGAAGCAGTCGATGACAGGAAGCCGATCGGATTCAAGCGCGAGGAGGTCATTAGCCGCGACAACCGCTTTCTTGAATATGCCTACGAGCTGGGCGCGGCCATCGGTGGCGCGACGGGGGCAGGTGGGGAAGCTCCGAAGCTCTTACTGGCAGAGAACAGCGCCGGGCTTCTGTATCCCGATGCGGTATTGGACGATGAAGAAGTGCGACAGCACTGGTTCGTGAAATTCGCCAGAAACAGGGGTGGGCAGACCGACCAGGACATCCTGCGCAGCGAATTCCATTACTACAAAGCGCTGCAGACATTGGGCATCGCAACCGTCGCGGCAGAAGGCCTGGCCTTGGAAGAGGCGACCAAACCGAGTTTGTGGATGCGGCGTTTTGATCGACAAGTGAAAGATGGGGCGGTGTCGCGTTTCGCCGTCGAATCGATTTATTCGCTGGCTGAAGTGACGACGCCAGGCAGCGCCATGAATCATCTGGAAGTGATCCGCATGCTCGCCGGGCTCTGGAGCAAAGCGGGTCAGGCCAGCCAGATTCCCGGCCTCGTCGCCGATTATCTGCGTCGCGACCTGATCAATAAAATCCTCGGAAACTCAGATAACCACGGTCGTAACACGGCGATCATCCGGCAAGAGAACGCTTTCCAGCTCGCGCCGATTTATGACCTCGCCCCGATGGTCATGGATGACGAAGGCGTGACGCGTACGACCAAATGGCCAAAAGAGTTGGAGCGGGCGGGAGATGTCGATTGGCGAGGTGTCTGCCGCGTATTGGCCGATAACGCAGATCCGCACGATTCGTTGGCGGGGCTGGATGCCTCTGCGCTGTTCGAAGGCCTGCGCGCGGATGCCCGCCGTCTGGCCGCACTGCCGGATATTCTTGCGGCCAGCGGTTTGCCCGCCAGAACCATGAATCACCCGAGCGTTCATCTGAAAAACCTCGAGCAACGTTTGAAAGAGTGGGACCTGCAATGAGTCTGACCGTCCTCGAGCGCACGGCGCTCATCGAAAGCATTCAGCAATCACTGGCCGAAGGCACTCTGGAAATCGGTGACGCCGTGCGCCGTTTACGGGTCGAAGTCACCGGTCTGCATCAGACCCAGTTCGCGAAGATGTGCAAGATTTCAGTGCGCACGCTGGTGCATATCGAACATGGCGAAGGCAATCAGACCCTGAAGTCGCTGAACGCGGTGTTCCGCCCCTTCGGCATGAAAATGGGCGTAGTGCGGATTCGCCGGGACACCATTTGAATGCACCTCAACTACGGCGCACATAAGCCTTGCCGTAATGCCGCTCCATCCGTGCCTGAATCAGCTCCAGCCCGATCGACAGCAGCCAGTAGATGATCGCCGCCGTGGTGAGCATTTCGATGTAGCGATAGCTTGAGCGCCCGTAGGACTGGGCGAGAAACATCACTTCCCAGACGCCCATTACCGAGATCAGCGACGAGTCCTTGAGCATCGAGATGAACTGGTTGGTGGTCGGCGGGATAATCGTGCGCATGGCCTGGGGCAGGGTGATGCGCCAGAAGATCACGCTTTCGCGCAGGCCCAGCGCCAGGGATGCTTCGCGTTGGCCGTGATCGACGCCGAGGATGCCGGCGCGGAAGATTTCGCTCAGGTAGGCGCCATAGTTCAGCGACAGGGCAATGATGCCGGCGACGATGGCGCCGGGGACGATGCCCAGTTGCGGCAGGCCGAGGTAGATCAGCAGGATCTGGATCAGCAATGGCGTGCCGCGAAAGAACGAGGTGTAGAAACTGGCGATGCCAAACGCCACGGCGCTGCTCGACAGGCGCGCCAGCGCGGTGATGAAACCGAGCAGCGACGAGGCGATGATC
This sequence comes from Pseudomonas siliginis, assembly GCF_024072275.1. Lineage (NCBI taxonomy): Bacteria > Pseudomonadati > Pseudomonadota > Gammaproteobacteria > Pseudomonadales > Pseudomonadaceae > Pseudomonas > Pseudomonas siliginis. Next base: position 5,906,252 of record NZ_CP099598.1, on the reverse strand, counting down.
GAGCAGGCGCAGAGAAACAGCGTCAGCGCTGCGCCTTGCAGGAAGCCGTTTGGCGCCAGCTTCAGGCCAACGAGGTTGGGCAGTTTGTCGAGGATGATCGCGAACTTCAGGTCGAAGCTGAGGAAGAATCCGGCGAACAGGCAGAAAAGCGCAGCCCACGTCAGGTACAGGCGCGTACGGAACCCGAAAAGCTTTTGCAGGCGGGTTTCAGCCACCGGTTGCGGTGGCTGGGGCGGGGTCGGAAAGGAAGTCATTGGCTGATATCGGCGCCGATCCATTTCTGCGACAGCTTGCTCAGGGTGCCGTCCTGTTTCAGCTGGGCGAACACCTCGCGCACCTTGGCGTCCCATTGCGGGTCACCCTTTTCGATGGCCACCGAGTTGGGTTCCGAGTACAGCGGTTCGCCGGCCAATTTGAAGCGCTGATCCTGATTCAGGCGCGGCTGTGCGGTGACCAGATTGGTAAGGATTGCATCCAGGCGCACGCCGGCGCCCAGGCCCAGATCCTGGAAGGCGACGTTGTCGGTGTCGTACGGGGCGATCTGCACATCCTCGAACGGATACTGCAACTGCGTATCCTCGGCGCCTTCGATCACCAGATTTTTGTTCAGATAACTTTCGTAGCTGGAGGCGCTGGTCAGGCCGACCTTTTTGCCGCTCAGATCCTTGGCGCTGTGGATGCGATCGTCCTTGGCATTGACCACGATTACCGCTGGCGAGGCGTAGTACTCGACCGGGAAGTCGAACACTTCTGCGCGGGCCTTGCTCGGGGTCATCGAGCAGATGCAGATGTCGTAGCGCCCGCTCCAGCGACCGGCGGCGATCACGTCCCAGGACGGCGTTTCGAGACGCAGTTTGACGCCAAGCTTGTCCGCCACCGCTTTGGCAACGTCGACATCGAAACCGTCGAGTTGATTCTGCTCATTGAGAAATGAGAAGGGCGGATAGCTTTCCATGAGCACGCCGACCAGCTCTTTTTTCTGTTCGACACGGTCCAGCGTCGCGCCGCCGAAGGCTTGGGTGGAGGCCAGAATGGTCAGGCCCAGGGCCAATAGCGGTTGGAGTTTCACAGTCGCTTCCTGTTGAAAAAAGAGGTTGTTATTAACCGAGTGGTGCGTATTAAATAGTTATAAGAACGACTCTGATAGTGAGTTATTTTCATAAGCATATGAGTGAAAAGCATATGGGCGCAGCAAGTACGGTCATTCTCGATGGCGGCATGGGCCGTGAATTGCAACGCGCCGGGGCGCCATTTCGCCAGCCGGAGTGGTCGGCACTGGCGCTGAGTGAAGCGCCGCAGGCGGTCGAGGCGGTGCATGCCGCTTACATCAACAGCGGCGCCGACGTGATCACCAGCAACAGTTACGCGGTGGTGCCATTTCACATTGGCGAGGCGCGTTTTGCGGCTGAAGGCCAGGCGCTTGCGGCACTGGCGGGGGAGTTGGCGCGGCGGGCGGTGCAGGCATCCGGCAAGCCAGTGCGTGTTGCCGGTTCGTTGCCGCCGCTGTTTGGTTCGTATCGTCCGGATCTGTTCGAAGCGGATCGCGTGAGCGAGCTGCTGACGCCGCTGGTCACGGGGCTGGCCCCGCATGTGGACCTGTGGCTGGCAGAAACGCAAAGCTCGATCGTCGAGGCCCGCGCTATCCACGCCGGGCTGCCGAAGGACGGTAAACCGTTCTGGCTGTCATTCACGCTCAAGGATGAAGACACCGATGAAGTGCCGCGCCTGCGCTCTGGCGAGCCAGTGGCCGAAGCGGCTGCGGTGGCGGCTGAACTCGGCGTCGAAACCCTGCTGTTCAACTGCAGTCAGCCTGAAGTGATTGGCGCAGCAATCGACGCGGCGCGCGCAACCTTTGAGCGTCTCGGCGTCAGGATCAATATCGGCGCGTATGCCAACGCGTTTCCTCCGCAACCGAAAGAAGCCACGGCCAATGACGGGCTCGACCCGTTGCGTGACGATCTTGATCCGCCGGGATATCTGCACTGGGCGCTGGACTGGCAACAGCGCGGCGCCAGTCATCTGGGTGGCTGCTGCGGGATCGGCCCGGAGCACATTGCGGTGCTGGCGCAAGAACTGCGTTGTTAAGAAAGACCCCGCCCATTGTGGGAGCGAGCCTGCTCGCGAAAGCGGTCAGTCAGTCAACATCTGCGGTGACTGACACACCGCCTTCGCGAGCGGGCTCGCTCCCACAAGGGTATCCGTGAAGTTCAGCTACGGCATTCGGCCAGACCTTTGAGTTGGCCAGCAGGCGTCTGGTTTTCATCGCTCAGCCAGCGCTCGAACCCAGCACCAATCGCTGGCCATTCCGCATCCAGAATCGAATACCACGCGGTATCGCGGTTCTGCCCCTTGACCACCATGTGCTGGCGAAACACGCCTTCGAAGCTGAAGCCCAGACGCTCGGCCGCGTATTTGGAGCGGGCGTTGCCGTTGTTGCACTTCCATTCCAGGCGTCGGTAACCCAGCTCGAACGAATATTTGGCCAGCAGGTACACCGCCTCGGTGCTTTTCGGCGAGCGCTGCATTGGCGCACCGAAAGTGACGTGGCCGATTTCGATGCGGCCCTGCGCCGGGACGATCGACATCAGGCTGAGGATGCCTTGCACCTGACCAGTCGCACGGTCGATGATGCTGAAGAAATACGGGTCGCTGTTGGCTGCATGATTGTTCAGCCAGTCGTTGAACGCGCTGCGCTCGGGAAACGGACCGTAAGGCAAGTAATCCCAAAGCTTCGGATCGGCACCCGGCCCTTCGAGGGCGGCGTAAAGCTCATCGCCATGACGCGCCGGGTCGAGTTTTTCCAGACGAATGAAACGGCCCTCGAGCAGGGTGGCGGAGGGGGCGGGGACGCCTTTCCAGTCAGCGAGTGAAGCAGTCATGTGCGCGTCTCCTTAAAGGGCTTTACGAAACTGGATGAAGCCCGGACGTTCGGCAATGCGCTCGTAGAGCTGGATCGCCGTGGCGTTGGTTTCATGGGTCAGCCAGTGGACTTTGCAGCAACCATCGGCCTTGGCGGTAGCGTAGACATGCTCGATCAACAGCCGACCGACACCGGTGCCACGGGCTTCCGGCACCACCAGCAGATCCTGCAAATAGCAGGAATTTTCGATGCTCCAGTTCGAGCGATGATAGATGTAATGCACCATGCCCAATGCTTTGCCATCGGCCCACGCGAGGGCGGCGTGGGTCGGTTCATTCGGGTCGAGAAAGCGCTGCCAGGTGCTCTGGGTGACGGCGTCCGGCAGTTCGGTGTTGTAGAAGCGCAGGTACGCCTGCCACAGCGGCAGCCAAGCGGCGTGGTCATTGGCGCTGACCGGGCGAATGTCGATCTGGGTCATGGGTAGATCCTTAGCGCATCAGGCTGGCAAGGGTTTGATCGTTGGCGTCGGGGCTGGCGGCGAGGCCTTCGCGCACGCCGGCAATGTCTTCAGCGCTGCGGTTCTGGCTGAGCTTGCGTTTGCCTTCGAGGCGGTCAATGGGAATGGCAAACCCGACGATGGCCTTGAGCATGCCGTCGATGTATTCGGCTGGCGCATCGTCCACCGACCACGGCTGCGCGCGGCCCGCTTCATGACGGTCGGTCAGAGTGCTGACAATATCGAGCAGGCGCCCGCCATCGCTGAAAGTCTCGGCATGACCGTAGGCGTGCACGGCGATGTAGTTCCAGGTCGGCACGACTTTGCCGTGCTCGGCTTTGCTCGGATACAAGCTTGGGCTGACGTAGGCGTCCGGGCCGGCGAAGATCAGCATCGCCTCGGCACCGTCACGCAGGTCCTTCCACTGCGGATTGGCTTTGGCCAGATGGCCGTAGAGCGTGCCGTATTCGCCCTGTTCGCGATGCAGCAGCACCGGCACGTGGCTGGCTTGCAGGCCGCTTTCGCCGTGGCTGACCAGAATGGCCAGGCGCGTGGCAAGAATCAGTTCGTGCAGTTGGGACAAGTCTTCGATGGCAAAGGCGCGTGGCGTGTACATGGACAGATTTTCCTTGGCGAATGCCTGCATCCTAGGCAGGCTATTGGTCCGTTGTAAGAGCCATTGCCGAGCCATTTCATAGGTCCATTCGCCATGCCCGATCTGCCACCCTTGTCGATGCCCTTCAACCCGGCCGGTATCGAGCTTGATCGCCGTCAAGGCCTGAGTCGCCAGCTCTATCAGTCTTTGCGCCTGCGGGTGCTTGATGGACGTCTGGCCAGTGGCACGCGATTGCCGGCCAGCCGTGACCTGGCCTCGGCGCTGGGCATTTCCCGTAACAGCGTGGTGCGCGCCTACGATCAGTTGTATGCCGAGGGCTTTATCGAAGGGCGCGTCGGCGACGGTACTTACGTGGCGCAATTGGCTCAGACAGCCACGTCGAAGAAAAAACTATCCACAAATTCATCCACAGGCTTGTCAACAGGCTTACCCACAGCCTTATCCACAAATTGGCTGGATTTACCTGTGAATTCATCCAGCAAAGTTATCCACAGTGGTGGCTTTTCTCGCATTGAAAAGCACCATTTACCTCGACCACCGAGCGGTCCGCCGCGCGCTTTTCGGGTGGGTGTGCCTGCATTTGATCTGTTCCCGTTCGAGGTCTGGGCCAAGCTGAACGCGGCTTTCTGGCGTAAACCGGATCTACAGCAGCTGTGTTACGGCGACCCGGCCGGTGACGCGCGGCTGCGCGGCATGATTGCTGCGTATTTGCGCAGCTCGCGCGGCATGCAGTGCACGGCTGAGCAAATTGTGATCACCAGTGGCGCACAGCAGGGCATCAGCCTTTGTGCACAGTTACTGGTCGAGCCGGGGGACGGTGTGGCGATCGAGAATCCGGGCTATCGCGCCGCCGGGCATGCCTTCGCTGTGGCGGGGGCGAAATTGCATGGGGTGGCGGTAGATAGCGACGGTATCGATTGCAGCGCCATGGCCCGGCTCAGCGATTGTCGGGTGGCTTATGTCACGCCGTCTCATCAGTACCCGACCGGAGTGGTGATGAGTCTGGCCCGGCGTCTGGAATTGCTCGCCTGGGCCGAGCGTGTCGGCGGCTGGATCGTCGAGGATGATTACGACGGCGAGTACCGCTACACCGGCGCACCGCTGGCGCCGTTGGCCGCACTTGATCGTCAGGGGCGTGTGCTCTACGTCGGCACCTTCGGCAAGGTCGCTTTTCCGGCGTTGCGCCTTGGTTATCTGGTGCTGCCGCCAGCGCTGGTCGACGCGTTTGCGCAACGCCGCGCCGTCGATGTGCGGCATTCGGAGGTCAGCACCCAAGCGGTGATGGCCGAATTCATGGCTGCCGGGCATTTCCAGCGACATATCCGTCGCATGCGCCGGGCTGCGCTGAGCCGGCGCAACTGCCTGCTCGAAGGCTGGCCGACGGTCGCCGGTGTCGGTCAGTTGCCGGCCGTGTCGGCCGGGCTGCACCTGACCGTCGCCGTGGACAGCATCGCGCGCGAGCAGCAATTGATCGCTCAGGCCGCTGATGTCGATGTCGAAATCAACGGCCTGAGCAGCTACTGGTTACCCGACTCGACTACGCCCATGGATCAGCGCGCCGGCCTGGTGCTGGGTTTTGCCGCCGTACCAGAGCCTGCGATCAAAGCGGCGCTGTCGCGTCTGCGGCAGGCTTGGAGAGATTGAAGAACAGCGTTTCGGCGCTGCGAGTGGAAATTTCGCTGCGATGGATTTCTATCAGCCTCTGATTATCCACACCCGTTATTTCGGCGACGCCCCCCATGCGGTGCTGAGCGAGCGTTTTCATATGTCCACGCACAAATGCACCAACGGGCGCGTCGACGCTGCTGTAATGGAAATGCGCATAGCAGAGGACCTTGTCGGTATGCGCATCACGAATCTGATATTCGTCGAGAAAATCGTTCTGATGGCGCCTCAGACGCCGTCGGGTCAGGGTTTTCGAGATGTTCACTTCGCCCTTGTCCTTGAGCCACTCGACCCCGGCAGCTGTTGGCAGTTGTTGCTTGACCAGGCGGATTCGCGTGCTGGTGCCTTTTTGCTCCAGTGTCGTAGCCGCAGCGTCGAGCTTGTGGTTGAGCTCTTCGGACGGTTCATGCAGAGCAGCGGTGAGGTTACTCGCCGTTAACGCTTCATCGATCGCCGCACAGGCTTTGCGCAATAGGGTGGCGTGGTTGTGGTATTCCTCTTCGACCTCCACTGGAATGCGCGAGCCGCGTTTGAGACGCGCCTCGATGCGCCGATGAAACGCCGCCAGCCCGTCGATCAATGCCTGCCCTTCGCTGATGCTCTTGTTGAGGTTGGGCCTGGCTTTAGGCAACGGTGCAGGCCGTGCACTCTGCTCGACCCAGATACCTGGCGATTCCTCCTTGAATGTCGCGATCACTCTGGTCAGCGCCGTACCGACTTCGACCAGATCGGTGTTCTTGCCGTCGAGGCTTTTTTTCCGCTGGCCGACCAGGGTGCCCTTGTTGCGTGTCTTGATGATCTGCCGATTCGAAGCTGACGTTGAGGGTCTCGACGGACCGGCTTGCGGCACCAGTAAGTGCCGGTAGCGCAACAGGTCGGCGAGTCGGTTGTCGGCGCTATCCTTGAATGCGGCCACGCGCGCCTGCAATTGCCTGAGGCGTTCCGTGTGTATGTGTTCGGAATATTCACTCGCCAGGTCATCGAAACGCTTGTCCACGGAAGCGAACTGTTCGCTCACCTGACTCAGGGCGTCGATGCGTATGCGCAGATCACTGAGGCTTTCATCGGCGCTCAGGTCCCGCGAACTCTGAACGTTCAGCGCAGCATCTTCGAACAGACTGGCCAGCGCTTGTTGCGCCTCGACATGAGCGGTGGAATCGCCGGGCTTGATGCAGGTGTACTGGCCGAGACTGATCTGCAGGGTCTTCAGATCATCCAGCGGGTAGGGCGCCAGGCTGATGTTGTATTTCTGCTTTATCTCCAGGCCATCAGGTCCCAGCCTGGTCAGTTCATCCAGGCAGGCTTCAGCCGACTCCATTTTCTCGATAATGGTTTGAGTGGCATCGTTCAACTGTTCGAACGCAGAGGTGACCGCCTGCGATTCGCCGCGCAGTTCGTCGTCCAGTATCGCCTGCACCCTCAGTACGCGTTGCTGGTAATCCGAAGCGTTATTACTGAGCCACTCCTGCCCCAGAAACAACTGCATGTCCAACCGCTCCGGCATGACCGTGCGGTAGTTGGGAATCGATTGCTTGCAGTTGAGTGTCTTGATCAGCTGAATGTTCGCGGCATATTCGTTGTGCTGTGAATCGAGCGTGGCGAGGTACTGCGCAAGCGCTTGTTCGCGTGCCTGCGCAGGGGCATCGCGAAGGCTGTTGCGTTCGGTATCGAGAAGGCTGCCTTTGCTCTCCATCGTCAAATCGAACGCGGTGATCTGCTCGGACAATACGGCCACCTCCTGGTTTTTTTTGCCTTGCGCCACCTTGCGCCCGTCCTCCAGCCCGCCTCCGCGCAGGCGCAAACGCAGATCTATCACCCATTGGCCATTGGCGGTATAGGCAAGCTTGGGCCCGGCTGGTCGGGTGGGCTGACGCGTATCGACGATGTGCACATCGCCATGCGCGTTGCGCGCGACTTCGAACCAGCGCTCACCGACCCGGGCGTACCATTTGTCTGCGTGGGCGTAGAGGTCTCGGTACGCGCCTTCCCGGGTGGCTGCGCCAAGGGCTTCGGGCTTGCCGACCTCGAACCCGTCCAACAGCGTGGCGAGTGCCGTCGGGGATCGCTTCAGCGCCGTGATGCTGTCGATTGATGTGCCATGGAATTGGGTTAATTGCGGGCCGGTGATATCGGGCTGGCGCAGCGCTTTGACGATTCTGGCGGCAGGTCTGGTCGTCGCTGCATCCTCTTCGAGCTCCGTGGCCACGGGTGTCGATGGCGCATCGCCCACCGCCGCACGGTGGGCGAGCACCATGCCCAGCGCCAGGAGAATATCGGCGATGGCCGTCCAGGCGATCTTCCCCGATTGCTCGTTGGCGCCGTCGGTGATTTCCTGCAGATCATCCATGATCTGCCAGATCCACGCCGCTGTGCCTACGCTGCGGCCCAGGAACGGCAGCGCGGCATTGAGCATCACCCAGCCGCCCTGTTTCAGCGAGGCCCAGCGTGCTTCGGCATCGGAGACCGACTGCCGGTCGGCTTGAGTGACAAGCGCCTTGACGTTGCGTTCGTGCAGGGTTGCGAGGACGTCGCTGGCGATCACCTGAGTGCCCAGCGCGACCGCGCCTGACATATCCAGCGCAGTGGTCGGATTGATCATCAGTTGCGGGATCGTCCACACCGACGGCAGCCTGGCGGTGAAGACGAACTGGCTGTAATTGAAGCGCACATCGTCCGGCAACCAGGCCAGTACCGAGTCACGCAAATGTCGCGAATGCTGGATCGCAAAAAGCAGATTCGCGGGCCCCGGATATTGCAGCAGAGTCTTGTCAAACAGTGGTCGATACAGCACGCACGGCCCTTTGTCGGCATCGCGAGGGCCTATGACATACATGTTGTCGACAGTGTCTGCGGTGGAGCGGCTGCGATGAGCGACGAAGGCCAATGGGCGAATGACGATTTCCTCGCCATCGACGTAGCGTTCCGCGCCAGTCGTGGCGAATGCGGCGACCACGTATCGATAACCCGATTCATCGAGGCCGGCTCTACCCCGGATCTTGTGCTGCAACGCCAGCAATGGCAGCTCAATGCGCAGCTGACTGGTGTAGAGCCCTTGCAACAGCGGCGCTTGCACGGGGTCGTCTAGCAGCATGGCCTTGAGATGCGCCGGGTAGGTCTTGCCGATGTCGACCGTGCTGACCAGTTTTTCCAGAAAAGTCGCGCTCATCCACTCGGGTACCGGGCTGCCATCCTTGTACCGCACAGTCTTGTTGCCCAGCGGCAGGCCTGCGAGGTTTTGCAGGGCAAGCTCGGTCAGCGTCCATGTCTGAGCCTGAGTATTTCCCGGCAATACAAACGTGCCCCAGACCACGAGACTGGTGATGGTGATTTCGATGTTGTCGATGTTCACGTCTTTGGCGCCGGGCTGCTCCTTGAGAATCTGTTTGATCAGCGCTGCACGAGTGAACGCCTGCAGGCTGGTGATTTCGCTTTGAAAGGATTTGCCGTTGTTTTCGTGCTGCAGCGTTGTCAGATCCAGCAGGTGCCGGCTGTAACGCGTCTGATCCATGGGCAGTGCGTCGTTCAGCCAGTCCGGAAGCATCGGCTGCAAACGCTCGAAGTGCGCTTCGAGGCGCGGTGTCGGTTGAGCCGGTTTGCCGGCCGTGCCGGTATGCGGATAGACGCGTTTACCAGGGGAATCCTGAAAAAAACTGATTTCGCCCAAGGCATCTGCTTCCATGGAAATCAGCGTGCACGCCTGCTGGTCGAAGAAATTGCCCTGGGGTTCGACCAGCCGCCACTTGAGATCTTCGCCCGAGACGCTTGCGCCATATATCCGCAGCAGAGCCTCGCCGAGTTCCTCCAGTGAGTCGAAACGCTGAAAGCCCTGGGTGACCGCGTGGGTGAGAATCAACTTGCGGTCTGCGATTGTGCCGATCACTACTGCGGCATCGACCAGGGTCAAGTGCGATGACTTGTCGGAGCTACCGCGATCGAGGTCAATCAGATATGCCTTTGCCGAGTACGGGGCGGGGGCCAGGCGTTGTTGCGGGTCGGGCTGTTTGAAAATCGCCCGGGCCATGGCGATCTCGTCAGCGTCCCAGCCGACGCTGGCATCGACGTTCCACAGGTTGCGCAGTGCCTCGGACAACTGCTGCCAGCGCGGTTGCCCGGGGTAGGTGAACTCGTCCCAGTATTCGACGTGCTGCTCCTTGTAGGCGATGAACAGCAGTGGCGCCAGTTCGTTGAGCAACAGGCCGATGGCATCGATCTTTACCGGCAGATGCGCGGGTGCGGGCATGCCGGGTTGCAGGGTCAGATAATGCTCGCCATCAAGGTACGTCACCGTGGTGCCGGACAGGCCGAGCCGCACCAGGGCGTTGGTCAGCGATCCAGCCTGATACCCGTCGGGTACGACTCGACCATCCACAATAGCCCAGGTGGGTTGCACGACCATCGCCAGACGCGGGTCTATGTCGAGATTCGGATACAGCGTCTTGAGGGCATCGCGCAGCGTTTTTGAAGCGACTTCCTGCAGTGAGGGGCCAGTAACCAGCTGAGTCACGATATCGACGGCACTGGCTTTGGGAATGGCGGTCATGGTGGTTTCCTGCTCTGTCGGGACGCCGCAAGGGCGGCGGAGCAGGGCAAGTTAAAAGGCGCAACAGCGACCCGTGCGGTAGATAAAGCTGCCAGGCAAAAAAAAGACCCGCCGAGGCGGGTCTTGAGCAAACGAGCCGGTTTCAGGTCCCGGACTTGATTTTCGTCCACGCTCGCGTGCGCGCGCGTTCGGCATCCCGAGGCAGCGGCTGCAAGGTGTAGAGCGTGCTCATTGCCGCGTCGGTCGGGTACAGGTTCGGGTTGTTGCGAATGGCTGGATCGACCAGGCCGGTGGCGTCTTTGTTCGGGTTCGGATAGCCGACAAAATCGCTGACCGGGGCAATCACCGCCGGTTGCAGCAGATAGTTGATGAAGGTGTAGGCGTCCTCGGTGTTCTTCGCGCCCTTGGGAATGGCGAGCATGTCGAACCAGATCGGCGCGCCTTCTTTGGGCAAGCGCATTTCCACCACCACGCCGTTTTTCGCTTCCTTGGCGCGGTTGGCCGCTTGCGAGAAGCTGCCGGAATAACCGACGGCCACGCAGATGTCGCCGTTGGCGATGTCGGCCATGTACTTGGACGAATGGAAGTAGGTCACGTAAGGACGAATCTTCATCAGCAGCGCTTCGGCCTTGGCGTAATCCGCCGGCTTCTTGCTGTTGGGGTCCAGGCCCAGGTGTTGCAGGGCCAGCGGCAGAATCTCCGACGGCGAGTCGAGCAGGGCGACGCCGCACTGCTTGAGCTTGCTGATGTTCTCTTCCTTGAAGATCAGGTCCCAACTGTCTACCGGCGCGTTATCGCCCAGGGCTGCTTTGATCTTGGTGGGGTTGAAGCCGATCAGAATGGTGCCGTACATGTACGGCACGGCAAATTTGTTTCCAGGATCATTGGCTTCGATCAGCTTCATCAGCTTCGGATCGAGATGATTCCAGTTCGGCAACTTGCTGCGATCAAGCGGCTGGAACACTCCAGCCTCGATCTGCTTGGCGAGGAACACGTTGGACGGCACCACCACGTCATAGCCGGAGTTGCCGGTGAGCAGCTTGGCCTCGAGCGCTTCGTTGGTGTCGAAGATGTCGTAGATCAGTTTGGTCTGGCTGTTCTGTGCCTTGAAGTCGTCCAGCGCCTTGGGCGTGATGTAGTCGAACCAGTTATAGACGCGCAGCGTGCGTTCTTCGGCGTGGGCGCCAGCGCTTAGCAGGGCCGCGCACAGCGCCGAGGCGATCAGTCGCTTTTTCATTGTTCAAAACCTTCCAGCACGTTCACTGCGTTGATGCCGATTTCCTCCACCGCGTAGCCACCTTCCATGACGAACAGGGTCGGCTTGCCGAGGGCGGCGATGCGCTTGCCCATGGCCAGGTAATCCGGGCTGTCGAGTTTGAACTGCGAGATAGGGTCGTCCTTGAACGTGTCGACCCCGAGGGAGACGACGATGATGTCCGCGCCATAGCGATCGATCTCGTCGCAGGCCTGATCCAGCGCCGCGCTCCAGACATCCCAGCCGGAACCGGCCGGCAGCGGATAGTTGAAATTGAAGCCTTCACCGGCACCTTCGCCGCGCTCGTCGTCGTAGCCGAGGAAGAACGGAAACTCCGCTTCCGGGTGGCCGTGGATCGAAGTGAACAGGACGTCGCTGCGTTCGTAGAAAATCGACTGAGTGCCGTTACCATGGTGGTAGTCGACGTCAAGGATCGCGACTTTCTTGTGGCCCTGATCGAGAAAGGCCTGAGCGGCGATGGCGGCGTTGTTGAGGTAGCAATAACCGCCCATCAAGTCGCTGGCGGCATGGTGCCCCGGCGGACGGCACAGGGCGAAGGCCGCGCGTGCGCCACGCTGGATTTCTGCCTGCGCGGTAAGCGCCACTTGCGCCGCGCTATAGGCCGCTTGCCAGGTGCCGGCGGTAATCGGCGCGCCGCCGTCGAAGCTGTAATAACCGAGCTGGCCGTGCAGGCTGGTCGGTTTGATCGCACGCAAGGTCCGCGCCGGCCAGGTGTAGGGCAGCAGGTCGCCGTCGGTGTTGAACTCGGTCCAGCGTTGCCATGCACCTTTGAAAAATTCCAGATAGTCGCGGCTGTGAATGCGCGCGATCGGCTCCAGGCCGAAATCCTTCGGCGCTTCGACCGCACCGAGGTTTTGCTTCTGCACGCGTTGCAGCACATGGTCGGCACGCGACGGCATTTCGAAGCACGGCTTGAGCTGGCCATCGATGAGTTCGCAGCGGCCATGGTGCAAGTGGTGATCGTCTGAGTAGATCGTCAGCATTTGTTGTTCTCCGCAAGGCTGATTCGGTGGCTTTCAGTGTTGCGGCGCAGTTTGAATCGGAGAATGTCGGGAGCGGCCAAAAGGGGATCGATATGGCCAAAACCTCTGACCGCAATTCGCCCCTCACAACCAAAGATCGCAGCCTTCGGCAGCTCACCGATCCCTGTAGGAGCTGCCGAAGGCTGCGATCTTTTGATCTTCAGGATCTGAACTGACTCGGCGCCACGCCACTCCAGCGCACAAATGCATGACGGAAACTCGCGGTCTCGCTGAAGCCCAGCGTCTCGGCGATCCGATAGATCGGCAACTGGTCCTCACACAACATCTGCTTGGCCCGTTCGAAGCGCAGTTCATCGAGCAGTTCCTGATAGCTGCTGCCCATGTCTTTCAAATGCCGGCGCAGGGTGCGCGGTGAGCACTTCATTTGCTGCGCGAGCCCCTCGAGCCCCGGCGCGGCATTCAATTGTGCGCTGAGCAACTGACGAATCCGCCCCAGCCAGGCCTGACGTCCAGTGAACTCAAGATTCTGCTTGCGGCAACGTTCGGCCATGGCCTGATGAGTGATCGCGTCGGCCAGCGGCAGCGGCTGATCGAGCCAGTGGCGGTCGAAGGCGAAGGCGTTGTCTTTGGCCGAGAAGTGCAGTGGCGAGTTAAAGGGTTCGGCGTAGCTGTCGCGGTAGTCCGGCGCTGCATGTTCGAAGCGCGTGGCGCGCAGCGGCAGGGAATGGCCGAGCAAGTCGTCGCAGATGACTTTCAGGGACACCAGACAGAATTCGGCGTTGAACACCGCCATCGCCGCGCTTTCACGGTAATCAGCAGCGACGAACCAGACCTGCTCGCCATCGTCTTCCAGGCTCAGTTCGAACAACGTGCCCAACAGCGCCGGATAACGGATTGCCAGACGCAAAGCGTCACCGAAGGTGGCACAGGTCAGCAGGGCGTAACCGAGCATGCCGTAACAGGACACGTGCATGCGCCGGCCCAATTCGAGACCGATGTCACGCTTGAGCGCGACCGCGTTGGTGCAGACCTGCATCTCTTGATGGGTGGTGATGCGCGTATCGGCACGCTGCAGATCCGCTGCCACGATGCCGCTGCCGGCCAGTAACGCCTCGCTCGACAGGCCTTCGGCCTTGAACGTGTTGAGGATCAGCGAGACCGCGTTGAGGGTGGTGAGGTGGGAGTGGAGCATGGGATCTTCCAGCCTTGAGGTGGCTGGAACGCAGCAAGTTGCATGCCGCAGGCCCTCACCCCAGCCCACTCCCAGAGGGAGAGGGGGCCGAACGGGGGATATTGCAGAAATACACCGACGTGAGACACCGCCGCCGAATCCATAATCGACACTGTTTATAAGGTCGGTGTATAGCGCAAGACACTACGGTCAGTTCCCTCTCCCTCTGGGAGAGGGTTAGGGTGAGGGGCAATCCAGCGCCGAGCTCAGTTCAACTCACCACACAAATCCAGTTCGATCAATCGGCGCACTTCAGCCGTTTCCAGCCCGGCCCCCAGCAAGCCATGCAACTTGCCGAACGCCGCCTCGCGGGTCATGCCGCCACCGGACAACACGCCCACCCCACGCAAGCGGCTGCCAGCCTCGTAGACATCCAGCTCTACCCCGCCTTCATGGCATTGCGTCACTGCCACCACCACCACGCCGTTATCCCGTGCACGGCCAAGGCTGGCGAGGAACTTGGGGTTATCGCTCGGCCCGGTCCCGCTGCCGTAGCATTCCAGCACCAGACCTTGAATGCCGCTGTCGAGCAGGCCGTCGAGGACTTCGGCACTGATGCCGGGAAACAGCGGCAACACCGCGACTTTCGCCAGTTGCTTCGGCTGGTTGTAGTTCAGCGCGCCTGGAATCGAAGGCGCCTTCACACCACCGCCCTGACGCTCCAGGCGTTTGAACGGATGGCGGCCGAAGCTGCGCACTTTCGCGCAGCGGGTCGGTGCCAGCAGTTCGCCGTGGAAGTACAGGTGCACGCCTGGCGCCAGGCCCTGGCCGAGGGCGACCAGCGCGCCGCCGAGGTTTTCCCAGGCATCACTGTCGGTCACGCCCGCCGGCAGCATCGAACCGGTGAAACACACGCGGGCATGCAGGCCGAGCAACTGAAAACTCATCGCCGCCGCGCTGTAGGCCAGGGTGTCGGTGCCGTGCAGGATCAGCACGCTGTCGCAACCTTGCACATCCACGGCATCGACCACCGCTTCGCGCAGTTGCTGCCAGTAGGCCGGGGTCATGTTGGCGCTGTCGATCAGCGGCGACATTTCCCGAAATTGCCACTGCGGCACTACCAGCTCAGGCTGACTGTGCAGGTAGTCGCGCATCCGCGCTTCGAAACCGGACGCCGGGGCCAGACCGTTGGCGCTGGCCTGCATGCCGATGGTGCCACCGGTGTAGAGCACCATGACGTGTTGAGCGGCGGGATAGGTCGACGAGCTCATAGGATTCTCCGAAACGATGAGGGCCCTGTGGGAGCGAGCCTGCTCGCGAAAGCAGTGTGTCATTCAACAATGATGTTGGCTGAAAGTCCGCCATCGCGAGCAGGCTCACTCCTACAAGTTATTGCATCACAATAACTGACGGGCGCAGGGGATGCGCCCGTCATTCACCTGTCAGCGTTGCGCTGCAGGTACGCCTTGCGGCGCAGTTTCAGTCTGGCCCGCCGTTGCTGGCGGGTTCACCGGCCAGGCGTTGCGATCCAGATCCAGATCGGCGAATTTGCTCGAATCAAACACTGGCTGTTTGACGCCGGCGCGACGCTGCTCATCGTAGTCGCGCATCACCCGCAGGCCGACCTTGAACAGCATGGCCAGGGCCACGAGGTTGACGAAGGCCAGGCAGGTCATGGTGATGTCGGCGAAGGCGAACACCGTCGTCAGGTCCTGCATCGAACCCCATACCACCAGCGCCAGCACCAGGCCGCGGAACAGCATCAGCAGGGCGCGGTTACGGCTGAGGAACTGCAAGCTGTTCTCGCCCAGATAGTAGTTGTAGAGGATGCAGGTGAAGACGAACAGCGACAGCGCAACGCTGACGAACATGCGACCCCAGTCACCGACCACCGCAGCCAGCGAGTTCTGGGTCAGGACGATACCGTCACCTTCGAAACCCGGGGTGTAGAAGCCCGACAGCAGGATCAGCAGCGCGGTGCAGGTGCAGATCACGAAGGTGTCGAGGAATACGCTGAAAGCCTGGACCACGCCCTGCGCGCCCGGGTGCTTGACGGCGGCCACGGCCGCGACGTTCGGCGCACTGCCCAGGCCCGCTTCGTTGGCGAACACGCCACGCTTCACGCCCATGACAATGGCGCTGCCGAGCAGGCCGGCAAAGGCCGGGTCGAGGCCGAAGGCGCTCTTGAAGATGGTTTCCAGCATGGCCGGCACGTGTTCGATCTGGGTGCCGATCACGTACAGGGTCACGCCGATGTAGGCCAGGGTCTTGATCGGTACCAGCAGGTCGGAGACCGAAGCGATGCGCTTGATCCCGCCGATAAAGGTGATGGCCAGCAGCACCGCCAGGACGATACCGGTGTGTTGCGGGTTGAAGTCAAAGGCGTTCTGCAGCGAGTGGGTCACGGTGTAGGACTGCAGGCCGATGAAGGCGAAGCCGTAGGTGACCAGCAGCAGAACGGAGAACACTATCGCCATGCCTTTGAGCTTGAGCCCGTGCTGGATGTAGTAGGCCGGACCGCCACGGTACAGGCCGTCGCCATCCGCGCGCTTGTAGACCTGGGCCAGGGTGCACTCGAAGAAGCTGCTGGACATGCCGACCAGTGCGGTCACCCACATCCAGAACACCGCACCCGGACCACCGAGAGTCACGGCGATGCCGACACCGGCGATGTTGCCTGCACCGACGCGGCCGGCGAGGCTGAGCATCAAGGCCTGGAACGAGCTGAGTTGCCCGGCGCTGCCTTTGAGGCTGTCGCGGAACACCGCGAACATGTGGAAGAAATGACGCAGTTGAACGAAACGCGAGCGAATCGTGAAGTAACTACCGAGCCCGACAATGAGCACGATCAGTACTTTCCCTGAGAGGAAGTCGTTGATGACTTCGAGCATGGATTTATCCTCGCTGTTTTTTGTGGGTGCAAATGCTGGATCGGAGAAACATCGTGTTACACCGGTCTGCGCACGGCACGACGGGTGAGGCGAAGGTTTCGTCCCGGATCCATATCGCGGGTTTTGTTATTAGTTCGGGTTTCGCATGGGTTATGGCCTCGTTACCAACGACCGCTCACGCGAAGAGGGGCGGCACTATACCGATCAGTGGCGCGCCCGTCTGCACGGTAGTGGTGCAAGCGACGAAACGAGGTTGCTGCAAATCAAAAGATCGCAGCCTTCGGCAGCTCCTACAGGTGCACGTCAATCCTGTAGGAGCTGCCGAAGGCTGCGATCTTGGCGGTATCGAATACACAAAGCATCTAACGTCCTGCCCGCAAAGAAGTTAAAAAAAAGGGCTCGGGGACAAAATCCCCAAGCCCTCAAAAGGTGAGAGGTGTCTAGTCCCTCGACCTGGTGAGCGGTGCTACAAGTTCGCGTCGGCTCAGGCTTTGAGCGGAACCAGACGCGGGGCAATCATGTTTTCCGGGCGCAGGATGTCGGCGAGCATAGCTTCGTCGAGCAGACCTTCTTCGCGCACCAGTTCCAGCACGCCGCGGCCGCTTTCGAGAGCGATACGGGCGATGCGGGTGGCGTTTTTGTAGCCGATGTACGGGTTCAGTGCGGTGACCAGACCGATCGAGTGCTCGACCAGTTCACGGCAGCGCGCTTCGTTGGCGGTGATGCCGACGATGCAGTGCTCGCGCAGCATGTCCATGGCACGTTGCAGCAGGCGGATCGAGTCGAGGATCTTGAAAGCGATCAGCGGCTCCATCACGTTCAGTTGCAGCTGGCCGCCCTCGGCTGCCATGGTCAGCGCCAGATCGTTACCGATGACCTGGAACGCGACCTGGTTCACGGCTTCCGGGATCACCGGGTTGACCTTGCCGGGCATGATCGAGCTGCCTGGCTGACGCGCCGGCAGGTTGATTTCATTGATGCCGGTGCGTGGGCCGCTGGACAGCAGGCGCAGGTCGTTGCAGATCTTCGACAGCTTGACCGCGGTGCGCTTGAGCATGCCGGAGAACAGCACGAACGCGCCCATGTCGGAGGTCGCTTCGATCAGGTCGGCGGCCGGTACCAGCGGTTGCCCGCTGATCAAAGCCAGACGCTGTACCGCCAGTGCCTGATAACGCGGGTCGGCGTTGATGCCGGTGCCGATCGCGGTGCCGCCCAGGTTGACTTCGGTCAGTAGCTCCGGGGCCAGCGTCTTCAGACGCGCGAGGTCTTCGCCCATGGTGGTGGCGAACGCGCGGAATTCCTGGCCGAGGGTCATCGGCACGGCGTCTTGCAGCTGGGTACGGCCCATTTTCAGGACGTGGTCGAACTCTTTGCCCTTGGCCGCGAAGGCCTGAATCAGGCTGTCGAGACTGGCCAGCAGCGCGTCGTGACCCAGCAGCAGACCCAGGCGGATCGCCGTCGGGTAGGCGTCGTTGGTCGACTGCGCCATGTTCACGTCGTCGTTCGGGTGCAGGTACTGGTACTCGCCTTTCTCGTGGCCCATCGCTTCCAGAGCAATGTTGGCGATCACTTCGTTGGCGTTCATGTTGGTGGAGGTGCCGGCGCCACCTTGAATCATGTCGACCACGAACTCTTCGTGGTAATCGCCGCGGATCAATCGCGCACAGGCTTCGCTGATGGCAGCGTGCTTGGCTTCGCTCAGGTGACCCAGCTCGCGGTTGGCGTCAGCGGCGGCCTGTTTGACCATCGCCAGGCCCACAACCAGTTTCGGGTAATGCGAAATCGGAACGCCCGAGAGGCGGAAGTTATTCACCGCTCGCAGGGTCTGGATGCCGTAATACGCATGGGCCGGTACTTCGAGGGCGCCAAGCAGGTCGGTTTCTGTGCGGAAAGATGCAGCGGAGGACATGATAGAAATCATCTCGATAAGGACCCGGTCTGTGCCGGAACGCTGCGAATGCTAGGCTTGTGGGGATTTTTGGGCCAATGCTGTTCAGCACTGCCCTATGCACATTCGGCATAATGCCCGTGTGACGCCGCCTGTGCGGCAGACGTGTGACCTATTTTGGTGCGTGTCCGGGAGGACGTGATGAATCTGGAAAGCAAATGGCTTGAGGACTTCAGTGCCCTGGCCGCCACCCGCAGCTTCTCGCAGGCGGCCGAACGGCGCTTCGTGACCCAGCCGGCGTTCAGTCGGCGGATCCGCAGCCTCGAAGCGGCGCTGGGGCTGACCCTGGTCAATCGCTCGCGCACGCCGGTCGAACTGACGGCGGCGGGGCAGTTGTTTCTGGTGACTGCGCGCACCGTGGTCGAACAACTCGGTGAAGTGCTGCGCCATCTGCATCATCTGGAAGGCGGGCAGGGCGAGGTCATGCAAGTCGCAGCGGCGCACTCGCTGGCGCTAGGCTTTTTCCCGCGCTGGATCGCCCAGTTGCGCAACGAAGGGCTGAACATCGCCACACGGCTGGTGGCGACCAACGTTGGCGACGCCGTGCACGCTTTGCGTGAAGGTGGCTGCGATCTGATGCTGGCGTTCTACGACCCGGATTCGGCGATGCAGATGGACCCGGAGATTTTCCCGTCGCTGCACTTGGGCCAGACCGAAATGCTGCCGGTGTGCGCGGCGGATCTGGATGGCAAACCGCTGTTCGATCTGGAAGGCGAGGCCAGCGTGCCGTTGCTGGCTTACAGCGCCGGGGCGTTTCTCGGCCGTTCGGTGAACGGCTTGCTGCGCCAGCGCCAGTTGCGCTTCACCACGATCTACGAAACCGCGATGGCCGACAGCCTGAAAAGCATGGCCCTGGAAGGCCTCGGCATTGCCTGGGTGCCGCAACTGAGCGTACGCGCCGAACTGGCTCGCGGTGAACTGGTGGTGTGCGGCGGCCCGCAATGGCATGTGCCGCTGGAGATCCGCCTGTACCGCTGCGCCCTGGTGCGCAAGGCCAACGTGCGGTTGCTGTGGCGAAAACTAGAAGGTGGCGCCGCACAAAGCGCTTGAAGCTGATGAAGATCGAATGTGGGAGCGAGCCTGCTCGCGAATGCGGAGTTTCAGGCGCTGAGGTATCGTCTGACGCAACGCTTTCGCGAGCAGGCTCGCTCCCACAGGGGGATTTTTGCGGTGTTCTTTCGCTGACCTCAAGGTCAATAAAACCGGGCGTTTCGCTCATTTGACAGATGGTCGTTTCGGGGGCTGTTTATTGCTTTCTTTGCGGTATACTGCGCGGCCTTCGGCCGGCACGTCCGGCCATTTTTCGTACAATCAAGCCACGCAACCTGCGTGGCTTGTTGTTTTATGACGCGCCTGCGGGCGCTCCAGAGAGAAGAGGCGCGACGATGAGTGCACTGGTTGGCGTGATCATGGGCTCCAAGTCCGATTGGTCCACCCTTAGCCACACCGCCGATATGCTGGAAAAGCTCGGCATCCCGTACGAGGTCAAGGTGGTTTCCGCCCACCGCACCCCGGATCTGCTGTTCCAGTACGCCGAAGAGGCTGAAAGCCGCGGCATCGAGGTGATCATCGCCGGTGCCGGTGGCGCAGCCCACTTGCCAGGCATGTGTGCGGCCAAGACCCACCTGCCGGTGCTGGGCGTGCCGGTGCAGTCGGCCATGCTCTCGGGCGTCGATTCGCTGCTGTCGATCGTGCAGATGCCAGCTGGCATTCCGGTTGCCACCCTGGCCATCGGCAAGGCTGGCGCAATCAACGCCGCCCTGCTCTCGGCGAGCATCCTCGGCGCCAAGCACCCGCAATTTCACGCGGTACTGAAAACCTTCCGTGCCGAGCAGACAGACAGCGTCCTGGACAATCCAGACCCACGTATTGCCTGAGGTTGTTGAGATGAAGATCGGTGTAATCGGTGGCGGCCAGTTGGGTCGCATGTTGGCCCTGGCGGGCACTCCGCTGGGCATGAACTTCGCTTTTCTCGACCCTGCGCCGGACGCCTGTGCGGCCGCGCTGGGCGAACACCTGCGGGCCGATTACGGCGATCAGGATCATCTGCGCCAACTGGCCGATGAAGTCGATCTGGTGACCTTCGAATTCGAAAGCGTCCCGGCCGAAACCGTGGCGTTTCTTTCGCAATTCGTGCCGGTCTACCCGAGCGCCGAAGCCCTGCGCATTGCTCGTGACCGCTGGTTCGAAAAGAGCATGTTCAAAGACCTCGGCATTCCGACCCCGGCCTTCGCCGACATCCAGTCGCAAGCCGACCTGGATGCCGCCGTCGCTTCCATCGGTCTGCCGGCCGTGCTGAAAACCCGCACCCTGGGTTATGACGGCAAGGGTCAGAAAGTCCTGCGCAAACCGGAAGACGTGGCCGGTACGTTCGCCGAACTGGGCAGCGTTGCCTGCCTGCTGGAAGGCTTCGTGCCATTCACCGGCGAAGTGTCGCTGATCGCGGTGCGTGCCCGCGATGGTGAAACGAAGTTCTATCCGCTGGTGCACAACACCCACGACAGCGGCATTCTCAAGCTGTCGGTTGCCAGCACCGATCACCCGTTGCAGGCGCTGGCGGAAGATTATTCCAGTCGCGTGCTCAAGCACCTCGACTACGTCGGCGTGATGGCTTTCGAGTTCTTCGAAGTCGACGGTGGCCTCAAAGCCAATGAAATCGCCCCGCGCGTGCACAACTCCGGGCACTGGACCACCGAAGGCGCCGAGTGCAGCCAGTTCGAAAACCACCTGCGCGCCGTGGCCGGCCTGCCGCTGGGTTCGACCGCCAAGGTCGGCGAGAGCGCGATGCTCAACTTCATCGGCGTAGTGCCGCCGGTGGAGAAAGTCATCGCCATCGAAGACTGCCATCTGCATCACTACGGCAAAGCTTTCAAGGCCGGACGCAAGGTCGGCCACGCCAACCTGCGCTGCGCCGACATGGCCACCCTGCAAGCGCAGATCATCAAGGTCGAAGCGCTGATCGCCGAGTAAAACAGTTTCATGTGGCCGCGGCGGAACCATTCAGGGGCCGCCGTTCTCTCATGGCAGGATGCGAAACACTGGCTAGTCTTTCGCATATCTTCCAAATCAGAGGGAAATGCCATGGGAATTATCGGAACCATCTTTATCGGCTTGATCGTCGGCCTGCTGGCTCGGTTCCTGAAACCGGGCGATGACAGCATGGGCTGGATCATGACCATCCTGCTCGGTATCGGCGGTTCGCTGGCGGCCACCTACGGCGGCCAGGCTCTGGGCATCTATCAGGCGGGCGAGGGCGCGGGTTTCCTCGGCGCACTGGTCGGCGCTGTCGTGTTGCTGGTGATCTACGGTCTGATCAAAAAGAACTGATCGAAAGCGACAAAGCCCTCTCGGCCAGCGCGGCCGGGAGGGCTAGAATGCGCGGCGACTCACCGTCCATTCCTTTGCCTGCCGAGCACCTTCATGCGCCGTCTTCTGTTGACTCTCCTCTTGCTGGGCAGCTATCTCGCCCACGCCGGCGAACTGCCGGAAACCGACTGGCTGGAACTGATGCCCAAGTCGGATCAAAAGGCCCTTGAGGCCATGCCGGAAATCGACCACAACTCCCCCGAAGCCACCGGCACCTTCACCGAGAAGGGCGGGATGAAGCAGGCCAAGGGTCTGCCAGCGGTGATGTATTCGACGAAAACCGTGGCGTCAATGAACGACAAGCACATCCGCATCGGTGGTTACCCGGTGCCGCTTGAGTCGGATGCCAAGGGCCGCAGCACGCTGTTCTTCCTTGTGCCGTATCCGGGCGCCTGCATCCACGTGCCGCCACCACCGCCGAATCAACTGGTGCTGGTGCGGTATCCAAAAGGGTTGAAGCTGGAGGACATCTACACACCGCTGTGGGTGACCGGCACGCTTAAAATCGAAAAGGTCAGTAATGACCTGGCGGATGCGGCGTATGCGCTGGAGGCGGAGAAGGTGCGGGTGGTGCAGGAGGCTGACCTCTAAAGCGCGCCGCACATAAATTTGGGAGCGAGCCTTTGTGGTGAGGGAATTTATCTGTGGTGAAGGGATTTATCTGTGGCGAGGGGATTTATCCCCGCTGGACTGC
Source organism: Pseudomonas siliginis (assembly GCF_024072275.1). Taxonomy (NCBI): domain Bacteria; kingdom Pseudomonadati; phylum Pseudomonadota; class Gammaproteobacteria; order Pseudomonadales; family Pseudomonadaceae; genus Pseudomonas; species Pseudomonas siliginis. The sequence continues at coordinate 5,883,746 of NZ_CP099598.1, read as the reverse complement.
GCAGCAGGCCCCAGCTTTTGATTTAAAAAAAAGCGGGGGCAGCTTCGCGACCCAGCGGGGATAAATCCCCTCGCCACGGGGCTCTTTGCCCTTTTGTATTGCGCTAGAGCTTAGAACGGCGTAGCGGCTACGCTGACACCCATGGTATGGCTCGCACCCGGCGCCAGGGTCACCAGATCATCCATCACATTCGCCGTTTCGATGCACAGCATGCGCTGCCAGCCATCGTTGTCCATGTCCGGCAGTGCGGCGGCGCGGTCGATCCACGGGTTCCAGATCACCGCAGTGCGCGAGCCGGTAGAGGTCAGCACGATGCGTCGTTCCCAGGTCGCATCAACGATGCTCAATTGCGGCGGAACGTCGAGGTAGATGCGGTCGGTCTCGCCGGCGAAATGCAGATCGCCGCTTTGGCTGGCCGTGTTCCAGTCGTCCAGGGTCTCGATGTAGTTGAGCCCGGCCACGCCGTCGACATGCACATTACGCACGTCACTCACGGCGAAATAGGTGTGCAGCGCCTGACTCAGCGTGACGCTGTCAGTCCCCCGGTTATGGCTGGTCAGACTGTAATGCAGTTGATCCGCCAGATGCAGGGTCAGGGTCAGATCGACTTCGTGGGGCCAGCCCGGCAGGCCACCTTCCGGGTAGGGCAGCTTGAATTCGACCTTGATGCCGTCAGCCTCTGATTCGATGTTGCCCAACTCCCAGTCCATCGCCCGCACCAGACCGTGCGCGGGGGCCGGCTGCTCGCCGGTGTACATGGCCTGCACGCTGCTCGGGTTGCGTTCGAATTTGCCAAACCACGGCCAGCACACCGGCACGCCGGCGCGGATGCTTTTGCCGGTCTTGAACTCGGCCTTGTCGTTGAGCCAGATGATCGGCGGCTGGCCGTCGATCTGATAACTGAGGATGTGCGCGCCTTGCTGGGCCACCAGCACTTCGGCCTTGCCGTGGCGGATGCGCCAGCAGTTCAGTTCATCCTGTTTCACGGCTTCAACGTTGGGCGTGTTCATGGGCAACTCTCGATCAGACACTGGGGACGACTATCGACCGCAAAACGGTCGCGAGGTTTAACGCGCGCGTGGCGGCACCGAACGGGTGCGACCGCTGCCGTCGATGGCGACGAAAACGAAAACCGCTTCGGTGACCTTGCGCCATTCGCTGGAGAGTGGGTCATCGCTCCACACTTCGACCATCATCTGGATCGAGCTGCGTCCGATTTCCAGGGTCTGGGTATAAAAGGACAACTGCGCGCCGACCGCGACCGGGACGAGGAACGCCATGCGGTCGATGGCGACAGTGGCAACGCGGCCACCGGCCACCCGGCTGGCCATGGCGGTGCCGGCCAGATCCATCTGCGCGACCAGCCAGCCGCCGAAAATATCGCCAAAGCCGTTGGTTTCGCGGGGAAGTGCGGTGATTTGCAGGGCCAGGTCGCCCTGTGGGATCGGATCTTCTTGTTCGAGCTCTATCATGCCGAGGGGCCTCTGACCCATGACTCTTCGTGGGTATTGCGAGTGGTAGCCGTCTTCAAGAAAAACGATTCAACACCGAACACACTGCGTTCGTCACGTTTTCCATCAGGCGCCTAAAGGGAAACTCTGCGAAAAAGGCTAAATCCCGAGCAAAGGACGGGCCAACAACGTTTTCGCACAGCAACCTCTTACAAATCCTGCGCAGGTGGCGAGTATATCGGTCGATAGACCCCGCGACGACCACCCGGTTCTGATTTCGACCGTCAATTACGCGCCTCTATGTGCTTTTTCGAACAATTTGCTATGGTGCCGAACCTGTCCAAGCCACCGCCAGCGTTGTTGTGGCGACAGATTCGACTATAAGAGAAGCCCTTGCCATGACCACAGCGCCTTCGAGCCTCGCGCAGCCCGAGCAACCCGCACGACCGTTGACCCGCAATGACTACAAGACTCTGTCGCTGTCCGCCCTTGGCGGGGCGCTGGAGTTCTACGATTTCATCATCTTCGTCTTCTTCGCCACCGTCGTCGGCAAGCTGTTCTTCCCGGCCGACATGCCCGAGTGGCTGCGGTTGATGCAGACCTTCGGCATCTTCGCCGCCGGCTATCTGGCGCGTCCTTTGGGCGGCATCGTCATGGCGCACTTCGGTGACCTGCTGGGGCGCAAGAAGATGTTCACCCTGAGCATTTTCATGATGGCCGTGCCGACGCTGATCATGGGGCTGCTGCCGACCTACGCGCAGATCGGCATCTGGGCGCCGATCCTGTTGCTGCTGATGCGGGTGATCCAGGGCGCCGCTATTGGCGGTGAGGTGCCGGGAGCGTGGGTCTTCGTTTCCGAACACGTACCGCAAAAGCACATCGGTTATGCCTGCGGCACGCTCACCAGCGGCCTGACTGCCGGCATCCTCCTCGGCTCGCTGGTCGCCACTGCGATCAACAGCATTTATACGCCAGCCGAAGTGTCGGATTACGCTTGGCGGATTCCGTTTCTGCTCGGCGGCGTGTTCGGCCTGTTCTCTGTGTACCTGCGCCGCTGGCTGCACGAAACTCCGGTGTTCGCCGAACTGCAATTGCGCAAGGCACTGGCCGAAGAAGTGCCGTTGCGCGCGGTGCTGCGTGACCATCGCGGCGCCATCGCGATTTCGATGCTGCTGACCTGGCTGCTCTCGGCTGGCGTCGTCGTAGTGATCCTGATGACCCCGACCGTGCTGCAAACGGTCTACCACTTCTCGGCGACCACGGCGCTGCAAGCCAACAGTCTGGCGATCGTCTTCCTCAGCCTCGGCTGCATTGGCGCCGGCGCGCTGGCCGATCGTTTTGGCGCCGGTCGCGTCTTCGTATTCGGTTGCCTGGGCCTGCTGATCAGCTCCTGGACCTTTTACCACAGCCTCGCCGACCACCCGGACTGGTTGTTCCCGCTGTACGCATTGACCGGTTTGCTGGTCGGCACCATCGGCGCGGTGCCGTACGTGATGGTCAAGGCGTTCCCGCCGGTGGTTCGCTTCAGTGGCCTGTCGTTTTCCTACAACGTCGCGTACGCGATCTTCGGTGGCCTGACGCCAATGGTGGTGAGCCTGCTGCTGAAGGAAAGTGCAATGGGGCCTGCCTACTATGTGGCAGTGCTGTGCGGGATGGGGATTCTGGTAGGCGCCTGGCTCTGGAAGAAGGGGCGCTAAAGCCCAGGATCTACTCCACCAATACCGGCCACTTCGCGAGCAGGCTCGCTCCCACAGTTGGAATGCATTTCAATTGTGGGAGCGAGCCTGCTCGCGAATGGGGACGCCACAAATCATCCAGCAAAACCCGATGCTGGCCTTTCATCCAATTGTCATATTTCAGCCATAGAGTGTTCACATGGCCTGCTGATACTTGGCCCCGACTTAACACACCCTATCTGCTAGGAGTAAGGCATGAAACTGAAGCGTTTGATGGCGGCAATGACTTTTGTCGCTGCTGGCGTTGCGACTGCCAACGCGTTCGCCGCTGTTGACCCTGCTATCCCGAGCTACACCAAGACCACTGGTGTGTCGGGCAACCTGTCCAGCGTCGGTTCCGATACCCTGGCAAACCTCATGACCCTGTGGGCCGAGAACTACAAAAAAGAATACCCGAACGTCAACATCCAGATTCAGGCTGCCGGTTCTTCCACCGCGCCACCTGCACTCACCGAAGGCACCGCTAACCTGGGCCCGATGAGCCGCAAGATGAAGGACAACGAGCTGCAGGCTTTCGAGCAGAAGTACGGCTACAAGCCGACGGCGATCCCGGTTGCCGTGGATGCCCTGGCCGTGTTCGTGCACAAGGACAACCCGATCAAGCACCTGACCATGGCTCAGGTCGATGCGATCTTCTCCTCGACGCGCCTGTGCGGTGCCAAAGCTGACGTCAAGACCTGGGGTGACCTGGGCGTGACCGGTGACCTGGCCAACAAGCCGGTCCAGCTGTTCGGCCGTAACTCGGTGTCCGGCACCTACGGCTACTTCAAGGAAGAAGCCCTGTGCAAAGGTGACTACAAGCCAAACGTCAACGAACAACCAGGTTCGGCGTCGGTGGTGCAGTCGATCAGCAGCTCGCTTAACGGCGTCGGCTACTCGGGCATCGGCTACAAGACCGCCAGCGTGAAAACCGTAGCCCTGGCCAAGAAAGAAGGCGGCGAGTTCATCGAAGACACCGAAGAAAACGCCCTGAACGGCAAGTATCCGCTGTCGCGCTTCCTCTACGTTTACGTCAACAAAGCCCCGAACAAGCCTCTGGCCCCGCTGGAAGCCGAGTTCGTGAAGCTGGTGCTGTCGAAGCAGGGCCAGGAAGTGGTAGTGAAAGACGGCTACATCCCGCTGCCAGCCAAGGTTGCTGCCAAAGCACTGGCTGACCTCGGTCTGCAAGAAGGCGGCGCTGTCGCCAAGAAGTAACACCGCAGATCCGGGGCAACCCCCCGGACCTGCTGGAACCGTGTAGGAGCTGACGAGTGAAACGAGGCTGCGATCTTTTGATCTGGCCTCTGATCGCAAGATCAAAAGATCGCAGCCTCGGTTCCCTCGACAGCTCCTGCACAGGTTTCACAACCTCGAATTCTCGACTCCGCTGCCGGACTTCCGGCTGGCGGATTTGCTGCGTCACTGCACTGTCATCTTTCTGTCATACAGGATCGCTAGGGTGTGCGCATGAATGATCTGGCCAATTCCCCAATGACTACGTCTTCCCCTCCCAAGCGCATTGATTTCAATACGCCTGAGCTGCAACGCAAGCGCCGCATCCGCGCGCTCAAGGATCGCTTCACCCGTTGGTACGTCCTCGTTGGCGGCCTGGCGGTGCTCGCGGCCATCACCCTGATCTTCTTCTTCCTCGCCTACGTCGTTGCGCCACTGTTTCAAGGCGCCGACCTGACCGCGAAAGACTCGATCACCCCGGCCTGGATGCAGGACGCGGGCAAGCCGCTGATGATCTCGCTCGAAGAGCAGAATCAGGTGGCCATGCGTGTATCCGACAAGGGCCAGGCGCTGTTCTTCGATCTCGACAGTGGCGCTGAATTGAGGCGTGTCGATCTGCCGCTGCCTGCGGGCGCCACTGTGACGTCTATTGGCGAAGACCAGCCGGGTCATCCGCTGGTGGCCGTGGGTCTGTCCAACGGTCAGGCGCTGGTGTTCCGTCATACCTATAAAGTCAGCTATCCCGATGGCAAGAAAACCATCAGCCCGGCCATCGAATATCCCTATGGCGAGGCGCCAATTGCGCTGAACGAAAGCGGCGGCGCGCTGGAGCATGTCAGCCTCAACGCCACCGACTCGACGCTGATGCTGGTCGGCTCCACTGGCTCGCAACTCAATGTGCTGTCGCTGACCAGCGAAGAAAACATGATGACCGGCGAAGTCACCAACGAGCAGACGCGCATCGATCTGCCGCAGATGACCGAGCCGGTGAAAAACATCTTCGTCGACCCGCGCCAGCAGTGGCTGTACGTGGTCAACGGTCGTGCTCAGGCCGACGTGTTCAGCCTGCGCGACAAGAGCCTCAACGGGCGCTACAAACTGCTGGAAAACGCTGACGCCCAAGTCACTGCCACCGCGCAGCTGGTCGGCGGTATCTCGCTGATCGTCGGCGATTCCAAGGGCGGTCTGGCCCAGTGGTTCATGGCTCGCGATACCGATGGCGAGCAGCGTCTGAAGCAGATCCGCACCTTCCAGATGGGCACCACGCCGATCGTTGAAATCGCTGCCGAAGAACGCCGCAAAGGCTTCCTCGCCCTTGATGCCAGCGGCAAGCTCGGCGTGTTCCACAGCACCGCACACCGCACGTTGCTGGTCGATCAGGTGGTTGAAGGCCAGGGCCTGTTTGGTCTGTCGCCGCGCGCCAACCGGGTGATCGTCGAAGCCGGCGGCAAGCTGCAACCGCTGCTGCTCGACAACCCGCACCCGGAAGTATCGTGGAGCGCGCTGTGGAGCAAGGTCTGGTACGAGAACTACGACGAGCCTAAATACGTCTGGCAATCGACCGCCGCCAACACCGATTTCGAACCGAAACTGAGCCTGTCGCCGCTGACCTTCGGCACCCTGAAAGCCGCGTTCTACGCCATGCTGCTGGCCGCGCCACTGGCCGTCGCTGCGGCGATCTACACCGCGTACTTCATGGCGCCGGGCATGCGCCGCAAGGTCAAACCGGTGATCGAGCTGATGGAAGCGATGCCGACGGTGATCCTCGGTTTCTTTGCCGGCCTGTTCCTCGCGCCGTACGTAGAAGGCCATCTGCCGGGCATCTTCAGCCTGCTGATGTTGCTGCCGATCGGCATTCTGGTCGCCGGTTTCACCTTCAGCCGCCTGCCCGAGTCGATCCGCCTGAAAGTCCCGGACGGCTGGGAAAGTGCGCTGCTGATTCCGGTGATCCTGTTTGTGGGCTGGCTCTCGCTGTACATGAGCCCGTTCATGGAGAACTGGTTCTTCGGTGGCGACATGCGCATGTGGATCTCCCATGACCTGGGCATCACCTACGACCAGCGCAACGCTCTGGTGGTCGGTCTGGCCATGGGTTTCGCGGTGATCCCGAACATCTACTCGATCGCCGAAGACGCCGTGTTCAGCGTGCCGCGCGGCCTGACCCTGGGTTCGCTGGCACTCGGCGCCACGCCATGGCAGACCATGACTCGCGTGGTGATCCTGACCGCCAGCCCGGGCATCTTCTCGGCGCTGATGATCGGCATGGGCCGTGCGGTCGGCGAAACCATGATCGTGCTGATGGCCACCGGCAACACCCCGGTCATGGAGATGAACCTGTTCGAAGGCCTGCGCACCCTGGCCGCCAACGTCGCGGTGGAAATGCCCGAGTCGGAAGTCGGCGGCAGCCACTACCGCGTGCTGTTCCTCTCGGCGCTGGTGCTGCTGCTGTTCACCTTCGTCATGAACACCCTGGCAGAACTGATTCGTCAGCGTCTGCGCAAGAAATACTCGTCGCTTTAAGCAAAGGTAGAAGTCTGTGAAACAGAACTCCCTGAAAGGATGGTTCAAGAGCGGCGCCCCGGGCGTCTGGATCAGCGGTGGCGCGGTGTCCATCGCGGTCATCATGACCATTGGTCTGTTGGCGGTGATTGCCGTGCGCGGTCTCGGTCACTTCTGGCCGGCGGACCTGATCCACGCGCATTACGACGTACCGGGCCAGGCCAATCACCTGGTGATCGGCGAAGTGGTGCAGAAAGAAGAAGTACCGCGCGCGCGTCTGAAGAGCGCCGGTCTGCCGGTGCCGGACGAAGGTCCGGAATTCATGACCCGCGAGCTGATCAAGGTCGGCAACCGTGACCTGAACGGCAACGATTTCACCTGGATCGTCGGCGAGTGGCTGACCAAGCAGACCACGCCGCCAGAATTGATGGCGATCGAGCGTCGCGAGTGGGGCAACTTCTACGGCTACCTGGTCAACGTCAAGCAGGATGGCAAGGTCATCGCCGAAGGCGAGGCCGCTTGGCCTGAACTGCAAGCGCGCATCGATCGGGTGAACGATCTTGCTGCTCAACTGAAGACGCTGGAAAAAACCGACATCGGCGCAATCAATGCCGGCCTCGAGCGAATCCGTCTGCACGGGCGCAAACTCGAGCTGGAAGGCAAACTCGACGCCACCGCACAAGCGGACATGGAGTCCGAGCGCGCCGAGCTGGACGCGCGCTACAAGGACATCGAAGCACGTCTGTCTGATTTGCATGCTCAGTTCAACCGCGACGCCTTGACCGCCCGTGACGCCAACGGCAAGGAAATCGAAATCGGTCTGGGCAAAGTGGTTCACGCTTACCAGCCGAACGGCATGAGTACCTTGACCAAGGTCGGCTTCTACTTCAGCAAGATCTGGGAATTCCTCTCCGACGACCCGCGTGAAGCGAACACCGAAGGCGGGATCTTCCCGGCGATCTTCGGCACCGTGATGATGACCCTGATCATGGCGATGATCGTTACACCGTTCGGCGTGCTGGCAGCGGTGTACCTGCGCGAATATGCCAAGCAGAACACCCTGACTCGCGTCATTCGTATCGCGGTGAACAACCTCGCCGGCGTACCGGCGATCGTTTACGGCGTTTTCGGTCTGGGCTTCTTCGTCTACGTGCTGGGTGGTTCGGTCGACCGCTTGTTCTTCCCTGAAGCACTGCCAGCGCCGACCTTTGGTACGCCGGGCCTGCTCTGGGCCTCGCTGACCCTGGCGCTGCTGGCGGTGCCGGTGGTGATTGTGGCGACCGAAGAAGGTCTGGCGCGGATTCCTCGTACCGTGCGTGAAGGCTCGTTGGCCCTCGGCGCGACCAAAGCGGAAACGCTGTGGAAAATCGTTATCCCGATGGCCAGCCCGGCCATGATGACCGGCATGATCCTCGCCGTCGCCCGTGCCGCCGGTGAAGTGGCGCCGCTGATGCTGGTGGGTGTGGTGAAACTGGCGCCGTCGCTGCCGGTGGACGGCAACTACCCGTACCTGCACCTGGACCAGAAGATCATGCACCTGGGCTTCCACATCTATGACGTCGGCTTCCAGAGCCCCAACGTCGAAGCAGCCCGCCCGCTGGTGTACGCCACCGCGCTGCTGCTGGTGCTGGTGATCGCGACGCTGAACCTGTCGGCGGTGTATATCCGCAACCACCTGCGCGAAAAATACAAAGCACTGGATAGCTGATTTTGCAGCACTGATTTTTATGTGGGAGCGAGCCTGCTCGCGAAGGCATCACCGCGGTTTCATAGACAAACCGCAGCGCCTGAATCGCGAGCAGGCTCACTCCTACAAAACCGAACCGAATTTGTTAGCACAGGGAGCCTCCCATGCAGCACGAAACACACAGCCACGGCATCAACATGTCTGCCCTGGGCCGCGACAAGCAGAGCCTCAACCTGGCGCAGGAAACCGTCGCCATCGAAGTGCCGGGCCTGAGCCTGTACTACGGCGACAAACAGGCACTGTTCGACGTCAGCATGAACATCCCGAAGCAGCGTGTGACCGCGTTCATCGGCCCGTCCGGCTGCGGTAAGTCGACGCTGCTGCGTACTTTCAACCGGATGAACGATCTGGTCGACGGCTGCCGTGTCGAGGGCGCGATCAACCTGTACGGCAACAACATCTATCGCAAGGGCGAAGACGTTGCCGAACTGCGTCGTCGCGTCGGCATGGTGTTCCAGAAGCCCAACCCGTTCCCGAAGACCATCTACGAAAACGTGGTCTATGGCCTGCGCATCCAGGGCATCAACAAGAAGCGCATCCTCGACGAAGCCGTTGAATGGGCGTTGAAAGGCGCAGCACTGTGGGACGAGGTCAAAGACCGCCTGCACGACTCGGCGCTTGGCCTGTCCGGTGGTCAGCAACAGCGTCTGGTGATCGCGCGCACCATCGCGGTCGAGCCGGAAGTGCTGCTGCTCGACGAACCTTGCTCCGCTCTCGACCCGATCTCGACGCTGAAAGTCGAAGAGCTGATCTACGAGCTGAAGTCCAAGTTCACCATCGTCATCGTGACCCACAACATGCAACAGGCGGCACGGGTGTCCGATTACACCGCGTTCATGTACATGGGCAAACTGGTGGAATTCGGCGACACCGATACCCTGTTCACCAATCCGGCGAAGAAGCAGACCGAAGACTACATCACCGGTCGCTATGGCTGATTGGGGCAGCTGCACGCCGCAAGCTTCAAGCGGCAAGAAAGAATTGGTGCGATATCAGGACTTACACATAACTGCTTGAAGCTTGCAGCTTGAAGCTTGCAACTTTCGCGGAGCGAACAATGATTTCCAAAGAAGGCCTTACCCATCACATTTCCGCGCAGTTCAACGCTGAACTGGAGGAAGTGCGCAGCCACCTCCTTGCCATGGGCGGGCTGGTCGAGAAGCAGGTCAACGACGCGGTCACGGCGCTGATCGAGGCCGACTCCGGCCTGGCTCAGCAGGTCCGTGAGATCGACGACCAGATCAACCAGATGGAACGCAACATCGACGAAGAATGCCTGCGCATTCTCGCCCGTCGTCAGCCGGCAGCCTCTGACCTGCGTTTGATCATCAGCATTTCCAAATCGGTGATCGACCTCGAGCGTATCGGCGACGAAGCCACCAAGATCGCCCGTCGTGCCATCCAGTTGTGCGAAGAAGGTGAAGCGCCGCGCGGTTACGTCGAGGTTCGTCACATTGGCGACCAGGTGCGCAACATGGTTCGTGATGCACTGGACGCCTTCGCGCGTTTTGACGCCGATCTGGCCTTGTCGGTGGCGCAGTACGACAAGATCATCGACCGCGAATACAAAACCGCCCTGCGTGAGCTGGCCACCTACATGATGGAAGACCCGCGCTCTATCTCGCGGGTGCTGAGCATCATCTGGGTCCTGCGTTCACTGGAGCGCATCGGCGATCATGCGCGCAACATCTCCGAACTGGTGATCTACCTGGTGCGCGGCACCGACGTGCGGCACATGGGCCTCAAGCGTATGAAAGAAGAAGTTGAAGGCACAAGCGCTGAAACCGCTAATGTTCCGGGCGAAGCTGACGATAAGTAAGATTGCCTGAGAAAAGCGCCCGGCCCTCTGGCCGGGCGTTTTTGTTTCTGCTTTTCAGAAGCGGATTCGAATTAAAAGCAGCACCCGCGAACGAAAAGTCCCGGCGTGACTGAAGAGTTTTGGCAATGTGCCATCAGCCAGCGTTATGCTTGCCGGGATTTTAATAGGGGTGTTGGATGAGCAAGATCAGTGTGTTGGTCGTGGACGATGCTTCGTTCATTCGTGACCTGGTGAAAAAGTGCCTGCGTAATTACTTCCCGGGGATCCGCACCGAGGACGCCATCAACGGCAAAAAGGCCCAGGCCATGCTGGCCAAAGAGGCTTTCGACCTGGTGCTGTGCGACTGGGAAATGCCGGAAATGTCCGGCCTCGAACTGCTGACCTGGTGCCGCGAGCAGGACAACCTCAAGACCATGCCGTTCGTCATGGTCACCAGCCGTGGCGACAAGGAAAACGTCGTGCAGGCGATTCAGGCCGGCGTATCCGGTTACGTCAGCAAGCCGTTCACCAACGAGCAGCTGCTGACCAAGGTCAAGCAGGCACTGAACAAGGTCGGCAAGCTCGACACCTTGATGAACAGCGCGCCGACCAAAATGAACTCGGCGTTCGGCAACGATTCCCTGAGCGCACTGACCGGCGGCAAGCCTGCCGTGGTCGGCGGCGCTGCGGCCAGGCCTGCCGCTGCCGCTACTGCACCCGCTCCAGCCGCTGCGCCGTCGCGCGGTTTGCTCAACAGCCCGCCAGTTCAGGCGCCCGGTGCATCCAAGGCGCCGGTGGGCGGTCGTGGTCAGGGCCAGTTGCGCCTGCCGAGCGGTACTCAGCAATGCGTGATCAAGGCCTTGAGCATCAAGGAAGCCCTGCTGGTAGTGAAGCGCACCGAAACCCTGCCGCAGATCCTCGACAGCGCCGTGCTCGATCTGGAGCAGGGCGACAACGCCGAGATCGCGCGCCTCAATGGTTACCTGCACGCCATCGTCGCCCACGAGCAGAAAGCCGACAGCGACTGGCTGCAACTGACCTTCCGCTTTGTCGACCAGGATGCGCAGAAGCTCGACTACATCTCGCGCCTGATCGCCCGGGGCACGGCGCAGAAGCACTTCGTGCCCGGCGCGTAAGCTTCGTCGCCCGATAGGCCGCCTTCGCGAGCAGGCTCGCTCCCACCCTGGAACGCATTCCAAATGTGGGAGCGAGCCTGCTCGCGAAGGGGCCAGCCAAAACACCACTTGTCTCCCGTGCTCTGATCGTTCCCACGCGCAGCAAAGGAATGCCTCAACCGGACGCTCCGTGTCCTCTGTGCAGGGGACGCAGAGCGTCCCGGGCTGCATCCCCACGCAGAGCGTGGGGACGATCATTTGAAACATCTGTCGACTAGCCTGGTCTGTCTCAGCTGCTAGGCTGATTCCCAGGCCTTCCTTCGACAGACTTTTGCCCATGTTCGCGCGCCTGCTGTTTTTCTGCGGTCTCTGCCTGGCCTCCCAGCTGGCGATGGCCATGACCATCTACAAATCCACCGATGCCAACGGCGTGGTCTCGTACAGCGACCGCCCGAGCAAAGGCGCAAAGGTGTTCGTGTTTCAGGACCGTATGGTCGAGCGCCTCGACCGCCAGGTGTACCTGGACATCAAGAAGCAGAAAGGCGTCGACGTGGTGTTTGCGCGCAACGATTTGTACGCGCCGGTCGAGGTTGCCCTGGCCTTCATTGGCACGAGTAATGTGCGCGGCGTGCCCGCGCGGGCGATCCGTCGCGTGCTGCCGCCGCGCAGCAACACACGGCTGGCGCTGCTGACGGCGATCAGCCGTGACCAGCCGCTGGTGTATTCGCCGCAGTTCCAGTATTCGCTGGGCGACCCCGCAGGCACCGCACAGAGCTATCGCTATCCGCTGCCCTGGCGTGGCGGGCCGTTTCGCCTGAGTCAGGGCGCCAACGGCCAGTACAGCCACTACGGGCCGAAGAACCGCTACGCCATGGACATCGCCATGCCGGTGGGCACGCCGATCATCGCCGCGCGAGCGGGAGTAGTAGTCAAGACCGAGAACTCACAGAGCGGGCGCGGTACCGATGCCTCCGGCAATTTCGTCCGGGTGCTGCACGACGACGGCACGATGGGCGTGTACCTGCATCTGAAACAGGGTTCGGTGAGTGTGCGCGAAGGACAACGGGTCAAGGTCGGCAGCCCGCTGGCGCTGTCCGGCAACACCGGCAACAGCAGCGGCCCGCACCTGCACTTCGTGGTGCAGCGCAATACCGGAGAAGGGCTGGTATCGATTCCCTATCAGTTCAACCAGCCGCTGGGGGCGTTGCCCAACTTTGCGTTGGGCAAGCAGTAGGCGCGATAGGGTGTTGAGGGTTTTTGTGGCGAGGGGATTTATCCCCGTTGGGCCGCGAAGCGGCCCCAAATATTGCAACTCTGTACTAACTGACTGCATTCAATGGTTTTGGGACGGCTGCGCCGTCCAACGGGGATAAATCCCCTCGCCACAAGAGCCCCCCAAACTCCCATCAATCGAGCATCAACACCTTGGCCAGAACAATCTTCGGCCCTTTCATCTTCTTTATGATGATCCGCAGGCCTTCGACTTCCAGCACTTCTTCCTCTTCCGGCACCCGTTTCAGGGTTTCGTAAACCAGCCCGGCAAGGGTTTCCGCTTCGATGTGATCGAGATCGATGCCCAGCAGACGTTCAACCTTGAACAACGGCGTGTCGCCGCGCACCAGCAGCTTGCCCGGCTGATAGGCAAGAATGCCGCGTTCAGCCTTGCGGTGTTCGTCCTGAATATCGCCGACCAGCACTTCCAGCACGTCTTCCATGGTCAGGTAGCCGATGATGTTGCCGTCAGCCTCTTCGACCACGGCGAAGTGCGAGCCACCCTTGCGGAACTGCTCCAGCAGCTGCGACAGCGGCATGTGCCGCGATACGCGCTCCAGCGGGCGGGTCAGCTCGGCCAGGTTGAACGACTCGGGAATGTGGTCCAGCGCGGCCAGTTCCAGCAGCAGATCCTTGATGTGCAGCAGGCCGACGAACTCCTGGCGCTCGCTGTCGTACACCGGATAACGGCTGAACTTGTGGCGACGGAACATCGCCAGGATTTCCTTCAGCGGCGCATTGAATTCGAGGGTGATCAGGTCTTCGCGGGAATTGGCCCAGTCGACCACTTCCAGCTCGCCCATTTCCACTGCCGAGGCCAATACGCGCATGCCCTGATCGCTCGGATCCTGGCCACGGCTGGAGTGCAGGATCAGTTTCAGTTCTTCGCGGCTGTAATGGTGTTCATGGTGCGGGCCGGGTTCACCTTGCCCGGCGATACGCAAAATCGCGTTGGCGCTGGCGTTGAGCAGGTAGATCGCCGGGTACATCGCCCAGTAGAACAGGTACAGCGGCACCGCGGTCCACAGCGACAAAAGCTCGGGTTTGCGGATCGCCCACGACTTGGGCGCCAGCTCGCCGACCACGATGTGCAGGTACGAAATGATGAAGAACGCGGTGAAGAACGACACGCCTTTGATGATCTCTGGCGAGTCGACGCCGACTGCGCTCAGCAGCGGCTCGAGAATATGCGCGAACGCCGGTTCACCGACCCAGCCCAGACCGAGAGAGGCGAGGGTGATGCCGAGCTGGCACGCCGACAGGTAGGCATCGAGCTGACTGTGCACGGTGCGCAGGATATGTCCGCGCCAGCCATGTTGTTCAGCGATGGCCTCGACCCGGGTCGAGCGCAATTTGACCATGGCGAATTCCGCTGCAACGAAAAAACCGTTGAGCAAAACCAGGATCAGAGCAAAAAGAATCATGCCGAAGTCGGCAAAAATGGTTGCGAGGGACAAGCCAGGGGAAGGGTCCATGATGGAGTTTTGCGGGTTCCGTGTGATTCGAAAGTAGGGAGAAACAGCGCCTGAAAGGCAGGCACAAGTCAGCCAATGTAGCGGCTGACCGTGCGATTGCCTAGTGGCGTGTGCCGGGCGGCATCACTCGGCGGCGCTGATCGCCCGTGCGCTGGCCACCTGAGCCGGGGCGAAATGGCAGGTGAACGTGCTGCCGTGGCCGGGCACGCTGCTGATCTCCATGCGCGCGCGGTGGCGCAGCAGCACGTGCTTGACGATGGCCAGGCCGAGGCCGGTGCCGCCCGTGTTGGAGTTGCGGCTGGAATCGACGCGGTAGAAACGCTCGGTCAGGCGCGGCAGGTGTTTGCTGTCGATACCGATGCCGGAATCCTGCACGCTCAGGTGCGCGCCCTGATCGTCGCCCCACCAGCGAATGCGGATGTTGCCCTCGGCGGGGGTGTACTTGACCGCGTTGAACACCAGATTGGAGAACGCGCTGCGCAACTCCGCTTCGCTGCCCTTGAGCAGCACTCCGGCATTGGCCTCGAGGCTGATGCGCTGGTTCTTCGCCCCGGACAACTGCTGCGCATCGCTGGTGATCGATTGCAGCAAGGTGTCGATCTGCACTGGCTGGTTGTCCGACGGATAGTCGGTGGCTTCCAGCTTGGCCAGCAGCAACAGATCGTTGAGCAGCGTCTGCATGCGCCCGCCCTGTTGCTGCATCTGTTGCAGAGCTCGGCTCCAGCGCGGGTTCACTTCTTCGACATTGTCGAGCAGGGTTTCCAGATAGCCGCAGATCACCGTGAGCGGTGTGCGCAGCTCGTGGGATACGTTGGCGATAAAGTCCTTGCGCATCTGTTCCAGCTGATGGATGCGCGTCACGTCGCGGACCAGCATCAGGTGTTCATTGTTGCCGTAGCGCGTCAGGTACAGCTGAATGCGCACGCGATCGTTGGTCGGCGAAGGGATTTCCAATGGCTCGGCAAAGCTGTCCTGCTCGAAGTATTCCTTGAAGCGCGGATGGCGCACCAGGTTGGTCACCGGTTGGCCGCTGTCCTGCGGAGTCTTCAGGCCGAGCAGGGTTTCAGCGGCGCGGTTCCACCATTCGAGATTGCCGTCGCTGTCGAGCATGATGACTGCATCTTTCAGCGCGGCGGTGGATTCCTGCACCCGGTCGATCACCGCTTGCAGACGCCCGCGCACCCGTTGGTCGCGGCGTTGCAGGTGATAGATGCTGTCGAACACCTCGCCCCACAGACCATAGCCATCGGGCGGCGCTTCGTCGGGTTGGTGCTGGCGCAGCCATTCGTGCAGACGCAGCAATTGCTTGAGCGTCCAGGCCAGATAAAGCCCCAGACCCGCCGCGAGGCTCCAGCCGTAATAGCCGGTGATCAGGCCGATCACCAGGCAGGCGGTGACCAGCAACAGCATGTGGCGAATCAGGGTGCCATGCCAGTTTTGATTCACAGAGGCGTCCTTAGCCGCAGCGTCAAGTTTCAAGCTACAAGCTGCAAGTCAGAGCGGCTCGCTGTTTCTTGCCGCTTGTAGCTGAAAGCTTGCAGCTGCTTTCATGCTTTTGTGGAGAACCGGTAGCCGGTGCCGCGCACGGTTTGTACCAGATTTTCGTAAGCGTCGCCGAGGGCCTTGCGCAGGCGCCGGATGTGCACGTCGACGGTGCGCTCTTCGACGTAGACGTTGCCACCCCAGACCTGGTCAAGCAACTGGCCACGGGTGTAGGCGCGTTCCTGATGGGTCATGAAAAATTGCAGCAGGCGGTATTCGGTCGGGCCCATCTCGGCGGGTTTGCCGTCGATGGTCACGCGGTGGCTGATCGGGTCGAGCAGCAGGCCGCCGACTTCGATCGGCGCTTCGCCATCGGTCGGTCCGGCGCGGCGCAGCACAGCCTTGAGGCGGGCGACCAGTTCACGCGGGGAAAACGGTTTGGTGATGTAGTCGTCGGCGCCGACTTCCAGGCCCTGGATCTTGTTGTCCTCTTCGCCCTTGGCGGTGAGCATGATGATCGGGATGTCCCCGGTCAGCTCGTCACGCTTGAGGCGCCGGGCCAGTTCGATGCCCGAGGTGCCGGGCAGCATCCAGTCGAGCAGGATCAGGTCCGGTTTGCGGTCGACGATGATGGCGTGAGCCTGCTGCGAGTTCTCTGCCTCGAGGCAGTCATAGCCGGCCATTTCCAACGCCACGGCGATCATTTCGCGAATGGGCGCTTCGTCGTCGACGATAAGAATGCTCCTGCCAACCATGCCTTAATCCTCTTGTCATTTAACTGTCTTGCGCCGCATTAGATAACGGAATTATTGCAGTCGTGTGACAGTATTTCAGGCCGGCAACATTTGCACCCATCCTCGACTAAGCTCTAAGTCCGAATCCTGACAACCACAAAAGAAGGTTTCCATGACTCAGATGACTGCTTCTTTCAAAGCCCTGCTGATGGCCGCCGCCCTGACATTGCCGGGGCTGGCCATGGCGGCCGATCCGGCGATGGAGAAGGACGGCATGTACACCGACCACAAGGGCATGACCCTGTACACCTTCGCCAAGGACTCCGCTGGCAAGTCCGCGTGCAACGACAAGTGCGCGGCAAACTGGCCGCCGTTGATGGCGCAGGCGGGTGACAAATCCATGGGCGACTGGACGGTGATCAAGCGTGACGACGGCACGATGCAATGGGCCTACCAGGGCATGCCGTTGTACACCTTCGTGATGGACAAAAAGGCCGGCGACATGACCGGCGACGGCAAAATGGACGGCGCGTGGAAAGTCGCCAAGGCCAAATAGATGCAACCCAGACGCTGTGGGAGCGAGCCTGCTCGCGAAAACGATGTGTCAGTTATCGCAGAGGTGACTGACATGACGCCTTCGCGAGCAGGCTCGCTCCCACAGGTGTCATGCATTAGCGCAGTGCGTAATCCAGCACGATCCCGACAAATATCGCCAACCCTGCCCAGTGGTTGTGCAAGAAGGCCTGGAAGCAGCGCATGCGGTCCTTGCTGCGTGTGTACCAGAACTCCCACGCATAACACCCCGCAGCCACCAGCAGGCCGAGGTGGAACCAGATCCCCAGCTCGAACTTCGACCCGGCCAGAATCAGGCAGCCCAATGACAGCGCCTGCAAGCTGAGGATGATCACCCGATCCGCCTCGCCAAACAGAATCGCCGTGGATTTCACGCCGATCTTCAGATCGTCATCACGATCGGTCATCGCGTAATAAGTGTCGTAGCCCACCGTCCACAGCAGGTTGGCAATCCACAGAAGCCACGCCGCCGCTGGCAACTCGCCGGTCTCGGCGGTAAAGGCCATCGGCATGCCCCAGGAGAACGCCGCGCCCAGCACCACTTGCGGGTAATAGGTGTAGCGCTTCATGAACGGATACGTGAATGCCAGCGCCAGACCGCCCAGCGACAGCCAGATCGTCGGCGCATTGGTGCACAGCACCAGCAGAAAACTGATGCCCATCAGCACGGCAAAGAACACCAGCGCTTCCTTCGAGCTGATCCGGCCAGCGGCCAGCGGCCGTTGCGCGGTGCGTTTGACGTGGCCGTCGACCTTGCGGTCAGCCCAGTCGTTGATCACGCAGCCGCCGGCACGGGTCAGCACCACGCCGAGGACGAAGATGACAATGTTGGCCAGCGACGGCGAACCCTTGCCGGCAATCCACAATGCCCACAGCGTCGGCCACAGCAGCAGGTAAATGCCGATCGGCTTGTCCATGCGCGTCAACTGAACGAAATCCCAGGCGCGCGGGTTCAGACGGTTGAGGGACTTGAGCAGGCTCTGATACATCAGCAATTCTCCGGATGGGCGCGGGCGGCGTCCCACAGGCTCGGCAGGAAGATTTCCGCGACCAGCACGCTCAGCGCGCCACGGTCGAAACGCGAACGCCGGCCCCACAACTCAGGAGCTTGCACCGCTGGCGGCAACCATTGTTCAGGGTAGTGGCAGACTTCAATGGCGCGGCGTTGAAATGCGCGATCGCAAAACAGCAATTCGCCCAGCGAGCGGCTGCCCAGTTCATCCATGTGTAAACCATCACCTTGCAGGGCGGCGCGCGAGGCGACGCTGCGGGCAAACACCCAGGCTTCGCCATGACCACGCAAATACACCTCACGCACCCAGCCTTCGCTGCCCTCGGCCAGATCCAGTGCCGCGCATTCATCAGCGCGCAGGGTGTCCCAGCCTTCGAACAACGGCGACACGCTGAAGCCATCCTCGGACAAACGGGTCAAACGGCGGGTCAGCGAACCTTCGTCGAACAACCAGTCCAGCGTCAACGGATCGGGGCGGGGCGTCAGGCGGTCCTGGGTCAGCCAGAGCGGGGCGGGGCAGGCATTTGAATGTTGCACAATGAGTCATTATTGGCCGCAAATGAGGCGGCGAGCTTACCATGGCGGGCGACAAGATCGAGCGGCGCCGGCTGCCGTTGCGCCGAACAGGCTTGCATCTGCCCGGCACCCTCAGTACAAAACGCCCTGAGCCGGATGGCAACGCAGCACCCATCGACCGTCCGCGCCGGCACTACGCCTGAACCCTGAGGAAGTACCTGAATGAAGAAGTGGCAATGTATCGTCTGTGGCCTGATCTATAACGAAGCCGATGGCTGGCCGGATGACGGCATCGCGCCGGGCACCCGCTGGGAAGACGTACCGGCAGACTGGCTGTGTCCCGACTGCGGCGTCGGCAAAATGGACTTCGAAATGATTGAAATCAACTAAGCAAATAGAGGAGTAAGGCATGAGCGCACCAGTCGTCATCATCGGCACCGGGCTTGCGGGCTACAACCTGGCCCGCGAGTTTCGCAAGCTCGACAGCGAAACCCCGCTGCTGCTGATCACCGCCGATGACGGCCGCTCTTACTCCAAGCCGATGCTCTCCACCGGTTTCGGCAAGAACAAGGACGCCGACGGCCTGAGCATGGCCGAACCCGGCGCCATGGCCGAGCAGTTGAAGGCCGAAGTGCGCACCCACACGCGCATCAGCGGTATCGACGCCGGCCACAAACGCTTGTGGATCGGCGAAGAAGCCGTGCCCTATCGCGACTTGATTCTGGCCTGGGGCGCGGAAACCGTGCGCGTGCCGATCGAAGGCGACGGCGGGGAACTGGTGTTCCCGATCAACGATCTGGAAGACTACGCGCGCTTCCGTGCCGCAGCCGCGGGCAAGCGTCGGGTGTTGTTGCTCGGCGCCGGGTTGATCGGCTGTGAATTTGCCAATGACCTGATCCTCGGCGGCTACGAAGTGCAACTGGTCGCGCCGTGCGAACAGGTCATGCCAATGCTCTTGCATCCTGCCGCGGCGGCGGCCGTGCAGGCCGGGCTGGAAAGTATCGGGGCGAAGTTTCACCTCGGCCCGGTGCTGACCCGCCTGGAGAAAGTCGCCGATGGCCTGGAAGCGCACCTGTCCGACGGTCAGATCATCCCGTGCGATGTGGTGGTCTCGGCGATCGGTCTGCGCCCGCGCATCGATCTGGCAGCGGCTGCCGGCGTGCAGGTCAATCGCGGCGTGATGGTCGATCGTTACCTGAAGACCTCTCACGCCAACATCTACGCCTTGGGCGACTGCGCCGAAGTCGACGGGCTCAATCTGCTCTACGTGATGCCACTGATGAGCTGCGCGCGCGCGTTGGCGCAAACCCTCGCCGGAAACCCGACCGCAGTCAGCTACGGGCCGATGCCGATCACCGTGAAAACCCCGGTGTGCCCGCTGGTGGTTTCGCCGCCGCCACGGGGCAGCGAAGGCGTTTGGAGCGTCGAAGGGCAGGGCGCCGACATCAAAGCGCTGTGCCACAGTGCCGACGGTCAGTTACTCGGATACGCCCTGACCGGCGGGGCAGTCATGGAAAAACTGGCCCTGAACAAACAGCTGCCGCCGCTGCTGGCGTAAATGCCGGTCGTTCTGTCGCAAACACCGCTCTTTTGCCCCGACAAAGGTCTTGGGGAGACTGGCGCCGCCGTTGGCGGCGTGCCATTCTCACTCCCGTCTGCCGCAGAGTAGAGCCTGCGGCGCCTTGGGCGCTGTTCCAACGAGAACAGCACGGACATAACAACAAAAAACCGTCAAAGGGGCTTCACTAATGCGTAAACCAGAACTCGCCGCTGCAATCGCCGAAAAGGCAGACCTGACCAAAGAACAGGCCAATCGCGTCCTCAACGCCGTCCTCGAAGAAATCACCGGCGCCCTGCACCGCAAGGACAGCGTGACGCTGGTCGGCTTCGGCACCTTCCTGCAACGCCACCGCGGCGCCCGCACCGGCAAAAACCCGCAGACCGGCGAACCGGTCAAGATCAAGGCCAGCAACACCGTTGCGTTCAAGCCAGGCAAATCGTTGAAAGACAGCGTCAATCCTTGATGGCGGCGTGCTCCCCTGAATGACGGGGAGAACCGCAAATGAAAAATGGGCACACCGATTGCGGTCGGGTGCCCATTTTTTGTGGCTGTCTGTTGGCTTACTGGCGTCGGAAGCAGGCCTTGCCGTTGCCGAAATCCACGGCCAGGCAGTTTGGCTCGATCGCCAGTTGCAGGTCCTGGAACAGTCCGCCCAGATCGCTGTTGGAGGCAGGCTTGGTTTTGCTTTCCAGCAGTACTGTCTGGTTCTCGACTTTCCAGGTGCCTTTGGCAAAGCCATCGGCGCTGCCATACGCCACACCGGCATCAAAGGTGCCGTCGTTTCGCAACAGCAACTCGGCGCCCATTTCCATTGCGCCGGTCAGGTAGTAATGGCCTTCCAGCTGTGGGGTGTCCGCTGACGCTTGGGAGGCGGGCAGCCACATCAGTGCGGCGAAAAACAGTGGTTTCAGTTCCATGAAATGAAGCTCCTTGGCAGTTGTAGTAGAGGGAGCGCATTTTCGAGCGTTGGATTCTGGCACAGCCATGTTTTGCCCGCCCGTTGTTCAGGCGCTACACAATCGAATCAATATCCAGCTGAAACGGCGCGCCAACTGCATGTCCACCGGTCATCGCGGCGATAGCGGCGTCGTGGTCTTCAGCGGCTGGCGGGATCATCGCCAGTTGCTCCTGAACCAGGTTTTCAGGGTGGGCGTTCCAGCGCAGCAGACTTTCCTCGACCCATTCGGGCTGGTCGGCATAGCTGCCGTAAACGTCGACCTCGGTGACCCGTTGACTGCGCAGCGCTGTCAGGCGGGCCTTGGTCATGCTGATCTTGTCTATTTCCTGATTGAGCATCAGCGTCTTGTGCGCGCGCTCCTGCTCTCGCACGTAAGAACGGTGGTTGTTTTGCAGATCGCGCTTAACGGCCCGCAGCTGTTGCTGAATATTCTCCAGGGCGCTGCTGACCCACTCGTATTCGCGATTGGTCACCAGCGAACGCTTGAGCTGCAGTGCTTCCTGCCAACGGCGCAAGCTGGCCCAGCAGCCGGGGATGTAGCTGCCGACCATTGAGTGGTGACCCCGGTCGAACAACTGCCGCAGAAACGATCCGCGTTCGGGCAAGCCGTTCGTAGCGCGCAGGGCCTTGGCGCAGCCGTGATCGACGATCGTGCTGCAACCCGGCTCCCAGAGAAGGGAGGATCGGTGGTCCTTGTCGAACTCAACGGGCATGAAATGGCGCAAAGCACCGTGATGCCCATAGTCGTCGCCAAAGAAATTGATGATTCCCCAGATCAGCAGGCCGAGGCCGGCGACCGGGTTGAAGCCCAGCACCACGGCGTTGGTTGCGTACATCGGCCCAGGCTTGGCGAAAGTATTCATCCATGTGGCGGGAACGCTCGGAACCGGGTCGTTCTGATTGACGATGCGGTGGTGGGCCAATGCTTTGGCGCTTTCGATGAAGGTGGTGTCGCCGGCGCGGGGGGCGCCGTAGGTGTAGAGCACGATTTGCGGGGAGAACTCCAGGTTGCGTCTCAGCATCTCGGACAGGATCAGTGCAACTGCACCGCCCAGACTGTGACCCGTGATCAGCAGCTTTTGCCCGCTGTAGAATTTTTCCAGATAAGTCACGATAAATGCATAAGCCGCCAAAGCGCCACCGTAGAAACCGCGGTGCACTTTGCCTTCGCCTTCGGCAAAGGGAACCTGATAGGCATCGCCGTCACGCCGGCCGTCGGGCCAGATCTCACTGGTACCGCGTACGCTGATCAGGATCAGTTCGTCGTGGTGGCAGATAAAGGCCTGGGTATCAGTACTGTTGTCTTTGTTACGGTCATCGAGACAGTGCAACTTGGCCGGGTGTTCTTGTTCGTCGCCCAACGCGGGGTCATTCACTTCGGGGTAAAGGTTCGGGTCGAACGGCACCACCTCCAGGCGTTTCGAATACGGCACGTCTTCGTACAGTGGGTAGTATTTCTGCGTTTGCGAGTCATCGACCTTCCACAACTCATCGAACTGCGGTAGCGCGTGGCCGAACCAGTTGCCGCTGCTGGGCTGTAGCGGAAAGCTTACCGTGTCGGTCTGCACCGGTTGAGTGTTGGGTTGCTGTCCGAAATCGGTGTAGCTCAGCGTCGCCATCACCGACAGCTGATAAAGGTTGAGCGCGCAGAACGCGTCGCCTGTCGACAGCATTGGCCGTAGCGCTCTCATCGGCCGTACTTCCAGCACATGATGTTTGTTCGGCAGCAGCGCGACGCCTTTGAGCGGTGGCGGGGAAAACCCCAGTTCGACGGTGGCAATCTCCGCCGCACTCAAGATGGTGTGCAGTCCGCCATCCGCACAAGTTTTATCGACGACCGTGAAGTCTCTGGACTTCGAAGCGGGGCGCATGAGCTTGTGCGCCGCCCTTTTCGGAGGGTCGCGACGAGCAGCCAGCGGCGGCAGGTGGGCGATGTGTTTTACCAGTTCACTGACTTCGACCTGGCAGTACGCATCGGTTTCGGGCAGGTCCTTGGCCGGATTGGCCTGGGTGCGAGTACCTGTTTTATGGAAGAAGCGGGTCTTTTCGGCGCGGACTTGGAGTTCGGTAATGGGGAGGGGGTAGTCCAGTCTTTTTCTCAAGTCTCGATACAGCGCGTCTGCTCCTTGAAAAGGCTTATTCAGCTTGAGCACTACCGGGCCACAATGGTGGTTGTTTACCTTTGCCCAGCCTTTCGCATCCAGTTTTCCTGTATGAACGGTGTCTTCGTAGTCGGTGATCTCATATGCCAAGCCGGCGTAGGGTGTGCCATCTCCGAACTCATTCACCAATTGAAAACTGGTCGAATGCCCGCGCATCGGGCAGGCGTGGATATCACCTTGCATGAAGGTGGTAACGCTTGTCGGTAAGGATTCAGCGTTCATGGAGTCTCGTCCGTGTTTTCGTTGCAACTTGGATAGATGGTGCAAATCCGTCCATCCACCATTCTGAAGGTGCTGAAGTCTTCATAATTTCCATTGCAATAACCACGCTGGTCCTCATAGCCTTCCCCCATACAGCGCTTCCAGCCACCAGGAACCTGGACCCAAGTGTCCCCCCAACCAGGTTGCTCTTCATTCGCTAGGTTTATTTTCAACCTCACGGTTTTTCCTGGGAGTTGATCCAGTGTGTACGCGCCATGAGGGCGGCTCCGGGCTACATTTCCTTCTTGATCCATTCCTTTACATCTCAACATTTTTATTAGGTTACGCTTGGGGCTGACTGTCCGAAAAAACCACATGCATTCGCCTGTAAACTCACCCAGGCCGTCCTCGTTGAATGTGCCCTTTAGTCGTTCCAGCAACTCTGGACGTACGAAAATCGAGGCGTAGTCCATGCTGAAGTTGCTTCGGCCTTTTCCATAAAAGCCGATGACCTTGATTTCCACTTTGTTGAGCGCCAACGGACAATCGCTGACGGTTTTGTACAACTCGATTTCCGCAGTGCTTACATATTCCATGGTGGGTTTATTGAAGCTCACCCAGAAATCCGGCTTCCCTGGCAAGCGGCAGGTTTCACCCGCTGCGGGCATGTAGATAGCCTTCAGCTCATATTTGAATCCGGGCGGAAAATCCGGAACAAACATAAAGGTGTTCGGGGTCTTCACCGTCGTACAACCCACCAGCAATCCCAGGCAACCACTCAGTATCAACCCTCGTTTCAAGTTCCTCATCGACCTACTTCTCCCTGCCAATACAACGCTTCCTGATATACCCGCTCAAAATGCATCGCCGGATCTTCACCGGGTTTGGGCAGCCATGATTTGCCTGGCCGATATCCCGGTAACTGCAAACTGCGGGTCAGCAAGAAATGCACTTGCTCCGGTTGTTGCCAGCCCCACAAGTGCGTCAGTTGAATCAGGCCCCACAGCCACTCATCGACGTCGAGCTGTTCGGCCAGCGTGGCCATGGCTTCGGTGTGTTCGCCGACCAGGTAACGGCGGGTGTTGTCGAACAGCACGTTGGCGTAGATCAGTTCCGGGGTCGGCGTGTGCAGCCACGGCGGATCCATCGGCAGCGGGTGGTGGCCGGGGTCCGGGTTGTCGATGGCGTTCCATCGTTCTGCGTGCCAATAGCAAACGCTGTTGAATGGCCCGAGAAACGCCGCGCGGTGCTCGGGTTGCAGGTGCGCCAGCGCACGTCCCAGAACCCGGTTGTCATGCACGCGGTACACCGCCTGATTCGGACGTTCGCCGGTTATCAGGCGATCGCGCCAATGCGCCGCCAGCAGATCAAGTTCGACGTGACGGGCACTGGCCAGCCAGCCCCAATTGCGCTCGGGCGTGGCGAGCAAGGTCTGGATCGCGGGATGCTGCGCCGTATCGATCTGCAACAGCAGCGGGCCGGTCGGCACCAGCGACTCGGCCGGCGTGCCGGTGTAGAGCGGACGAAACCGCTCGGTGCCGAGGTCGCGGGTCAACGCAGCGTGCTCTGCGCTGTGGCCGTCGGTGTCGAGCATCAGATACAGATCGCAGCCGGCGCGGGACTGAGCGTGCAACCATTGTTCGACCGGGCTCATGCGACTTCTCCCAGCTCGCACAGACCCGCTGCGCAGGCTTCGCACAGCGGGCAAAAATCCGCTGCCTGCTGGCGGGCGCTGTTGACGATCGACAGCGGCGTGGCGTTGATCGCAGCTGGCAGGCCGGCCTCAACTTGCAGCGGTTGTAGCGGTGCGAGAGCCGGCAGTGGCGCGCCGCCCTGAACGATGGGCACGCTGCTGAAAATCCCGCCGGCATTGATCACGATGTGATGACCGCCCGCTGACAGCGTCAGGCTCATGCCGGCATCGATCACCACGTTGCTTGCCGTGACATGCGCCTGCTGGCCGGCCTGGATCACCAGAGCGCCCAGGGTCTGGCTGCTGGTGCCGCTGACCTGCAACAAGTCGTCGGCGTTGATTACTGTGCTTCGCAGTCCTTGATGAGTGCGCGAATCCTTGCCCTCGATGAGACTGGTGCTGTCATTGCCGACATGCTCATGGCGGTCGCGCTTGATCAGGCTGCGGCTGTCGTTGAGGATCAGTTGCTCAAGGTCGCGCTGCGCGCGCAGGTAGATCTTCTCCTGCCCGGCGCGATCCTCGATCGA
The DNA here is from genome assembly GCF_024072275.1 of Pseudomonas siliginis. NCBI lineage: Bacteria > Pseudomonadati > Pseudomonadota > Gammaproteobacteria > Pseudomonadales > Pseudomonadaceae > Pseudomonas > Pseudomonas siliginis. The sequence continues at coordinate 5,858,022 of NZ_CP099598.1, read as the reverse complement.
CAATTCGTTGTAGCCGCCATTGCGCGGCGAACTCTGGCTGCGTAATACCGTGCGGGTTTTACTCGCCGGCAAGGGATGAGCGACGGCATTGACCTTGTTGGAGACGCAGCCGGTAATCAGCGGTTGGTCCGGGTCGCCTTCCTGGAAGGTCACGACCACTTCCATGTCGACCCGGGGCACGGTCACCGCGCCGAAGCCGTCACCTGCCCAACTGGACGCTACGCGTAACCAGCAGCTGCTTTTTTCGCTGTTGCGTTCAGCGCGATCCCAGGGAAACTCGACACGAACCCTGCCGTACTCATCGCAGAAGATCTCTTCTCCGGGAGGCCCGGTAACGCGCGCGGTCTGGCAGACCAGCAAGGGCCTTGGCGCGGGCAAAGGCGGACGGTAGACCACCTCTGCGGGAATGGCCCTGAAGGTATTGCGGTAGCCCTGGGAAAAACCATCGGCAGGTTTCGCCTCGCTGCTGAAAGCCTCTTCGAGTACTGCCGGTTGCTTGCCTTCGTGACTGAGACTGACCAGCAGCCACAACTCGTTGCAGTCGGCCCTGGGATGTAGGCTCAGCTCGAACAGGTGACCGCTGCGCAAAATCGGCTGATTGCTTTTGCCTTCAATCCATTGATAGTCGCTGCGATGGCGCTCCAATGCCTGACGCGCCAGCTGTTTGCCGTGCTTCTCGGACTTGATCAGCAGTGGATAGCGATAGTCCTCCAGAGCCGGCGTGAACTCGGCGGTGAAGCGGCTTTCCAGCAGCAGGCTTGGGCGCTTGAGGTCATAGTCGCGGCGGGTGACCGTGCTGGTACGGGTGTTGAAGCCCATGCTCAGGTGGTTGACCACCGGGTGTTCGGCGACCATGCCGCTATCGACCCTGAAGGGTGTGGTGCCCAATTTGCGCGCGAACACCGGGCTGTCGCTGAACACCAGCAAGTGCCTGTCGAGCGAATGCTGGTGGTGCCAGGCAATACCCTCTTCGGCGCACAGACGCTGAATGAACAGGAAGTCGCTTTCGCCGTATTGCGTGCAGTACTCACGAGGCTCACCGGCGGCGACATTGAACGTGAAGTCATCGGCCTGGATGCCATGGCCTTTGAGGACTTGCGCGATGATCTGCGGCACTGTCAGTTGCTGAAAAATCCGCTGGTCGTGGCTCATTTGCAGATAATGCAGCGCCGGTACCAGTGACAGCTCATAGCGGGTCAGGCGCTTTCCCGATTCGCCGAGCATGACATTTTCGATCCGCCCGTGAATGCCTTCGCCCGCTAACCCGAATTGCAGAAAAGCAAGCTGGCTGAGCAGGCTTTCCAGATCGAAGTCCGCGTACTCGCTCACCAGCTCGATGCGAAATGCGTACAGCTGACTGATCGCTTCGGTGCCAGTGAACGCGAGCACCTTGAAGTCGTGACGAATGGCCGGGATGTGCAATGAGAATGGCGCGCAGTGGCCTTTGCCGAACATGGGCTTGTCCTTAAGCAAAGTGAGTCAAAGCGCGATGCCGTCCTCCCTGATCGCCGCGCATGAAAAGTTGCCAAGGCAAGCTAGCGGCGCGGCAAACTAATTGATGTAAGAAGTATCCCTGAAATTTGTCAGAGTATTCCGGTGTGGAAGTCTTGGTTGGGATGCGAGAAGTGTCTGTAGGACGCGGCTCGGATAACTATCGAAGTGCCAGTATTTGCCGGGGGAGTAAAGTTTCAGAATAATGAAATGCCATCATTATAGTGGCACTTTTTGCATTGATCGTTGTCGCTGCAAACTTCTCGATGGAACCCGGTCATTTTAGGAAGTGTCCTACTTCTATTTTTTTTTGAATTTGGCATGCTGCACGCCGCTCGAGGGTGCGGGCGTCAGGTAAACTCGCCCGGCTGCGGCCGAGGCTCTGGGACAATGGTTTGGCGGGAGCCGGGAAAATGCGCTGATTTATAAACGGCATCAGGGAAACCCCTGCGACATATAGGGCGATCTCCTACAGATCGCAATGAACAGTTCGTCTTGTTGTTTAATCAGATGCTTGCTAGTGGCCATCATAGTGATTACGATGCGCCCACTTGAAAGAGCACATCTCAATTGGATGAGTCGCTGAACTGCTCTTCGATACTGTCCCGCGTTGCTGAAACTCCATTCGCGCGCATGACTGTAATCCTTAATAAAGGCCATGGATGTCCTACTCAAGCAAACTTTCCGCCCATTACCTCGAACTCGCAAAAGTCTCTGTTTCCAAAGAGAATTTCGCGGGCGAAGACGTTCGTTTTTCGAGCGAGTTCGAGGCGCTGGAAAGTGAGCTGGCCAAGGCTTCGTCGATGCACGAAAGCGGGCAGATCGACTGGCTGAAAATCCGCGAAAACAGTGAAAATCTGCTGCGTACCCAATCCAAGGATCTGCGTGTCGGCGCCTGGCTGACGTGGTCGCTGTACCAGCGCGAATCCTTCCCCGGGCTGCTTGCCGGCCTCGGTCTGCTGCACCATCTGTCGGAAAACAACTGGGCCGACGTCCACCCGCTCAAACCCCGCACCCGTGCCGCCGCGATCGGCTGGCTGGTGCCGCGTCTCGAGCAGGTCATCACCGAAAACATTGCGATCAAAGAGCAGTTGCCGATGTTCCGGCAGCTCTCTGAGCACCTGGCCGGTCTTGAGGCCGCGTGCACTGAACATCTGGGCGATGACGCGCCACTGCTGCTGCCGATCTCCCGCCGCCTGAAAACCATGATTCAGCGCGCCGCCGACAACCAGCCGGCGCCCGGCGTGGTGGGCGCGGCGGTGGCGCAGGTCAAGCAGGCCGCGACCCAGCTGCTCACTCCTGGCGCACCGATCGACAACGAGCGGGATGCGCACAAAGCCCTGCGCGCCCAGCAGGACAGCGCCCGGCCGTTGTGTGCCTGGTGGCTCAAGCAGAAGGCTACCGATCTGCGTGCCCTGCGCCTCAATCGCACGCTGCTGTGGATGACCATCGACGCCGTGCCCGAGCGCAACGCCGAGCAGATCACCGTGCTGCGCGGCCTGCCGCTGGAAAAACTCAAGCTCTATCAGGACCGTTTCGATCAGGGCAAATACGCCGATCTGCTGGTGGAACTGGAGGCGAGCCTGGCGAAGGCGCCGTTCTGGTTCGATGGCCAGAGGATGGTCTGGGAATGTCTCCAGAACCTTAACGCCGAGCTGGCCATGCGCGAAGTGGAAATCCACTTCGCGCTTTTGATTCAGCGCCTGCCGGGCATCATCGAGTTGCGCTTCCATGACGGCGCGCCGTTTGCCGATCCGTCCACCCGCGCGTGGATCGCCGCCAACGTCATGCCGCATCTGCAAAGCGCCAGCGCGCCGCGCAAGGTCGAAAGCGAGAACGTTGAAACCCAGCCGGCCTGGGAAAAAGCCCTCGAGGAAGTCCAGCCGATTCTGCGCAAGGAAGGTTTGAAGCCGGCCGTGCAGATTCTCAAGCAGGGTCTGCAATCGGCCCACGGTGGCCGTGAACGCTTCTTCTGGCAGTTCAGCCTCGCGCGGCTGTGTTTCCTGGCCAAGAAATACGAACTGGCCAAGAACCAGCTCGAAACCCTCGATCAGACATTACAGGACTCAGGCCTGCACGCCTGGGAGCCCGATCTTGCATTGCAAGTGCTGCACCTGCTGCACAGTTGCTGCGAGTTGTTGCCGCAGAACCACGCCGTACGTGAAAGCAAGGAAGAGATTTATCGCAGGCTGTGCCACCTCGACCTCGAAGTGGTACTCGAATAGGCCCCAGGGCCACAACCGCAAGGAGAAAAGCCATGGCCAAAGAAGGCTCGGTAGCCCCCAAGGAACGCATCAACGTCACCTTCAAACCCGCCACCGGCGGAGCTCAGGAAGAGATTGAACTGCCGCTGAAGCTGCTGGCAATCGGTGACTACACCCACCGCAAGGACGATCGCAAAATCGAAGATCGCAAGCCGATCAGCATCGACAAGATGACCTTCGACGAAGTGTTGGCCAAGCAAGAGCTGGGTCTGACGCTGAGCGTGCCGAACCGTCTGCAGGAAGATGGCGAGGCTGAAGAGCTGGCCGTGCAATTGCGCGTCAATTCGATGAAGGACTTCAACCCGGCCAGCCTGGTCGAGCAAGTGCCTGAGCTGAAAAAACTGATGGAACTGCGCGATGCGCTGGTGGCCCTCAAAGGCCCGCTGGGTAACGCACCTGCGTTCCGTAAAGCGATCGAAGGCGTGCTCGCCGACGACGAATCCCGCGGTCGCGTACTCGGTGAGCTGGGCCTGAACGCCGCAGCCCCGGACGCCTGAGACTCCAGTAGCCAAGGAAGCCAACACAATGAGCACTAGCGCAGCACAAGAGAAGAGCGCCGCCAGCGGCGAATACAGCATTCTCGACAGCATCATCGCCGAAACCCGTCTGACTCCGGACGACGAAGCCTACGACATCGCCAAGCGTGGCGTGTCGGCGTTCATCGAAGAGCTGCTCAAGCCGCAGAACAACGGTGAGCCGGTCAAGAAAGCCATGGTTGACCGCATGATCGCCGAGATCGATGCCAAGCTCAGCCGTCAGATGGACGAGATCCTGCACCACCCGGATTTCCAGGCGCTGGAATCGTCGTGGCGTGGTCTGCAGTTGCTGGTCGACCGCACCAACTTCCGCGAAAACATCAAGATCGAAATCCTCAACGTCTCCAAAGAAGACCTGCTGGACGATTTCGAAGATTCGCCGGAAGTCATGCAGTCGGGCCTGTACAAGCACATCTACACCGCTGAATACGGCCAGTTCGGTGGTCAGCCAGTGGGCGCCATCATCGCCAACTACTACATGTCGCCAAGCTCGCCAGACGTCAAGCTGATGCAGTACGTGGCCAGCGTTTCGTGCATGTCCCACGCGCCGTTCATCGCTGCCGCCGGCCCGAAATTCTTCGGTCTGGAAAGCTTCACCGGCCTGCCGGATCTGAAAGATCTGAAAGACCACTTCGAAGGCCCGCAATTCGCCAAATGGCAGAGCTTCCGTACCTCGGAAGACTCGCGCTACGTTGGCCTGACCGTGCCGCGTTTCCTGCTGCGTAACCCGTACGATCCGGAAGAAAACCCGGTGAAATCGTTCGTGTACAAGGAAACCGTTGCCAACAGCCACGAGCACTACCTGTGGGGCAACACCGCTTACGCGTTCGGCACCAAGCTGACCGACAGCTTCGCCAAATTCCGCTGGTGCCCGAACATCATCGGCCCGCAGAGCGGTGGCGCGGTTGAAGATCTGCCTCTGCACCATTTCGAAAGCATGGGCGAAATCGAAACCAAGATCCCTACCGAGGTATTGGTTTCCGACCGTCGTGAATACGAACTGGCCGAGGAAGGCTTCATCTCCCTGACCATGCGCAAAGGCTCCGACAACGCGGCGTTCTTCTCCGCCAGCTCGGTGCAGAAGCCGAAGTTCTTCGGCATCAGCGCAGAAGGCAAGGCGGCAGAGCTGAACTACAAGCTCGGCACCCAACTGCCGTACATGATGATCGTCAACCGTCTGGCTCACTACTTGAAAGTGCTGCAGCGCGAGCAACTCGGTTCGTGGAAAGAGCGTACCGACCTCGAGCTGGAACTGAACAAGTGGATCCGTCAGTACGTTGCCGACCAGGAAAACCCGAGCGCCGAAGTGCGTGGCCGTCGTCCGCTGCGCGCTGCGCAAGTGATCGTCAGCGACGTTGAAGGCGAGCCGGGCTGGTACCGCGTGAGCTTGAACGTGCGTCCGCACTTCAAGTACATGGGTGCCGATTTCACCCTGTCGCTGGTTGGCAAGCTGGACAAAGAGTAAGAGCGACTCATGGACGGATACGGCAGCCTGTTCGAACGCCTCAACGGCGACGCACAACTACGCAAGGGCAACAGCCTTGAGGCTTGTGCCATGGCGTCAGTGGCTGCCCATCTGGCCAAAATGCTCAGCACCCGGGCCGGCAGCGTGCAAACGCTAGCCGACTACGGGTTGCCCGATCTCAATGACATGCGTCTGAGCCTGCACGACTCCCTGAGTCAGGCACGTCTGGCTATCGAAAACTTCATCGAAGCCTACGAGCCACGCCTGAGCAATGTGCGTGTCATTTCCCTGCCGCGTGACCACGATCAACTTCGCCTGGCCTTCAGTATCGAAGGCCTGCTGGAAGTCGAGGGTTTCAAGCGTCAGGTCAGTTTTTCCGCGCGCCTGGATGGCAGCGGTCAAGTCAAGGTGAATTAGGACCATGCGAGAGAGCGCCGTGAATCAAGGTGTTTTGCCAAAGTTGGGACGGAGCGTGTTGCTCTTTCTGGTTCTAACCGCCACTGCCCTGATTTCAGTTGCCTGTTACGTGAAAACGACGGCAGCACGGCTGGCCGACGAGTACTCGATTGTCTGGAGTGACAATGGAACGTGCTCCCTCCGCTCCTACATTCCGCAGTACTCAGCCATTGGCATACCCGGAAAGCTGTTCAAGCTGTTCGCCAGCGAAGCCTTTTTCCGCGTTTACGCAAAAGACGGCACGCTGTTGAAATCGTCCGAATGGTTGCTTTGGCAGAACGAGTTCACTTTCGATGAACGTTCGCAGTGGGTATCCGGCCATGCGATTTATCCGACAGCGACCGGTTACGAGGGCTGGAATATTCCAGCGTGTGGACAGGAAATAAACAGTCGTCAAGTGAAGGTCAACTAAGGAGATCCCCGATGTCTGGCAAACCCGCAGCACGCGTATCCGACCCCACCGCTTGCCCGCTCCCCGGCCACGGTACCAACCCGATCGCCGCCGGTTCCGGCGACGTGTTTTTCGATGGCCTCGCGGCCGCCCGCCAAGGCGATGCCTCGGCGTGTGGTGGTGCGCTGTCGGGCGGCTTGGCGACCACTGTTCTGATCAACGGCAAACCGGCTGCGACAGTAGGTTCGGTTGGATCTCACGGCAACAAGGTCACGGCTGGGTCCGGGACGGTGATTATTGGCAATTCGCATACGCCAGCGCCGTTTGTGCCGCCAGAGCCTGTTGTTATTCCCGGAGTCTTTAACCGTGTTTTTTCCTTCCATGCAGCGGATGGACAGCCCGTCGAGAACTTGAATTACAGAATGGTTTCTGAGAGTGGATTAGAAAAAGCAGGACGTTCATCGGCGGCCGGTGGCACGGGATGTTTCTCGACGGGTAAACAAGGCGAGATGGTTACCATCTACGTGTCGGCGGAGTAAGCACGTGGAAACCTCTATTGTTATCGATGGCATCGCACATATTTTCGAGACCTCCGATGGTAAAACGGAGTTGAAAATTGAAGGCGAAACTACGCCTAGCGAGGATAAAGAGCCGAAAAAGCTTCCTTTGCCAAGTATGTGGCTGATAACTAGAGGCAATGGCGTGCCTCTCTTCGCGGTAAAGCCGAATGCGACAGATGCACAGTTCAGAATCATGACGGCCGAAAAACTGTATGCGGAAGCCATTCAGTGGTTTGAGCCGTTAGCTGATAATTATCGGGAAAAATCTTGGATAAATCCCGAGTCCAAAGTCGCTGGCACCGATGCATACAATGCATATAAACAATTTACTTGGGCGGAAATTGCCAAGTTTGCAGCTGTTGACAGAATGTCGATTAGCTTCGCCGCTAAAATGCCGGGTGATTGGAAAAACAGTCCGGAGGGCGGTTCTGGATTCTTGTTGGTCATGATCGAGGGCGAACCTTACTGGGCTGACGGTGTAGGGCAAATACCATTCGCTACCGATACATACCGGTTATATCTGGAGGAAACCAAGTCCGTGGAAACGGCTATCAAGAAAACCGTTGAAACCGGCATGGAGTATGGCGATGGTCTTCCTATATTTCCGAAGGAGGACAAAACCAATGAATACGATAACTACATGGTGCTGCGCGGTGCTTTGTGGGCCTCCGAGAACTTTGATCTACGTACGGAAACGGTAAAAGTATTTGTGGGGCGAATGGGCTATCGCGAGAAAGTAATTACGAGCACGGTTTATCTCGGCGTTTCCGACCAGAAGTTGAAAAGCTTCATTACGCAGGGCTCTGTAGATACGTACGGAGAGTGGAAGAGATGATGACGAGAATAGCTGGGAGCTTGCTCGTCCATTTTTTTACCTGCGTAATTTACGTCGTTGTTAATTACTATGGTGTTTCTCTCTATAAATTTTTATTCGGCGGGTTAACGTCCCGTGGTGCTTCCATTGGAATTGCCATGTATATGGTTTTTTACTTATTCATTTTTGTTAATTTGCTCGTTGCTGTAATTCCGAATCGACGTTTTAAGTTGTGTGTTGTGTTTTTTATGGTGGCCTTGATATTGGTTTATCTGCTGCCGCTTTATCCCGTTCGAGCGTTGGCCTATATCGTTCTAACAGGCGGACTTACTACGCTGGCGATATTGGTGGCCGGCAAGTTTGAAAGGTTTTTGTTGGCCCGGGGTGCGAAATGATTTTTTTCGTTTTCCGCTATTAGTGCTTTTGGTCGATTAATTTTTCAAATCAAACGAATCAATACCCAGGCAGCCAGAAATGTCCTTTAACCACTACTACCAAAGCGAACTCACCGCACTGCGCCAGCTCGGTCGCCGTTTCGCCGAGCGTAGTCCGGCGCTGGCGCCGTATCTGGGGCAGGCCGGGCGGGATCCGGATGTAGAGCGGTTGCTCGAAGGCTTTGCATTCCTCACCGGGCGCCTGCGCCAGAAGCTCGATGACGAACTGCCGGAGCTCAGCCATTCGCTGATGCAGTTGCTGTGGCCGAACTACATGCGCCCGCTGCCGGCGTTCAGCATTTTGCAGTTTGATCCGCTCAAGCGTTCCGGCCCGGCGCTGCTGGTTGAGCGCGATACGCCGATCGAGAGCAAGCCGATAGAAGACGTGCGCTGCCGCTTCCGCACCTGCTATCCGACCGAAGTCTTGCCGCTGGATCTGGCTGCGCTGAATTACTCGGTGAAGGGCGATGGGTCGCTGCTCAGCCTGCGTCTGGAAATGAGCGCTGACGGCCACCTCGGCGAACTGGAGCTGAGCAAGTTGCGCCTGCACTTTGCCGGTGAGCGCTACATCAGCCAGATGCTCTACCTGAGCCTGCTGCGCAACCTCGACGGCATCGAACTGATCCCGCATGACGGCGCCGGCAAGCCGATCAATGGCGTCAGCGGCAAGCCGATGGCGTTCAAGATTCCCGGCGACCGGGTGAAACCGGTGGGTTTTGCCGAAGAAGAAGCGTTGATCCCGTATCCGCTGAATACCTTCCGTGGCTATCGCTACCTGCAGGAGTATTTCGCCTTCCAAGACAAGTTCCTGTTCGTCGACGTCAACGGTCTGGACATTCTCAAGGCGCTGCCGGAAGACACGCTCAAGCAGATGCGTGGCCTCGAATTGCGTTTCGACATTCGCAAGAGCGGCATCATGCGCATGCGCCCGACCCTCGATAACGTGAAGCTGTTCTGCACGCCGATCGTCAATCTGTTCGAGCACGACGCTCTGCCGATCCGTCTCGACGGCAAGCAGGACGAATACCTGTTGCTGCCGGCGGAATACGACCTGGAAAACTGCGGTGTGTTCTCGGTGGAAACCGTCACTGGCTGGAAGCCCGGCGGCCTCGGTTATCAGGAGTACGTGCCGTTCGAATCCTTCGAGCACGACCCGAGTTTCGACGTGCCCAACAGCCGTCCGCATTACAGCATTCGCCAGCGTTCGTCCTTGTTGCATGACGGCCTAGACACCTACCTGAGCTTCGGCATCCGCCACACCGAAGCCCACGAAACCCTGTCGATCGAGCTGATGTGCACCAACCAGAACCTGCCGAAAAAGCTCAAGCTCGGCGACATCTGCATGGCCAGCGAGCAGACCCCGGAATTCCTCAGTTTCCGCAACATCACCCCGGCCACTCCGAGTTTCGCGCCGCCGCTGAACCGTGACTTCCTGTGGAAGCTGATCAGCAACATGTCGCTTAACTATCTGTCGCTGGCCGACGTCAATGCGTTGAAGGTGATTCTGGAAACCTACGACCTGCCGCGCTACTACGACCAGCACGCGGAAAAGGTCAGCAAGCGCCTGCTCGGCGGCCTCAAGCACATCAAGCATCACCACGTCGACCGCCTGCATCGCGGTCTGCCGGTGCGCGGTTTGCGCACCGAACTGACCATCGACCCGGAAGGCTATATCGGCGAAGGCGACCTGTTCGTCTTCGCTTCGGTTCTCAACGAGTTTTTCGCGCTTTACGCCAGTCTCAATTCATTCCATGAGCTGCGGGTAAAAAGCACACAGGGAGAGGTGTACCAATGGACACCACGTATGGGCCTGCAGCCCCTGCTTTAAGCGGGCTGACCAAGGTAATACGCGAGTACTCGCTGTTTCAGGCCGTGCTGCTGGTGATCGACCGGCTGCGCGAGGCACACCCGCATCTGAGCGAAGACGATCTGTACGACCAGGTCGAGTTCCAGGCCAACCCGAGCCTGGGCTTTCCGCGCAGCGACGTCGATCGCGTCGAGTTTTTCGAAGAACACGGCAAGATGCGCGCGCGCATGCGCTTCAACCTGATCGGCCTGGTCGGCTCTGGTTCGCCGCTGCCGGCGTTCTATGGCGAACAAGCCCTGGGCGACAGCGAGGATGGCAACCCGACGCGCAATTTCCTCGACCTGTTCCACCATCGCCTGCAACGGCTGATGCTGCCGATCTGGCGCAAGTACCGCTACCGCGCGAGCTTCCAGAGCGGCGCGATCGATCCGTTCTCGGCGCAACTTTTTGCGCTGATCGGCCTGGGCGGCGACGAGATCCGCAAGGCCAAGGAACTCAACTGGAAACGCCTGCTGCCGTACCTCGGTCTGCTCAGCTTGCGGGCGCACTCGGCGGCGTTGATCGAAGCCGTGCTGCGTTACTACTTCAAGCACGAAGACCTGGTCATCGAGCAGTGCATCGAGCGCCGCGTGGAAATTCTCGAAGAGCAACGCAATCGTTTGGGCCGCGCCAACAGCGTGCTCGGTGAAGACCTGGTGCTGGGCGAGCACGTGCGCGACCGCAGCGGCAAATTCCGCATTCATATCACCGAACTCGACTGGCAGCGATTCCATGAATTCCTGCCGATCGGGTTCGGCTACCAGCCGCTCTGCGCGCTGGTGCGGTTCACCTTGCGTGACCCGCTCGATTACGACATTCGCCTGGTCCTGCGCCAGGAAGAAATCCGCGAACTGCGCATCGGTGAGCAGAACGCCTGTCGCCTCGGTTGGACCAGTTGGCTGGGACGCGAGAAAGCGGACGGCGTGGTAACCCTGGGCAGCAAAATTCATTAAGGACGTGAGCCATGATCAACGTAGACCTGCAACAACTCATCCAGGCGCTGGACGCCGAAACCCGTCGTGATCTGGAACGTTCGGCCGAGCGTTGCGTCGCCCGTGGCGGCAGCAAGATCCTCGTCGAAGACTTGCTGCTGGGCTTGCTCGAGCGCCCGAACGGCTTGCTGTCGCGCGCGCTGCAAGATGCTGACGTCGACGCCGGTGAACTGACCGCTGCATTGCAGTCGCGGGTCGAGCACAGTGCTTCGCGCAACCCGGTGTTCGCCCCGGAACTGGTGCAATGGCTGCAAGACGCACTGCTGGTGGCCAACCTCGAACTGGGCCAGACCCAGGTCGAAGACGCGGCGCTGATCCTGGCGTTGCTGCGCAACCCGATGCGTTATGCCGGCAGCCGCTATCAACCGCTGCTTGCCAAACTGAACATTGATCGCCTGAAAGAATTTGCCCTGTCGCAACAGGAGCAACCGGCGGCCAACGGCAAACCGGCCGCACAGGGCGAATCGCTGTTGCAGCGCTTCACCCACAACCTGACCCAACAGGCCCGCGACGGCAAACTCGACCCGGTGCTCTGCCGCGATGGCGCGATCCGCCAGATGGTCGACATCCTTGCCCGTCGGCGCAAGAACAACCCGATCGTCGTCGGTGAGGCCGGTGTCGGTAAGACCGCCATCGTCGAAGGCCTCGCCTCGCGCATTGCTGCCGGTGAAGTGCCGCAGGTACTCAAAGGCGTTGAATTGCTGTCGCTGGACATGGGCCTGTTGCAGGCCGGCGCCAGCGTCAAAGGTGAATTCGAGCGTCGTTTGAAAGGCGTGATTGATGAGGTCAAAGCCTCGCCAAAACCGATCATTCTGTTCATCGACGAAGCTCACACCCTGATCGGCGCGGGCGGCAATGCCGGCGGTTCCGACGCGGCCAACCTGCTGAAACCGGCACTGGCCCGTGGCGAACTGCGCACCATCGCTGCCACCACCTGGGCCGAGTACAAGAAATACTTCGAGAAAGACCCGGCGCTGGCGCGTCGCTTCCAGCCCGTGCAACTGCACGAACCGACCGTCAGCGAAGCGGTGACCATTCTGCGTGGTCTGGCTCAGGTCTACGAGAAGAGCCACGGCATCTACCTGCGCGACGACGCGGTGGTGTCCGCTGCTGAATTGTCCGCGCGTTACCTGGCCGGTCGGCAACTGCCGGACAAGGCTGTAGACGTCCTCGACACCGCGTGCGCCCGCGTGCGCATCAGCCTCGCTGCGGCCCCGGAAAGCCTCGAGCGCCTGCGTGGCGAACTGGCTGAAGGCGGCCGCCAGCGTCAGGCCCTGCGCCGCGATGCCGAGGCCGGTCTGCTGATCGACCACGAAGCGCTGGAGGCGCTGGAAGCGCGGCTGGACGAAGCCGAAAGCGAGATGGTTGCGCTCGAGACCCTGTGGACTGAGCAGAAAGAGCTCGCCGAGCGTCTGCTGGAACTGCGTCAGCAACTGGCCAAGGCCCGCGAGGCTGCAGCTGTTGAGCCGACCGTCAGCGTGGAAGAAGACGCCGAAGGCACCGTGATTGAAACTCTGGTCGCCGAAGTCGAAGAAGGCCAAAGCGTCGAAGCGCTGGAAGCCCAATTGCATGAAACCCACGCCGCGTTGACGGCTGCGCAAGTCAAAGAACGCCTGGTCAGCTTCGAAGTCTGCCCGCGTCTGGTCGCCGAAGTGATCAGCGCCTGGACCGGTGTGCCGCTGGCGCAACTGGCCCGCGAGCACAACGCCAAGGTCGCCAGTTTCGCCACCGATCTGCGCACACGCATCCGTGGTCAGGAGCAAGCCGTGCACGCGCTGGATCGTTCGATGCGCGCAACCGCTGCCGGTCTGAACAAGCCTGATGCACCGGTCGGTGTGTTCCTGCTGGTCGGCCCGAGCGGCGTCGGCAAGACTGAAACCGCGCTGGCCCTGGCTGACCTGCTGTACGGCGGCGACCGCTTCATCACCACCATCAACATGTCCGAGTTCCAGGAAAAGCACACCGTCTCGCGTCTGATTGGTGCGCCACCGGGCTACGTCGGTTACGGCGAGGGCGGCATGCTCACCGAAGCCGTGCGCCAGAAGCCGTATTCGGTGGTGTTGCTCGATGAAGTCGAGAAGGCTGATCCGGACGTGCTCAACCTGTTCTACCAAATCTTCGACAAAGGCGTGGCCAACGACGGCGAAGGTCGCGAGATCGACTTCCGCAACACGTTGATCCTGATGACCTCGAACCTCGGCAGCGACAAGATCAGCGACCTCTGCGAAAACGGCGCACGTCCGACTGCCGAAGTCCTCGAAGAAACCATTCGCCCGGTACTCAGCAAACATTTCAAACCGGCGCTGCTGGCGCGGATGAAAGTGGTGCCGTACTACCCGGTGGGCGGCCCGGTGCTGCGCGAGCTGATCGAGATCAAACTCGGCCGTCTCGGCGAGCGCCTGAACCGTCGTCAGTTGGAGTTCAGCTGGTGCCAGAACCTCGTCGATCACCTGTCCGAGCGTTGCACACAAAGCGAAAGCGGCGCGCGCCTGATCGATCATCTGCTCGATCAACACGTGCTGCCGCTGGTGGCCGATCGTTTGCTTGATGCGATGGCGACCGGCGAAAGCCTCAAGCGTGTGCATGCCACGCTCGACGGCAACTCCAGCGTGACCTGCGAGTTCGTCTGAGGTGGGCGTGATGTTCACTCAGGTGCCGCAGCCGCTGGTCTATGCCGAAGCGTTGCTGGCGCAGTTCGCCAGTCTGTCGCGGGCGGCGGACAGTGCTGCGCTGCTGGGTGAATTCGTCCGTGGCCTGGCCGAGCTGAGTGGCTGCGAACTCACTCAGCTGTATCTGCTCGACGCCACCCACACTTGCCTGGGGATGAACGCCGAGTGCCTCGACGGTGCGTTGCAACCGCGTCAGGCGGCGAGCCTGCCAGCGGATTACAACGGCGAGCAACTGCTGCAATTCGCCCTGTGCCAGAACCGCGTGGTGTGCCTCGACGACCTGACCGGCAGCCTGCACGAAACCAGTTTTCTACCGGCGGCGAGCACGCCGTGGCAGTCGCTGTTGTGCGTGCCGCTGGTCAATCAGCACAAGTCGGTCGAGGGCTTGTTGCTGTGTGCCAGCCGTCGGCGTACTGACTTGCAGGGTTTTGCCGATTCCCTCGGCCAGCTCGGCTCGTTCGTGCTCGGCCAACTGCATCTGCTGCAACGCCTGCGTCAGCCAGCCGCCGAATCGGCCACCGCCACACGCAGCGTGCCGAGCATCAGCGGCTACGGCCTGATCGGCAAAAGCGCGGCGATGCGCCAGACCTATTCGCTGATCAGCAAGATCCTTCACAGCCCGTACACCGTGCTGTTGCGTGGCGAGACCGGCACCGGCAAGGAGGTGGTGGCGCGGGCGATCCACGATTGCGGCCCGCGTCGCTCCCAGGCGTTCATCGTGCAGAACTGCGCGGCGTTTCCGGAAAACCTGCTGGAAAGCGAACTGTTCGGCTACCGCAAAGGCGCCTTCACCGGCGCCGATCGAGATCGCGCAGGGCTGTTCGACGCGGCCAATGGCGGCACGTTGCTGCTCGATGAAATCGGCGACATGCCGTTGTCGCTGCAAGCGAAGATTCTGCGCGTGTTGCAGGAAGGCGAGATCCGTCCGCTGGGTTCTAACGACACGCACAAGATCGACGTGCGCATCATCGCCGCAACGCACCGTGATCTGGCGGCACTGGTCAGCGAAGGCAAGTTCCGCGAGGACTTGTACTACCGCCTCGCACAATTCCCGATCGAGCTGCCGGCCCTGCGTCAGCGCGAAGGCGACATCCTCGATCTAGCCCGGCATTTCGCCGAGAAGACCTGCACCTTTCTGCAGCGTGATCCGGTGCGCTGGTCGGATTCGGCGCTGGAGCATCTGTGCGGTTACACCTTCCCCGGCAACGTTCGCGAACTCAAGGCACTGGTCGAGCGCGCGGTGTTGCTCTGCGAGGGTGGCGAGTTGCTCGCCGAGCATTTTTCCCTGCGTCTGGAACCGATGCCCGAAGACAACAGCGGCCTGAATCTGCGCGAACGGCTGGAGCAAGTCGAGCGCACATTGCTGCTCGATTGCCTGCGCAAGAACGACGGCAACCAGACCCTCGCGGCCCGCGAACTGGGCCTGCCGCGGCGCACGTTGCTGTACCGCCTCGGGCGCCTGAATATCAATTTGGGTGACTTTGATGGTTGAGCTACAGCACTTCTTCGAACCCAACACATACCCTGTGGCTAGGGGATTTATCCCCGTCCGGCTGCGCAGCAGTCGCAGTCCGGCATATACGGTTTCACTGAGAGACCGCGCTGGCAGGTTTTGGGGGCGCTGCGCACCCCAACGGGGACAAGTCCCCTCGCCACGGGAGGTCGCCGTACCTCCAGGCTATGGCTCAAGGCCCCGATCTAGAGGCTTCGAGCCCACCTCAAAAACTTATTTCAGCGCCGCCCGCAAGGGTCGGCGCTTTGTGCTTTGTCTACACCTGGAGACCCTCTGATGTCTGTTCGTCACTGGCACGCTGTCCTGCTGACCCTCGTCGTTCTATGCGGCCTTGGCGGCTGTAGCGGCAATTACAAATTCAACGACAACGACTATCGCCCGTTGGGTGATCCGCAAGCGGTCAATCGCGGCAAGTGACCGCAAGGAGCATCAAACATGGAATTGGTTTTCGAAATGCTGAACACCAAGCAGTTCGTGCCCACCGAGCTGTGCCAGCGGACCTTCAAGCAGGCCGGCGGCGTGATCGGGCGCGGCGAGGACTGCGACTGGATCATCCCTGACCGCAAGCGGCACCTGTCCAATCATCACGCGATTGTCAGCTACCGCGAGGGCTCGTTCTTCCTCACCGACACCAGCAGCAACGGTGTCCAGGACGGCAGCAGCGGCGCGCGCCTGCACAAGGGCGAGCCGGTGCGCATCGAGCACGGCAGCACCTACATTCTCGGCGACTTCGAGATCCGTGCGCGGCTGGTCCGTGACCCGGCGACCTTCGACGGCGAAGTCGGCCGCCCGCGCGCCGCTGGCAGCATCATTCCGGACGACGCGTTCCTCGACCTCGACCCGCTCAACGCCCTCGAACAGCAAGAGCGCGTCTACTCGGAAATCGATGAGCTGCTGTCGCCCACCGCCAAGCCGGAAGACTCCCGTCAGCGTGCCGACTACGCGCGCATCGACATGGAAAGCCTGATGGTCCCGGAGCTGATTGCCGCCCCGGTCGAACCTGAGCCGGCGCCTGCACCGAAAGCCGTCGAGCGTCAGAGCGAAGGTTTCTGGGAACACTTCGGCGCGGCGCTGGGCGTCGACGTCAAAGGCCTCAGCCACGACGAACGCGAAGCGCTGGCGCTGAACGCTGCGCGGCTGCTGCGCCAGAGCATCGGTGGTTTGCAGCAGAGCCTGCGCACCCGCTCGGAGCTGAAAAACGAGCTGCGTCTGGCCCAGACCACCGTGCAGGGCACCAACAAGAACCCGCTGAAATTCGCCGTCGACCCGAGCGAAGCACTGCAAATTCTGTTGCAGCCAAGCAAGCCCGGCCATCTGCCGGCCGAGCAGGCGATCTCCCGCGCATTCCGTGATTTGCAGGCGCACCAAGTGGCGCTGCTGACTGCCAGTCGCGCCGCCGTACGCGGCACGCTGGAGCACTTCTCGCCAGAGCAACTGACCCTGCGTTTCGAGCGCGACAGCAAGCCATTGATTGCAACATCGGGTGGGCGCTGGAGAGCGTTCGGCCGCTATCACCAGGCACTGCGTCAGGACGATGACTGGAGCGAGCGTCTGCTGGCCCGCGACTTTGCCCAGGCCTACGAAGAACAGATCCGCCTGATCTCCACCCTCCACACCGACCACCAAGGATGATGCGCATGTCTCGCCGCTCGACCGCTTTTTTCAAGACGCTGACTGCGCTCACCGTGCTGGTGCTGCTCGCTGGTTGCTCGTCGCTGTCGCCGTACTCGAAAGTGACCAAGATCAACCTCAAGCTGACCGGCAGCGATCAGCTCAATCCGGACCTCAACGGGCGGCCGTCGCCGATCGTCGTGCGTCTGTTCGAACTCAAGCACCCGGTGACCTTCGAGAACGCTGACTTCTTCAGCCTCTACGAACGCGCCAAGGAATCCCTCAACCCGGACCTGGTGGCCAGCGAAGAACTCGAACTGCGCCCGGGTGAAACCGTGGAACTGAAACTCAGCGTGGAGGAGGGCAGCCGTTACGTGGGCATCCTTGCTGCCTATCGCGACCTGCCGGATACGCAATGGCGCCACACCGTGCAGATCACTCCGCTGGAACTCACCGAGGCTGATCTGACCCTCGATCAGGCCGGTATCCGCAATACCCAACAAGTGCTCGCCAAGGCGGATGACTGATCATGAACACCCATAAAGTCATTTGGCAGGAAGGCATGCTGCTGCGACCGCAGCACTTCCAGCACAACGATCGTTATTACGATCACCAGATGAAAACCCGCACGCAATTGCTCGGTGGCTACACCTGGGGTTTTCTCAATCTGGAAATCGACTTGCAGTTCCTCAACATGGGCAAACTGGTGATCAGTGAAGCCTCGGGGATTCTGCCGGACGGCAGCCTGTTCGAACTTGGTGGCAACACTGAGCCGCTGGCGCTGGACGTGCCGCCGAACACCGGCAACACGCCGATCTATCTGGCGCTGCCGCTGGTCACTGGCAACCACATCGAGGCCCGGCGCCCGGAGCAATCCGACGTGCTCGCGCGCTACACCGCGTATGACGCCGAAGTCGCCGACTCCAACGCCGGCGATGATTCCGCCAGCCAGGTCAGCTGCGGTCGCCCGGATTTCAAACTGTTGCTCGGCGAGCAGCAGAGCGATCAGGCCTACGTGAAGCTGAAAATCTGCGACGTGCTCGATACCACGCCCGACGGCGTGATCAGCCTCGACCCGGACTTCGTGCCGACCTACATTCAGGCCCACGCCTCCAGCTATTTGCTGTCGTGCCTGAAAGAAGTCATCAGCATGCTCAGCCACCGTGGCGACACCATTGCCGAGCGGATTCGCTCCAACGGCAAGGTCGGCGGTGCGGAAGTCGGTGACTTCATGATGCTGCAACTGATCAACCGCACCGAACTGCTGCTGCGTCACTATCTGGGTCTGGAGCAGGTGCATCCGGAAGAGTTGTACCGCACGCTGCTGACCATGCTCGGCGATCTGGCGACCTTCTCCGGCGAGAGCAAACGCCCGCGTCTGGACAGCCGCTATTCCCACGCCGATCAGGGCGCGAGCTTTCGCAAACTGATGGAAGCGATCCGCCAAGTGCTGTCGATGGTGCTCGAACAGCACGCCATCGAACTGATCCTGCAGGCGCGTCAGTACGGCATCATCGTCTCGCCGTTGCACGATCACAAACTGCTCGGCTCGGCCTCGTTCGTGCTGGCAGCCAGTGCCAACTGCGACTCCGAAGAACTGCGTCAGCGCTTGCCGCAGCACCTCAAGGTCGGCCCGGTGGAGCGCATCCGCCAACTGGTCAACCTGCACTTGCCGGGGATCAAGGTCAAACCGTTGCCGGTGGCCCCACGGCAGATCGCGTTCCACTCGAACAAAACCTATTTCATCCTCGAACTCAGTTCCGAAGACCTGGCACAACTCGAGCGCTCCGGCGGTTTCGCGTTCCACGTGTCCGGCGAATTCGCCGAGCTTGAACTGAAATTCTGGGCCATCAGGAACTGACCGACATGATCAAGGAAACGGATTACAACCAGGACGACAAAACCGTCCTGCTCGACCGTCAGGGCCACGGACCGGCATCGAGTCCGCTGACCGACTTCGCCGCGCCGCCGCGTTTCGAGCAACTGGAAGAACGCATGATCTACGCCGCGCGCCTGCGTCCGGCGGAGGCGTTCAATATCAGCCTCAACTCGCTGGTGGCGGCCTCGTCCGACCTGCTCTCGGAAGTGGTGCGTCTCAAGCACAGCGAGACCCGCGAAGACCTGTACGCGCTGAATGAGCGGCTGACCGCCGGGCTGAAATTGTTTGAAGTGCGAGCCCTGCACAACGGCGCCGAAAGCAGCCAGGTAATGGCCGCGCGTTACGTGCTCTGCACCGTGGTCGACGAAGCCGTCGTGACCACGCCGTGGGGCAACGAAAGCGAGTGGTCGCAGATGAGCCTGCTGAGCAGCTTCCACAACGAAACCTTCGGCGGCGAGAAGTTTTTCCAGCTGCTCGATCGGCTGTCGAAAAACCCGGTCAAGCACCTGCCGATGCTCGAACTGATGTACCTGTGCCTGTCCCTCGGTTTCGAGGGCAAGTACCGCGTGCAGGCGCGCGGCATGCTTGAGCTTGAAGGCATCCGCGACGCCTTGTACCGGCAGATCCGTCAGTTGCGTGGCGACGTGCCGCGCGAGTTGTCGCCGCACTGGGAAGGTCTCAACGATCAGCGCCGCAACCTGGTGCGCATCGTGCCGGCGTGGATGGTGGTGCTCTTTACTCTGGTCTGCCTGGTGGTGATGTATTCGGGCTTCGCCTGGGTCCTGAGCGAACAACGCGACACCGTTCTGCATCCTTATCAGCCGCTTGATCCAGCCGCGGTGCAACCGCAGGCGCAGCCGTAAAACAGGGACGTGTGATGAAAAAGTTTTTCAAGAAAGTCGGCGCCTTCCTGCGCCAGACCTGGGTCTGGACTCTGCTGCTGGTGCTGTTCGTGGCGCTGCTGGTGTGGTTCGTCGGCCCGTTGTTGGCGGTCGATGATTACAAGTTCTGGGAAAGTGCGACCTCGCGCCTGCTGACCATCAGCGTGCTGTTCCTGATCTGGGGCCTGACCATGGTCTTCGTCAGCTGGCGCGCCGGTATCCGCAAGAAAGCCGAGGAAGAAAGCGAGGACGGTCAGGACCGCATTCGCCGCGAAGAGCTGATCGACGAAGAACAGAAAGAGTTGAAGGCGCGTTTCAAGGACGCGCTGAAAACCCTGAAGACGTCGAGCCTGTATCGCGGTCGCAGCGAGCGCTGGCGCAGTGACTTGCCGTGGTACCTGCTGATCGGTCCGCAGGCCTCGGGCAAAACCAGCCTGCTGGACTTCTCCGGTCTGGAATTCCCGATCAACAAGATCGACCGCAAGCTGACCCGCGACACCCTCGGCACCCGTCATTGCGACTGGTATTTCGCCGATCACGGTGTACTGATCGACACCGCCGGGCGTTACACCACTCAACCGGACGCCGAAGTCGACGGCAACGCCTGGACAACCCTGCTGGAGCTGCTGCGCAAGCGTCGTCGCGGTCGTCCGTTGAACGGCGTGCTGGTGACCATTCCGGTGGAAACCCTGACCGGCGGCAGCGAGCAGGACATCGAAACCCTCGCACGCCAGGTGCGCAGCCGTCTGCAGGATGTGCATCAGAAACTGCACGTCGACGTGCCGGTGTATTTGGTCCTGAGCAAGGCTGACAAGCTGCTCGGCTTCGACGAGTTCTTCGATCAACTGACCCGCGAAGAAAGCGATCAGGTGCTCGGCACCAGTTTCCGCAAGGATCAGGTCGGCACCGACGTCACGGTCCTGCGCAACGAGTTCGAAGAGCTGCTGCGCCGCCTGAACAGCCAAGTGATCATGCGCATGCACTCCGAGCGCGACACTCAGCGCCGTGGCCGCATCCTCGACTTCCCGCATCAGCTCGGGCAGATCGGCGAGCGCCTGTGCCTGTTCGTCGACATGGCGTTCACCGGCAACCGCTATCAGCGCGCCACGCAACTGCGCGGCTTCTACCTGACCAGCGCGCCGCACCTGACCCAGGAAATGGATTCGACCACCGCCGGCATCGGCGCCAGCCTGGGCATGAACGCCGGTGTGCTGCCGACTCTGCGCAGCGGTCGTTCGCGATTCATCCACCACTTGCTCAGCCAGGTGATTTTCCCCGAGGCCGATCTGGCCGGTCTGGACAAGCGCGAGCGCAGCCGCATTCATTGGGGCCAGCGTGCGCTGTACGTCGGCGCTCTGGCGGCACTGGCACTGTTCGGCATGCTCTGGGCCGGTGGTTTCTCGGCCAACTACGAGCGTCTGGAAAACCTGCGCACGCTGGCGCAGAACTGGACCCAGCAACGCTCGGCCGTGACGCCGCGCGATGACGCCATGGGCGTGCTGAAAGTCCTCGACACCAGCTACGCCGCGACCCAGGTGTTCCCGAACAAGAGCGACGTGTCGTACCACGAGCGTGGCGGCCTGTATCAGGGCGAAGAGATCAACCCGGTGGTGAAAACCGCCTACGAGCGTGAGCTGGAAGCGCAGTTGCTGCCACGGGTGGCGACCATGCTCGAGGGGCAGATCCGCGCCAACATGAAGGACCGCGATCGCCTGCTCAACAGCCTGCGCGCGTACCTGATGCTGAACATGAAGGATCGTCGCGACGCGGCGTGGCTCAAGGACTGGGTCGCCACTGACTGGTCGCAGCGCTACACCGGCAACACCGCTGTGCAGAATGGACTGAACACGCACCTCGAGCGTTTGCTCAAGCAGCCGTTCATCTACCCGCTGAACGATCAACTGGTCACGCAGGCGCGTCAGGTCCTGCGCAGCGAGTCGTTGGCCAACGTGGTTTACCGCATGCTCCGCGAGCAGGCGCGCAACCTGCCGGACTACCGCTTCAGCCAGCACCTCGGCCCGCAAGGTTCGTTGTTCATCGGCACTGAATACGTGATCCCGGGTTTCTACACCCAGCAGGGTTATCAGCAGTATTTCTCGGTGCAGGGCGCGGCGCTGGTCACCGACATCCTGCGCGACAACTGGGTGCTGGGCGAAGGCGCGGGCATCAGCGACATGGATTTGCGTCGCCTGATGGTCGAGCTTGAGCAGCTGTACTTCCGCGACTACGCCAACTACTGGAGCGAAGCCGTTGGCCAGGTCGCACTGCCACCGATCAGCGACGCTGGCGAAGGCGCCGAGCAACTGGCGGGCCTGACTTCGGCCAACTCGCCGGTCCTCGCGCTGCTCACCGAAGTGCGTGAAAACACCCGCTTCGAAGCCGCGGCTGATCCGGTCGATGAAGCCGGCGAAGCCGCCGATGCGCTGGCCGGGCAGAAAGGCAAACTGGGCAAGGTCGGCAAACTCGCCGCCGCTGCCGCCGACAAGGCTTCGGCGCTGAACGTGGCGAAGAACCTGCCGGACACCGCGAAGAAATCCCTGCAACGCCGCTTCGAACCGCTGCATCGTCTGCTCGACGACAACAACGGCCCGGGCGCCGACCTGACGCCAGCGTTCAGCGCACTCAACGACCTGCAACTGCAACTGGCCGGTCTGGCCCGTTCCAGCACGCCGGAGCAAGCCGCGTTCGAGATGGCCAAGACGCGCATGAGCGGCCAGCGTGATGCGCTGACCAACCTGCGCAATGCCTCCGGTCGTCTGCCGCGTCCGCTGAGCGTGTGGTTCAACGTGCTGGCCGAGGACTCGTGGCGTCTGGTGCTCAACGATGCCTATCAATACCTGAACGGCCGTTATCAGAACGAGCTGTACAGCGTGTATGGCAAAACCATCAGCAAGCGTTATCCGTTCAGCGCCAGCAGCACCAGCGACGTGGCGATCAGCGACTTCCGTGAGTTCTTCCGTGCTCAAGGTACCGTCGACCGTTTCTTCGACAGCTACATGCGTCCATTCGTCAGCGGCGATCCGGGCAACTACCGCATGCGCAGCGTCGACGGTCACAGCCTGCCGGTATCGAAGGTCTACCTCGATCAGATGGCGGCGGCGCAGACCATTCGCCAGAGCTTCTTCTCGATCAACCCGGCCGAGCCGACGGTGCAGTTCAAGCTTGAGCCCTACACCCTCGATCCGGCGGTCAGCCGCTCCGAATTCAAGTTCGGCGACAAGACCATGGAATACCGTCACGGCCCGATCCTGCCGATGACCTTCAAGTGGCCGACCGATGCTGAAGACGGTCGCACCAGTCTGGTCATGGACAAGATGGCCGGGCGTCCGATCGGGATCGAGAAAAACTCCGGCCCATGGTCGCTGTTCCGTCTGTTCGACCTGATGCAGACCGAGTACCTGAACGGTCGTGACGTGCTGGTACTGAAAGCCGACGTGGGCGGCCTGCGCGCCAACTACCTGCTGACCAGCCAGCGCACGCCGAATCCGTTCGACATGGGCGTGCTGCGCACCTTCCGTATGCCGGTGCAGCTCTGATGCTGGTGGCCAGTCCCTGGCGCAGCGCGGCGCGTACCGACCCGGGCAAGGTGCGGGCGCGCAACGAAGATGCCTTCCTCGACTCGCCGCAGCATGGGCTGTGGGTGGTCGCGGACGGCATGGGCGGTCATCAGGGTGGCGACATCGCCAGCCAGTTGATCGTCGCCAGCCTGGCTGAGTTGCCGCAACACGAGGACTTCGACGAACGCCTCAAAGCCATCCGCCAGTGCCTGCACTGGCTGAACCGGCGCTTGGGCCAGGAGTTGACGGTCACTGCCGGACGCCACGACAGCATCATGGGCAGCACCGTCGTCGCGCTGCTGGTGGAAGGCAATCGCGCGGCCTGCATCTGGGCCGGCGACAGCCGTTGCTACATGTGGCGCGGGCAGCGGCTGTATCAGCTGTCCAAGGACCATTCGCTGCAACAGCAGCTGATCGACGAGCAGCAAATGAGCGTCGAACAGGCGGCAGCGCACCCGGCGGCTCAGGCACTCACCCGAGCCGTCGGCGCCGCCGACACACTGACCCTGGATGTGCTTGAACTCGAGGTCTATCCGGGCGATGTGTTCTTGCTCTGCAGCGATGGTTTGTATCAGGGCCTGAGCAGCGATGCCCTCGGCAACGCCCTCAGCCTCAGCGCGCCGCATGTCGCGCTGGAACGTTTGTTCGACGGCGCTCTGCGGGGCGCCGCGCGCGACAACCTGACTGCCGTGGTGATCCGCCAATGAGTGAACTCGAATCGCCCATCGATGACCTGCTGATCAACGAAGAGCAGGCCAACAATCTGACCTACTTCGCCTTCGCCAAGGAGAACAAGGCAGAGCCTTTGCTGGCGCCGACCAAGGCCAGCATCGGTGCGCTGCCGGATGTACTCGCCGGTCGCTACCACCTCGAGCGTCTGCTCGGGGCCGGTGGCATGGGCGCCGTTTACCGGGCGCGGGATCTGCTGCATGAGCAGTTCGGCGATCCCGATCCTTACATCGCGCTGAAAATCCTCAGCGAAGAATTTGCCGAATCGCCGGACGCCAGTGCCTTGCTCTACAGCGAGTTCGCCCTGACCCGACGCCTGCGCCACGACAACGTCGTGCGTGCACACACCTTTGAAGTCGACACCGACTGCCAGCGGGCCTTCATCACCATGGAATACATGCGTGGCCTGACCCTGGACAAATTGCTCTGCGAGCGGCCTCTCGGCCTGCCGTGGCAAGAATTGCGTGACATCGTCCTGCCGCTGCTCGACACGTTGGCCTACGCCCACCGTCGCGGCGTGCTGCACGGTGATCTGAAACCGAGCAACGTCATGCTCAGCGAAGACGGCCTGCGCCTGTTCGACTTCGGTCTGGGGCAGGCAGAGGAGGGCACCTTGCCCGGCCTGCCGCACCTGAGCCGCGAGCGTTTCAACGCCTGGACCCCGGGCTACGCCGCCCCCGAACTGCTTGAGGGCCAACCATTGTCGGCCAGCGCGGACGTGTACGGCGTGGCCTGCGTGATCTATGAACTGGCGGGCGGCAAACACCCGTTCCGCCGCTTGCCCTCGACCCAGGCCCGCGACGAGCACCTGGAGCGCGAGCTGCGCGCCCCAGCGAATCTACCCCAGCACGGCTGGCAAGCGCTGCGAACCGCGCTGAGCTTCAACCCGGCAGAACGCACCATCACTGCCCAACAATTGCGTGACGCCTTGGGCGCCACTTCGTCCTGGCTGCAACGTCTGCGACTTCGGGCGTAACGGATGACATTCGAACAGGGAGCACACGATGTTCAACTCAGCTAACGAAACCCACTTCAGCCTAAAGGTCGAAGACTACGTCGGCGACCTGCAAGTGCTGTCGTTCACCGGCACCGAAGGCATCAGCCAGGCGTATCGCTTCGACCTCGAACTGGTCAGCGAAAACCCCGATCTGGACCTCGAACAACTGCTGCACAAGCAGGCGTTTCTGGCATTCGATCCACAGGGCTCGGGCATCCACGGGCAGATCTACCGCGTCGCCCAGGGCGATGCCGGCAAGCGCCTGACCCGCTACAAAGTCTCGATCGTGCCGCAACTGCAATACCTGCATCACCGCACCAACCAGCGCATCTACCAGCAGATGTCGGCGCCGAAAATCATCGCGCTGATCCTTGAAGAGCACGGCATCAAGAGCAACGCCTACAGCTTCCAGCTCAGCCAGCCGTGCCCGGATCGCGACTACTGCGTGCAGTACGACGAAACCGACCTGCATTTCGTCCAGCGCCTGTGCGAAGAAGAGGGCATTCACTACCACTTCCAGCACAGCGAAAAGGCCCACCTGCTGGTGTTCGGCGACGACCAGACCGTGTTCCAGAACCTTGGGCAGCCAACCGCCTACGTGCAGGGCAGCGGCATGGTCGCGGACGAGCCGGTAATCAAAGCCTTCAAGTTGCGCTTGGAAACCCGCACCACGCGCACCACTCGCCGAGACTACGACTTCGAAAAACCGCGCCTGCGAATGGAAGCGGCGTACAAACCTGACGGCGACAGCACCGAGCCGGATCTCGAAGATTACGACTACCCCGGCCGCTTCATCGACCGCGCGCGCGGTAAATTCCTCAGCCAACGCGCCCTCGAACGCCATCGCGCCGACTACCGCCAGGCGGAAGGTCGTGGCGACCAGACCAGACTGGTCAGCGGTCACTTCATGGAAATGTCCGACCACCCGCGCAGCGAGTGGAACGACCTGTGGCTGCTCACCGAAATCTTCCACGAAGGCAAACAACCGCAAGTCCTCGAAGAAGGCGTGACCAGCGACACCACCGACAACAAAGACGACTTCCACCAAGGCTACCGCAACACTTTCCTCGCCACTCCGTGGGACGTGTTCTACCGCCCGGCCCTCGAACACCCGAAACCGCGCGTACTCGGCAGCCAGACCGCCATGGTCACCGGCCCCAAAGGCGAAGAAATCCACTGCGACCAACACGGCCGCATCAAAGTCCAGTTCCACTGGGACCGCGAAGGCCTGGCCGACGACAAAACCAGCTGCTGGCTGCGCGTCTCCAGCTCCTGGGCCGGCGACCGCTACGGCGCCATCAGCATCCCGCGCATCGGCATGGAAGTCCTCGTCACCTTCCTCGAAGGCGACCCCGACCAACCGCTTGTCACCGGCTGCCTGTACCACAAGGAAAACCCGGTGCCGTACGCACTGCCGGCGAACAAGACCCGCAGCGTCTTCAAAACCCTCAGCTCCCCGGGTGGCGGCGGCTACAACGAACTGCGTATTGAAGACAAGAAAGGTGCGGAGCAGATCTACATTCATGCGCAGCGTGACTGGGATGAGAACGTTGAGCATGACCAGAAAATTCGGGTCGGTAATGAACGTCATGACACGGTGGTGAAAAACACCTACACCGAGCTGAAGGCAGAAGAACACCGCACGACGATTAGCGATCGCAAGATTGAAGCGAAGCTGGATGACCACCTCACGGTTGGGCAGAACCAACATGTGAAGCTGGGGACTGCGCAACTGACCAGTGTGGGGAAAGAGATACACCTCAAGGCTGGGGACAAGATTGTTATTGAGGCGGGGACAGAGCTGACCGTATTGGGTGGCGGGAGCTTTATCAAGCTCGATGGCGGTGGGGTTACGGTGGTTGGGCCGGTGATCAAGATCAATGCGGGTGGTTCGGCTGGGTCGGGGACTGGCATTGGGATTAAACCGCCGGTGCTGCCGGGGGCGGCGGATAAGGATAAGGCGGGGAGTTTGATGGATCAGGCGTTGTTGAATGCACCGCCTGAGAAAGTTAAACCGAAGGCTTTTTTTGTGTTTTCCGAGTGATCGACATGAATCGTGTTTTGAAGAAGAGCAATGGCATCGCGATAGCGGTTTTCACCGCGTCGCTGTTGAGCCTGTTTCATGGCAGCGCTTATGCGGATGAATGCCCGTCCGAGGATTTTTCCCAGTTTCTGCCGGCGTTTTCTGCGAATGCCGAAACTCAGCAGCGGTGGACTGCGATGACGGTGAAGTCGCTGGTTTTGAAACCGGTGGGAGATCATGGGGTTTTTGAGCCTAAAACGATGGGGCTTACTAGCACCAATTTAGCGTTTCCGTTGATGGCGCCTGTAGGCGCGGACAAGACTGAAGGCGTAGAGGTTGAGGAGATTGACGATAATCATTTCAACGTAGTGGATAAGCGAGCAGGTAATAGCAACATCAAGATTTTTAATTTTTCTCGCCAAGCGTGTTGGGTGCTTGAGGGGGTTGAAGATTGGTCGATCAGTGAGAAAGATCTCGTAGAGACGAGCAAGCCCCGCATGAGCGAGGCAGAGAATTTTTGCTTTCAACGTGCAGAGGCCTTTAGAGGCCTAGGGGGGCTGGAGCAGTACCGACTCACAGGTGAGTTGTTTGAAGCTTCCTTGGAAAACTATCTATGCGCAGCCGCTTCCGGTGATCCCCAGGCTAGTTTGAATGCAGCAAGCTTGAGTCTTTCCGGAATGGCTCCGCAGTTGCAAACGGAGAAGGTTGAGCAGCTATTCAAGGCAGCAGCGACCACTCTGCCTGAGGGGGCGATGAGCCTCTCGTTGTTTTATTGCGATGGAAACAACATTTCCTCCAATGGCCCTTGCCAGCATCCAGCACAGGCCGAGGAAGCGCTGACGCAAGCGGCCCGTATGGGAAGTGCTTTTGCGATAAATGCACTCGGGCGTGCCTTTGAAACTGGAGAGCTGGTAACGAAGGACATGTCCCGGGCGGTTGCGTGCTACCAAGTGGCTGCCAAAAAAGGCAGCAAAGGGTCTATCGCACATTTGGAACGTCTAAATAAACAGACCGCTGAAATTACTAAAGCGAGCTATTGCTACTGATTATTGCAGGAAGCAGAAATGACAGAGCCACTAGATTTATCAAGTAACTATACGAGTGCTAACTATAGATATAAGGAAGGAGGAGATGGTTTCGTCGTAGAAAATGGCAAAAAAATCGTCGATTGCTCTCATATGGTAAACCTGTTGCTCACAGGCGCTGGATATCAAGTTCCTTACCAGAATACGGCGGGGCTAAATAGTGCAGCCGCACTTCAATACTATGATGTAATTAGTCCTGCTAATGTGAGGCGAGGAGATATCGTACTCTGGATTAACGTAATCTCTAATCGAGATAATAAAACGCTAAATCATACGGGTATCGTAGAGCACTATGATAGTACGCTGGACTCTCAATATGGTGAGTTTTTTGGGGCGCAAAGCTCTGGTCCAGCTACTGCAAAGTTTGGTGCCTATAGCAAAGCATATTTTTGGCCAGTCCCTACAAAATTTCTAAGGGTTAAGGAATCGACTCGGACGGGGGAAGGATCCGCACCTGCACCTGCACCTGCACCGGTAGAATCTACACCATTAATGAATTTTCAGTACCCGTTTAGAAAAGCGGACGGATCGCAATTTAAGGATGCTGAAGAAATCTTTAAAGCACTTGAGAGTGAAAGCTCAGGTAACTTTTTACTTGGGAATCATGGATTTTGGCATGGCGGTATTCATATCACGCATAAGACTGCTCCGCAGTGTGTGAGAGATGAACCTATTCGTTGTATTGGAGATGGTGTCGTCGTAGCCTATCGGTTGAATGAGGATTATTTAAAGACTGAGTTTGAAGGTTCGAGTACTACAGAGGAATTGAAGTACTCAAATTCATTCTGCCTTGTCAAGCACGACTATAAATCACCACCTAATAAAGAGGTCGTGCCCAATACTAGTAATGAACTCGTATTTTATAGCCTGTATATGCATTTGCTACCA
This sequence comes from Pseudomonas siliginis, assembly GCF_024072275.1. Classification (NCBI taxonomy): domain Bacteria; kingdom Pseudomonadati; phylum Pseudomonadota; class Gammaproteobacteria; order Pseudomonadales; family Pseudomonadaceae; genus Pseudomonas; species Pseudomonas siliginis. The sequence goes on along the minus strand of NZ_CP099598.1, from coordinate 5,828,941 downwards.
TACCAGAGGTACGCGGATGAACCAGAACAGACGGGCCATCAGAAAATAAAGATGATCGCAAGTGGGTTTAAAGCTCGAAGCGATGTTGCTGGTGCGACTGGCTGCATCGAATACGGTTCGATTTCTGCTGGAACTCAAATTGAAATACTTGAAGAGCACTCTGATCACATCCACGCGAAAGGCAAACTAATTAAAGGTACAGTAGGTGGACGCACGCCAGGACAGGATTTCTGGTTCGCCTACAAGCAAAACGGTGTTGCATACCCAAGAGGTGATGGCAGTGCGAGCTGGAAAGCAATAACTGCACCGGAGCGAAAGAAGCCAGATTATTGGAAGGGCAAGGTCAGAGCTATAGTTACCGGCTCTGGGCTTACCTTAAGGGTAGCCCCCTCACCGCAGAGTAACGGCGCTTTAGCTGGGGCTGCAATGAGACAGGTAAATAGTCTGGGGCAAAACGAAGATTTAGTACTTTGTACAAATAGCGTAATAGAATTTGATAGTGGGAAAGTTTTTAGCCTGAAGATTGGCTCTAAGTCATACAAAATGGCGGAATGTTGCTTCGTGCCAAGTACTTCTGGCACTGCAACCGGTTTGAAAAGCCATTCCACTCCTGTCCCAGCAACTTTTTGGGCTTGTGTTGAAAAGCCTTATGTTCAACTGCTTGGATTGATTCCTACGGAGTTTGACAAGGTCGTAGCTATGGATACGGCAATTAAGGCAGGTGACGTAATCGGCTTTCTTGGTTTAAATGAAACATTGGCAGGTCCTGATGGAGGGGTTTCGAGAAGTTATCAAGTCCATGTGGAAATTTTTTCGGCAGATCCGAGAATTGAGGATTTCTTGAAAAACAAGGCAGCAGTGAAGCAAGGAAAGCAATACTTGCACTTGCCAGCGAATACAACTTTGAAAAGTAAGCCCCCTCTAACTGGGGTTGTGACAATTTCGAATGAAACCTTTGTGGAGCTTGGGAAAACTGTTATCTATAAGGACCCTGAAGAGTGGTACGAAGTAACCGTAGTTGATGAATCAGAAAGCAAATCGGGTTTGCTCAAAAAAGAAGGGGCGGAGCTTATTGCTCAGCACGACTGGGAAAAACTAGGCTTTCGCGTCGTTAAGGAATCAAATTCAAATTCTGATGGTTTTCTGGATCCTGATGATATGCCAGAATTCTTCCAGACCTTATATAACGACTTGGATCGATTTGGTAACAGAGATCAAAAAGTCACTCCCGAAGATTTCCCGATTGCACTCAAGAATATTGAGTTCAGGGATCATTGGTCAAAGCTCATTGCATATCACCCTACGGAGTGGAAATCTAAGTCGGACTCTTCCAAATGGGCGCGGCTGGATACATTGCTGGAGAATTACCCATCTGTTCTAAATCACGAAAAAGAACGAATAGATAGTTTAATATTTTGGGATGATTCAGTTATACAGTCTAAAGGCTTAGGTGATGGCGTTTTATGGCATTTTCATCCAATTGCATTTCTTGGTAATCAGATCGGTAGTCGCGGAAAAATAAAGATCACCGTCGAGATGTTAAAAAGGGTATTTGAAGGACTAAAAAATACCTCCGAACAAGATGTCTTATTGGCGGAAGTTGCCACCCAGCTAAATGAAAACTGTGAAAGATATAAATTAGATACTCCGTTGAGGTTGAGTCACTTTTTTGCTCAGGTAAGGCAGGAAATTGGATCGAAGTGCGCGGTGGTAGAGGACTTTACCTATGGAGTGCCTGGCCTAAAGGGTACATTTAAGTATTTTAGGGATCACCCTGATGAAGCAACACTTTATGGATATCCAGGATCTAATAAATATGTGTCTCACGAAAATCAGATCGCGATAGCGAATCGAGCATATGGCGGGAAATTAGGTAACGGCAATATATCGTCTGGTGAGGGGTGGAAATATCGTGGTAGAGGTCTTAAACATTTAACGGGTAAAGCAAACTATCAAGCCTTTAAGGATTATCATAAAACGTTCTGGGATGAAGAAGTTGATTTTGTTGGTCAGCCGGATATCTTGCATACACAGTTTAAATACTCTGTTCGTTCGGGTGTTTATTTCTGGCTTAAAAACAATATTTTTGTAGAAGCGGATAAGGGTGATGCGGACGAAAACGTAGATGCTGTTACTCGTATTATTAACAGAGATACTGATAGTTATGATGAACGTCGGAAGCATTTCCAGAGGATATATAAAAATGAAAAAATATTTGAAACTGTCTAAAATTCGTTGCATTTTTGCGATGGTCATAAGCTTGGTCGTATCCAATGTGTTAGCAGATGCGGCACCTACATTGAGTGAGTTTCATCCAGCGGTCGTGGCTTCAGTAGGAGAAAAAAAGATTGCAGTGTTCTTTTTAAAAAATAGTCTGAAAAAACTGGTGAACGGAGAGTATGTTGCTGACGCCGAAATATATTATTCTCCGATTGGTTCAGATAAAACATTTTTCAAATATGTTTGGAAAGTTGAGGGTGATCAAATTGCCTCCGTCTTCTTCTACGATTGGAAATCTCCGGAGCGACGCGGTAAATCAATGTATGTCTTGGTGAAGAGCAAGCTGTCTGACTCCGCGTTTGATGGTTTTTCGTATTCAGTCATGGAGCTTCCGCTCAGGGTCGATGGTGAAAACGCTTCATTGCTCTATTTCACAGGTGACCCATCTGATCCAGCTTTGGAAAACTGCAAGGATGGAAAGGACTTAGTTTCTGGAGCGAAGGTGGTTTGCAGTTATAAAGACGCTGCAAGTATTAAAAAATATTTTACCGCGCAGGATAAATGAAATTTCGAAGTCGCATATGGGTTCGGCTTTGTTAGTTTCGTGCGATGGCTATTTTATCGTTGAGCATGAGTAAATCTGCCCCGTTTGGGTGAAATGGAGACATGGGTGAAATGGGGACAGTGAAATGGGGGCAGACCACGATTTTAGCAATTACCCGAAAAACGCGGTCTGTCCCTATTTCTTTTATGGTCTGTCCTCTTTTTCTTTTAGCCTGTTATCAAATGGCGGCTGACAAAGGTGACCAGTTGGGCGTCTTCAACGTGGGGCGATTGGGATCGTCAGCCACGGCGCCGATCAAAGCCAGCCACTGCATTTGAATTTCGAGGGGCTGTTTGAGGCGGTTTTTGCAAAAGTTTTGTCTGAATCCCTCACGCTAAAACGTTTAACGCTTGAGCATCTGACGACCGCGATTTTCCTTTAAACTCCTCACCCCCAAGGAACGCGCTCAGGACACGGAATGCCAGCCTCTTCTTCCTCGCTTCGCCCAGCGTTGGTGCTTTGGCTATATGCCGCTGCGATCACGCACATCCTCGCCGGTCTTACCCTGACCTGGGCCGGTGACTCCGGCTTGCTCGATGGCTACCTGCAAGTCCTCGAACTGTCGTTCTGGGATGCCGATGCGGTTCCCACCGCCGGCCACGAACAACAAGTCTGGTGGCTCGCGCTGTTCGGCGCGACGCTGCAAAGTTATTCGCTGTACATGCTCGCGCTGGTGCACTTGGGCAATCGCTTGAAAGCCCCGGCAATCTGGGGCTGGTTGAGCGCCGGCATCCTGTTATGGGCGCCGCAGGACATGTGGCTCTCGGCGCAACAACAGGTCTGGTCGCACCTGTGGCTCGACGGTTTTGCGTTGCTGGTTTTACTGCCACCGTTGTTTTGGCTGTATCGGCATGACCGCCGAAACTCCCCTTCAGTAAAGACTCCGAGCCAATCCAACCCGTTTGCCGGCGGCGCTTTCAAGCGTGTGCTGATCACTGGCGGCACCGGGTTTATCGGTGAAGCCTTGGTCAACCAACTGCTAGACGCCGGCCATTCGGTCAGCGTCCTAACGCGCGATCCGTTGGACGCGGCCAACCTGTTCAACGGCCGCGCTCGCTGTGTGCATTCGTTCAGCGAGCTCAGCCACGACGAAGCCTTTGACGTAGTGATCAATCTCGCCGGCGCCCCTGTCGCCGGCCCGCGCTGGACTCCCAAACGTCAGGCGCAACTGCTCGCCAGTCGAGTCGGCACCACCGAAGCGTTGATAACCTGGCTGAAACACACCAAGCACAAACCAACGCTATGGATTCAAGCATCAGCCATCGGTTTCTACGGCGTGCGCGATGCCAGCGAAAGCCTCGACGAACACGCCAGCAAGGGCGATGGCTTCATGGCCGAACTCTGCGCGCGTTGGGAAGCCGCCGCGCAACCGGCCACCGAGTTTGGCGTGCGTCAGGTGGTGCTGCGTCTCGGTGTGGTGTTCGGCCCGGGCGGTGCGTTGACGCCGCTGCTGATGCCGTTACGCCTGGGTTTCGGCGGGCGCATGGGCGACGGTCGGCAGATCATGAGCTGGGTGCATCGCGACGATGTGCTTCAGGTGATCGCGCGGGCTTTCAACGACGACACTCTACGTGGCATCTACAACATGGTCGCGCCCGAAACGGTCAGTCAGGCCGCGTTCGCCGAGCAGGTCGGCAAGGTCCTCAAGCGCCCGGTGTGGTTGCACATTCCCGCCGCGCCAGTGCGTGCATTGGCGGGGGAGATGGCGCAGTTGTTCTTCGACGGTCAGCGCGTGGTGCCGCAGCGTTTGACCGAGGCCGGCTACACATTCCGTTATCCAACTCTCGACGCCGCTCTGCGCGATCTGACCTGAGTGCCGCTCATGAGCAAGCCCTTGATGTACCTGCTGGCCGGCAACGGCAGCGCCGCCGATTGGTGGGACGACGCGCTGCCGCACTTCCAGCGCTACGAAGTCGTGCCGCTGGAGTTGCCGGGCTTCGGCGCGAATCCGCAGCCGCCTTGCGAGGATCTGGCGGACTACGCGCAGACTTTGTTGGCGATGACGCAGAAGGGCAGCGCGATCATGGCGGTCGGGGTCAATGCCTTGCTGGTGCTGCACGCGTTGCAACGTCGGCCCGGGCACTTTTCCCGCAGTGTTCTGTTGGCGCCGGTTGGGGCATTTTTGTGGCAGCGGCGCTTGCCGGCACTGATGTCGCCGCTGCCGATCCGCAAGACCATCCACTGGCTGCTGTCGAACAAGCCCACGCTGTTCGCGCGCAAGTTTTCCAACCAGACCTGGACGCCTGCGCAGTACCAGCGCATGGGCGCCGGTTATGCGCGCTGCCGTGCGTTTGTGCCGCACTGGGATCTGATTCGCGCCGATACCGCGTTGCCACTGCTGGAGTGGATCACCGATCCGGTCGAGCTGGTCTGGGGCGATCAGGACGCGGTGCTCGGCATCGAGCAAGCGGCGGCGTGGTCGGCGATTCTCGCCCGCGCAGATCTGACCATCAGCCTCAAACCCGGTTGGGGTCATTACCCGTGGATCGACTCGCCCGCGCAGTTCGCGCAGTGGCTGGAGTCGGGCGAGCGCGGGTTTGTCGCGCACACCAAGGGCGGGCGTTTGCGCTTGGCTGAACTGGCGGGGCAAGCGGTACCGGCAGCACTGACGCTCAACGATTGCAGCGATCCGCGCCTGCCGGCATTTCTCGCTGCTCAACCTGATGTGACCTGGGCGGTGCGCTCCTCCAGTTATGGCGAGGATCAGGCCGATTCGGCGAATGCCGGTTTGAGCATGACCTATCTGCGCGAGCCGACCGCCAATGTGCCGAAACGCATTGCCGAACTGACGGCCGAAGGTGTCGAGGAAGTGGTGGTGCAGCGCTTCATCACCCCGGTCGTTTCCGGCATCGCTTTCGTGCGCCATCTCTCGGTAGAACTTGAGTGGGTGGAAGGCCATCTCGAATCGCTGGCCGACGGTCACGTCAGCCCCTCGCAGGCAACGCTTTCGCGGCTCGGCGATGCTTGGCGCAGCGGCACGTTCACGCCATCCCATGGCTTGACCGAAGACCTGCTCTGGCACTTTCTGCAAGACGTGTTGCGCGTGTTCCACTACGTGCCTGGCGACGTCGAATGGGCCTGGGATGGCGCGCAACTGTGGCTGCTGCAATACCGACCGATTAGCGATTACGGCTGGCGCCGCCACCTGACCGCCGCCAACATCGCCGAGATCTTGCCGTCGCAACCGAGCGTGCTGGTTGAGTACGCCCAGCGCCGCGCGGCAGCGAGTATCCCGGCGATCATGGCGCGCTGGGATGCGCGGGTGTTGCAGGATAACGAGCCGTTTACCGCAGTGTTCGGCGGTGCGTCCTACATCAACAATGATCTGTTTCTCGCCCGGCTGGCCGACTGGGGCATCAGCGCCGATAACTACGCTGGTGAAGTTGGCGGGGCGACTCCGCATCTGCCGTGGCAACCGCTCAAAATGCTGCGTTCGTTGCCGCTGTTTTTGCGTATGCAACGCAGGGCTCGCGTCCATTTGCTGAACCTTGAAAATGGCTTGCAGCGCTTCGATCGGGAGCTGGCCGAACTTGTCGCCCAAGGCGCCGATGGCCAACAACTGGCGGACTGGTTCACCCGGTTTTACGTGTTCGTGGTGCAAGGCAATCTGTGCATTGCCACGGCGCTGGCCAGCAGTGGCGGTGATTGGCTGGGCCGCCCGCCGACCGCTTACGACAACCTTGAAAACAGTCCGCATCGATTGCCGTGGGAAACCGATCCGGCCACGCCTCGGCCTGCGTCGAGCGAACTGCCGCTACAGCCATTCCCGCAATGGCCAAATCTGATCCGCTTCGCGCATTCGAGCGGCCTGCCGGGCCTGCGTGGCTACTACCTGCAAGTGCGCGAGTGGTATCGCGACAACCTCATGCGAATCTTCTTCCGTCTGCACCACGCCATGCCGCTGGCGGATCGCGAGCACTGGTTCGCACCGCATCCCGACGTTCGCACCCGAGACGGCAGCTTCTGGCAGGACGGTCGCGAAGGTGCGGAGCTGGCCACCGGGTTCATGATTTATCCGGGGCAGGTGCAAGGCATCCTCGGCGCCGACATCCTGCTCGAAGACACCCTCGATCCGGGGCGGCATGCGCACTATCAAGCGGCGCAGGCGGTGATTGCGCGAATGGGCGGGCGCTTGTCGCATGGCTCGACGTTGTTGCGCGAGTTGCGCAAGCCGTCGGCAGTGATACCGCAGGTGGATCCCGCGTGGGTGGGGTGTGAGGTGTTGTATCGGGATGGTGAGTTGGAATTGATCAATTCGAAGGATGCGAAGTGAAACGATTGCTGGTGTTATGTGTGAGTTGGTTGCCGATAGCGGTTATGGCGGCAGATGTTTGCAATCAGGAAACTGACTCAAAATATTTCTTATCGCAATGGTCGCAAAGCGGTGAACATCCGGAAGACATACTTTCCAGTCTTGATGGAAAAGAATTTTCTATCGATCCGGGCCACGTGGTTTTTCGCGGCGATCTAAATGGCGATGGCATCGAAGACTTCATCTTCAATTCCCGCGTCGGCATTGGTTCATCAATGGATAGCACATTTGCCTTCCTGATCCAGTGCCGTGGTTATTTGAGGTATTCGGGCGGCGATTACTTCGCCGGGGTCAAAGTTCTGGACGGCCCACCCAAGGGGGGAGGTAAGTTCAAGGACATCGAGATCTACTCCTACATCAGGGACAGGCACGGGCGGATTCGCTACAAGGGTGAAAAGGCCATGACACGGCCACATCTGTGGCAATTCGACCCGCAGACACAGCGTTATGAAGGGCAGGCTGAGTAAGCCGACGGTCCCCGCTGCATTTACGGAGTTACTACGTGAAAGGATTTTCGGTTCTTCTCGGCAGCTTGATATTAGCTGCCGCGTCCATGGCATTCGCTGCCGATCCAACCTTCAAGGATTACACCGTCACGCCAGTTTTCACCGGCCCCAACCATAAGCTGGTGCCGCAAGAAAACAGCAGCCCAATGATGGATCAGGCACGGGTGCAAGCCCTGAAAGGCAAGGTCAACTTCGCCGGCCATTACATCCTGCACAGGCTCGGCTGTGGCGGCAGCGCCATTTGCGGCGAAGTGCTGGACGCTCAGACTGGGGAAGTCGTTGGTGGTCTACCGAATGCTTACGACGGCAGCTCGTTCGGCATGGTTTTCCAGCCCGACAGCAGCTTGATTATCGTGTCCGGCATCACGCTCGACGGCGAAGAAGATGCGCAGGGGAATGCTTTGGAGAGCGGCAACCGGGATCGTTACTACGAGTTTGTGAGCAACGAATTCCGGCTGCTGAGCATGACCGACGTTGAATCGTCGCCGATGGATGAGGAGTGAGTGGATGAACTGGTTTTTCATTCGGCCTGTGCTGATTGCGCTTTCGCTTTTACCTCATTCACTGCCCGCGACTGCCAGTGAAGGGAGTTGCTACGGCTACCTTACTGAGCTTGTCAGGAGCAGCGATTTTCCGTTTCGTTATGTCGGCAAGGACAAGGTCAACCTGCTGATCGACGAGGACGACGGTGAAGTAGTGCGCGCTCAGCTGCTTTTCGACACCGACGGCAGCGGCACGATTGGCTGGATCAAATACACCCCGGCTACCCGTGTATTGCTCAATAGCTCGGCGGAGTTGGAGGAGCCAGTGGCATTGTCATTCGATGCCAAGTTTGCGGACGGCTATGCGAAGTGCTTGGCGTAGCAACAGGCCGGCTAACGGCGAAAAGGATTTCTCAATGAATCAGCTTTTGTTCGCCGGGAGCCTGGCATGGTTGTTCTCTTCCCCAGCCTTCGCCACGCCGACGGATGCTTACACCCAACGCGATGTCATGCAGTGCGGCGGTGTTGAAGTGGTGTTGGTGTCGTCCTGCCGATCGGTGACGGTGGATGGTGCGCAAACCCACGTCATCCCGGTTTGCTCTGACCAAACCATCAACATCGGCGGCAAAGTGCTTCGTCGCGATATCAGCAAAGTTTTACAACTCACTTCCGACGGTGCGAAGACGAAAATGTTGAGCAATGTTGTTGTGGCGATGGATTGCGTGGAAGGCACCCAGGGCAGCCTTGTTTCGATAGGCGGATATGGCGGTTGTGGTGCCTGCGCGGAGTGGCATGGGTATTACTCGACAGCAGGGCGATTGGAGCAATACAGCTTCGATAATAACCAACGCTCTTTTGGCTCGAAGGGATCTCGGGAAGAGCTGATCAAGGCCTATGGCGTTACGAAGAGACAGTTAATGTCAGAAAGCCCGGTGGTGAAGAGGATCGTCTATGGCCAGCCTTAAGTGGGTGTTGATGATCAGCAGTTTGTTCAGCGCTACCAATGTCTCGGCAAGAAGAAGCGCAGCGTTATTACCGCGAGTACCGCGACGCGATGAGTGCCGCCGGTAAAGCGCAGAAGATTCCGCAACGCGTCGTTGAGCGATCTGAAATTCAGGGACTGAGACAGTGAATATGTTCTTCCGCTTTATCGTGTTGAGCCTTGGGCTGCTAATCACTTCATACGCACTCGCTGCCCCACAAGTCCTGAAGGAAATTCCGGCTAGCTTGCTGGGTGATGCATCACGGCAAAAGGTATTTGTTCTGACAGGGGGTGCGGACGAGGCCTCCAATCGGTTGTTGATCGCGCCGGTGCAGGCACGTAATGAGGAAATTTTGCTCGATACGTCGAAGGCGCTGCCTCTGATCAAGAGTCAGTACTCGTCCGCTCTTCAGGGTGTCTTCAGCGTCCATGTACTCAAAGGTCGCCCTGGCGTCATGACCGTCATTGATCCTCAGGCTGAGGAAGCTGTGGTCAAGCAACCGTTCGTTGAGGCTGGGGATTACATCGCGCTGGCAACCAGCGAGGAAGATAACGCGGTTTACAACTTCAACCTGTTGTTCGCCTTCAACAAAGGTTCAAAGCAGTTTGAGCTGAAAGCTCTGCTGGAAGTGGCGAACAACGACTCCTGTGACCGGTCGCTTGTTAGCGTAGTGGAGCTGCCGGTGCAGACACTGGGCCCCATCACTCTCGCTTCTTTCGATGGGCGTGAAGTGCTGCAGAAGCTGCAGGTTGCTCGTACTGGCAGTATTGAGGGCGTTAGAAAGAAATTGATGACTGTCGATTCGGCTGATTTGCTGGATATGGCGCTGGCAGCCTACCGAAAGGGTGATGACTCTTCCTTCAAGGATGCGATGAGCTACGCGTTGATGGGCGGTGGTTCGCATGACACTTGTCCCCCGGATAGCTATATCGTCGCAAAGTACTACTACCCGCAGCGTCCCGGCTGGTCCAACGACCTCGGTTTTCTGCTCGGCGAGGCGGGTTACTACGCTGAGTCGATTGAGTTGCTCAATGCAGTGATTGCCAACCACCCAAACAGGACGGTTGCTTACCTGAATCTCGCTGACAGTTATTGGGCCGTGAACGATAAAGAGCGGGCGGTGGCGGCGTACAAGCAATACGCATCGCGAATGTCTGAAGCGGGAAAAGCTTCGAAAATCCCGGCGAGGGTGGGTGAGCGCAGCGCTGTGGCGCCCGAGGCGTGACAAGAACTCGTTGAGTTGCTGTAACTGTGTGTTCTGTACCCATGAACCGCTAAAGGAATATTCGGTTTGAAATTTTCGTCTGCATTGATTTCCGCGTTGCTCGTTTTCGTTCCTCTGGCGGCTCATAGCGAGGTCACGACCGAGGTATTTTGCTTCCGTTCCTACGAAGGCAAACCCATAAATTTTGAATTTAGAACCTATTACGACTCTGTCGCCAAGTGGAGCGGTGCTGGCGTCAAGTACAGCAAGTCGAAGAAGGCCATCACTCTGGTTCATCGCAATACTGAACAAGAGGAATTGGTCTATGGCCGGCCCTACCAGTACACGACAAATTGGGTTGAAGTAGTTGATGGCGCACTGACAGGTGAGTATCAGATGGTCACTCAGGGTGGCCGGGTTGATGCGATGACGTATACGAATTACAAATCTGCAAAGAAGTATTCGTTTGAAAACGATTACAACGTGGATTCGAAACCTGAAACAGGTTGCCAGTGGTGAAGCAGGGAATATTGAAAAAGGGGACTTAACGTCCCCTTTTTTCATCCGCAAATCTCGCTACGACTTGGCCGCCACGCTTCGCACTTCAATCTGGTCGAGCGTCCCTTCCACCATCAATCTCACCCCGTCCGCCATTCTGCTCAGGGCCAGCGCCACTGAGCGGCGGGAGCCGTGGAGGTCGTCGGCGAGGTCGCAGGCGATGACGCTGAAGGACAGGAGGTCTTCGGAGGCGTTGGCCATGAGGGCTTCGGCATCGATGTCCGGGTTCAGGCTGAACAGGCCTTCAGGGCGTGGGGCCTGAGAGAGGTCAGATTTGCCGAAGTGGTGATCGAGGGCGCGTTCGGCGGCTTCATGTAATTTTCTTGAATCGAAGGATTCGTAGGGGGAGGTGTCCTCGGTGTTGGTATTTGAATTGGTCATCGGTGTAAATCCCTTGGAGTAAGAAGAAATTGCTCCCGAATTCGGACTTGCACATCCGGTCACCGAATACCCGATGACGCAGGAAGCCTATCGGTGATCTTCAAGCTCGCCTAGTTCACGGACAGCCCCGCACTTTGCAGGAAACTTCCCATGGATTCGCGGGGCGGAAGATCAAAAGATCGCAGGCTTCGCCAGCTCCTACAGGGATGTGTTTCAACAGGTGTAGGACGTTGCTTGCGGAATCGTGACTTGGCGGTCATCGTGCGGGAAATGGTCTGCATCCTCTTCCAACAGCTTCAGATACTGGCGTTATCGTCCGAATCCCTTACACTGCCCCGGCCGTTCATTTTCCTTTTGAGGCTGTGCGCATGAAATTTCGTTTTCTCCTGTGGATGATGGGTTTGTTGATGGGTAAGGCCAGCCGGACAAATCCTGCGTTCCAGCAGCAGTTGGGTGACAAGGATCTGGTGTTTCAGCTGCAGACGCTGGACGGGAAAGTGGCGCGGCATTTCGTGGTCAAGGATCAGCGCATCACCAGCAAGTCTGGCGTGGTGCCGGAGCCGGCGTTTGCGATTGCGTTTAAAGACGCGGGTTATGGCTTTGCCACGATGCAGGCGAAGAACAAGCAGTTGGCGTTTATGCAGGGGATTCAGGACAAGTCGATCCAGCTCAAGGGCAACCCGGCGCTGGTGATGTGGTTTCAGGGGTTGATGAAGTATTTGAAGCCGAGGAAGGCAAAGGCCAAGGCTTGAGATTTTTTTGGGTTGGCTTCAAGCGAAGCACAATGAAGAATCGTGCGTTCTTTGGCTCGCAAAGTCTTTATTCAGGCCTGTAAAGACGGTCGAACTGTCATTTCTGTCAGGTGCTTTGCTCATCTTCGCGATGCTCTACTCAAGCTCCGGTCCCGTAAAGGACGCCACGCACTTGATGGAGCAAGAACATGACTCAGGCTCAGGACTTGACCACCCCAGGTACCCCCGATCCCTCTTTTGCCCTGAATGGTTTATTGAAATTACCGATACCGGGCATTGCGAGCCATGAGGCTGCGGCCGTTTTGGCCCTTCCTGACGGGAAGTTGCTGGTCGCTCTTCCTCTGGAAGGAAGTGACGCGCTGCTGGCCATCGCCCGATTGAACGAAGACGGTACGCTCGACAAGTCCTTCGGAAGTCATGAGACGGGTTTCGTCGAGATATCTTTGAACGGCGCTAGCATCAGCACCGTGTTTGGGCTCGATGCGTTGCGGGACGGCGGCTGGCTGGTGCGCGTTCAATACTTCACACAGAAGGCCGTCGATGCCGGCCAAGCAATGATCCGCTTGAAAGGCGACGGTGAGCTGGACGATTCGTTCGGCGATAAAGGCGTGAGTTTATTTTCTTTCTACAAGATCCCGGGCTCCACGCTTGCGTCGTCGGCAGGGGCGAAGTCAAGCCAAAAGTCCCCCGCTACAAATGCCTCTACCGTCTCTGCAGTTCAGCAGGCCGATGGCAAAATCGTCCTGCTCCATTTCCTGCTGATCGATGAGCCATGGCCATCGCCCGTCGTGATGCGTCTTTTGGCGAACGGCTCGCTCGATCCATCATTTGACGGCGCGGGGTACGTCTTGGTGGATGTCGGTGCCACCTCGAACACCGCCGGCGCTATCGCTGTTCAAGCCGATGGCAAAGTATTGGTTTGCGGCGTTTTTCAGAGTGGTGAGACAGCCTCCGGAGTTTTTCTGGCACGTTTGGACGTAGCGGGGAAGCTGGATAAGGATTTCAACAACGGCCAGGCGAAGCTGATTTTCGACGAGGATGGCGAGAGCTCTTTGAACGCTGTTTCGGTGCGCGAAAGTGATGGCAGGATCGTTGCGGTGGGTGACGCCTGGCAAAAGAACGTCCATGGCGGGTTGGTGGTTGTGCTGAACGCCAGTGGAGCATCCAATCTTGTATTCAATAATGGCCAGCCTCTGTTTTCCCCGTTACTGCCAGACGGATTGACGTGGCGGCATACATCACAGCTCGACGGCTCGATCATTGTCGTTGGAGCCGGTGATTCCGCGGTAATTACCGCGCGCTTTCTCGCAGACGGCAAGCTGGACACGGCCTTCAACGGTATTGGCTATACGCTCTTCGATAACGTAGCGGGGCCAGTGTTTCCTCATGATCTGGCAATCATGGAGGACGGTCGGATAGTGGTGTCCATGACCCACACCAGCCTTTCTGACCCTTCCCGGGTGGATGGCTGGATCACTCGCTATCTAAGCGCAAACCTGACGAGTGGCACGCTGAATTTTGATCCGTCTTTTGGCGAAAACGGCATTGTCAGATTTCCGCTTGGAGGATTGTCTGAGTTTGACGTAAGAGCGGTATTGGCTCTGCCGGACAACAAGTTGCTGGTGGCTGTTCGTCGACGCAAGGATGGCCTGGAAACGCTGATCGCCCGGCTTCTGGAGGACGGCCAACTGGACCTCGGTTTTGGTGAAGAAAAGACCGGATTCGTCGAGATTTCACTCAAGGACGGTTTGTATATGCACTCGATGCTCGAGTTGACGCCGTTCCCGGATGGCGGTTGGCTCGTTCGTGCCGAGTACCAGAACAATGGGCCTGATGTTTCTGCCGGGCTGGTTGTCGTGAAACAAGACAAAGATGGACGGCTGGATCACAACTTTGCTGAACAGGGTGTGCGTTACCTTCCTTATGCGCAGATGGGGAGCGCGGGTCATGGCGACAATGTCTTGCGGCAAGACGAGAAAATCCTGCTGGTCGGATCCGTCGAAGACGACGCTGGCCGTGTGAGCGGCGTCGTCATGCGGCTCAATGCGGATGGCTCCGACGACACCACGTTCAATGGCACGGGTTTCGCGCCTGTCGAGCTCGCTGGCATTGCACACCAACATAGTTCTGCGCAGATGGTCGCGCATCAACCTGACGGCGCTGTGGTGGTTGGTGGCAGCTATAGCGGGCCATCTTCGGGCGCTTACGTCATTCGATTCGACGCTAACGGCAAGATCGACAGGGAGTTTGGCGAGAGCGGTAACGGAGTCGTGATCATCTCTGGTGAGGATGAGATCCACCTGTCCGCCATTTCAATTGTGGATAGCAAGATTGTTCTTGCAGGGGCTGCCGTAAGGGACGGTGGCATGCGTGGAGTGATTGCGGTCCTCACGTCCAAAGGCTCCTACAATCTCGTATTCAATAACGGTAAACCGTTGTTCTCCGACTTTGTCCCGCAAGGTTTGAGATGGTTGCGCTGTGTAGCGCGACCTGACGGTTCAATCGTCGTCAGCGGCGACACCGGAATCGGAGTCACCGACGATGATCCGAGTGCGATCACGGCGAAGTTTTTGGCGGACGGAACACTGGACCTGTCATTCAACGGCACAGGGTTCAGCATCTTCGACGAGGCCGGGGTCCTGGAGGCTCTTCATGACATGACGGTACTGGGGGACGGCCGAATTGTAGTGGGAGGGTATTTCATTGGAAGCTTCCCGAATCCGCAGGGCTGGGTGATTCGGTACCGCGGTTGATTACGCCAATAATCAACAGTTGGCCGCAACGCACCCGCTCCTGAAGATCGCATCGATCTTGTGGGAGCGGGCTTGCCTGCGAAGCTTTTCAGGCCTGGCTGAACTGCGAAGCCAGTTCACGCAGCAGCACTTCAGCCTCAAGCACTTTGCTGACGACATCGTTGGCTTTGTCACGGCTCAGGCCGACGCGTTCAAGCAGGGCATCCGGAATATCTTCATCCGGCCCGGAGCCAATCCCGCGGCTGCGTAGCAGGCGTACGGCCAGGCAGACGAGGTTCGGGTATTCGGCGTAGGCGCCGTCGTAGCTTGGGTCGTGCTGGAAGCGCAGGGCGGTGGCCAGTTCATCCGGCATGTCCCAGTAGCGCATCAGCCACGAGCCGATCTGTTCACGGCTGATACCGAGCAGGTGTTGCTCGATGTAGCTGTGGCACAGGTGCGGGTTGACCTCCAGGTGGCGGCAGATCAGCGAGAAGTGCGGCGGAAACACGTGGGCCAGCAGCAGGTAACCGAAGTTATGCAGCAGACCGGCCAGATACGTCAGGCCGGCTTCCGGGCGCTGGGCGCGCGGCATGGCGCGGGTCAGGCCTTCGATGACGGCGGCGGTGTAGATCGACTGCTGCCAGTACGGCGTGGTGTGTTGCGGGTGGTCTTTGGGCAGGCTCAGGGTCTTGCCGAGGGCCAGGCCCAGCGCGAGGTTGATCACCAGATCGAAGCCCAGCACGCGGACGATCGCGTCTTCCACCGAACGAATCTTGCCCGGCGAGGCGTAGTACGGCGACGCCGCCCAGCTCACCACTTGCGCGGCCAGCGCCGGGTCGGTTTCAACCACGCCGGTGATGTCGTCGATGGTGGCATTGGGGTCAACGCGCAGCTTGATGATTTTTTGCGCGGTTTCGGCCAGCGGCGGAATCTCGATGGTCGCTTCCAGACGCTGCTGAATGCGCCGCGCGGTGAACGCCTGCACGGCCTGGGTGATTTCCTCGCGGTCATCGTCCGGGCGGTCGAGGTTCGGGCGGATGCTGCTCAGGGCTTCGCCGAAGTTGGCGGCGCTGGCCTTGGTCAGCATCGATTTGAAGTCTTCGCTGCTGATTTCCAGCAGCAGGCCCGGCTCGCCGGAGTTGATCAGCAGCTTCGGCTCGCGCAGCAGGCTTTCTTCGTAGAGGCACGGCGAACTGGTCAGCGCCGGCAGGCCTGGGAGCAGGCTCAGATTGTGTTTGCCGAGCATCTTTTCCAGGCGTTCGGTGGACACGGCTGTGAGTCGGCGACCAGTGAGTTCGGCGAGGCGATTGAGATCCAGCAACTGGCTCTGTGGAAACAGCACCATCAACGCGCCCACGGCGTCGTCCAGCAACACGGCCTGCACTTTGCGCGAGGCATTGAGGCCGTGGTGGTCGAGCACTTCTTCGTAGGCAACGCCCAGCTTGTTGAGCAGCAGCCGAATAACAGACGGAGCTTGCGGAGATTCGGGGACGAGAGCAGCTTCGGTCATGGTCTGTATCCGTTTTTGAAACAATGGCAGGAGTATAACCAGCTCTGTAGGAACGATCCTGCACAAACTGCGACGGTGCTCACACTTGGCCGTATTGCTGCCCATGCCGCAGCCAACGGTCAAGCAATGGGCTGACGTGGGTCGGCCAGCGCTCCAGCAAAGCCTGGGCTGCATCGCGCACGGCGGGCAATAAATCGGCGTCGCGCATCAGGTCGGCGACCTTGAATTGCAGCAGGCCGGTCTGGCGGGTGCCGAGCATTTCCCCGGGGCCGCGCAGTTCGAGGTCCTTTTCGGCGATGACGAAACCGTCGTTGGTCTCGCGCATGATGCCCAGGCGCTGGCGACCGATCTGCGACAGCGGCGGATGGTAGAGCAGTACGCAATGGCTGGCGGCGCTGCCCCGGCCGACGCGACCACGCAACTGGTGCAACTGTGCGAGACCAAGGCGTTCAGGGTTTTCGATGATCATCAGACTGGCGTTGGGCACGTCGACGCCGACTTCGATCACTGTAGTGGCGACCAGCAGTTGCAGGTTGCCGGCCTTGAACTCGGCCATGACGGCGGCTTTCTCTACCGGTTTCATGCGCCCGTGAATCAGCCCGACCTTCAATTCGCCGAGGGCGGCGGTGAGGTCTTCAAACGTGGTTTCGGCGGCCTGGCAGGTCAGCTCTTCCGATTCTTCAATCAGCGTACACACCCAATAGGCCTGACGACCTTCAGCGCAAGCGCTGCGCACCCGTTCGATGACTTCGACGCGGCGGGTGTCGGTGACCAGCACGGTGTTGACCGGCGTTCGCCCGGGCGGCAATTCATCGAGGATCGAGGTGTCGAGGTCGGCGTAGGCGCTCATTGCCAGCGTGCGTGGAATCGGTGTGGCGGTCATGATCAACTGATGCGGACACATGCGCCCGCCGACGCCTTTCTGCCGCAGCGCCAGACGCTGCTGCACGCCGAAGCGGTGCTGTTCGTCGATGATCACCAGCGCCAGATTCTTGAACTGTACTTCGTCCTGAAACAGCGCGTGGGTGCCGACCACCATTGGTGTTCCGCTGGCGATCTGCTCCAGCGCGGCGACGCGGTTTTTGCCTTTGAGCTTGCCGGCCAGCCACGCGACTTCAATGCCCAGCGGTTCGAGCCAGCGCTTGAAGGTGATGAAGTGTTGTTCGGCGAGGATCTCGGTCGGCGCCATCAATGCAACCTGGTAACCGGCCTCCAGCGCTTGCAGTGCGGCGAGGGCGGCGACCACGGTTTTCCCCGCGCCAACGTCACCCTGAATCAGGCGCAACATCGGTTCGTGCTGACTGAGGTCGTAGGCGATTTCGTTGCCGACGCGCTGTTGCGCGCCGGTCGGGTTGAAGCCGAGGTTTTTCAGATATTTCGGTGGCAGCTTTGTGGCTTTCGGCATCGCCGGCGCGCGCAGTGAACGCATGCTTTCGCGCAGACGCTGTTGCGACAATTGATGCGTGAGCAGTTCTTCGAAAGCCAGGCGATGCTGCGCCCAGTGATGGCCAAGGGCGAGTTCTTCGACATCGGCATCGGCGGGCGGGTTGTGCAGGTAACGGATCGCGTCGGCCAGCGGCGCCAGTTGGTAGTCGCGGGCCAGTTCGGTCGGCAGCCAGTCCGGCAGGGTGCTCGGCTTGAGCAGCGTCAAGGTCTGCATGCACAACTGGCGCAGGCGCTGCTGGGTCAGCCCTTCGGTGAGCGGGTAGACCGGGGTCAGGGTTTCATCCACTGGCGGCGGTTCGTCGCCGGTGATGGCGCGGTATTCGGGGTGGTAGATTTCCAGGCCTGAGGCGCCGGGCCGGGCTTCGCCGTAGCAGCGAACCCGCGTGCCACGCTTGAGCCCTTCCTTCTGCGCGTTGCTGAAATGGTAGAAGCGCAGGCTCAGCCCGCCGGTGCCGTCCTGCAAGCGCACGACCAGGCTTCGGCGGCGACCCATGACCACGTCGGCACCGCTGACGGTGCCTTCAACCACGGCGTCCTGACCCGGCCGCAGCGCACCGATCGGCACCACGCGGGTGCGATCCTGATAACGCAGCGGCAAGTGGAAGAGCACGTCCTGCAGATTCTCGAGGCCGACCTTGGCCAGTTTCTCGGCCATGGCTTCGCCGACACCCTTGAGTGCCGTCACCGACACTTGCGACAGCTCCGTCATGACGCTCGCTTAACCGGCCGTGACCGGCGCCGTTGGCTTGGCCACCGAGCACAGGCGAATGGAATCGGCGAGGATCTCGATGGCTTTCGGCCGTGGGAAGCTCGCGCGCCAGGCGATCGCCACGGTGCGGAACGGCACCGGCGCGGTCAGTGGGCGCACTTCAATCACGCCGGGGGCGTAGTGATGGCTGTCCACCGCCGACAGCGGCAGGATCGAGATGCCCAGGCCGGACGCGACCATGTGGCGAATGGTTTCCAGCGAGCTGGATTCCACCGTGGTGTGCTTGGCGCCGTCATTGCCCTTGGTCAGGGTCGGGCAGGCTTCGAGCACCTGATCGCGGAAACAGTGACCTTCACCGAGCAGCAGCAGGCTCTTGTCGTTGAGCAGGCCGGCGTCGATGGATTCTTTCTTGGTCCACGGATGCTGGGCCGGCATGAGCACGTAGAACGGCTCGTCGTAAAGCGGCAGGGTCAGCACGTCGGCTTCATTGAACGGCAGGGCGATGATGATCGCGTCGAGCTCGCCGTTGCGCAGTTTGTCGCGCAGCACGTGGGTAAAGTTTTCTTCGATGTACAACGGCATCTGCGGGGCGACCCGGTGCAGTTGTGGAATCAGATGCGGGAACAGGTACGGGCCGACGGTGTAGATGGCGCCGACTTTCAGCGGTGCGGTCAGCTGGTTCTTGCCGGCTTGGGCCAGTTCGCGGATGCCCTGGGCTTGTTCGAGGACTTTCTGCGCCTGGGCGACGATGCCTTCGCCGACCGGGGTCAGGCGCACGGCGCTTTTGCTGCGCTCGAAAATCAGCACACCGAGTTCGTCTTCAAGTTTTTTCACGCCCACCGACAGCGTCGGCTGACTGACGTGGCAACGCTCGGCGGCATGGCCGAAATGCTGCTCTTGGGCGAGGGTAACGATGTAGCGTAATTCTGTGAGGGTCATAGCAAGCGTCCATGAAGATGCGCGCCAAGCATACCGGCTGCAATCGATAGACGCACGTTATCAGACTGCGGGCTGAGTGCGACACCGGTCGAGGTCGGTTTGCCGCTGGCAGATATGCAAAAGGCACCTTTCGGTGCCTCTTGGCTTGGTTCTCTCGGCTGGCGGAGAACCTTGTGGGAGCTGGCTTGCCAGCTCCCACAGGTATTGCGGTGTTGCTTAGCGGCGGCGTTCGAGCGAATAAACAAACGGCGCAACAATTTCGATCGAGCCGTTGTTGAGCATGTCGGCCGGCGGCTTGGGCAGCGGTTGCGCGCGGCGGATCATGTCCAGGGTGGCCCGGTCCAGATCAGCGTTGCCAGAGCGGCCCACCAGTTCGAACGACAGCACATTACCTTCGCCATCGACCACGAAGCGCAGACGATTCAAACCTTCCTTGCCCCGCGACTGCGCACTCTGCGGGTACTTCTTGTACTTCTGCAGATGCGCGAGCAGAGTGCCTTGCCAACTCGCCTTGGCCGCCAACTGAGCCGGCGACGGGCCGGGTGCGGGCTGGGCGGATTTCTCCGTCGGTGCCTGGGTCGGTTGGGTATCGGCCGGTTTCTCCTCGGAAGGTTTCTCCTTCGGCGGTTCGGGCAGCTTTTTCTCGACCGGCTTTGGCGGTTTCGGCTTGGGCTTAGGCTTGGGTTTGGGTACCGCGATTTCCGCTTTCGGTGCTTCAGCCAGTTTCGGGATCGGCAACTCTTCAACCGGAGCCGGTGGCTGCGGCGGTGTGACGACTTTCGGCGGAGCCGGCGGTGGCGGGGCAGGCAACGGGGCCAGCTCGACCATCATTGCCTGCGGCGGCAATTCGATGGGCGGGCGGGCGGTCCAGTTCAGCGCCAGCGCGATGGCCAGCGCGTGCACGCCCAGCACCACGGCCAGGCTACCGCTGTAACGCGTCAGCTTATGGCGCGTCGTGATCATTTCTTGGCTGCCGTCTCAAGTCCGACCAGACCAACCTTCAGGTAACCGGCGGCGCGCAGGCTGTCCATCACGCTCATCAGGTCGCCGTAATCCACGCCTTTGTCGGCCTGGAAGAAGATGGTGGTGTCTTTCTTGCCCTGGGTCTTGGCGTCGAGGGTGGCGCCGAGGGTTTCGGCTTTCACTTCGTCGTCACCGAGGAACAGGCGCTGGTCCGCTTTCACACTGAGGAACACCGGTTTCTCTGGCCGCGGCGCCGGTTTGGCGGTCGAGGCCGGCAGGTCGACTTTGATGTCCACAGTGGCCAACGGCGCGGCCACCATGAATATGATCAACAGCACCAGCATCACGTCGATGAACGGCGTGACGTTGATTTCGTGGTTCTCGGCCAGATCGTCGTCTGCGCCTTCTTTCAAATGCAGGCCCATGGCCGATTACCCCACTTTAACCATGTGCGGCTGCGAGCTGCGCTCAGGCTGGTGGTCGAGATCGCGGCTGACCAGCAGCAGGACTTCTGCCGAGGCATCGGAGACCTGCGCCTTGTAACCGGCGATGGAACGGGCGAAGACGTTGTAGATCACCACCGCAGGGATCGCCGCAACCAGACCCAGTGCAGTGGCCAGCAGGGCTTCAGCGATACCCGGTGCGACAACGGCGAGGTTGGTGGTCTGGGTTTTGGCGATGCCGATGAACGAGTTCATGATGCCCCACACGGTACCGAACAGACCCACGAACGGTGCGGTCGAACCGATGGTGGCGAGGACGCCGGTGCCGCTGCTCATGTTGCGACCGCAGGCAGCAACGAGGCGCTCGAGGCGGAAGCTGACACGCTCCTTGATGCCTTCTTTCTCGCGGCTGTTGACCGACAGGCGCATCTCTTCGAGCGCGTCGTGCACCAGCAGGTTGGCGAGGGTGCCTTCCTTGCCGGCCGTGGCACTTGCTTCTTTAAGGGTGGTGGCTTTTTTCAGTGCAGCGATTTCGCCACGCAGACGACGCTTGGCGCCCATCAGCTCGAAGCCTTTGGCGATCCAGATAGTCCAGGTGATGATCGAAGCGATGGCCAGACCGATCATCACGATTTTCACGATGATGTCGGCGTTCTGGTACATACCCCACGGCGAAAGGTCGTGGGCCATGCCCAAGGTGTTGTCGGCTTCGAGGGCTTCAGGTGCGTCAGCGGCGTCGACAGCCTGCACCGGATCGGTGGCGGCTGGTGCAGCCGGAGCGGCAGCGGGTGCGCTCTGCTCGGTGGCGGCTGGGGTGGCGGGTGCTTGAGCGTCGGCGAAGGCGGCGGTCGGTGCCAGCATCAGGCTGAGCAACAGAGCCGCGACGGCGCTCCAGGCGCGAGGTCGAGTGGTTGGCGAAGCGGGAGTTTGATTACGTGTCATGCTGGCCGGACCTGAGATAGAAAAACGTTGTTGCTCTTCCAGGCCTCGTGAGGCCGAGAACAAAAGTGGCGTGCATTATTGCAAGTAATTCTTGTTAACAAAAGTAATAGAGTAACTTTTTTTCCTTCATTGCTAGCCGTTCGTCCTGTGCCAGAGCTAGTCTGTGCCTTTCTGATGGGAGTTTTCTGATGTCCGCGCCTTCTGTTTTGATTGCCGGTTGTGGTGATGTCGGCAGTCGTCTGGCCACGCAATTGCTGGCGGCTGGCTGGCAAGTTCATGGCCTGCGCCGCGACGTTTCCAAGCTGCCGGAGGGTGTCATCGGCGTCGCCGGCGACCTGTTCAGCGAAGAGTGCCCGGCGACCTGGCCGGTAGGCGCTGTCGATTATCTGGTGTATTGCGCTGCGGCCACCGATCACGACGAAGAGGGCTATCGCAAGGCCTACGTGCAGGGTTTGCAGAATGTGCTGAGCTGGCTGGGTGACTATGGGCAAGTGCCCGAGAGGCTGATCTTCGTGTCCAGCAGCAGCGTGTACGGCCAGCAGGACGGAGCATGGGTGGATGAGACCTCCGAGACGGTCGCGGCCGGATATTCAGGTCGCTTGATGCTCGAAGCCGAGCAGGTCGCGCTCAATAGCGGCATCCCGGCAAGCGTGCTGCGCCTGACCGGCATTTACGGCCCGGGCCGCGAGTGGCTGCTGACTCAGGTGCGTCGCGGCTATCGCGTGGCTACGGAGCCACCGCTGTATGGCAATCGTATTCATGCCGATGATGCAGCGGGGCTGCTGGCGTTCTTGCTGGAAAAAGACCGCGAGGGCGTCAAGCTGGACGAGCTCTATATCGGTGTGGATGACGCGCCAGCGCCATTGGCCGAGGTGGTGGGCTGGTTGCGCGAGTACCTGGGTGTGACTGAATGGGCGGACGACGCCAGTGTGCGGCGCACCGGCAGCAAGCGTTGCAGCAATGCGCGGGCGAAAGCGTTGGGGTGGGTGCCGAAGTATCCAAGTTACCGCGAAGGCTATGCAGCGATTCTTAAAGGTAAGTGCTGAATTTTCAGCAACACAAAAACCACTGTGGGAGCGAGCCTGCTCGCGAATGCGGTATGTCAGTCATTATCAGTTCGACTGACCCACCGCGTTCGCGAGCAGGCTCGCTCCCACATTTGATCTTCTGAGGTTTCGGAAGCAGGTTACTGTTTTTCCAGCAACCACTTGCGCTCACCCGCGGCAAACTGCGGTTGCTCATCTGCCAGCGCAGCATTGACTGCCTGCAGAATCTCCAGCTCCTTGCCCTTGCGCACAAAGATCCAGTTATTGCCCTGGCCATTGAGTTGCAGCCACATGCTGTCGTTGCCATTGCTCATGGACGCGCAATCGCCGGCCAGACACAAGGCATAACGGTCAACGCCCGGCAGGCCGGTCACCTGGCCGTCGGCCTGGAACTGCACGGTGCCGCCTTCACCCTGGCCGCTGGCGATGGTCCAGTTGCCGCCCAGGTATGCTGAGTAGAGCGCGCGTTCGAAGCTGGCACCGATTGGCGCGCCTTCCGGCACGGGGATCTGTGCGCGATCGAAGACTTGTTCGGGTTCGTTGTCGCTGGCAGCTTGCTGCAGGCGCCCGCCATCGCGTTTCAGTTCGCTGGCGGAGCTGCCGTAGAAATCGACTTTCCAGGCGCCGGACTCTTCGCCCAGCAGCCGTCCTTCGACGTTCTCAAAACCGTTGGTGTAGCGGGCCTGACCGGCCTTGGTGTTGACGTCCCATTCCAGATTCGGGCCGTAGGCCTGCAGCGCTTCACGCAGGGGGCCGCCCTTGGCGGCGGCATCGATCGCCACCTGGTTGATCCAGGTGCCGCTGATGTCACGGTCGGCAGGGTCGCTGGCGCAGCCGCCGAGAAACAGGGCGAGCAGCGAGAGAGCTAGCGCTTTGCGCATGGTGAAATCCTTTCAAAACCTTTTCTTGCGGCAGTCGGCGCGGCGTGAAGGCCGCGCCGTGCGCATCACTCGATGACCAGAATGGCATCCATTTCAACCTGCGCACCCTTCGGCAGGGCGGCCACGCCAATGGCGGCGCGGGCAGGGTATGGCTGGTCGAAGTACTTGCCCATGATCTCGTTGACCTTGGCGAAGTGGCTCAGGTCGGTGAGGAAGATGTTCAGTTTGACGATGTCCTTGAACGAACCGCCGGCAGCTTCGGCCACGGCTTTGAGGTTCTCGAAGACCTGGACGGTCTGGGCTTCGAAGCCCTCAACCAGTTCCATGGTTTTTGGGTCCAGAGGAATCTGGCCCGACATGTACACGGTGTTGCCTGCCTTGATCGCCTGGGAGTAAGTACCGATGGCGGCCGGGGCCTTGTCGCTGGTGATGACGGTTTTGGTCATGTAGGACTCCTTGTAATAGGCAGGTTATGCGCGCATGCGGGTGATGCGGATCACCCCGGTCAAGGCGCGCAGTTTCTTGATCACGCGGGCCAGGTGCACACGGTCGTGGACGCTGACCACCAACTGCACGACGCTGATGCGACCATCGCGTTCGTCCATGCTGATTTTCTCGATATTGCCGTCGGCCGCGTTGACGCTGCTGGCCAGCAGGGCGATCAGGCCGCGCTGGTGTTCCAGCTCGACGCGCAACTCGACGTTGAATTCGCCGGTGACATCCTTGGCCCACGAGAGCTGGATGCATTTTTCCGGGTTGTGCCTGATTTCGCTGATGTTGCGGCAGTTATCCAGGTGCACGACCATGCCTTTGCCCGCCGACAGATGCCCGACAATCGGGTCGCCCGGGATCGGCGTGCAGCATTTGGCGTAGCTGAGCACCAGGCCTTCGGTACCGCGAATCGCCAGCGGACCTTCCGGGCTCGGCAGCTGCTCACCTTCGCCGAGCAGGCGACGGGCAACGACATAGGCCATGCGGTTGCCCAGGCCGATGTCTTCGAGCAGGTCTTCGATCAGTTCGAGGCGGTACTCGGTAAGCATTGCTTTGACGCGCTCTGCCGGGATCTTCTCCAGGGAGCTGTCGAAACCGTTGAGGACCTTGTTCAGCAGGCGTTCGCCAAGACTGATGGACTCGGAGCGGCGTTGTAGCTTCAGCGCATGACGAATGTGCGTACGCGCCTTGCCGGTAACGACGAAGTTGAGCCATGCCGGGTTCGGCCGGGCGCCGGGAGCGCTGACGATCTCGACCGTGGAGCCGCTTTGCAGCGGTTCGGACAGCGGCGCGAGACGACGATTGATCCGGCAGGCGATGCAGCTGTTGCCGACATCGGTGTGCACTGCGTAGGCAAAGTCGACCGCCGTGGAGCCTTTTGGCAGCTCCATGATCCGGCCTTTGGGCGTGAACACGTAGACCTCGTCCGGGAACAGGTCGATCTTCACGCTTTCGATGAATTCCAGCGAGTTGCCGGCGCGTTGCTGCATTTCCAGCACGCCTTTGACCCACTGGCGAGCGCGGGCGTGCGTGCCTTTGGGCTGCTCGTCGCCGCTGGATTTGTACAGCCAATGGGCGGCGATGCCGTTGTTGGCCATTTCTTCCAT
Source organism: Pseudomonas siliginis (assembly GCF_024072275.1). Lineage (NCBI taxonomy): Bacteria > Pseudomonadati > Pseudomonadota > Gammaproteobacteria > Pseudomonadales > Pseudomonadaceae > Pseudomonas > Pseudomonas siliginis. Next base: position 5,803,730 of record NZ_CP099598.1, on the reverse strand, counting down.
TTCGCGGGTGCGGATCTGGATCTCGATCGGTACACCGTGCATGCCGAACAGCGTGGTGTGCAGCGACTGATAGCCGTTGGCCTTGGGGATCGCGATGTAATCCTTGAAGCGCCCTGGCAACGGTTTGTACAAATTATGCACAGCACCCAATACGCGGTAGCAGGTATCGACCTTGTCGACGATGATCCGGAACGCGTAAACGTCCATGATTTCGTTGAAGGCCCGACGCTTGCCGCGCATTTTCTTGTAGATGCCGTAGAGGTGTTTCTGCCGACCGCTGACTTCGCCCTGGATGCCGTCGATGGCGAGGCAGTGACCGAGGGATTCTTCGATCTTGTTGACGATTTCCCTGCGGTTGCCCCGGGCGCGTTTGACCGCCTGGTAGATCCGCGCGGAACGCATCGGGTGCATGGCCTTGAAGCCGAGGTCTTCGAATTCGATGCGGATCGCGTGCATGCCCAGCCGGTTGGCGATGGGTGCGTAGATCTCGAGGGTTTCCTTGGCGATACGCCGGCGTTTTTCGCCGGACAGCACTTCCAGCGTGCGCATGTTGTGCAGACGGTCGGCGAGCTTGACCAGGATCACCCGGATGTCGCGCGCCATGGCCATGGCCATTTTCTGGAAGTTTTCCGCCTGGGCTTCGGCCTTGGTCTCGAAATTCATCTGGGTCAGTTTGCTGACCCCGTCGACCAGTTCGGCCACGGTTTCACCAAACTGCGCTTGCAGCGCTTCCTTGGCGATACCGGTGTCTTCGATCACGTCATGCAGCATCGCGGCCATCAGGCTCTGATGGTCCATGTGCATGTCGGCAAGAATATTGGCCACGGCAAGAGGATGCGTGACATACGCCTCGCCGCTGCGACGGCGTTGACCGTCATGGGCTTGTTCGGCGTAGAAATACGCTCGGCGGACCAGGTTGACCTGGTCGTTGCCGAGGTAGGTCGATAAGCGATCGGCGAGGGCGTCTATGCTCGGCATGATGATTCCTGCCGAAAGCTGTGACCCCGCGCCGTGCTACGTCGACCAGGCATAGGCTTAGACGGCCTCGTTCGACTCGTCCTCGAACGCTGCGAACAGCGGTTCATCCTGGACGATTTCCTGCTCGGCGATGAACTCGTAGCTCATCAGGCCTTCAGCAATTTCACGCAGCGCGACAACGGTCGGCTTGTCGTTTTCCCACTGCACCAATGGCTCTTTGCCGCCGGTGGCCAGTTGACGGGCACGCTTGGTAGAGAGCATGACCAGCTCAAAGCGGTTTTCCACGTGTTCTAGGCAGTCTTCAACGGTTACGCGGGCCATGGTATTCCTCGGAGCGAATGCAATATGCGCGCTGCCCGGTTGGGCGAGCGGACTGAGCAGTTTAAAAAATCACCAGCGATTAGGGAAGCGCTGATTTTTTGACCAGACCCTTCAACGCGCTGCAAGCACCAATGTAAAGCGCTTGCAGGCATTTTGGGAAGTGCTGTTTTAGCCGAGCAATTCAGCCAGCAATTTGCCGAAACGCACTTGCTGGCGTTTCTGTTGCAGCTGATTGGCGCGGAAAATCGCTTTCAGATCGTCCAGCGCGTGGGCGAAATCGTCGTTGATGATCAGGTAATCGTAATCGACGTAATGGCTCATCTCGCTGACCGCTTCGCGCATGCGGCCGTCGATGATCTCGTCGCTGTCCTGGCCGCGGTTGGTCAGGCGCTGGTGCAGGGCTTGCAGCGATGGCGGCAGGATGAAGATCGAGCGCGCTTGCGGCATCAGCTTGCGCACTTGCTCGGCGCCTTGCCAGTCGATTTCCAGAATCAGGTCGTGACCTTCGTCCAGAGTCTGTTGCAAACGGCTTTGCGAGGTGCCGTAGAAGTTGCCGAAGACTTCGGCGCGTTCAAGGAAGTCGCCGTGCTCGCCCATCTTCACGAACTCTTCGCGGGTCACGAAATGGTAGTTCACGCCATCCACTTCGCCCGGGCGCATGGCGCGGGTGGTGTGCGAGACCGAAACGCGGATCTCCGGGTCGGCGTCGGTCAACGCCTTGACCAGACTGCTCTTGCCCGCGCCCGATGGCGCGGAAATGATGTACAGGGTGCCGGTGTGTTGGGTCATGTCAGGGTAGCCTTACTCAATATTCTGCACTTGTTCGCGCATCTGCTCGATCAACACCTTGAGGTTGACGGCGGCCTGGGTGCTGCGCGGGTCGAAGGCTTTGGAGCCGAGTGTGTTGGCTTCGCGGTTGAGCTCCTGCATCAGGAAGTCCAGACGCCGCCCGGCGGCACCACCGGACTTGAGCACCCGGCGGACTTCGATGATGTGAGTGCTCAGGCGATCCAGTTCTTCGGCCACGTCGCTTTTTTGCGCGAGGATGACCATTTCCTGTTCCAGGCGCTGCGGGTCGAGCTCGGCCTTCATGTCGGCGAAGCGATCGAGGACCTTCTGGCGCTGGGTGGCGAGCATCTGCGGCACCAGTTCACGCAGGGTCACCACGTCCTCTTCGATGGAGGTCAGGCGGTCGTTGATCAAGCGAGCCAGCTCCGCGCCTTCGCGCTCGCGGCCAGCCTTCAGATCCTTCAAGCCCTGATTGAACAGCGCCAGCGCTTCGGCGTTCAGCGCTTGCGGGTCGGTCGCATCGGCCACCAGCACGCCGGGCCAGGCCAGCACTTCCAGCGGATTCAGCGCGGCGGGATTCTTGATCAGCCCGGCAACGGTTTCCGCAGCGGCAACCAGTTGTGCGGCGCGTTCGCGGTCCACTTGCAGCGGTTTGCCGGTGCTTTCTTCGGTGAAGCGCAGCGTGCATTCCAGTTTGCCCCGCGACAGGCCCTGACGCAGTGCTTCACGCACGGCGCCTTCGAGGTCGCGAAACGATTCGGGCAAGCGCAGGTGCGGTTCCAGATAGCGGCTGTTGACCGAGCGCAGTTCCCAGCTCAGGGTGCCCTGAACGCCGGCTTTCTCGACGCGGGCGAAGGCGGTCATGCTGTGCACCATGGCGGTGACCTCGCAATGCAGATCGGCGCGAAACGCTGTTTCGCAGGCGCGATTTCAATGAATTTAAGCCGACTGGCAGCAAAGGCGCAGGATTGTAGCGCAGTGCGGCGAATGCGCCCAAACACACGGTGTGACAAAGCGCTGCAGCCCGTCGGTTATGCGCGCTTGAGGGGCTTCGGTCGTCGGCCGGCGGTTTTAACCAGTGCCCACTCGCGGTGCAGGGCTCTATAATGCTCGGCAGTTTTCCGTCCTCAGTACAGGTATCCCTATGAAACGTCCAAGTGGTCGCGCTGCCGATCAGCTCCGCTCGATCCGCATCACCCGCAACTACACCAAACACGCCGAGGGATCCGTACTGGTCGAATTCGGTGATACCAAAGTCATCTGCACCGTCAGCGTCGAAAATGGCGTGCCGCGCTTCCTCAAAGGCCAGGGCCAGGGCTGGTTGACTGCCGAGTACGGCATGCTGCCGCGCGCCACCGGCGAGCGTAACCAGCGTGAGGCCAGCCGTGGCAAGCAGGGCGGTCGTACTCTCGAAATCCAGCGTCTGATCGGCCGCTCCCTGCGCGCGGCGCTGGATATGTCCAAGCTTGGCGACGTGACCCTGTATGTAGATTGCGACGTGATCCAGGCCGATGGCGGTACTCGCACCGCGTCCATCACCGGCGCCATGGTTGCGCTGGTCGATGCCCTGAAAGTGATCAAGAAGCGCGGCGGCCTGAAAGGCGGTGACCCGCTCAAGCAGATGATCGGTGCAGTCTCGGTGGGCATGTACCAGGGCGAGCCGGTGCTGGATCTGGACTATCTTGAAGATTCCGCTGCTGAAACCGACCTGAACGTAGTGATGACCAGCACCGGCGGTTTCATCGAAGTGCAGGGCACTGCTGAAGGCGCGCCGTTCCAGCCTGAAGACTTGAACGCCATGCTGGAACTGGCGAAGAAAGGCATGAACGAGATCTTCGAACTGCAGAAGGCTGCACTGGCCGACTGAGGTTTTCGACCACAAGGAGGACATGATGAGTGACGAGCAAGAGTTGCTGCCCAAACCGAGCCTGGAGGTTCGCCAGTGGGCAATGTTCTGTCACCTGTCCGCCTTGCTGGGGATCTGGATTCCGTTCGGCAATCTGATCGGGCCGTTGATCCTATGGCAGATGAAGCGCGAGAAAGACCCTTTTATCGATGCACAGGGCAAAGAGGCGTTGAATTTTCAGATCACGGTGGCGATAGCCTCAATGATCTGCTTCCTGCTCATGCTGCTGATCATTGGTTTCTTCCTGTTTGGTTTGTTGGCGATCGCCGCACTGGTCCTGACGATCATTGCAGGGGTCAAAGCCAACGAAGGTTTCCCATACAGATATCCGTTCACCTGGCGATTGATCAAGTGAAAGTCTGTTGTGTCGCAATATGAAAATACCCCGACTTATCGGGGTATTTTTATTTGTGCAACTTAATAATTGGTTTTTGTTGTAGGACTAGTCTGTTAACGATGTGCGGTTTGGCATTTATTTGCTGATGTTCCTCTATTACATCTTTGGTCACAACTGATCGGTCCAGTGCTTATTCCCGTTCTTGTTATTGGCGCGAGCTGGTTGTTAAAGTTGCCCGATGTAATGTTTCGGTTGAAACATTCCGATATGTTCAAGCCATCGATGGCACTTGAATTCCCCAGTAATCAGTGTTGAGAAAATCAGCCGGTTCACCCGTCGAGCCCAGGTAAACGCTCGCCTCGTGAATACTTAGCCAAGAATAATCCACATGATTGAGCTCGATTTCTACGGCACGCTCGTGGCCGCTTCTTTAGTACTGCTGCTCGGACGCGGACTTGTTACGCGTGTCGGCTTTCTGCGAAGTTACAATATTCCTGAACCGGTAGCAGGCGGCCTTGTGGTTGCCGTGCTCCTGTTGATATTGCGCACTTTCGACATTGAAGTCCGCTTCGATACATCATTGCAAACCCCCCTGATGTTGGCTTTCTTTGCCACCATTGGCTTGAGTGCTGACCTTGCCAGTCTGAAGAAGGGCGGCCGCATTGTCGGTATCTTCCTGCTGGCGGTCATTGGCTTGCTGGTGGTGCAGAACGCCATGGGCATCGGGTTGGCAACCCTGCTCGGGCTCGACCCTTTGATGGGCTTGCTGACGGGCTCGATCACGCTGGCCGGCGGCCACGGCACTGGCGCTGCATGGGGCGCGGTGTTCAGCGAGAAATATGGCCTGGCGTCGGCTTCAGAGCTGGCGCTGGCCTCAGCGACGTTCGGTCTGGTGCTGGGTGGTCTGATCGGTGGGCCCGTTGCCCGGTTGCTGATCAAGCGCGTGCAAGTGCCGGGTTGCAATCCGCAACAAGCGCCGCGACTGCCAAGAGGTTTTGAACAGCCAAACAAGGAACGCTCAATCACGCCGTTTTCGTTCGTCGAGACGCTGGCGCTGATTGCCGTCAGCCTGCTCGCTGGCAACCTTCTGAATGGCGTTCTGCATGGCACTGCGTTCGAACTGCCGACGTTTGTTTGCGTGCTGTTTGTAGGTGTGGTGTTGCGCAACAGTCTGTCAGCACTTGGCTTGTATCAGGTGTTCGAGCGTGAAGTTTCCGTGCTCGGCAATGTCAGCCTCTCGCTGTTTCTGGCGATCGCGCTGATGTCGCTGAAGCTTTGGGATCTGGCGGCGTTGGCATTGCCGATCTTCATCATTCTGGCCGTGCAGGCGCTGGTCATGGCGCTGTTCGCGATTTTCGTAACGTTTCGGGTGATGGGCAGCAACTATGATGCCGCCGTACTCGCTGCGGGACACTGCGGCTTTGGGCTGGGTGCCACGCCTACGGCCATTGCCAACATGCAAGCGGTGACGCAGCGCTATGGCCCTTCGCAAATCGCGTTTCTGGTGGTGCCGATGGTAGGAGCGTTCTTCATCGATATCGTTAACGTCATCGTGATCAAGCTGTACCTGGCCTTGCCATTCTTCGCTGCGGTTTAGGAAGCACGGCGCATAAAAAATGCCCGCATCTCACGATGCGGGCATTTTCTTTGGCTGCGATACGACGCTTAGATGGTCAGCGTCCAGTCGTAGTCGACGATCAACGGCGCGTGCTGCGAGAACCGTGGCTGACGCGGCAGGCGTGCACTGCGCACCGAGCGACGCAGGCCCGGGGTCAGGATCTGATAATCGAAACGCCAGCCCAGATTGAGCATCTCGGCCTGTTCGTTATCCGGCCACCAGCTGTACTGATCGCCTTCGCGGCTGACTTCGCGCAGCGCATCGACGTAGCCCATGTTGCCGACAATCTCGTCCATCCAGGCGCGTTCCGGCGCCAGGAAGCCTGGAGATTGCTGGCTGTCGCGCCAGTTCTTGATGTCGAGTTTCTGCTGCGCAACGTACAGCGAGCCACAATAAATGTACTCGCGACGTTTGCGTCGCTGTTTGTCCAGGTACTTGCCGAAATCGTCCATGAGCTTGAACTTCTGGTTCAAGTCCTCATCGCCGTTCATCCCCGAAGGAAACAGCAAGGTGGCAATACTGACTTTGTCGAAATCTGCTTGCAGGTAGCGCCCGTAGCGGTCGGCCGTCTCGAAACCGAGACCGCTGATGACAGCCTTCGGTTGCAACCGCGAATACAAAGCCACGCCGCCTTGGGCAGGGACTTCAGCATCGCAGGCATAAAGGAAGTAGCCATCCAGTTGGAAGGCTGGGTCATCCAGTTCAAAGGCGGAGGCACGGGTGTCCTGCAGGCAGATGACGTCGGCATTCTGGGCTTGCAGCCAACTGAGCAAACCGCGCTCGACTGCCGCCTGAATACCATTGACGTTCACACTGATGATCCGCATAAATGGCCCCAAAAATCGCGTGCGTGTATGATACACGGCGTCAAGCTAATTAGCTAAATCCGTGGTATTTGGGGTTTTTTTCATGCAAGCGTATCAGCGCGATTTCATTCGTTTTGCCATCGATCGCGGCGTTTTGCGCTTCGGTGAGTTCACCCTGAAGTCCGGGCGCACCAGTCCCTACTTCTTCAACGCCGGCCTGTTCAACTCGGGTTCGGCCCTGGCGCAGCTGGGGCGTTTCTACGCCGCCGCCATCACCGAGAGCGGCATCCCCTTCGACGTTCTGTTTGGCCCGGCTTATAAAGGTATTCCGCTGGCGGCCACGACCGCCGTTGCGCTGGCCGAGCATCACGATCGTGACCTGCCGTGGTGCTTCAACCGTAAGGAAGCCAAGGCCCACGGCGAGGGCGGCAGCCTGGTTGGCGCGCCGCTGACTGGCGAAGTCTTGATCATCGACGACGTGATCACCGCCGGCACCGCCATTCGTGAAGTGATGCAGATTATTGCTTCCCAGGACGGCGCCAAGGCCGCCGGTGTGCTGATCGCACTGAACCGCCAGGAGCGTGGCAACGGCGAATTGTCGGCCATCCAGGAAGTCGAGCGCGACTTCGGCATTCCGGTGATCAGCATCGTCTCGCTGAATCAGGTGTTGGAGTTCCTCGCCGACGATCCGCAGCTCAAGCAACACCTCCCAGCCGTGGAAGCGTACCGCGCCCAATTTGGCGTGTGATACGCACCTGTAGGAGCTGCCGAAGGCTGCGATCTTTTGATCTTGTTTTTCAGGATCAAGATCAAAAGATCGTCCGATCGCGGCCCGAGCCTTCGGCAGCTCCTACAGTGGTCTACGCAGTTTTTGCCATTTGATCAGCAGTCTCAGCGCCAGTCCCGCATTGACCAGCGCAAACACCAGCAGCGCTACAACCACCATCACGTACAAAGTGCGATCCACATCGAAATCCCACAAATCCAGCGTGCTGCTGTCGATGATGCTAACCGCAGCCGGCAAGTTGACGTAAAACAGCGCCACAAACGCGCACGTCAATGGCAATGCTCGCCAGTAGAAAGCTGCCATCACGTTGTCTCGACTGCGCTTGCGGGCCTGCGAACCTTTTTGAAATTCATCTTCAGCCAGCGCTTCATTGAGCGCCGGCCACGCCAGATTGAACATGAACGTGGTCAGGGTCAGCAGCAAGCCACTGACCGCGACGATGTCACTGAACGGCATTCAGACCCAGCGTTGCGCAGAGCAATGCGTGGGAATCTTCGCTGATCTCGAATTGCCCGGCGCTGCCCTTGCGTTTGGTGATGGGTTTGAAGGTCGGCTCGTTCTGGGTGATGAGCATGTTCAATTCATCGCGGATCACGTCGAGCTGATCACCACCAGAAAAGCGCATGGGCGATTTCGGCGTCGCCGATGCGCAAGGTCTTTTTCACCGGTTCCTTCTGTTCCTGCTCGAAAGCGTCGGCGTCGATCGTGAACGAGATCTGCATGGCTCAGGCGCTCCGGGATTATTTTTTGCTGGCAGCCGGCTTTTCGGTTTTTTCCGGGTACGGATCTTGAGGGGCGTCACCTTGGCCGGTGAGGGTTTTCCAGCCGTTCAGGACATGCACTGTTTTGCGAAACTGCGGGCAGGGCGGCATTGAAGTCTTGGCTTGATTGGAATAACGATGACCGCAGTCCACGCATTCGTAGGTGCCTGCTGAAACATCGCTGCCGTAGGGAACGTAATCTTTCTGCATGAGTGAATCTCCGTTGGATGAGGGGAAGATCCTATGGAGATTTGTTCTGGAGGGATGTCGGACGTTTCGCTGTGTCGAGTCAGGCGTTTCCTGCGCGCACAAAAAAGATCGCAGCCTTCGTCAGCTCCTACAGAAATTTCGCATCAACGAAATTTGCAGGCGCTGCCGCAGATTGCGATCTCCGGTGTATCAGCGATCAAGGACGCTTGCGATTGCTGATCAGCGTACCCACGCCAGTATCAGTGAAGATTTCCAGCAGAATCGCGTTCGGCACACGACCGTCGATGATCAACGAACTACCTACGCCACCCTGAACCGCTTCCAGTGCGCAGCGGATCTTCGGCAGCATGCCGCCGTAGATCGTGCCATCGGCGATCAGGTCGTCGACCTGCTGCGTGCTCAGGCCGGTCAGCACGGTGCCCGACTTGTCCATCAGGCCGGCAATGTTGGTCAGCAGCATCAGCTTTTCAGCTTTCAGTGCTTCGGCAACCTTGCCCGCCACCAGGTCGGCGTTGATGTTGTACGACTCGCCGTTCTCACCGACGCCAATCGGCGCGATGACCGGGATGAAGTTGCCTTTGACCAGCAGATTCAACAGCTCGGTATTGATGCCGACGACTTCGCCGACATGGCCGATGTCGATGATTTCCGGCTGGGTCATCTCCGGGGTCTGGCGGGAGACGGTGAGCTTCTTCGCCCGGATCAGCCCGGCATCCTTACCGGTCAGGCCGATGGCGCTGCCGCCATGGCGGTTGATCAGGTTGACGATACTCTTGTTGACCTGACCGCCAAGGACCATTTCCACCACGTCCATGGTCGCCGCGTCGGTAACGCGCATGCCGTCGACGAAGTGGCTTTCGATCGACAGGCGCTTGAGCAGATCACCGATCTGCGGGCCGCCACCGTGCACGACCACCGGGTTGATGCCCACGGCTTTCATCAGCACGATGTCGCGGGCGAAGCCGGTTTTCAGCTCCTCGCTTTCCATCGCGTTGCCGCCGTATTTGATCACCAGGGTCTTGCCGACATAGCGTCGGATGTAAGGCAGCGCTTCGGACAGGACCTTGGCAGTGTTGGCGGCGGCTTCGCGTTCGAGGGTCATTCAGGGCTCCGGGTGGATCAGAACGGTAGTTGGAGATCAGGTGCAACGCGTTTCAGTTGGGCGTGGAACACATCCTTGATGCGCTGCAATTCAGCCTCGTCATCGGCCTCGAAGCGCAGCACCAGCACCGGTGTGGTGTTGGACGCGCGCACCAGGCCCCAGCCTTTGGCGTAATCGACACGCACGCCGTCGATGGTGGTCAGGTCGGCGCCTTCGCCCCACTGAGCATCGTGCAGTGCATCAATGATGCTGAATTTGCTCTCTTCGGTCACATGGATATTGATTTCCGGCGTGGAAATATCGTTCGGAAAGGTCGCAAACAGCTCTTCAGCAGTGGATTTTTCCTTGCTGAGGATCTCCAGCAGACGTGCGGCGCTGTAAATGCCGTCGTCGAAACCGAACCAGCGCTCCTTGAAGAAGATGTGCCCGCTCATTTCGCCGGCCAACAGCGCGCCGGATTGTTTCATTTTCTTTTTGATCAACGAGTGACCGGTCTTCCACATTAGCGGCCGACCACCGTATTCCTTGATCAATGGCACCAGGCGACGGGTGCATTTGACGTCGAAGATGATTTCCGCGTCCGGGTTGCGCGCCACTACGTCGCGAGCGAACAGCATCAGCAGACGATCCGGGTAGACGATGCTGCCGGTGTTGGTCACCACGCCAACGCGGTCGCCGTCACCGTCGAAGGCCAGGCCGATATCGGCGTTGGTCTCTTTGACTTTGGCAATCAGGTCTACGAGGTTTTCCGGTTTGCCCGGATCCGGGTGATGGTTCGGGAAGTTGCCGTCGACTTCGCAGAACAGCGGGATGACTTCGCAGTTCAGCGCTTCGATCAGTTGCGGGGCGATCACGCCGGCCGCGCCGTTGCCGCAGTCGACCACGACTTTCAGGCGGCGGGCCAGTTTGATGTCCTGGACGATTTCGGTGTTGTAGCGGTCGAGGATTTCGACCTGAGTGACGCTGCCCTGGCCGCTGCTCAGGTCATTGTTCTTGATGCGCTCGTGGAGCACCTGAATCTGCTCGTTGGCGAGGGTGTCGCCGGCGATGACGATTTTGAAGCCGTTGTAGTTCGACGGATTGTGGCTACCGGTGAGCATCACCCCGGACTTGCCGGCCAGCACATTGGCGGCGTAGTACAGTGCCGGCGTTGGCACCAGGCCGACATCGCTGACGTGGCAACCGCTCTCGGCGATGCCGCGAATGAGTTCCGCGACCAGCTCCGGGCCTGACAGGCGACCGTCACGACCGACCGACACGTTCGGTTCACCCTGGGCCAGGCTCTGCGAGCCGATGGCGCGACCGATCCAGTAGGCGGTTTCACCGTTGAGGTATTCCGGCACGGTGCCACGAATGTCGTAGGCGCGGAAAATGCTGTCAGGCAGCGTCGGGGCGATCTTGGCGGGGGTGCTCATCTGTGGACATGCTCCATCTCGAAAAGGGCGGGACAGACCGGCGAAAGATTCGACGGCAGGCTCAAACTGAAGGGTATGACGGCGTTTTCCACAGAGAGTTCGTGCTATGAAAGGGCCATGACGCCTCGCCTGGCGTGGCTTTCGGCCGGCAAAACCTTGATTTACGGTGTTAATACCTGCCGCCGATGTAGCGCATTTTTTGTGGCGAGGGGATTTATCCCCGTTGGGCTGCGCAGCAGACCCAAAATCTTGGGGCCGCTTCGCAGCCTATCGGGGATAAATCCCCTCACCGCAATAATTTCTATTCGGTTATTTGGTGCCGGTATGGCCAAAACCACCGGTACCGCGCTCGGTCTCGACAAACTCTTCAACCATTTCGAAATGCGCCTGCACCACCGGTACCAGCACCAATTGCGCCAGGCGTTCGCCGACAGTCATGGTGAAGTCGCTCTGGCCGCGGTTCCAGCAGGAGACCATCAGCGGGCCCTGGTAATCGGAGTCGATCAGGCCGACCAGATTGCCCAGCACGATGCCGTGTTTATGGCCCATGCCCGAGCGCGGCAGGATCAGCGCGGCGAGATTCGGGTCGCCGATGTACACCGACAGGCCGGTGGGAATCAGCACGGTTTCACCCGGTTTGATCACGATGTCCTGTTCCAGCATGGCGCGCAGGTCGAGGCCGGCGGAGCCCGGTGTGGCGTATTGCGGCAGCGGGAATTCGGTACCGATGCGTGGATCGAGGATCTTGGCTTGCAAAGCGTGCATGTAAATTAAACCTGGTTCAGACGTTCGGCGATAAAAGTGACCAGTTGGCGAGCGATCTTGCTCTTGCTGGTCTGGGCGAAAACCGTGGCGTGCAGCTCACGGTCGATGACGCTGCAGGCGTTTTCTTCGCTGTTGAAACCGATGCTCGGGTTGGCGACGTCGTTGGCGACGATCAGATCGAGATTCTTGTCCTTCAGCTTGCGTGCAGCGTAGTCGAGCAGGTGTTCGGTTTCGGCGGCGAAGCCGACACTGAACGGACGGTCGGGACGGGTCGCGATGGTGGCAAGGATGTCCGGGTTGCGCACCATTTGCAGGACGAAGCCGTCGCCGCTTGTAGGATCTTTCTTGAGCTTATGCGGAGCGACGACCTCCGGGCGGTAGTCCGCCACCGCTGCCGACGAGATGAACACGTCGCAAGGCATGGCCGATTCGCAGGCGGCGAGCATGTCGCGGGCGCTGACCACATCGATCCGCGTCACGCGATCAGGCGTCGGCAAGTGCACCGGGCCGCTGATCAAAGTGACACGGGCGCCGGCTTCCACGGCTGCTTCGGCGAGGGCAAAACCCATTTTGCCGGAGCTGTGGTTAGTGATGTAGCGCACCGGGTCGATGTTTTCCTGAGTCGGGCCGGCGGTGATCACCACATGCTTGCCGGTCAGGGCCTGGCGCTGGAAGCAATCAGCGGCGAGCAGGGCCAGATCGGTGGCCTCCATCATGCGGCCCATGCCGACGTCGCCGCAGGCCTGGCTGCCCGAGGCCGGGCCGAAAGTCTTCAGGCCACGGCTTTCCAGCAGTTGCAGGTTGGCCTGGGTCGCCGGGTCGCGCCACATCGCCTGATTCATCGCTGGCGCGACAGCAACCACGGCGTCGGTGGCCAGCACCAAGGTTGTCAGCAGATCGTTGGCAATGCCTTGGGCCAGACGGGCGATCAGGTCGGCGGTGGCCGGGGCGATCAGCACCAGATCGGCCCATTTCGCCAGCTCGATATGACCCATGGCGGCTTCGGCGGCAGGGTCGAGCAAGTCGAGGTGAACCGGGTGGCCCGACAGGGCCTGCATGGTCAGCGGGGTAATGAATTCGGCGCCGCCATGGGTCATGACCACGCGCACTTCGGCACCCTGGTCGATCAGGCGGCGAACCAGATCGGCGCTCTTGTAGGCCGCAATGCCGCCGCCGACGCCCAGAACGATGCGTTTCCGATACAGCCGCTGCATAGGTCTGCCTTTCATTTCGTTGATGACGGCGGCGCGATACCCCTCCCCAGGGTTGAATCGACCGCCAAAAAGATGGGCTACGATATCACAGCGACCGCTACGGAACAGCGGCGCCCACAGACAAGGAGGTGCTATGAGTATTCGCGATTGGCCGGCGGCGGAACGGCCGCGGGAAAGGCTGTTGGAACACGGCGCAGGGAGTCTTTCGGACGCTGAGTTGTTGGCGATTTTTCTGCGCACCGGATTGCCCGGAAAAAGCGCTGTCGACCTCGCCAGACATCTGCTGACGCAATTCGGTGGCCTGCGTTTGCTGCTCGAGGCCGATCAGGACGCATTCAGCAAACAACTGGGCCTCGGCCCCGCCAAGTTCGCGCAGCTGCAAGCCGCGCAGGAAATGAGCAAGCGCCATCTGGCCGAGCGCTCACGACAGAAACCGGCACTGGAGAACCCTCAGGTCGTCCGCGATTACCTCAAGGCGATGCTGCGGCATGAGCCGCACGAGGTGTTCGGCTGCCTGTTTCTCGATTCGAAACATCAGGTGCTGAATTTCGAGGCGCTGTTTCGCGGCTCGATCGACAATACCAGCGTGCACCCCCGGGAGGTGGTGAAGCGCGCGCTGGCCAATAACGCGGCGGCGGTGATCCTCTGTCACAACCATCCGTCCGGCAACACCGATCCTAGTCAGGCCGATCGGCTGCTGACCAAGCGCCTGCAGAAAGCGCTGGAGCTGATTGACGTGCGAGTGCTCGATCACTTCATCGTCGGAGACGGCGAACCGCTGTCGATGGCGGAGTGTGGCTGGATGTAGTTCTCGGCGCCGATTCTGGACCTTGTGGGAGCGAGCCTGCTCGCGAAGGCGTTTTATCAGTCAGCATCATTGTTTGCTGAATGACCGCTTTCGCGAGCGGGCTCGCTCCCACAGATTGTTTCCATCCACCGGTGTGTCAGGCAGGTTATTTGAGGCTGACCTTGGAATAATCCTGGCGGCCGAACGGGCTGACGGAATAACCCTGAACATCCTTGCGCGTCAAAGCGTAGGCCGTCGGGTGCGCCAGTGGCAGCCACAATGCCTGCTGCTGGATCTGCGCTTGTGCCTGCTCATACAGCTTGGTGCGCACGCCTTGCTCGCTGGTGGTCTTGCCGGCGCTGATCAGCTTGTCCAGATCGGCGTTGCAGTACCGCGCGAAGTTGGTCCCGGACTTCACTGCCGCGCAGGAAAATTGCGGGGTGAGGAAGTTGTCCGGGTCGCCGTTGTCGCCGGCCCAGCCCATGAACAGCAGATCATGTTCGCCGGCCTTGGCGCGACGAATCAGTTCGCCCCATTCGATCACACGAATTTCTGCCTGGATGCCGATCTCGGCCAGATCCGACTGCAGCATCTGCGCGCCGAGACTCGGGTTGGGGTTGAGCAGGCTGCCCGATGGCCGCGTCCAGATTGTGGTCTGGAAGCCGTCCTTCAAGCCGGCCTTGGCCAGCAGCGCCTTGGCCTTGGCCACGTCGTGCGGGTAGCCCGGCAGGTTCTTCGCGTAGCTCCAGGTGTTCGGCGGGTACGGGCCATTGGCCGCTTCGGCGGTGTCTTCGAACACGGCTTTGATGTAGTTGGCCTTGTCGAAGGCGAGGTTGATCGCCTGGCGCACTTCCGGCTTGTCCAGCGGCGGATGCTGGCTGTTAATGCCCACGAAAGCGGTCATGAACGCGTCAGTCTTTTCGACTTTCAGCGTCGGTTCCTTCAGCGCGGCCTGTACATCCAATGGTTTCGGCGACAGGGCGATCTGGCATTCATTGCGCCGCAGCTTTTGCAGGCGCACGTTGGCGTCCGGCGTGATGGCGAAGATCAACGGGTCGACGGCAGGCTTGCCATGGAAATAATCCGGGTTGGCCTTGTAGCGAATCGCCGCGTCTTTCTGAAAGCGATTGAACACGAACGGACCGGTGCCGATCGGCTGGCTGTTGAGTTTGTCGGTGGCGCCGGCCTTCATCAGTTTGTCGGCGTATTCGGCGGAATAGATCGAGGCGAAGCCCATGCTCAGGGTCGCGAGGAAGGTCGAATCCGGATGATCAAGCGTGAAACGCACGGTGAGCGGGTCAAGGGCGTCGATCTTCTTGATCAGGGTTGGCAGTTGCATCGACTGCGCATGGGGGAAGCCGCTCTGGGCGACTTTGTGCCACGGGTTGGCCGGGTCGAGCATGCGGTCGAAGCTGAATTTTACGTCTTCGGCACTCAGCTCGCGGCTCGGCTTGAAGTAATCGGTTGTGTGAAATTTCACCTGCGGGTGCAGCTTGAATACATACGTCAGGCCGTCGGTGCTGACTTCCCAGCTGTCGGCCAGGCTCGGGATGACCTTGCCACTGGCGGTGTCGAAATCCACCAAGCGGTTCATCAGTACGTCAGCTGAAGCATTGGTGGTGGTCAGCGAGTTGTACTGCACCACGTCGAACCCTTCAGGGCTGGCCTCGGTACACACGCTCAACGCGGCGGCCTGGGCGAGGGGGCTCAGCAGGAGCGGGGCGAGCAACAGGGGTAGGGCAGCGAGGCGCATGGTCGGTTTCCTTTACAGATCGAAGGCCCATCTGCAAGTGCAGTCTGGAAAAGTCCTACCCTAGAGCTCTGAATTGCAAATGACTATCCCCTTTTTGCATTTTCAGGCGCACTTTTGCGCGGTTTCGAGCGTGGGCAGGGGGATGAAAAGTCTGAATCGCCTGTAGGACGGGATTTCTGCGACGAGTGGTCAAAACTGGCCGCAGCCTTTGTCCAAGGCGTCTGCGGCGGAAAAAATCGCCCTTTTGCCGATTGATTGCACACCGATTGTTGTTGCACCCCGGTCTTTCTGGTATAAAGCAGCGCTCTTTTCTAGGGGCCCGGTTCCTTCACTGTAGGTGTAGCCGGTAAGACCTCTAAAGAAACGCGGCGCCTGGCGCCAAATGACTGAGAGATTAAGCGGCCAACCCATGCCGGGTTGGGCATGTGGTTTTAGAGGGCTGAGGCATGTCGAGAGTATGTCAAGTTACCGGTAAGGGTCCGGTGACTGGGAATAACATTTCCCACGCAAACAACAAAACCCGTCGTCGTTTCCTGCCGAACCTGCAGCATCACCGCTTCTGGGTTGAAGAAGAGAAACGTTTTGTGCGTCTGCGCGTATCTGCCAAAGGCATGCGTATCATCGACAAGCGTGGCATCACTGTCGTGCTCGCCGAACTTCGCCGCGATGGCAAGATTTAAGGGAGCTAATCATGCGTGAATTGATTCGTTTGATCTCGAGCGCCGGTACTGGTCACTTCTACACTACCGACAAGAACAAGCGTACTACCCCGGACAAAATCGAGATCAAGAAATATGATCCGGTTGTTCGCAAGCACGTGATGTACAAGGAAGGCAAAATCAAGTAATTGATTTTTCCTGACTGCGAAAAAGGCCCGTATCGTGAGATACGGGCCTTTTTTTTGCCTTGGATTCTGCGGTGACCGGTTAGGCCTTATCGCTGGCAAGCCAGCTCCCACATTGATTGCCGGTCTTCACAGAACCTGTGTCATGCACAAAACCTGTGGGAGCTGGCTTGCCAGCGATGAGGGCCGATCAGCCAGCAAACATCTCAAGCCTTCTGTTCAAAGATCACATAAACCTTGCGGCAAGCCTCCAGCACTTCCCAGGTGCCGCGAAAACCCGCCGGGATCACGAAGCGATCGCCAACGCGCAAGGTCTTGGCATTGCCATCGCTGTCACGCAATACCGAAACCCCCTGCAGAATCTCGCAGTACTCATTCTCGGTGTAATTCACCGTCCACTGGCCCACCGCGCCTTCCCACACACCAACACCCATTTGCCCACAAGGGCTGTCGTATTGATGAAACACCGCCTGCTCAGGATCGCCCTTGAGCACTTTCGCCGGGTCCGGGCGATAACGCTCGGCTTCGCTGCTGGCGAGGCTGATGTCGACGACGTTCTGGATGTTCATTGTTGTTTTCTCCGTTAATGACGGCGCGTTGGCTGGAATGAGCCAAAGTCTATGTTTATTAAAATGAACACCGCAAGGCCGTATGGCCAGCTTATGTCAAATATATTGAAACAAACCCGGTCGCTGGTTTAGGGTGGCGGGTGCCTCGGGCCGAAAGTGCAGGCTGGCCGGGCAGAATTCTTGAACAGCGCCGCAGCGCTTGCGGTGCTCGTATTCAATAAGAGGAGGACACCCGAATGACCACCCTGACTCGTGCCGACTGGGAACAACGCGCCCGCGATCTGAAAATCGAAGGCCGCGCCTTCCTGAATGGCGAATACACCGACGCCGTTTCCGGCGAAACCTTCGAATGCATCAGCCCGGTCGATGGCCGCTTGCTCGGCAAGATCGCCAGCTGCGACGCCGCCGATGCTGACCGTGCTGTAGAAAACGCCCGCGCCACCTTCAACTCCGGCGTCTGGTCGCGCCTGGCGCCGACCAAACGCAAAGCCACCATGATCCGCTTCGCCAGCCTGCTGAAACAGCACGCCGAAGAACTCGCGCTGCTGGAAACTCTCGACATGGGCAAGCCGATCAGCGATTCGCTGTACATCGACGTGCCGGGTGCCGCGCAGGCGCTGAGCTGGAGCGGTGAAGCGATCGACAAGATCTACGACGAAGTCGCCGCGACCCCACATGATCAACTGGGCCTGGTGACTCGCGAGCCGGTGGGCGTGGTCGGCGCTATCGTGCCGTGGAACTTCCCGCTGATGATGGCTTGCTGGAAACTCGGCCCGGCGCTGTCGACCGGCAACTCGGTGATCCTCAAGCCGTCGGAAAAGTCGCCGCTGACCGCCATCCGTATCGCTGCGCTGGCCATTGAAGCCGGGATTCCGAAAGGCGTGCTCAATGTGCTGCCGGGCTATGGCCACACCGTCGGCAAGGCGCTGGGTCTGCATAATGATGTCGACACGCTGGTCTTCACCGGCTCGACCAAGATCGCCAAGCAACTGATGGTCTACGCCGGCGAATCGAACATGAAGCGTGTCTGGCTGGAAGCCGGCGGCAAGAGCCCGAACATCGTCTTCGCCGATGCGCCGGATCTGCAGGCCGCCGCTGAATCCGCCGCCAGCGCCATCGCCTTCAACCAGGGCGAAGTCTGCACCGCCGGTTCGCGTCTGCTGGTCGAGCGCTCGATCAAGGACAAATTCCTGCCGATGGTGATCGAGGCGCTGAAAACCTGGAAGCCCGGCAATCCGCTGGACCCGGCGACCAACGTCGGTGCGCTGGTCGATACCCAGCAGATGAACACCGTGCTGTCGTACATCGAATCCGGCCATAGCGATGGCGCCAAACTGGTCGCCGGCGGCAAGCGCATCCTCCAGGAGACCGGTGGCACTTACGTCGAGCCAACCATTTTCGATGGTGTGAGCAATGCGATGAAGATTGCTCAGGAAGAGATTTTCGGCCCAGTGTTGTCGGTGATCGCTTTCGATAGCGCCGAAGAAGCCATCCAGATTGCCAACGACACGCCATACGGTCTGGCCGCAGCGGTGTGGACCCAGGACATCTCCAAGGCGCACCTGACTGCCAAGGCCCTGCGCGCCGGTAGCGTGTGGGTCAACCAGTACGATGGTGGCGACATGACCGCGCCGTTCGGTGGCTTCAAGCAGTCGGGCAACGGTCGCGACAAATCGCTGCACGCCTTCGACAAGTACACCGAGCTGAAGGCGACGTGGATCAAGCTGTAAACCGCTAAGGGGAGCCTGATTCAGTCAGGCTCCCGAACCAGACAGAGATCCCCTGTGGGAGCGTGCCTCTGTGGTGAGGGGATTTATCCCCGTTCGGCTGCGAAGCAGTCGCTAAACCATTGCACGCGGTGTACCTGGTACATCGTGGTTGCAGGTTTTGGGGCCGCTGCGCGACCCAACGGGGATAAATCCCCTCGCCACAGGGGCTCGCTCCCACAGTGATTTTGTGGTGCATATAAAAATATCCACAGGAGCGTGGAACATGCGGTGGGCGACGTATTTCGCCGTGTTGGCGTCTGTCTTGAGTGTCGGTCTGGCCCTGGGGGTCAGCATGCCGCTGGTGTCGTTGCGTCTGGAGGGCTGGGGCTACGGCTCGTTCGCCATCGGAGTGATGGCAGCCATGCCGGCAATCGGCGTGCTGCTCGGGGCGAAGGTTTCCAGCCATCTCGCTGCGTATTTCGGCACGGCGAACCTGATGCGCCTGTGCCTGTGGGCCGGGGCATTGTCGATCGGCCTGCTGGCGCTGCTGCCGAGTTATCCGATCTGGTTGCTGCTGCGGTTGCTGATCGGTGTGATCCTGACCATCGTGTTCATTCTTGGCGAGAGCTGGATCAATCAGCTGGTGGTCGAGCAGTGGCGCGGGCGTCTGGTGGCGCTGTATGGCAGCAGCTATGCGCTGAGCCAGCTGTCCGGTCCGTTGCTGCTGGGTGCGCTGGGTACCGAGCATGATTACGGTTTCTGGGTCGGGGTCGGTCTGCTGACGCTCTCGCCTTTCCTGCTGCTGGGGCGCAGCGGCGCGCCGAGCAGCGAGGCCAACAGCGTCACGTTTGGCGATCTGTGGGGCTTTGCCCGTGAGCTGCCGGCGATTGCCTGGGCGGTGTCATTGTTCGCCGCGTTCGAAGCGATGATCCTGACGTTGCTGCCGGTGTACTGCCTGCAACAGGGGTTCACCGCCGAAATCGCGCTGGCCATGGTCAGCACCGTGGTGGTCGGCGATGCGCTGCTGCAATTGCCGATTGGCGCCCTGGCCGATTACCTGTCGCGGCGCACGCTGTTTGCCGGGTGCGCGGTAGTGTTAATGCTGTCGAGTCTGGCCATTCCAATGCTGCTCGACACGCTGCTGATCTGGCCGCTTTGGGTGCTGTTCGGCGCCAGTGCTGGCGGCTTGTTTACCCTGTCGCTGATTCTGATTGGCGAGCGTTATCGTGACGATGCGCTGGTGCGCGCCAATGCGCATATTGCCCAGTTGTGGGGTGTCGGTTGTCTGGTCGGGCCGTTGGCGGCGGGGGCGGGGAGTCAGTGGATCAACGGGCATGCGTTGCCACTGTTGATGGCGGCTGGGGCTTTCGGGTTGGTTATCCTGTTGTTGCGCCAGGGCGCCTTCGGCAAAATCCAGACTGCTTGAGATCAAAAGATCGCAGCCTTCGGCAGCTCCTACAGGGCAAACGCATTTCCAACTGTAGGAGCTGCCGAAGGCTGCGATCTTTGCTTTTTACAGCATCCGCTCCAGGCCGACGCTGGTGCTGAACCATGAGTTGAAGCGCCGCCACCAGCTCCCAGGCTCCTTGGTCAGAGTGTGCATCTGGCCGTTGTCTTCGGTGACCCAGACGACCTTGCCGTCCTCGAGTTTCGCCTGATAACTCAGGGTCGGCGCCATGCCTTGCAGCGCCAGTGCGCGCACGTGCTCGGCCAGTTCCGGGCTGTCGACGAGCACGCCGACTTCGGTGTTCCACAGCACCGAGCGCGGGTCGAAGTTGAACGAGCCGATAAACGATTTGCGCCGGTCGAAGATCATCGCCTTGCTGTGCAAACTCGAATCCGAACCGCGAAACGACTTGCTGTAGAACACTCGCGGCCCGCTGCCGTAGTTATCCCCAGGCTGGCGGCGCAGTTCATAAAGTTTCACCCCGTGTTCAAGCAACGCCTTGCGATAGGGCGCGTAACCGCCATGCACCGCCGGCACGTCAGTGGCCTCCAGTGAATTGGTCAGCAGGCTCACGGAGACCCCGGCATCGGCGCGCCCGGTCAGGTAAACCAGCCCCGGCTGACCCGGCACGAAGTAGGCGGAAATCATGATCAGCTCTTTGCTGACGCCGGTCAGTTCCGGCGCCAGTTGCGTGGTCAGCAGCAGATGCGGATCGGGTTCGCCCTTGGACAGGACCTTGCTCGGTGCATCCCATAGTGCCTGGTTCCAGGCCCAGATCAGCTCTCTGCGCCAGATGTCCATGCGCGGGTCGGTGGTGAACTTCATCAACTGCTGATACAGCGCGTGGTTCTGCTTGCGGGTTTCTTCCAGCGACTCTTCCAGGCGCGTGCGCGTGTTTTGCAGGTCGGCGGCGGTCGGTTGGCTGGAGAGGAATTCGTCGATCGGCTTGCTCAGCGCGCTGTTCCAGTACTGGTCGAAACTGTGTCCGAGCTGCTCGGCCACCGGGCCGATGCTGAGCATGTCGATGTCGGTGAAATTCAGGTTGGGTTCGGCGTCGAAATATTCATCGCCCAGATTGCGCCCGCCGACGATGGCCGCGCTGTTGTCCGCCAGCCACAACTTGTTGTGCATGCGCCGGTGCTGCACGGACAGATTGAACAGTCGTCCGGCCGCACGCGTAACGCCGGTGCTGCGTCCCAGGTGCAACGGATTGAACAAACGAATCTGGATCTGCGGATGTGCCGCAAGGGTGGCGATGATCTGGTCGAGGCCGTCGCTGGTGGTGTCATCGAGCAGGATGCGCACGCGCACGCCACGGTCGGCAGCCTTCAACACTTCCTCCACCAGCATCCGCGTGCTGATGCCGTCGTGGACGATGTAGTACTGCAAATCGAGGCTGACCTGCGCATGACGAATCAGCTCGGCGCGGGCGGTAAAGGCCTCGCCACTGTCCGAGAGCAGGCGAAACCCCGACTGCCCTTTGTAGGGCGCGGCCTGAGCCTGAATCGAACGGCCGAAGCTGGAGTCCGACGCCGGCAGGGCCTGGCTTGGTTCGCGCGACACATCAAGGCTGGCGCAGCCGCTGAGGAACGAGGCGAGTATCAGTAAAGCGAGTAGGGGCTGTCTGAAGCTCACGTAGGGTCGTTCCGGTTGGCGGCTGAGGTCGGCAATTTGGACGCTGGGCGCGCAAAAAAGGTCAGTCGGTCTCAGCGAGTAATTTGATTGCCGCAGCGCCGACCTTGCGCACCGCTTCTTCGATTTGCGCTGTTGGTTTGGCAGCGTAGTTCATCCGCAAACAATTGCGGTACTTGCCCGAGGCGGAAAAGATGCTGCCAACGGCAATCTGTACGCCCTGATCGTGCAGCGCACGATTCAGTTTCAGCGTGTCGAAACCTTCCGGCAGCTCCACCCAGAGCATGAAGCTGCCCTGCGGGCGACTGGCGCGGGTGCCGGCCGGGAAATAGCGCGTCACCCAGTCGATCATCGCGTCACGATTGCGTTGGTACTGCATGCGCATACGCCGCAAGTGCGGCTCGAAATGGCCGGCCTTGATGAATTCGGCGATGGCGATCTGCGGTTGTGGCGCGGTGGAGCCGGTGCTGATGTATTTCATGTGCAGCACTCGCTCCAGATATCGGCCCGGCGCCACCCAGCCGATGCGCAGCCCTGGCGCCAGGGTCTTGGAGAACGAGCTGCAGAGCAACACGCGGCCGTCTTCGTCGAAGGATTTGATCGTACGCGGGCGCGGGTAGGTATAGGCCAGCTCGCCATACACATCATCTTCGATGATCGCCACGTCGAAACGCTGGGCGAGCGTCAATAACGCGCGTTTGCGCGACTCGGGCATGACGTAGCCGAGCGGGTTGTTGCAGTTTGGGGTGAGCTGAATGGCCTTGATCGGCCACTGTTCCAGCGCCAGTTCCAGGGCGTCGAGGCTGATCCCGGTGAGCGGATCGGTGGGAATCTCCAGGGCTTTCATGCCCAGGCCTTTGAGGGTTTGCATGGCGCCGTGAAAACTCGGCGAGTCCACCGCGACGATGTCGCCCGGCTCGCAGATCGCATGGATGCTGGTGGACAACGCTTCGTGGCAGCCAGTGGTGATCACCAGTTCACTGGCGCTCAACTGGCAGCCGGAATCGAGCATCAGGCGCGCGATCTGTTCGCGCAGTTCGAGGTTGCCGTGGATGTTGTCGTAATACAGACCGGGCATGTCCTGCCGCCGACTGATTCGCGCCAGCCCGCGCAGCAGCGGCTTCATGGTAGGTGAGCCAACATCGGGCATGCCACGTCCCAATTGCACGACGTCCTTGCGCGGTACGGCGCGGATCAATTCCAGCACCTGATCCCATTGCGAAATCTCTACCGGCCGTTGCGCGGGGCGGCCTACTGCGGGCAGCTCCGGCAACTCGCGTCCGACGGGGACAAAATAGCCGGACTTGGGTTTTGGCGTGGCCAGACCGCTGTCTTCTAGCACGCGATACGCCTGCTGCACCGTGCTCAGACTGACTCCGTGTTCGACGCTCAAGGCACGCACCGACGGCAAGCGGTCGCCCGGACGATAGAAGCCTTGTTCGATGCGGGTGCCGAGCAATTCGGCGAGGTTTACATACAGAGTCATGGTGGCCTCGGTGCGTCTTGGTGAAAACCAGTACAGATGCGGCAAAAATCAATCATTCAGTCGGCGAATCGGCAAATCTGTATGGATTTAATACTGGTTCTTTGAGTCTGTAATGGTTTTGCTCGCCCGCGCATCATGGAATCTCTGGCTACCCAAGTAAACAGGAGCAACGAAAATGAACGGCTTGAGCGATGTGCGGCTGACGTTACACAGTCAGGAACTGGCGGCAGGGCAAAAGGACAACGCGCGCAATCTGCTGCGTAATGCGCCGTCCGGCCTCAGTCGCTGGGAGCTGTTCTGGCATCGTCTGCACACGCGTAAGGCGTTGCTCGGCCTGACAACGGAGCAGCTCAAGGATGTCGGGTTGACGCGGGAGCAGGCAAGGGAGGAGGGGTTGAAGCCGTTTTGGCGGATATGAATACCACAGATCGTTCCCACGCAGAGCGTGGGAACGCCGCCCCGGACGCTCTGCGTCCGCTGTGACGCAGAGCGTCACTGGATGCATTCCCACGCGGAGCGTGGGAACGATCCTGATTCGTCAGACCAACTCTTTCAGCCGATGCCACAACATCCCCAACGCCAACAACGGCGAGCGCAAATGCTTGCCGCCCGGGAAGGTGATGTGCGGCACCTTGGCGAACAGATCAAAGCCGCCGCCGTGCTGCCCGCTGATTGCTTCGGCAAGCAGCTTGCCGGCCAGGTGTGTGGCATTCACTCCGTGGCCCGAATAAGCCTGGGCGAAATACACGTTCGGCTGGTCGGCGAGCCGGCCAATCTGCGGCAAGCGGTTGGCACCGATGCCGATCATCCCGCCCCACTGATAATCGATTTTCACCCCGGCCAGTTGCGGGAACACTTCAAGCATCTTCGGTTGCATATAGGCGCCGATGTCTTTCGGATCGCGTCCCGAGTAATGACATGCGCCGCCAAACAACAAGCGTCGATCCGCCGAGAGCCGGTAGTAATCCAGCGCCACCCGCTGATCGCAGACCGCCATGTTCTGCGGCAGCAGGTTGTGCGCCTGCTCTGCGCTCAACGGTTCGGTGGCGATGATGTAGCTGCCGGCGGGCAGGACCTTGCCGCTCAGTTGCGGGTTGAGGTCATGGAGATAGGCATTGCAGCCCAACACCAGAGTCTTCGCCCGCACCGAGCCCTGCGCCGTGTGCACCTTAGCTTCGGGGCCGTAATCGATGCGCGTCACTGCCGATTGCTCGAACAACTGCACGCCCAGTTGCTGCGCCGCTGCCGCTTCGCCCAGCGCCAGATTCAGCGGGTGCAGATGCCCGGAGCCCATGTCGATCAAGCCGCCGACATAGCGTTTGGAGCCGACCACAGTGTGCATTTCACTGGCCTGCAACAGACGGGTTTCGTAGCGATAACCCAGGCTGCGGAGTTCTTCGGCATCTTCGGCGAAACCGTCGAGATCGGAAGGTTTGTTGGCGAGGTCGCAGTAGCCCCAGGTCAGATCGCAGGCAATGCCGAAACGCTCGACGCGCTGGCGGACAATCTCCACCGCTTCCAGGCCCATGAGTTTCATTTCGCGCACGCCCTCGGCACCGATGACATTGGCGAACTGATCAAGGCCGTGACCGACACCGCGAATCAACTGCCCGCCGTTGCGACCGCTGGCGCCCCAGCCGATCCGGTGCGCTTCCAGCAACACTACGCTGAAACCGCGTTCGGCCAGTTCCAGCGCCGTGTTCAACCCGGAAAAGCCACCGCCGACCACGCAGACATCCGCCACCACCTCGCCTTGCAGCACGGGATGGTCAGGCTGCGGCAGGCTGCTGGCGGCGTAATAAGAGGCAACGTGGGGTTGGCTCGCGGTGGTCGGGGCGCGGGCGGTCATGGGCATCATCCAACGGCTGAGTGTCGAGAAAATTTGACGGAGCATAAGCCGCGCGCCCGAACGTGGGCAACATCGGTCGGCCTGCGGTGTCTGGATCCGGACTTTTGCGGCACAATCATCAGCCCGCCACTTTGGTCAACGTTTCGATGAGCTGCAACAGCCAGAAAATCCGCAACTTGCGTCAGCAGATCCCCACGTTCGACTGCGTGCCGGGCTGCCACGACTGCTGCGGCCCGGTGACCACGTCGCCCGAGGAAATGGCCAGGCTGCCGCGCAAATCCCGCGCCGAGCAGGATGCCGCGCTGGAAGAACTCAACTGTGTGCACCTGGGGCCGAATGGCTGCACGGTGTATGAAGAGCGGCCGCTGATCTGTCGATTGTTTGGTACGACCAAGACCCTGCCGTGCCCGAACGAGCGGCGGCCGGTGGAGTTGATACATCCACGGGTCGAGAAGCAGATTTTCGAGTACATGGCGGCGAATCGGCAGGTGTTGGTTTAAGTGATCGTTCCCACGCTCTGCGTGGGAACGCCTCTTCGGACGCTCCGCGTTCGGCCTTTGGGACGCAGAGCGTCCCGGGCTGCATTCCCACGCAGAGCGTGGGAACGATCATTGCGGTGATCAGTCCGGAATCGGCAGGCAAAGGCTCTCTTTCACCTCTTCCATGACGATATAGCTCTTCGATTCACGCACATGTGGCAGCTTCAACAGAATGTCGCCGAGCAGTTTGCGGTACGAGGCCATCTCGGAAATCCGCGCTTTCACCAGATAATCGAAATCCCCTGACACCAAATGACACTCCAGCACATGCGGCAGCTTCAGCACCGCGCGTCTGAATTCTTCGAATGTGTCGCCGGATTTGTAGTCGAGGCTGATCTCGACAAACACCAGCAAGCTACCCTTCAAGTGCTGCGGATTGAGCCGGGCGTTGTAGCCCATGATGATCCCCTCGCGCTCCAGGCGCCGCACGCGCTCGGTGCAGGGCGTGGTCGAGAGACCGACCTTTTCCCCGAGTTCGGTAAAGGAAATCCGCCCGTCCGCCTGGAGGATGCGCAGGATGTTGCGGTCGATCTTGTCCAGCTCACGTTTGGTCTGAGTGTTGGTACGCATAGGGGATGCGCCTCCGTGAAAAGGGTTTTTGCCGAGAATTGTCGCCAAATATAGGCGCTTATATAGTGAAAAGCACTGGCATTTCTTTTTTACACTGCGCCCATCATTGCTCTAACAAACAGTTCGGCGAAAAGCCGCGATGAGGGATTGAAAATGCGCGTCATGGTCTTGGGTAGCGGCGTCATCGGTACCGCCAGTGCTTACTATCTGGCCCGTGCCGGGTTTGAAGTGGTGGTGGTCGACCGGCAGCCTGCTGCGGCCATGGAGACCAGTTTCGCCAACGCCGGCCAGGTCTCGCCGGGTTACGCCTCGCCGTGGGCTGCGCCGGGCGTACCGCTCAAAGCGATCAAGTGGCTGCTGCAACGCCACGCGCCGCTGGCGATCAAAGCCACTGCCGACATCGACCAATACCTGTGGATGGCGCAAATGCTGCGCAACTGCACCGCCAGCCGTTACGCGGTGAACAAGGAGCGCATGGTGCGTCTGTCCGAGTACAGCCGCGACTGCCTCGATGAATTGCGCGCCGAAACCGGTATCGCCTACGAAGGCCGCAGCCTCGGCACCACGCAGTTGTTCCGTACTCAGGCGCAACTGGATAACGCCGCCAAAGACATCGCCGTGTTGAAAGAATCCGGCGTGCCCTTTGAAGTCCTCGACCGCGCCGGCATTGCCCGCGTCGAACCGGCTCTGGCAGGCGTGACTGACATTCTCGCTGGCGCGCTGCGTCTGCCCAATGACCAGACCGGCGACTGCCAGATGTTCACCACCCGTCTCGCCGAAATGGCGCGCAAGCTCGGCGTGGAATTCCGTTTTGGCCAGGACATCCAGAAACTCGACTACGCCGGTGATCGAATCAACGGCGTGTGGATTGACGGCAAGCTGGAAACCGCTGACCGCTACGTGCTGGCGCTCGGCAGCTACTCGCCGCAACTGCTCAAGCCGTTGGGCATCAAGGCCCCGGTGTATCCGCTCAAGGGCTACTCGCTGACCGTGCCGATCACCAACCCGGACATGGCGCCAACGTCGACCATTCTCGACGAGACCTACAAGGTCGCGATCACCCGCTTCGACAACCGCATCCGCGTCGGCGGTATGGCCGAGATTGCCGGTTTTGACCTGTCGCTTAACCCGCGTCGGCGCGAAACCCTGGAGATGATCGTCAACGACCTTTATCCTCAGGGCGGCAATCTGGCCGAGGCGAGTTTCTGGACCGGCCTGCGTCCGACCACGCCGGACGGTACGCCGATCATTGGCGCCACGCCGTTCAAGAATCTGTTCCTCAACACTGGTCACGGTACGCTCGGCTGGACCATGGCCTGCGGTTCCGGCCGTTTGCTCGCCGACCTGATGGCGAAGAAAAAGCCGCAGATCAGCGCCGAAGGCCTCGATATTTCCCGTTACGGCAACCAGACCCAGGAGTCCGCAAAACATGTCAATCCAGCGCCAGCTCACCAATGAGCGCATGAGTCAGATCGTCAGCCACAACGGCACCGTGTATCTGGCCGGGCAGGTCGGCGACGACTTTGACGCCGGAATTGAACAGCAGACCCGCGAGGTGCTCGCCAATATCGAGCGCCTGCTCGATCTGGCCGGGACGGACAAGCAGCATCTGTTGTCGGCGACGATCTACCTGAACGACATTGAAGCGCACTTCGCCGGGATGAACGCGGTGTGGGACCAGTGGCTGCCAAAAGGCGCCGCACCGGCCCGTGCCACCGTCGAAGCGAAGATGGCCAAGCCAAGCATTCTGGTGGAGATATCCATCGTCGCCGCGCTGCCATAACGTTTTACAGATCCCTCTCCCGGTGCTGTTGACGGTTCGCGTCGTCAGTCAGCGCCGGTTTTTCTTCCCATGACCGCCCAGAAGTCTGCCGCCATGCGTCCTGCCCGTGCCCTGATCGACCTTCAAGCCCTGCGCCACAACTACCGAATTGCCCGCGAAGTCACCGGCGCCAAGGCGCTCGCCGTGATCAAGGCGGACGCCTACGGCCATGGCGCGGTGCTTTGCGCCCAGGCGCTGGAAGCCGAGGCTGACGGGTTTGCGGTGGCCTGCATTGAAGAAGCACTGGAGCTGCGTTCCGCCGGGATTCGCGCACCGGTATTGCTGCTGGAAGGCTTCTTCGAAGCTGACGAGCTGGCGTTGATCGTCGAGCATGATTTCTGGTGCGTGGTGCATTCGCTGTGGCAGCTCGAAGCGATCGAGCAGGCGGTGCTGAGCAAACCGATCACGGTGTGGCTCAAGCTCGATTCCGGCATGCATCGCGTCGGCCTGCATCCGAAAGATTATCCAGCGGCGTACCAGCGTCTGCTGGCCAGCGGCAAAGTGGCGAAAATCGTGCTGATGAGCCACTTCGCCCGCGCTGATGAACTGCATGCGCAAAGCAGCACCGAGCAGGTCGCGGTGTTCGAAGCGGCGCGTCAGGGTCTGGCGGCGGAAGTCAGCCTGCGCAACTCGCCAGCCGTGCTCGGTTGGCCAGAAATTCAAAGCGACTGGGTACGCCCGGGCATCATGCTCTACGGCGCGACCCCGTTCGAAGAAGCCAACGCAGTGGCCGAACGCCTGCAACCGGTGATGACCCTCGAATCGAAAGTCATCAGCGTGCGTGAATTGCCGGCCGGCGAGCCGATCGGCTATGGCGCCAGATTCATCACCGACAAGCCGATGCGCATCGGCGTGGTCGCCATGGGCTACGCCGACGGTTACCCGCGTCAGGCGCCGACCGGCACGCCGGTGCTGGTGGCCGGCAAACTCAGCCGCCTGCTGGGGCGTGTGTCGATGGACATGCTCTGCATCGACCTGACCGACATACCGGAAGCGGGCCTCGGTTCCAACGTCGAACTGTGGGGCAAAAACATCCTCGCCAGCGATGTGGCGAAGTGGGCCGATACCATCCCGTATCAGATCTTCTGCAACCTGAAACGTGTGCCAAGGCTCTATTCCGAGGGTTGACGCCGCTGCGGGGGCCAAGTGTTGTAAATACTGAACGCTGTCGCCATGATAACGCTCAATATTCTTACAACATCAGGAGGCTCCCGCCTTGGACGTCGGTGAACGACTGCAATCGATCCGCAAGCTCAAAGGGCTTTCCCAGCGTGAACTCGCCAAACGCGCGGGCGTCACCAACAGCACCATTTCGATGATCGAAAAGAACAGCGTCAGCCCATCGATCAGTTCGCTGAGAAAGGTGCTCGGCGGCATTCCCATGTCGATGGTCGAGTTCTTTTCCGAAGAGATCCTGCAGGACCAGCCGACCCAGATCGTCTACAAGGCCAATGAGCTGATCGACATCTCCGACGGCGCCGTGACCATGAAACTGGTCGGCCGCGCCCACCCGAGCCGCGCCATCGCCTTCCTCAACGAAATCTATCCGCCGGGCGCCGACACTGGCGAAGAAATGCTCACCCACGAGGGCGAGGAAACCGGAATTCTGGTCGAAGGCCGCCTCGAACTGGTGGTGGGTCTGGAAACTTTTATCCTCGAAGCCGGCGACAGCTACTATTTTGAAAGTACCAAGCCGCATCGTTTCCGTAACCCGTTCGACGTGCCGGCGCGACTAATCAGCGCAGCCACGCCGGCGAATTTCTAAGCAGAAGGCGCCAAGCCAATACGGCAAAGGCCCCAGAACCGTTTTACCGATGGGCAACAAGACCCCTCTAACCATGGGGTTGTTTCAGTACAGCGGCCTACCCGCTATACTTGCGCCCGCCTGCGAACCGTGGCCGCAGGCGTGAATAGCCACCATTGAGGGTGAACGCGTGAACCTAATTATGAAAATGCTGGCTGCACCAGCAACCGTACTGGCCCTCTGGGCTGTCAGCGCTCAAGCTGCGACAAATGACGACATCGCCAAGCGCCTCGAGCCCGTCGGCCAGGTGTGTGTTCAAGGACAGGAATGCAAGGGTATGGAAGTGGCTGCTACCGCTGGCGGTGGCGGGGGAGCAAAGGCCCCTAAAGACGTGATCGCCAAGCACTGCAACGCTTGTCACGGCACGGGCCTGCTCGGCGCGCCGAAGATCGGCGACAAGGCAGCCTGGAAGGAACGGGCCGATCATCAGGGTGGTCTGGACGGCATCCTCGCCAAGGCCATCACCGGCATCAACGCCATGCCGCCAAAAGGCACCTGCGCCGATTGCTCCGATGAAGAGCTCAAGGGCGCGATCAAAGAGATGTCCGGTCTGTAATCAGCGCCGGCTTTGAAAAAAAACCGTCTTCGGACGGTTTTTTTGTGTCTGTGGTTTCTGGTTTCCGATTCATTCAGGCCCTGATCCCTCCAAACCAAACACTGTCCTTTGCAGCAAACTCAAGGCAATCTCGGTCTACCCCTATCAACAGAACGGGCGGGAGGCTTCAGATGGTGCAGTTGTGTTCGATCGAACAGGCGGTGGACGATGTGCTGGCGCGTTTGCCTGCGCACATCCACATGGGCCTGCCGCTGGGGTTGGGCAAGCCGAATCACTTCGTTAACGCGCTATACCGGCGCATCAAGGAGCTGCCCGAGCGGCAGCTGACGATCTATACCGCGCTGTGCCTCGGTCGGCCGAATCTGGGCGATGGCTTGCAGAAGCGCTTTATCGAGCCCTTTGTAGAGCGGGTGTTTGGTGATTATCCGGAGTTTGATTTTCTCGCCGATCTGCAGCGCGACAGTCTGCCCGCCAACATCCGTATCCAGCAGTTTTTCATGCAGCCGGGCAGTCTGCTCAACAGCGCGCCGGCGCAGCAGGATTACGTCAGCAGCAATTACAGCCATGCTGCCCGCGACATCAATGCGGCGGGCCTGAACCTTGTGGCGCAACTGCTGGCCAGCAACAGTGAGCATCCCGATCGTCTGAGCCTGAGCTGCAACCCGGACATCACCCTCGACCTGTTGCCGATGATCGCCAAGCGCCGCGAGGCGGGGGAGACCATTGTGCTGGTCGGCCAGGTGCATACGGATCTGCCGTACATGCCCGGCGATGCGGAAGTCGACATCGACACGTTTGATCTGCTGATCGACGAGAAGGACAGCAGCACGCTGTTTTCCACGCCGAACATGCCGGTGGGCTTTCAGGATCATTTCATTGGCTTGCACGCCAGTACGCTGGTGCGCGATGGCGGCACATTGCAAATTGGTATCGGCTCGATGGGGGATGCGTTGACTGCTGCGCTACTTGCCCGTCAGGCCGATAACGCCGGTTATCAGGCGTTGCTCGATGACATCAACCTCAGTCAATGGGCGCAATTGATCCAGCGCGAGGGCGGCACCACGCCATTTGCCAAAGGCCTTTACGGTTGCAGCGAGATGTTCGTCAACGGGCTGCTGGTTTTGGCGGATGCCGGGATCATCCGGCGCAAGGTCTATCCGGATGTGCCGACCCAGGAGCAGGCCAACGCTGGCACCCTCGATGAAGCGGCACAGCCTGACGGTATCTGCGTCCACGGCGGCTTCTTCCTCGGCCCGCGCAGCTTTTATGAACGTCTGCGCGAGTTGCCGCAAAGCAGGCTGCTTGAATTCAACATGACCCGCATCAGCTACATCAACGAACTGTACGGCCAGGAAGAGCTCAAGCGCTTGCAGCGCATCGATGCGCGCTTCATCAACACCGTGTTCACCATGACTCTGCTCGGCGCCGGGGTGGCTGATCAATTGGCAGATGGACGCGTGCTCAGCGGTGTCGGCGGCCAGTACAACTTTGTTGCTCAGGGCCATGCGCTGGAAGGCGCGCGATCGATGTTGATCCTGCGCAGCTGGCGCGAATCGGGCGGCGAGGTCAGTTCCAATATCGTCTGGGACTACGGCCACTGCACGATCCCGCGGCACCTGCGTGACATCGTCGTCACCGAGTACGGCATCGCCGACCTGCGCGGAAAATCCGACGCAGCGGTGATCGAAGCGCTGCTCAACATCAGCGATTCTCGCTTCCAGCCGGGGCTGATCGAGCAGGCGCAGAAAGTCGGCAAGCTGCCAAAGGATTTCCGTATCGATCCACGGTTTGCCGATAACACACCGCAACGCTTGCAGGCGATTGCCGCGCGGCACCCGAACCTGTTTCCGGAGTATCCGCTGGGCTGTGATTTCACCGCGATCGAACGTGATCTGCTGCGGGCGCTGAACTGGCTGAAGAGCAAGTTCAAGCTGACTGAGATTCTGGAATTGGGCAAGGCAGCGCTGGATGCGCCGGAGGCCTCAACGTTCCCGGAACATCTTGAACGGATGCAACTGACGAATCCGGAGGGCCTGAAAGAGGACCTTTTCCAACGCCTGCTGCTCACAGGCCTCAAAGCTACCGCGCAATAACTGACTACCCCCAGAACCCACTGTGGGAGCGAGCCTGCTCGCGAAAGCGGTGTGTCATTCACTCAACAGGGTGACTGACACAATGCATTCGCGAGCAGGCTCGCTCCCACAGGGGAAACTCGGTGCCGCTGGTTACTCGATGAAGGTAACGACGCCATCCTTCAGCGATTTCACCCGGGCCAGCGACTCGACGCGGTAGCCCTGCGAGTCCAGTTCGGCGCGGCCGCCCTGGAACGACTTCTCGATGACGATGCCCAGACCGGCAACGGTGGCGCCGGCCTGTTTGATGATCGAGATCAGCGCTTGCGAGGCCTTACCGTTGGCCAGGAAGTCGTCGATGATCAGCACGCGGTCGCTGCTGGTCAGGTGGCGCGGGGAAATGGCCACGGTGCTTTCGGTCTTCTTGGTGAACGAGTAGACGGTCGCCGAGAGCAGGTTTTCAGTCAGGGTCAGCGACTGTTGCTTGCGGGCGAAGATCACCGGCACGCCGAGGTTCAGACCGGTCATGATCGCCGGGGCGATGCCCGAAGCTTCGATGGTGACGATCTTGGTGATCCCGGAATCCTTGAAGAGCGCGGCGAATTCGTCACCGATCAGCTTCATCAGGGCCGGGTCGATCTGGTGGTTCAGAAAAGCGTCGACTTTCAGGACCTGATCGGAAAGCACGATGCCTTCTTCGCGGATTTTTTTGTGCAGTGCTTCCACAACAGCTTCCTCTGTTGGCGCGATGGGCGCCGAAGGTAGATTAAAAAGTAGTCGATTCTAGCGCTTTAACATCGCGCGTATATCGGCCAATGCGCTATTGCCACGCACGGCTTTGACTTCAGTCGGGGTGTCGTCGTTGCCTTCCCAGGCCAGATCGTCCGGCGGCAGTTCATCGAGGAAGCGGCTCGGCGCGCAGTCGATGATTTCGCCGTACTGCTTGCGCTTGGCTGCGAAGGTGAAGGCCAGGGTCTGGCGGGCGCGGGTGATGCCCACGTAGGCCAGGCGACGCTCTTCTTCGATGGTGTCGGCTTCGATGCTGGAACGATGCGGGAGGATTTCCTCTTCCATGCCCATGATGAACACGTAGGGAAATTCCAGCCCTTTGGACGCATGCAGCGTCATCATCTGCACACCTTCGGCACCGTCCTCTTCTTCCTGCTGGCGCTCGAGCATGTCACGCAGCACCAGTTTGCCGATGGCGTCTTCGACGGTCATTTCGCCGTCTTCGTCTTTCTCGAGGGTGTTTTTCAACGCCTCGATCAGGAACCAGACGTTGCCCATGCGGTAGTCCGCCGCCTTGTCGCTGGAGCTGTTGGTGCGCAGCCAGTTCTCGTAGTCGATGTCCATGACCATGCTGCGCAGCGCCGAAATCGGATCTTCGCCGGCGCACTGCTCGCGGACCTTGTCCATGAAGCGCTTGAAGCGCGCCAGGCGATCAGTAAAGCGGCTGTCGAGATGTTCGCCCAGGCCAATTTCGTCGGTGGCGGCGTACATCGAGATCTTGCGTTCGGTGGCGTAGTTGCCGAGCTTTTCCAGGGTGGTCGAGCCGATCTCGCGACGCGGCACGTTGATCACGCGCAGGAAGGCGTTGTCGTCATCCGGATTGACGATCAGGCGGAAGTAGGCCATCAGGTCCTTCACTTCCTGACGACCGAAGAAGCTGTTGCCGCCGCTCAGGCGATACGGCACTTGGTGGTGCTGCAGCTTCAATTCGATCAGCTTGGCCTGGTAGTTACCGCGATAGAGAATCGCGAAATCGCTGTAAGGGCGGTCGGTGCGCAAGTGCAGGCTGAGGATTTCCATGGCCACGCGCTCGGCTTCGGCGTCCTCGTTGCGGCAGCGGATCACGCGGATCTCGTCGCCGTGGCCCATCTCGCTCCACAACTGTTTTTCGAATTCGTGCGGATTGTTCGAGATCAGCACGTTGGCGCAGCGCAGGATGCGGCTGGTGGAGCGGTAGTTCTGCTCGAGCATGACCACTTTCAAGGACGGGTAGTCGTCCTTGAGCAGCATCAGGTTTTCCGGGCGCGCGCCACGCCAGGCATAGATCGACTGGTCATCGTCGCCCACCACGGTGAACTGGTTGCGCTTGCCGATGAG
Source organism: Pseudomonas siliginis (assembly GCF_024072275.1). Lineage (NCBI taxonomy): Bacteria > Pseudomonadati > Pseudomonadota > Gammaproteobacteria > Pseudomonadales > Pseudomonadaceae > Pseudomonas > Pseudomonas siliginis. The sequence continues at coordinate 5,769,176 of NZ_CP099598.1, read as the reverse complement.
CATCTTCACCAACAGATACTGACTGGCGTTGGTGTCCTGGTATTCGTCGACGAGCAGGTAACGGACCTTGTTCTGCCACTTTTCGAGAATGTCGGCGTGTTCTTCGAAGAGCTTTACTGGCAGCAGGATCAGGTCATCGAAGTCCACCGCGTTGAACGCCTTGAGCGTGCGCTGGTAGTGGGTGTAGACGATCGCGGCGGTCTGTTCCTTGGGATTGCGCGCGTTTTCCAGGGCCTGGGCGGGCAGGATCAGGTCGTTTTTCCAGGCGCCGATCATGTTCTTGATCTCGTCGACGCCGTCGTCGCCCGCGTATTCCTTCTGCATGATGTCGGTCATCAGGGCTTTGACGTCGGTCTCGTCGAAGATCGAGAAACCGGGTTTGTAGCCCAGCCGCGCATGCTCCTTGCGGATGATGTTCAGGCCCAGGTTGTGGAAGGTGCAGACGGTCAGGCCACGCCCTTCGCCGGCACGCAACAGGGTGCCGACCCGCTCTTTCATTTCGCGCGCGGCCTTGTTGGTAAAGGTCATGGCGACGATGTACTGGGCGCGGATGCCGCAGTTCTGGATCAGGTGCGCGATCTTGCGCGTGATCACGCTGGTCTTGCCGGAGCCAGCACCGGCGAGCACCAATAGAGGGCCGCCGACGTAGTTCACGGCTTCTTGCTGCCGGGGATTGAGTCGGGACATACGAAAATTCGGGAGTCGTTGACGAAATGGGCCGGCATTTTAACAGGCTCAGCGATTTGTGCTGCTCTGTCCGACTTGTGACGCAACACGCGATTCAAATTTGCCGGTTTTGTTACTTTCACGCAGGATACGCGGGGATTTTGCGGCTAATGTTCTCATTCGTGACACAAAATAACGTTTCGATGCCGTTGTCATCAGACAACGCATTGGTCATTGTTCAGCACACCGGCATAATGCCCCGCCTACATCATTGCAGAGTCTAGGGAGTCAGCTTGTCTACGCCTGTCGAACCCTTGCGTTTGCTGCTACTGGCCGAAGAGCCAGCGTGGACAGCGTTGTTGCGTGAGTGTCTGGCTCCGATGGGGAGCGCGGCGGTGCTGATCAGCGCGCCGAACTGGGATTCGGTCAGCCGCCTGTTCGAAGACAACCGCCACGCGGTACTGCTGACCCTGCCAGCGTTGCAACCGGCGCCCGGGCGTTGCAGCCTGCCGACCGTTCTGCTGCTGGAGCACGAACCGGCCACCGCGCCGGTCGGTGTCAGCGACTGGCTGGTATTCGACGCCCTCGACGCCGGCATGCTCCAGCGTTGCCTGCGCCATGTGCGCGAACGCGGCGTGCTGGAAAACACTCTTCAGCGCCTCGCCGAACAGGACCCGCTGACTGGCATCGCCAATCGCCAGGGCTTTCAGACCCTGCTTACTGCGCGTCTTGCCGAGGGCGACGGGCGCGGTCTCGCCCTCGGCCATCTTGATCTCGACAATTTTCGCCATGCCAACGACGCCCTCGGGCATCAGGCCGGCGATCGCTTGATCCTGCAAGTCGTCGCGCGGCTGAAAAGTCAGCTGGAGGCCGGCGATCAACTGGCACGGCTGGGCAGCGATGAATTCGCTCTGCTGATCGATACCCGCCGCGCGCCGCAACGCGCCGAGTGGATGGCCGAACGCATCACTGAGGCGTTGGCCGAACCTTATTGGGTCGACGGCGAGAGCCTGCTGATCGGCTCCAGCCTTGGCATCGCCCATGCCCGCGCCAATGGCGGTGCCGATCCACTGATGTGGCACGCCCATATCGCCATGCAGCAGGCCAAGAGCACGCAGGGCTGCACCTTTCATATCTTCAACGAACGCATCAACCGCAACGCACGAAGCATGGCCGACCTCGAAAGTGAACTGCGCCGGGCGTTGCGCCGCGATGAGCTGGAACTGCATTACCAGCCACGCCTGAATCTTGAGGACGGCCAGATTGTCGGCCTCGAAGCGCTGGTGCGCTGGCGTCATGGCGAGCGCGGTCTGTTGCCACCGAGCGAGTTCGTCCCGCTGGCCGAGCAGAGCGGTCTGATCGTGCCATTGGGTTACTGGGTGATTTCTCGCGCCTTGCGCGACATGCAGGCTTTGCGCGAGCAGGGTCTGCCGGCGCTGCACATGGCGATCAACCTGTCGTTCCGCCAGTTTCAGGACAGCCAGTTGCTGCCGACACTCAGCCGTCTGATTGCCGAGCGCGGCGTCGAGGCGCAGTGGCTGGAATTCGAACTGACCGAAACCGCGGTAATGCGGCGCAGCGATCTGGTCAAACAGACCATGGACGCCCTCGGCCGCCTCGGTGTGCGCTTCTCGCTGGACGATTTCGGCACCGGGTTTTCGTCGTTCGTGCACCTCAACAGCCTGCCCATCACATTGCTGAAGATCGACAAGAGTTTTGTCGGCGGCATGGAACAGCGCGAAGAGAACCGCAAACTGGTGCACGCGATGATCAACCTTGCGCACAACCTGCATCTGGAAGTGGTCGCCGAGGGCGTCGAAACGCCGGAGCAACTGGAATTGTTGCGCGGGTTCGGCTGCGATCAGGTACAGGGTTATCTGATCAGCCGGCCGTTGCCGTTGGATGAGCTGGTGGAATATCTGACGTCTGGATCGAACCAGCAGCCGGCCCTGGAAATCGTCGGTTGATCACAATTGTTGCGGCCGGCGCAAATCCCCGTGGGAGCGAGCCTGCTCGCGAAGGCGTTATGTCAGCTGAATGATCTGGGCCTGGCACTCGGTCTTCGCGAGCAGGCTCGCTCCCACAAAGGAAACCCTCATTCGGCCTGGGGGATGTTGAAACCTTGAGCTTGCGGCTCGCGCCGAATCATCCGCTTCATCTTCCATTCGAACGCCAGCGTCAGGCTCACCGCCGCACACGCCAGGCCCAGCGCCAATCCCCACCAGACGCCCGTCGGCCCCCAGTTGAGGTGGAACGCCATCCACCACGCCGCCGGTGCGCCAATCAGCCAATAGCAAGCCAGCCCCACGAGAAACGTAGTCTTGGCATCCTTGAGCCCGCGAATACAGCCCATGGCAATCGTCTGCGTGCCGTCGAACAGCTCGAACCACGCCGCTACTGCCAGCAGGCTCACCGCCAGACGGATCACCTCGGCAAACGCCGGGTCATTATGGTCCAGGAACAGGCCGACCAACTGGTTCGGCCACAGCCAGAACACCAGGGCGAAGCCGAGCATCACCACGGCGCCGAAAGCGATACCGACACGCCCGGACATCCGTGCATCGACCAGTTGCCCGGCGCCGTAGTGTTGGCCGACGCGCATGGTGATGGCATAGGACATCCCGGCCGGGACCATGAAGGCCACCGACACGATCTGCAGGGCGATCTGATGCGCACCCATTTGCGTACTGCCCATGGTGCCCATGCACAACGCGGCAAAGGCAAACAGCCCGACTTCCACCGCATAGGTGCCGCCAATCGGCAGGCCCAGGCGCCAGAGTTCTTTCAGGTATTGCCGGTTCGGCCGCGACAGACCGGCGCGCAACGGATAAGCGTCATAAGCCGGATGCCGACGGATATGCCAGGCCAGCGCCAGTGCCATGCAGTTGGCGACAATCGCCGTGACCAGACCGATGCCGGTCAGACCCAGTTGCGGCAGGCCGAACATGCCGGTGATCAGCGCGTAGTTGAGCAGGAAGTTGGCCACCGTGCCGGCGAGGCTGATGACCATCACTGGCGTCGCCCGGCCGATTGCACTGGTAAAGCCGCGCAGCGCCATGAAGCTCAGATAACCGGGCAGGGCGAAAGGCAGGGCGATGAGGAATTGCCCGGCGGCGTTGACGTTGGTTTCGGTCTGGCCGAACAGCAGCAACACAGGTTTGAGGTTCCACAACAGCAGCCCGGCGCCGAGGGCCATCAGCCACGCCAGCCACAACCCGGCCTGGGTCAGGCGCGCGGCACCGATGATGTCGCCGGCACCCTGACGGATCGCCACCAATGTGCCAACTGCGGCAATCACGCCGATGCAGAAAATCGATACAAACGAGTAGCTCGCCGCACCGAGGCCGCCACCGGCCAGCGCTTCGGGACTGAGGCGCGCCATCATCAGGGTATCGGTCAGCACCATCAGCATGTGCGCCAATTGCGAAGCAATCAGCGGCCCCGCCAGCCGCAGAATGGCCCAGAGTTCGGTACGCACAGGATGCTGCATGGTCATCACCACCCAAATATCAGAGGAAGCAGAAGAGCGTCGATTCTCGGCGCTTGGCAGGCTTTGCACAAAGGGATAAAAAGGATGGGTGGCATGATTAATACTCATCCTGAAACGTACCCGCCGAATTGGCTATATCCCCGCTACTGGAGCTTTTTGTATGTCCCGACGCCTTCCGCCGTTGTATGCCCTGCGCGCATTCGAAGCGGCAGCGCGACACAGCTCGTTCACCCGCGCGGCGGAAGAATTGTCGATCACCCAGAGCGCGGTCAGTCGGCACATGCGCACCCTTGAAGAACACTTCGCCTGCCGGCTGTTTCATCGCAGCGGGCGCAACCTGCAACTGACCGAATCGGCACGGCTGCTGCTACCCGGAATCCGCGAAGGCTTCGCCGCCCTTGAGCGCGCCTGCAATACCTTGCGTGCCGAGGACGACATCCTGCGCATGAAAGCGCCATCGACCCTGACCATGCGTTGGCTGCTGGCGCGGTTGAGTCGCTTCCGCCATTTGCAGCCGGGCAATGAGGTGCAATTGACCAGCGCGTGGATGGACATTGATTCGGTGGACTTCAACAATGAACCGTTCGATTGCGCGGTGTTGCTCAGTGACGGGCATTTCCCACCGGACTGGGAAGCGAGCCTGCTGTTTCCCGAGGAATTGATTCCGGTCGGCGCGCCGAACCTGCTCAATGACCAACCTTGGGATGTAGCGCGTCTTGCGACCGCCGAACTGCTGCACCCGACCCCGGATCGCCGCGATTGGCGCAGTTGGCTGGAGCGCATGGGCCTGTCCGATCAGGTCTCGCTCAAGGGCGGACAAGTGTTCGATACGCTGGAGCTGGGCATGATCGCGGCGGCGCGCGGCTACGGCGTTTCGATGGGGGATCTGTTGATGGTTGCCGAAGATGTTGCGCAAGGGCGCTTGAGCCTGCCGTGGCCTACGGCCGTCGCCAGTGGCCTGAATTATTACCTGGTCTGGCCAAAGCCGCGTCCGGGAGGTGAACGTTTGCGCCGCCTCAGCGATTTTCTGCAGAGCGAAGTCCGCGCCATGCAACTGCCGGCGGTGGCGCGCTTGAGCTGAAACGTTCGAGCCGGCACAATGCCACTACTGCGCCATACCCACGCAATGCGCTCAAGTATTCGGTTTTACCGCCGACTACGAGCTTGTGGAACCGTCGTGCCGGTTCCGCGTTACACCCCACTATTAGAATATTTTCCGGGCAATTACCGCGATCAAGGAGGATTCGGTGGCTCGGCCAGGAGCTGTTCATGTCTCAACCTCGTGCTCGGATCGCCTCGCAGCTGGGTCTTGCCCTTGCTGTGATACTGGCGATAGTCATCAGCGGCAGTACGGTGTTCGCCTTGCGTTCGCTGGATTCCGCCAACCTCGCCACCCGTGAAGAGCATCTGGCCAGTGAGGCCCGGCTGCTGGCCGATCAACTGAGTACCTTCCACGGTACGCTGCGCGAAAGCACCCTGCGCCTGAGCGGTCTGTTCGAAAAACGCTTCGGCAGTGGCCTGAGTGTGCACCCTGATCAGCCAGTGACCGTGGCCGGCGTGCAGACCCCGGGTCTGCATCTGGGCAACGAAGTGCTGAACAACAACTTCAAGGAAGTTGACGAGTTCAAGCAGATGACCGCCGGTGTGGCCACGGTATTCGTGCGCAGCGGCGAAGACTTCATTCGCGTCAGCACCAACGTCAGCAAGCAGGACGGCACCCGTGCCATCGGCACCGTGCTCGATCATGCCAACCCGGCCTACGCGAAGTTGATGGCGGGGCAGAGTTATGTCGGTCGCTCGCTGCTGTTCGAGCGCTACTACATGTCGCAGTACACACCGGTGCGCGATGCGGGCGGCAAGATCATCGCCGTGTTGTACGTAGGTTTCGATTACACCGACGCGCAGAACGCGCAGTTCGCCAATCTCAAGCGCTTCCGCATTGGCAAGACCGGCTCGCTGGCCCTGCTCGACGAGCAGAACAAATGGCTGGTGCCGATTGCCGGCGTCGAAAACCTGGATCAAGCCGCCCCGACCATCAACAACCTGGTGAAAACCCCGGGCAAGGGTGAGTTCTGGAGCGACAAGGGCGAGGACTTCTACAGCATCGCCGTGCCGTTTGAAGGTGGTCCGTGGTCGGTGGTGGCGAGCATGCCGAAAGCCGAGATCCGCGCGGTGACCTGGAGCGTCGGTACGCAACTGGCGATCGGCAGCCTGCTGGCGATGTTGCTTGCGGTCGGTTCCGTGGTCTGGCTGCTGCGCAGCAAACTCGCGCCGCTGGGCGATCTGGTGCGTCAGGCTGAGGCCTTGGGTGCTGGTGATCTGAGCGTGCGTCTGAACGTATCGAGCCACGATGAAATCGGACAGCTGTCCCGCGCGTTCAACCAGATGAGCCAGGCGCTGTCGACCATGGTCGAGCACATCCGCCGCGCCTCGGAAGAGGTCAACAGCCGTGCGCAGGCGCTGTCCGGTTTGTCCGGTGGTGCTTACGAAGGCATGGAGCAGCAGTCGGGCGAAATCACCAGCATGGCCGGCGCCGTGGAAGAGTTCAGCGCGACGTCGTTGAACATCGCCGACAACATGGGCGCGACCCAGCGCCTGGCGCAGGAAAACGCTCAGCAAACGCAGATCGGCCGCAGCTCGATGGAAGAAGCGTCGTCGTCGCTGGAGCAGATCGCCGGTGCGCTGAACAGCACCGCCAGCGTGATCAACACGCTGGGGCAGCGCTCTCAGGAAATCGGCGGAATTGTCGGTGTGATCACCTCGATCGCCGAGCAGACCAACCTGCTGGCACTCAACGCTGCCATCGAAGCCGCGCGTGCCGGTGAACAAGGTCGCGGTTTTGCCGTGGTCGCGGACGAAGTGCGCAGCCTCGCCTCGCGTACCCGTCAGGCGACCGATGAAATCTCCAGCATGATCCACAGCATCCAACAGGAAACCGGCAACGCGATCAGCACTATGGAACAGGGCAACGTGCTGATGCAGGAAGGCCTGTCGCGCAACGCCAATGTCGCCTCGGCGCTGGCGCGGATTGACGAGCAGAGCCGTTCGGCAGGCCAGCAGTTTGCTGCGATCACCACCGCCACTCAGGAACAAAGCAGCACTGCGACGTTGCTGAGCAGCAATTTGCAGAGCATCGCCTTGGCCAACAGCGAGCAGCGTGAGGTGGTGTCGAACCTGGCTGTCACCGCGAAAGAGCTGGAGAAGCTGGCGGCGGATCTGCGTTCCGAGGTTGACCGCTTCCGTTGATGCATCTTTGAAACAGCTATCGCGAGCAGGCTCGCTCCCACAGTAGTCGGCGTAATTCACAAATATTGTGAAGGCCCGATGTCCCTGTGGGAGCGAGCCTGCTCGCGAATGCTTTTCTCCCACCGCTTCTTTACACTTGCTGAAACGTTTCCGCAGCGCTATAAAAATGGCACAACTCCAATAAAGGCTGCTGCCATGACCCCGCTCAAACTCCTCGTCGCCCTCGGCGCATTCTCTGCCGCTTCTCATGCCATGGCTTGGGACTATGTCCTGCTCGACGCCAACACTCCGGCAAAAAACCGGACGATCACCAGTGAGCAACTCGGTGTAAAAACCGCCAAACCGTTTTCCGTGACCTTGCGTACTCTGCATGGCGGTCGTCAGGAGGGCGTCAGCATCGTCGACATCGATAACGGCACGATGAAACTCTCGGTGGTGCCAACCCGTGGCATGAACGTGTTGCAGGCTTCGGTGGGCGACGTGCGCATGGGCTGGGATTCGCCGGTCAAGGACGTGGTCAACCCAGCGTTCATCGAACTCAACGGTCGCGGTGGTCTGGGCTGGCTGGAAGGCTTCAATGAGCTGGTCACCCGTTGCGGTTACGAGTGGGTTGGCCATCCCGGCATGGACAACGGCGAACTGCTGACCCTGCACGGTCGCGCCGCCAACATCCCGGCCAGCACCGTCACTTTGCACATCGACGAGAAGCCGCCGTATGCCATCACGCTGCGTGGCGAGCTGAAAGAGCAGGCATTCAAGAAAGTCGATTTCTCGGTAGCGACCGAACTGGTCACCGAACCGGGCAGCGCAAGCTTCGCCCTTAACGACACCCTGACCAACAACGGCGACTATGCGAAGGAATATCAGGCGCTGTATCACAGCAATTTCAGCACGCCGTTTCTTGAGCAAGGGGCAAAATTCGCTGCGCCGGTGAAGCAGGTATCGCCGTTCAACGACAAGGCCAAGGGTGACCTGCCCGACTGGCAGACCTATCGCGGGCCAACCAAGGATTACGACGAAACCGTCTACAACGTCGTGCCTTACGCCGACGCCAAGGGCGACACCTTGACTGTGTTGCACAACAAGGCCGGTAGTCTCGGCGTATCCGTTGGCTTCAACACCGAGCAGTTGCCGGTGTTCTCGCTGTGGAAAAACACCGACACCCAGGGGCAGGGCTACGTCACCGGGCTGGAGCCTGGGACGAGTTTTTCCTATAACCGTCGCTATCAGCGGCCGTTGAATCTGGTGCCGACCATCGCCCCAAAACAGCACAAGCAGTTCCAGATCAGCTACAGCCTGTTGGCGGATAAAGCTGCGGTGGATAACGCCTTGAAGCGCGTGACCGAGATTCAGGCCGGGCGTGATACCGAAGTGCGTCAGGCACCGCTGGTTGATCTGACCGAGCATTAAGGTGTCGCCGGCCGGTATTGCAGTGCCTCGGCCAGATGCTCGCGGGTAATCGCATCGGCCTGCTCAAGATCCGCCAGTGTGCGCGCGACCTTGAGCAGGCGATGCGCCGAGCGCAGCGACAGGATTAGTCGCTCGCATGCCGCCTCCAGCCATTTCTCGTCAGCTGTGGATAACTTGCAGTGACGCTTGAGCCCCGGCAGATCGAGAAACGCATTGGCACAGCCCTGACGCTTCTGCTGTCGTTCGCGAGCCTCGGCCACCAGAGCCGCAGCGCTGGCGCTGTTTTCGCCGGGCTTGGCTGCCGGATTCAACGCGGTTGCCTCCCGCGCCACGGTCAGGTGCAGATCGATACGATCCAGCAGCGGCCCTGACAACTTGTTGCGATAGCGTTGGACCATATCCGGTGTGCACGAGCATTTGCCGCTGGGTTCGCCAAGATATCCACAGGGGCACGGATTCATCGCGGCAACCAATTGAAATCGCGCGGGGAAACGTACGCGATCCTTGGCCCGCGCGATGACGATATGTCCCGACTCCAAAGGCTCGCGTAAAACTTCCAACACCTTGCGATCAAACTCCGGCAACTCATCGAGAAACAGCACGCCGTGGTGGGCGAGGGTGATCTCGCCGGGTTGCGGTTTCGAGCTGCTGTGACATTTGGGAATAGATGCAACGCACCTACGCTGTGCTCCGCATTCTGACGTATGATTTACCCAAATATTATGCAACTCAAACCTATGAATAGGTGCAACTGGCCTCATTATGGATAGCAATAGCTGCAACCAGCCTCGGTTTTCAGTTGCAAGGCGCATAAAATCTACGACGCGAAGCCTTTCTGGAGTGTTCGCTTTTCGCGGACAGGGCGTTGCCTTTGAGTCCATGCTTGAGCGTGACTTCCTCAGTCGCATGGATTTCAGGAAGGATGTTCTGGCTGTCATTTCGCAGCCGGTGCAACTGGATTTCGTTGCTCGCAGCGGTCGATCCTATACCTATACCCCCGACTATCTTGTTCATTTCCACTCTCACACTCATCTGCGCCCCATGCTGGTAGAGGTCAAACCGGCTGAAAATTGGCGTGAGAATTGGCGCGACCTTTTGCCGAAATGGAAGGCAGCGTTGCGGTATGCGAAGGACCGAGGCTGGCGCTTCCACATCTATGACGAGTCGCGGATCAGAGGCCAGTCGCTGAAGAACATTCAGTATCTGGAACGGTTCAAGAATGCGGATTACGCCGATCAGGATTTGGACGCCATTATTCGTACGGTCTCTTTCAAGGGCATTGCATCGATCAGCTATCTCGTGGCACTGCACTTTCAAGGTGCTGAGGCCTTAGGCAAATCGCATATCTTTCATCTCATCGCGACCCGTCAGTTGGATTGCGATATTTCCGGGCCTCTGAGCGATTCGCTAGAAGTCATGGTGGCCGAATGAATGACTTCATGAGTGAACAGCCGAAGAGAGGCAAGATCGACCGGTCTTTCGTGAACATTGCGCCGGGCCAGCTTGCTTGCTTTCAAAAAGAGACCTTCCGGATAACCCAGGTACTGGATTTCCAATCCGTGCTTGCGATTAACGTGGAAACCGGGCAGCCGAAGGTTTTGCAAGTCGGCGAGCTCAAACCGTTTCTTGGAGACAAGGTAAGAGGGCCTTACGCCGATTACGATCTTGAGGATATCGGTGCCGAGGAATGGGCCATTGCGCAGAAACGGTACGCGGTCATCGCACCTCTGCTGGGCATTGAAGGGCAATCGCGAAGCGTGGTCGAGCAGCGCGCGAAAGATGCCAGTGTTGATACCGTCACGGTGTACAGGTGGCTGCGCCGCTACAAAGAGCAAGGCGAAGTTACTGCACTGATTCCGCTCAAGCGTGGCTGGGGTAAAGGTCGGTCCAGGATCTCGGAAGGCGTCGAGAAGATTATTGCCGAGACCATTGATGACTTTTACCTGACCGAACAGCGCCCGGATGTTGCCTCGACGGTTTATGAAGTCAGAAAACGTTGTAAAGCACTAAATCTGTCACCTCCGACCGTATCGACAGTACAGGCGCGCATCAAGAACATCCCTGATCGGACCCGTTTGCGAAGACGTGGCGACAGAGAGCTCGCGGGCAATAAATATGACCCGCGTCCTGGTGGGCTCAACACTGAGTACCCGCTCCAGATCGTACAAATCGACCATACGCCGGCTGACATGATCATTGTCGATGATGTCCACCGACGTCCTATCGGTCGTCCGTGGCTGACACTGGCAATCTGTGTGTACTCGCGAATGGTGACCGGCTACTACCTCTCGATGGATGCTCCTTCTGCGGTCTCGGTAGCAATGTGTGTTGTGCACTCCATTCTGCCCAAGGAAAAGTGGCTGGCACTTCACGGGGTCGATGCTGAATGGCCGGTGTGGGGAAAAATGGGCACTTTGCACAGTGACAACGGTGCTGACTTCAAGACCAATAGCCTTGTGCAGTCCTGTGTGAACCACAATATCCGCCGTGACTTCAGGCCAAAGAAAAACCCGCAATGGGGCGGACACATTGAGCGCTGGATGGGCACGTTCGCCGGCATCAACAAAAAAGACCGGGGCGCAACCTTTAGCAATCCTACCGAGCGCCGAGAGTACGACTCTGAGAAGCAGTCGATCTATACGTTCGCCGAATACGAGCAGCGGTTGGTCAGAAACCTCATCAAGTACAACAACAAATTCCATGAAGAGATCGACATGGCGCCGATCAAGAAATGGAATCTGGCATTCTTCGGGGATAAAGAGCACGACCCGATTGTGCCGCTACCGCCTAGGGTCGCGGATCCGTGGGGTTTCCAACTCGACTTCTTGCCTGCGACGCTGAGAACCATCCACCCCTATGGCGTGGAAATGGACGCGATGTATTTCGCTGAAGCACTGCGGCCGTGGATAGGTGCAACCGATCCTAAAACAGGCAAGGCTCGAAAATTCCTTTTTCGGCGCGACCCTCGTGACATCAATCGAATCTGGTTCTACGACCCGGCGTTGAAAGAACACTTTGAGGTGCCGATCATTCGTGGCAGATACGCCGGCGTAACGGTGGGCGAGTACGTCAACGCCAAGAAAAAAGCGAGGAAGGCCGGCCGCGACGCGGTCAACCACGACGTTATCGAACGGATGTTGGACGAAAACAAACAGCAGGAAACTGAGGCTGCCGTGCGCACCAAACAGGCCCGCAAAAGTGTTCAGAAGCGGACGAACAACACCAAACAAACTACGCCGGCTCGGCCCACGCCGCACGTCGAGCCCAAGTTTCCACCTATTGGATTACCTGAATCCCCGCAACTGTTGTCGGTGGATGAAGTGGACACCTTTGGAGAAGTCTGGTGACCAATTACGCCCATATCACACCGCAGTTCAGAGACGTGATGGAAAAGTCCGATCTTGATCGGCTCGCATTTTTGGATGAGCCTCGATGGGTTGATTACCAGGCTGCTAACAATCTGATGGACATCCTCAATGGCCTGCTTCGCAAGCCCGAGCGTCCTCGCATGCCAAACCTCATGCTTGTCGGTGAGTCCAATACGGGCAAAACCACGGTGGTCACCCGGTTCAAGGAGCTATCAGGGCAGCCCTACATCAGCGACGATGCGGTCAGCGTGCGGCCGGTGATTTGCGCTGAAGTTCACAAGCCCGATGAGCGAGAGCTGTATAACGCCATCCTTCGAGAGTTCTGGGCACCTCACAACCCAGTGGCACCGCTGGAAAAGCTTCGTCATCAGGCTATTCATCTCTTGCGTGATGCGCGTACTCGCATGCTCATTCTTGACGAAGTGCATACGATCAACAACGGATCGGCTGCCAAGCGCATGGATGTCATGAACGAATTGAAGATGCTGTCGAACATCCTACACATTCCTTTGGTGTTGGTCGGCACTCGAACAGCACTTCAGCTACTGGTCCTGGATTCGCAGTACTCAAGTCGGTTTGAGGTAGTTTCATTGCCCAACTGGTCAGTGAATGCCGAGTTCCAGCGTTTCCTGAAAAGCTTTGAGTCAGTGCTCCCGCTTAGATCCGCTTCAAAACTGTACTCGCCGGAGCTCACCCCGCTCATTCACGCTATCTCTAATGGCAACACGGGCAACATCGAATACCTTTTACGTGAGTGTGCAAGGGAGGCGATTCGAAACGGTTCGGAAGTGATTGACCGTCGACTGCTTGAGAAAAACCAATGGATGCGTCCTACCAGTGCAGATGGGGTGCGGGAGCGAGTCCTGTAAATCCGGTCTGGCCGATGGTGCCAGCTCTTCTGCAAGACGAAGTTATCTCATCCTGGCTAATGCGATGTGCTTTGGCCCAAGGTTGCGATGCAACGACGCTCACAGGCGAGGTCTGGCCAAGGCTGAGGTACTGGTGCAGCGATCCGGACAGAGAGTTATCTATTGAAAATTTGCTGCACCTGACTCGCCTTGCTGGCATTCCGGCAGCGGCGTTTCAGGCGGCCACTTTACAGCCGCTATATCAATTGATGACCGGAACTGCGGAATTCCCAAGGGGAATAGCGCCTTGGTTTCTCTGTCTGGGGTGCCGAAATCGACGTCGGAGCGGCGGCCTTCAATACTGCCCAAAATGCTTCAAGGAACGAATTCCTCATTACTTGGTACAGGATCGGCTGGCCTGGCACAGCGCATGTCCGCTGCACCGGGTGACCCTGCTGGACCGCTGTGAATGCTGCCATGCGCCGTTATGCCCTCATCTGCTTGCTCCACCTGAGCAGACGCTAGGTCGGTGTCATCGCTGCGGATATGAGCTGGGCTTCGCTTCAACCGAGATAGCACCGATCAATGCTCTGAGTTTCCAGCTTGCGGCAGATGAGCTGTTTTCCAAACCTACCCTGCGCTATGGCGAGAACCATCTGCTTCTGACTGAATGGTTTGCTCTGTCGCGATGGATGATTGGTATATTGCGCACCGCCGCACGTACACCCAGCCCCTGCACGGAGATTTTTTTCCGTGAGCTTGGTGTGAACCTGGCCGAACTTAGGCCTCCACCAACGGGGTTGCCATTCGAGTATTTGTCACCCGTGGACCGCGCAGGCCTCTTGGCCCACGTCTGGAGCATGCTGGAGGTCGGTCCCGAGCGATTGATGGCCGTGACCGAGCGTGAGCGCGTCCGCCCATCGCTGTTGCTGCCGCGCTCGGGAGAGTTACCGGCCTCACTTGCCAGGCTTGGTGCAGTGCTGAAAAGCAGTCGACGCCGTAACTACAACTTCGTCCAAGTCGGAAACCCGCGCTCTGTGAAAAGCGTGTTGATGAGATGGCAACGATTGCTTAGGAAGTTTCAACGATGACGCCTCCGGAACTGCCGCTGAAATGCGATGAATGCCAAGGCATCGCATCGAAGATTCACCGGATCCACAAGGGGCGGCGATTCTGCAGCACGTGCTATGCCCGACTGTTCAAGCGCCGATTGTGTTTTGGCTGTGGCAATTTCGGCCGGCTCCCCGTATTTGAAAAGGACGCCAAATGCATCCGCTGCGAGTCGAAAGCGCCCTGTGTACGGTGTAAGAAGACCGGAAAGCCGGTCGGATTGATGACGGTCTATGGCCCGGCATGTGCCAGCTGTGCACATCACTTTTCCGAACCTGAGCCTTGCCAGCGATGCGGCAAGCTATCAACAAAATTAACCCGAGTCCTAGCGATCAATCCCGATGTTCGCTGCTGCGCTCAATGCGCACGGGCCGGCGCGGCCACATGCCCGGATTGCCGGCATCACCGTTTCTTGATCCAGTGCGACGATGGTCTCATGCGGTGTAAATTGTGCGCTGAAAAAGGCGAAGTTCAGTGTGTCAGCTGCACCCGGTTGATGCCGGCGGGACGCAAAAACGAATGCGAGACCTGCGCTTGGGAAAAGAGCCTTGATCGTCGCGCGCATATTCATGCCGAACTGTTCGCCCATGCCAGCACGCGTCAACGCTTCAATGAGTTCTGCCTGTGGCTCAAAAACCAGATGGGGGCTCAGAAGGCGGCCCTGAAACTCAAACATTACGTACCCTTTTTCAGCTTCCTGGATGCGCATCCCATTGGATTACCCTCGTACGTTTTCCTGCTCGAACATTTCGGTGCAGAAGGGCTTCGTAGGATGCAGACCCCAATGCTATGGCTCAATGCGCGGTACGGTGTCGCGGCAGATGAGCAATTGCGCAACGAACATTCTGAAAAACGCAGAATTCAAGAGCTGATCGAGTCGACGCCCGCCGGCGTTGGCTTGGAAGCACTGCTGGGTTACCGAGAGTATCTTCGGGCCAAACAAGGCGACGGATCTACGTCGATCAGTTCTGTTCGGCTCTCCTTGCGTGCCGCGAAAAACGTGTTGGCTTCAGCTTCACAGCAGTTCGATACGTTGCCCACGCAGAAGACGGTGACGGCATATCTCACTCAGTCGCCGGGACAGCGTGCCACCGCGCAGGGCTTCATTGGTTACCTGAATCGCACCAATGGACTCAGCCTTACAACAGAACTCAGCGAGCGTGCGGTAGCAAGGGCGAAAAATCGTAAGCTGGAGGCCACGCTATATAACTTGTACTACACCGGAGGCGAAGGGGAAGCCTACGAGCGTGCGTGGATCAAGGCCGCACTGATGCTGTTGCACGGGTTGAGGAGCGTGAACAAGAAGACGTTCTCGTATAGCGCTCTCGTGGTGCAGGGAGTCGCTGGTTTTAATGTTGTGATCAACGACCAAACGTATTGGATACCTAGCTCTATTTCCGGAACTTCCTTGTTAAGTGATCCTATGATCTGAGGCAGATTGATATCAGATCGATGGAGATGGGGCACAAATCGAAGGCTACATGCCCAATGGACTTGAGCATCCATTTCCATTTTTTGCCGATGGCGCTTTAGATTCCGCTACCCAAACGGATGGAGCGGCCGTTGCAATTTTGCGATGAGTATTTTTGCGATGCGCGATGTTGCTGGGGATCCCAGGTGTATCAAAATTACGGAGTTTATGTTCGGAGCATAAACTCCCTAATTTCAGTACATATCTCCGTCTCTGATCAGATGAGCGTGATACCCAAGCGGTAGAAGGCGTAGAAGATCGTTGTGTCGACGTCGGAGTGATGCCGGAAGATGTTGTGCGGATGTCTCAACGGTGTTTTCAGATTTCCGAAGTTACCGTTGGCAAACCGGATTTCAGCGCAAATTCTGGAGATCTCGACCAGCGCCTCGGCTTCGTTGTTAATTTCTACCAGAAGTCCTGAAATTTTCTCTTCACCGTACACGGTGCCTTTTCGAATTTTCTTGCGCTGGAGTTCAAACAGGTAGAAAGAGCGGCCGCTGATCTTGATGCGCGCAACCAATATTCCTCGTCGACGGTTGGCATTTTCTTTGTATGCCAGCCATGTTCGATTCTTATCCTTTGGAGCCTCGGACTGGGTAAAGGCTGGCAGTGCCAGCAATCTGAAGTCTGCGCTCTGCACGAAACCCTGGCGCTCTGACTGCCAAGCCAAGCTAGAGAAGCGGTTTTTGCCCCGGTAGAATTGAAGCGCCTCCCATACAGCTTGAAGTGCCCCTCCATCTCCCAGGATGTGCTTTGCGACTGCAGTGAATTTGCCGACGCCTTTGTTGTAGCCCTGCGGGTCTCCAGTGGAAAACACCTTGGCCGTTCCCGTCGGGATCAGAATGGCCTTTTTATTTGAAAGCGATCGCTCGTCAAATGACACGGTATGCGGGCATTTTGGCCCGAGGATTTGAAATCCAGGGTCAGGTTTTGACCATCGAGCAGATTTTTGATCGGGTTCCTGACGGTCGGTGATCACAAACGGATCTTGTGGCTTTGTCGCTTCAATCTTGACCCTCATCGTGTCGAGAAAGGCCGGATCTTGTTCAGTATCAACCTTGGAGTATTTGACCCGGCTTATCTCGTAGGGATGATCCTGCGGCTGACTCATGCCTGTGACTTCGTAGCACAGAAATGTGGTGTGATTGTTGATCCAGCGGCCACGAACCTTGACCCTGGCGGGGCCCTGAAACCAAGGCTTAACCTGCAGGCTCGTTTCCTTCATGTGCTTGCCGTAAGCATTGTCCAGTGCGGCGTAGAGCAGCTTGGCGGCGTCTTCGGTATATTTGTTGTATAGGGCGTGTGCGAGAAACAGCCCATCGTCGTCCGGAACATTGGGGTGTGGCTTAACAAGCCACGTGTTGGGATCTTTGTGGGTGTCGGCATAGAGAAGCTCTCGCACCTTGGGCCACGGGTAGGTCGTCAGTACCCGGGCCATGTCCGACGTGCTGCCATAACACCGGTACAGAAACTCAATACAGGGGATCAGGAGGTTTTTGCCTTTCGGTAGGGGGAAGCTGAGAAACTCAGTCAGCACCTTGTCCGTTGGCTGGCTTCTAAGCGGATAATCAGTCTTGAAATAGGGAACGGGTTGGTGATTGCCTTGGATACTGACGTAGGACCAGACACCTTCAGTGAAATCCACAGAAAACTCTTTGTCTTTACCCAGGTCGGTTTCGGCAATGCACTTTCCACCTTGCCAAATGGTCCCCAGGCGAAAACTTCCCAAACGGCTTACGCCGATCAATGCAGGCGTCACGCCGGCAGGCTCATCGTTGCGGTCTAAAAACCGAAAGATGACCTCCACGACCGGTATGCTTTCAGCATCGAAGTTTTTTCTAATGCGTTCGTAAGACCAGACCACCACTGTTCCATTGCGGATGTGCCTGATGGCATCGCCGTCTTCGGTAGTGCAAAGATTGTCGCGGGGAGGAACTCGCTTAATTCGATGAAACAATTCGCAACTCCGAATATGCAGGAGCATCAAGCTCGTCGCTGATTAATGGCTGACTAAGCGTGGACTCGCGCATATCGTCCTGAGTGTTTGAAGCTCCGCCAGAGAGGCTGTACGTTACCTGCAAAAAAGGGTCAGCACCAAGTCGGCACCTCATGCAGTCCGATCATTTTCTTCAGGATCTCTGCAAACAGGGTCAGAACGACATCCCTTCCGATGCTTGAGCAAGAAGCTCCTCCACCTGACGGGATCCAACGGTTGTGGAGAGCATCTCAATCGGGCTTTTGCCCGAGAAATGGGACTTCGGTTTGGACAGCCAGCGCATAGCCTTGTCAGTGTCACCAAAAAAGGACTCGGCTAAGGCAATGGTGTGTGCCAGGCGAAACAGGTGATCACTTTGGCTCGCGGTTAGTCGCTCAACTGTGGCCAACTTTGTTTTAAGCGCTGGGGTGGGAAGGATTGCGTTCAAAGTACCGGGGCTGATGAGCCCTAAGTCGCTCATTGCCGTAAGGGTGGTCGCCTCAACGCCAGCGTCGATAATCTCGTGAATTTGCTGTGCAGTCGCGTCGACGGGGATATTGAGAAGAACCTTCATGCGGTTTCGATAGCTGTCATCGGCTTGGGCGCGTAAGACGTCGGTGGGCCTTGGAGCATCAAGCATCTTCGAGCGTACGGGTGTCAGGATGATCGTGTCGCCGGCGACGGTGATAGCCAGCTCATCCCCGATGCCCAGACCCATTTCCTGCAATAGGGCAGCAGGTAAATCGACAATGACATCGCCACTGCCATCATGGGTGGCCTGGGCCTGAACGGACCAGTGTCTGTCTTTCTTCATATCATCCACCTGACGTGCAGTCTGCGAGAAAGGATGCCCTATCCTCGCGCGCGCAACGGCATCTGTCATGGATAAAATAGCATTCGCAGGATGCCAGGGCTTGAATGCGATAAGTGGTCCACTCAGTGCTAGGCCCGCAGACGCTGGCTGTTTCTCACTCAACTCAGACTCAGTAAATCACTCAGCGTAATGCTCTGGCGCGTGCCCGTGCCGAGCAGGACGTACAGCGTATTTCTTGTGAAAAAGAGCCCTTCGTGTTCGTATCTCAGTTGAAACGTGCTGCGTACCCAGTCTCCTCGGTTAAAGCGCTCGCGACTGTCGACCACGACGTTGCGCGCATAGACCAGCACTGGTTCGAGGCCACGGGAGCGTAAAGCGTCATACTCCTCACCGCAGGGTTCCAGCTCCAGCAAGGTCCAATCCCGCACCAGACAGTACGAATACTCGCCAAAATTGCTTTGTACAAAGTCGATTGCATCTTCAGCTGACAAATCGCATCCGTTGATGGTCTCTCCTTGCCCACTCAAGAGTTGCTGTAGCCTTAAGAGATCCATTCGCGCATGCCCTCTTAGAGAGTTCTCGTTCAACTGAGCGCGGGCGGTTGTTCAGCGGTACCGCTGGAGCTCCTCGGATTGATGGTGAAAGCGTGTCCTGTCGATTGTCAAACAGGCCTGTTAGGTACCCTCGTGATACGGCGATGGCTTATACGATTGGGCGTCCCGGCTATTTGCAACTCGGCATTTTTTCAGTGTGCTTTCTACAGACCGGCTTGCGCGAGCCGTCCAGATAATCTCCGAACGGCTGGTGCGTTATGTCCTAACAGCTACGCGCGATCGCCACCCTCATCTGCGGCGTCAAGTAATTTTTCCAGCGCTTCATAGCCTTCGTCGCGGCGCATGAGGAAGCCGATGACATCATCGGCATCGAATCTGAATGGCTCAGATTCCAGGACTGTCCTGAAAAACGTGTTTGCTAAAACGATACCGCCTTGATTCAGCCAGGGCTCTGCTTTTCTACCATCGAGTTGATCAAAAAATACCGATAAAACCGCAGTCGCCAATGGGCGCATTTCGCTGGAAGAGGAGGAAAGCTCCCAATGCCAGCGTCCTTTGGTAGGGCAAAACGTTAGGCAATCATCGTTCAGCATGTAGTTCCAATTGTTGCTTTCCCACATCCACGGCGCGGGCTGAAGCATACTTGGAGGGGTGCCTTCTCTATAGACGGTCACTTCATGGTTTCGACCATTACCCCAAACCTCGACCGGTCGCGCTTGGAAATATTTGAGGGCGCGCTCGCGTAGTTTGAAGGCTGCCAGTCGAGCATTGACGCCACTTTGCACCTGCGCAGGTGTCCTACCCTCGGCCACTTCCATCACTGCCGTTCCGATATCAATGTTCAGTTGATGCAGAGGTTGCAGATCCAGGTAAAGGCGTCCGATTAAAGGCTCAGGCAGCTGGTCAGCACACCCCGCTTCTAGGATGACCGGCACAATCCGCACGCCCGGTTCATTAGCGATCTCGGCAAGCATTTTCAGCTCACGGTGCAAACCTGAACCTTTCTGTTGGGCGGCTCTGATGTAGTCCTGATCACACAAGCATAAGATCTGGACTGGCCGCTTGGACAAGGCTTTGGCAATAACGCCATCGATTGAATCTCCGTAGGCGATGCTGTCCCTATCCCAAAATACGTCATGGTTCCAACTGATTTGGGTAAGGACACGTTGGCGAACCCACTCTTTGTTCTCAAACCCGTTGCCCCATGCGTAGGAGAGGAAGATGTGGCCACGGTTTTCTACTTCAGTCATTTTTCGGAGTCTTCTGTAACAAGGGAGCGACATCACCAGGTCACTGGTCTGGGGTGACGAATTGCTATGCACACGTCAACAAAAAGACCTTACCGAGGAATGGTGAAGGCTAAAAGCTATCATGTTGGAAATTATTGAGCTTTATTGCGGGTGGTTGTTCGAGTCTTGCCTGATTTGTAGCGGATGAGGCGGCCAGCAAACAGCGTCAGCTGCGCACTGAGCCACTGTCTCCGTTGCCAGTTACTTTTCTTTCTCTGAATAGAGTCTATAAATATTTTATTGATAGGCGAAAATAAACTCACTTTGCAGTGTCCGAAAAATTTCGGCACTCCCCTCAGTGTTAATTACCAAGCCTAAAGTTAGTTTTAGGCCGAAAGCTCTATCGCGACGATCAATATTTTTTGTTTGCGTTATTAACAATCATGATGTTTTAACAGTCTGACTATCTCTCGATGCGGGTGCTTGAACGCAGTTTTTACAGCTGCTGCCGCTCGTCGTTTTATTCAATAAAACCAAGAAAAACCGAGAGAAATACTGGACAAAAACCCACCGTAGGCGATACTCTTGTGTATAACTTAATGTGAGGAGTTTTAAAGACTCTTTACGCTAAAAAATGGAATGGAGTCCTCATATGTTAGCTCGCAATAATTCAGCCTTTTAGTTGCACTGCTTAGGGCAGGAATTGGTTTCATGAGTTGACGACTCTGAGAAACAACCTTATGGCAGGATATGTAAAATGGCGAATGGAAAAGTACTCAGGCAACTTGTAAAGGCGGGTGCTATCGGAGATCTGGCGGCGTTCCGTCGTGCCTCTGAAGCTATCATCGAAGAAGAGCGCCAAAAACAACATCACTTATTGGCAAACGATTTAGAGCAGATCCTCTATGGGGGGGATATGCATGTTCAGTCTGCACGTAAACCGCAGTTTACTGCGGACATTCCTGTGGACAAGGAACGTGGACTTCCTTTGCTCGATATCAGGCCACCCAAGCGATCGCTGGAGGAGATCATCCTCCCTGAAAGCAGCGCCTTGATGATCGACGAGATGTTGGAAGAACATCGACGTGCAGAGGTACTTCGTAGCTATGGCATGAAGCCGTCAGGCAAAGTGATTTTCTTTGGCCCGCCTGGATGCGGCAAGTCCTTGGCTGCTGAAGTCATTGCTTTCGAACTGGATCGCCCTCTGGCAATTGTTCGTCTCGATGCATTGGTCTCTTCGTTTCTGGGTGAAACAGCAGCGAATTTGCGCAAGGTCTTTGATTTCATTGCGAAACATCAATTTATCGTTCTTTTCGACGAGTTTGATGCCATTGGGAAAGAGCGTGGTGATAGTGGTGAGCACGGCGAGCTACGACGCGTAGTTAACGCGGTGTTGCAGATGATGGACGCCTACGACGGGCAGAGCCTTATTCTGGCAGCAACTAACCACGAGAATATTCTGGATTCGGCGATTTGGCGCCGGTTTGATGACGCCATTGAGTTTCCGTTGCCTGATCACAAGCAGCTGATGGCATTGTTACAGCTGAAATTGCGAGGGACTCGTCGTCAGTTCGAACTGGATGATCCCGAGTTGCTAAAAGAATTCGATGGAAAAAGCGGTGCGGATGTGGAACGTGTTGTCCGGCGCGCTGTGAAGCGTATGATATTGCGTAATCAGGAGTTCCTCACGATCAAAGAACTACGTAATGCACTGGTGCGGGAGGGACTTCGCAAGCACTAACCAGCTATCAAGGACGATGAATTGGCAACTTACAAACACCTGAGTTTTGAGCGCGAAAACCTGGACAATCGTCGTCGGACGAAAAATCCCCCCAAGTTCACCAAGCGTGATGACTTGCGGGGGCATGGCCAGAAGCTTAACGGCTATTTTTCGACGGCAGCGGGCGTTGCTGCAAAGCAGCACAAGTCTGCCGAAAATTCCCCGTTTGTATTCAAGTTGCAGTACGACGGCGCGATGACTTTTGAAAATCTCCAGAAGCATGGCCTGGAATTCATCAGTCAGGAGGGCAAGCAGGTTTGCGTGGTGTTCGCCACCGAGGCCGGGCTGGCCATCTTTCAAGACCACCTGAGCAAGTTGGGCGTGCTCGGGCAGAATGTTAGCTACAAGCAGATTCTGGAAGCCATCGAGGGTATCGATGCGTGGTCCGCCGAGGATCGCAAAAGCTGGGCGTTACGCCATATTGGCCTTCCAGGCTCTGAAACATTCACACTGGACGTCGAACTCTGGCCACATCATGTCACCAATCATCCGGCACGCATTCGCCTATGTGCCGCATTCGAAAAGTGGCTGGCTGACAACGGCATCAAGACCATCCACAAGCTCAACTTCGACAGTTTGGTGATGTACCGCGTCGAGGTGAGCGATGCTCAAGCACAAGGGCTGCTCAACCATAGCGACGTGCGCATGGTCGACCTCATTCCCCAGACCGGCATTTCTTACCCGCAATTGAACCGCGACATTGCTCAGATCCCGGCAAATATTCCACGCCCCGCCGAAGATGCGGCGCGTGTGTGCATCCTGGACAGCGGTATCAACACCAACCATCCGTTGCTTCGATCGGCCATTGCAGAAAGTGAATCATTCGTGGCGGGTCAGGACGCATTCGATGAGGCTGGCCACGGGACAGCCGTCGCCGGCATTGCGCTTTATGGCGACGTGGAAGCCTGTGATCGAAGCAACTTCTGGAATCCGCAAATCTGGCTTTACAATGGCAAGGTCATGCGCAAATGCCCTGACACCCACAATGCTATTTATGACGAACACTCGGTAGAAGCGACTCTTACAGAGGCGGTTGAGCACTTCGTGGGACTAGGCTGCCGAATCTTCAATTTGTCACTGGGAAACACTAACGCTCCTTACGACGGTACACACATTCGCGGTCTGGCCTACATCCTCGATGTGCTTGCGCGTAAACACAACGTGCTGTTTGTCGTTTCAACCGGCAATTTCATGGGCTCTGAAGAGCCGGCTGTACCCTTGAATAGCTGGAGAGAAGAGTATCCCGAATACCTGCTTCATGAACGCAGTGTCATCATTGACCCGGCACCTGCGTTGAATGTGCTCACCGTCGGCAGCATTTCCCGTCACGACGCGACTTTCGACAGTCAGCGTCACCCCGAAATCCATCAGTTGTCTCCAGCATCGGAGAACCAACCTTCGCCGTTCACCCGACATGGCCCGTCGGTGAAAGGGGCTCTAAAGCCGGAGTTGGTCGCTCATGGTGGCAACCTGGCGTGCCCGGTGCATTACAACAATCAGCAGTGGAAGACCGACATGCGAGGTCTAGGCGTGCTGACGATGAACCATCAGTTCCAAGGCAATACGCTGTTCAAGGAACTCAGTGGTACCAGTTTCTCTGCGCCTTACATCACTCATTTGGCAGGGCGTCTGCTGAATGAATACCCGGAGGCTTCAGCCAATCTTCTGCGAGCCATGCTCGTGAACCATGCCTCTCTGTCGAGCGAGGTGGAGAGCACTTTCTCGGAGGAGATGCGCAAGGGTTACAAAGCCAATAAAGCGACCTACAACCGTGAGATTTCCCGCGATGTGGGTGGATACGGCCAGGTGAGTGAAAGTGACTTGTTCCGATCCTCGGATCAATGCGTTGTATTGATGTGCGAAGAGAGCATTGAGAAGGATGCGTGCCAGTTTTATGAGCTGCCTCTTCCTGCTACCTACCTGCGCAAGACTCGGGGCCTCAGGGAGTTGTGCGTCACGCTGGCCTACTCGCCCGCAGTGCGTACCACTCGCCTGGACTACCTTGCGACCCAGATCAGTTTCCGTTTGGTTAAAGGGGCTTCACTGGACGAGGTGCAGGCCTACTTCAACAAGGACAAGCAGGAGGAAAATGAGACCCGTAGGGACGACGCCGAGCCTAACCGGGATATCTCCGCTCAACTGAGAAGTCGCGGTACGGTGCAGTCATCCAAGTGGACTTTCAAGCAACGCAATCCTGCTGAGAAATGGTTTGTCGTCGTGATTCGTCAAGATCGGGAGTGGAATCACCCGGATGTCTTGGACAAAGAACCCTATTCGCTCGTGGTGACAGTAGCTGACCGCGATAACGAGCGGGCTCAGCTGTATACCGAGATCCAAGCTCAGCTCGAACTGCAACTTCAGGCGCGAGAAGAGGCCAGACAGCGGGCGGCTGTTTAGTCATTTCAAGCCGCATTTTCATGATGCGCATTCGGTTGGGGCCGGACGTCGGGAAGAAAGGCCAGTGATTGCTTCACGGCACGGGTCATTCGACCTGATCGTCACCCGGGAGGCTGATCTACGAAACTAAAGCCGGGACGATTTCTGTTGCCCTTCCGACCAGACACAATTCCCGGCTGCTCCGCTGCGCAACTTGCACAGGATTGATGTGCACGACGTATGCACCGGCGCGCAAAGCAATGGTTGGAATCTCTGCCGCCGGGAAGACCACCCCCGAAGTGCCGATCGACAGCAAAACGTTGCAATCTTTTGCAGCCAGAACAGCGCGTTTCCATTCGGCCGCTGGCAGCTGTTCGCCGAACCACACCACGCCCGGGCGTAGTTTGCCGTTACAGCGGGGGCAGCGAGGCGGTTCGATCCTTAAACCCTCGCTTGCAATGGGTTCTTCGAAGGCAAATATCGTGGGAGTTCTATGGCAGGCAAAGCATTTCGGCTGAGACAGGCTACCGTGCAGGTGGATCACATGCTCGGATCCAGCTCGCTCGTGCAAATCGTCGATATTTTGGGTGATCACCGTCACCTCTCGCGTTCTTGCCATTTGCGCAATGGCCTGATGCGCAGAGTTGGGCAGGGCATGCGCGACCTGGGCTCGGCGCCACAAGTACCATCCCCAAACCAAGGCGGCGTCCTCGCGAAATGCGTTGGCCGTTTCCAGCTTCTCCGGATCTTGGAGAGCCCATAGACCGGTCAGCGGATCGCGGAAGGTCGGTATACCGCTTTCGGCCGAGATGCCGGCCCCGCTAAACACCACTATTCGCTGTGCCCCCGCGACCAGCGAGGCTACACCTCCGACAGTATTGGCCATCTTGGTTTCCGTTACTTACAACGCTTGTCTGTGCCAGTAAGGAATGTTTCTGGCGATCTCAATACACGCCATATTCGATACGACCCAGATACTCCCTGATCCGCTGACAACCATGCCCATCATTCACAACGCTGCAAGGCGGTTGATAATCCAGACCACGGGCGGGTTGGTTGAACCATTGCTCGGCGCGATCACGGCTGCCGAGCACCATGGCGGCTTGGTCCAGGATCATGTTGCGCCGCACCAAATAGGCTTGGTGGTGCCTGCTAAGGCATTTGGCGGTAAGACAAGCCTTCTTATCCATCGACCAGCAAGGTTGGGATTGTGCGTTGGAATGCATCGTTGCCACCTGCGAATTGCGTCATTCAGCGCATTCAGCATACAACGGCCCTAGGCATCAGAGCAGTGCACCTCGTCGAACAGAGAAGATTCGTAGGACACAATTTGGGACGAATCACAGAGTATTTGAGCCCCCCGTTTCGGCCTTCCCGAACCTAGCACATCGTTCCAGCAGTGGATAAAACTCCGCGAAATCCGTGCTAAGCGGCTCATAAAACCCATTTGGCCTTATTGATGATCGATGTCGACCACTTCAAACGCTTTAATGATCGCTACGGCCATCTGTTGGGAGACGAGTGCTTACGCAACTTGGGCAGAATCATCCAAGAAAACATCAGACGCCCCGGAGATTTGGCCGCACGATTTGGTGGCGAAGACTTCGCAGTGGTGCTTCCTTCCACTGACTACGTCGGAGCCTTTATCGTCGCAGAAAAATTCGCAACGCTGACCTGCTCGCGCACATCGATCATAAAGACAGCGGTCTGGGCATCGTAACCATCAGCATCGGGGTCAGCGCGTATAATCCCAAAGCCGAAGGGACGCCGAACGCTCTGATCGGTGCTGCGGATAAAGCGCTCTACATCGCCAAAACCAGCGGGAAAAACAAGAGCGTAATCGCCGATTGACAACAATTCCGTTCGGCCTGACTAGGCAGAAAGTGCCACAGTTTATTAACGGGAGTAGATCCTAGACGGCTCGTTAGCCTCCTCTAGCTGTCGCAGGCCACTCTCGGTCGTAAGCGTCCGGCCAACACTCCTCTGCGCGAGCAAGGTCGCAATCCTCTGGCGCGGTGTAAGCGTCCGGCAATCCCGTCTCGACAGCCATTGTAGTGAGCTAAGAATTCCGATGAAGCTGCGGTCGCCAAAGAGCGCGTTTCGGTATAGGAGGAGTACCCGATGCCAGCGTCCCACTTCGAAATAACTTGCAACCCTTGTGTGATTGAGAAACCACACGTTCCTTTCTAAATTTCTTCTCACAACGCCGGGCCCCTCTGACAGCGAGTCGCTGCCATGTCGGAGTTGCAGTTTGTACAACTTCGACACTAGAGGAGGGGGCTCATGACTGCCCTGGAACCGTTCTTTTCTGCCGAGTTTCTCGGCACTGCTACTTGGTTGTGGCTCGTTTTTGTCAGCATCGTTTTGGGCCTTTTGATCTTCGATCTTGGGTTGCTGCACCGTGAGCATCGAGAGATCGGCGTCCGTGAAAGCCTGTTGCTATCTGCTGGCTATATCGCCGCCGGTGTGCTGTTCGGCCTCTGGGTCTGGCAGGTCAAGGGCGGTGATGCCGGGATGGATTTCTACACCGGCTTTCTGATCGAGAAATCGTTGTCGATGGACAACGTCTTCCTGATGGCGATGATCTTCAGCTTTCTCTCAATTCCGCGTAAGTATCAGCACGAGGTGCTGTTCTGGGGCATTCTCGGTGTAATCGTGCTGCGCGCTATCATGATTGGCCTGGGCGCAGCGCTGATCGCCGAGTTCAGCTGGATACTCTACGTGTTCGGCATCTTCTTGCTGTTGACCGGGGTAAAGATGCTGTTCAGCAAGATTGATGCCCACCCGGACCTTAGCGATAACCTGCTGGTGAAGTTCCTGCGCAAACACATGCGGGTGACCGATCGCTTGCATGAAGGACACTTCTTCGTTCGCCAGACCGATGCCAGTGGCAAGTCCTTGCTGTGGGCGACGCCGTTGTTCCTGGCCTTGGTGCTGATCGAGTGCGCCGACTTGGTATTCGCTGTGGACAGCGTACCGGCGATCTTTGCCATCACCCAGGACCCGTTCATTGTCTACACCTCTAACATTTTCGCCATCCTCGGCCTACGTGCGCTGTATTTCGCTCTGGCGACGATGATCCACCGCTTCGCCTACCTCAAGTACGCCCTGGCGCTGGTGCTGGTGTTTATCGGCGGAAAGATCTTCATGGTTGGCATTATCGGCAAGATTCCGGCAGTCCTGTCCCTGAGCGTGACGGTGACTTTGCTGCTTGGCGGTGTGCTGCTATCGCTTTGGAAAACCCGTGATCAGGCCTCCAATGGCCCGCAGGTATAATTCCACGGTGGTAACCGAATGTTAAAGACACGAGCTACAGAATAACCAGGGTGGCTAACCGGTGTAATGGTCGATGCTCAGCTAATCGCCGACGCTCGTAAGGAGTCGCGTCCGCTTTGTATCGGTCCTCTGATTACGCCGAAAATCAATTTTCTGCTGGTTATTGTGCAGAGCGCGCTGCGCTTGAACAGTCTGTCTGAAAGGCATGCAATTCAATTTTTTTGTGGATTAAAGCGTGAATAAATTATCTGAAATGCATGCTTTCGTAGCAGTGGTTGAGACAGGAAGTATCTCCGAGGCCGCTCGTCGTTCGGGTACAGTCAAGTCGATCGTTTCTCAGCGAATTCAGCAGCTAGAGAAACGCCTTGGATGTGTCCTGCTAGAACGTGGTCGGCAAACTCGCATGACCGAGTCAGGTGAGGTTTTTTACCGGTATTGCACCGGAATTCTTGCTGATATTGAAAACGCTGAGAATGCAGTGCTCACGCCCCAGTCGAAGGTCTGTGGGCATCTGCGCATTGCAGCTCCGATGGCTTTCGGTATGAGGTATTTGACGCCAATTCTGGCCTCCTTCGCAAAGCGATACCCCGAGTTGCACATAGACGTTGAATACGATGACCGCCGCGTCAACCTGCATGAAGAGGGTTTTGATGCGGCGGTGCGTATAGGTGAGTTACCAGACTCTTCGCTGATGGCAAAAATCATCACTCCCAACCGGCACATAATCTGCGCTAGCCCTGACTATCTGGATGTTCGTGGCACGCCACAGGTCCCTCAGGACTTAGCGCAGCACCTCGCCATTTTATATGTGAATCGCGAACCACATGGTATGTGGACACTACCGGTGAATGGAGCATTAGAGTCCTTTCGGGTGCGCAGCCGAATGCGCACCAATTGTGGCCATCAACTCACGGAGGCGGCAAAAGCGGGCCTCGGGCTCGCTATATTGCCGACCTTTCTGGCGGCGCAGGCGGTTGTGGACGGAGAGCTGATTGAGGTGCTGGAGCCCTATGCCCCCAGAGGAGGAAATATTTCTGTGGTTTATCGTCAATCGCAGAAAAACTCGTACAAGCTTCACGCGCTGACCAGCTTCCTCATCGAGCAAATAGGAGCCCCACCGATTTGGGACCAGATGCTTGCACACAGTTCGCACTCACAAAATTGACTCGTTCGGAAAAAACGAAACTCCGGTTCGATTTTTCCAGACTTATGTAGGGGAGCTTCCCGACTTATCATTTCTCCAACTGAGCCCGCTCTATATGCTCGCCTGGAAATACTAATGTCGACAAGGCTATTTCCCTACCGATCTCTGTGCTAACTCGCCGGGATCGTGTTTGTCCAATTCTCACAGGGTACTAGTTCAGCGTTTGGATCTGGATTAGTGGAAAGTCGGAAAGACGATAGCAATGCCGCCGTTCAAAGCACGGTATGAAACTGCTCGCGGTGGCAGATGACCAGTCGGTCAGTGGGTTCAGCCGATTCTCTATAAATCATTTGCTTGGTTACCGAATCGTAACGATGAGAGTGTTCTTATACCGTCTCGTTTTCGATCAATTTGTAGACCGAGGCAAATGCAGGCGACGTTCCCTACGCGTTATGGTCAACCCCTCCCATCACGCCTTGATCATGGTTCGGATGCAATCCGTTCACCCTTTGCAGCCCGCGCCTTCGGATTACCGGAGCAAGACGGCTTTACACGTCCATACTGACTAGTAACACGTGTATCACAATGACCTGTTTTAGTCCTCTCACTCGGTGACACAGATCAGCCGAGCTATCAAAAACAATAATCGAGACGTCCTTTAATGGCTATTAGCTATATCTCAGGCATCAAGCATTCCGACTACCAGGACCTGAGTGAACAGATTCGCTTTCAAAGCACCGAAGGCAAGATCTGGTTTGGCGAGCAACGTATGTTGCTGATGCAAGTGTCTGCGATGGCGAATTTCCGCCGTGAACTCATTAATACTCTCGGGATTGAGCGCGCCAAGGGATTTTTCCTGCGGCTCGGCTACCAGTCCGGGCTCAAAGACGCCGAAATG
The DNA here is from genome assembly GCF_024072275.1 of Pseudomonas siliginis. NCBI lineage: Bacteria > Pseudomonadati > Pseudomonadota > Gammaproteobacteria > Pseudomonadales > Pseudomonadaceae > Pseudomonas > Pseudomonas siliginis. The sequence continues at coordinate 5,739,521 of NZ_CP099598.1, read as the reverse complement.
GCTCGCAAGCTCCGGCCAAACAGTCCGGAGTTGGAGATGTTCCTGGTCGGACCGCAGCTGCACTCGTTGAAAGGCATGGTCAATGCGAAGCCCATTCAGTTAGAGGTTGATCAGGAGGCCGGGCATTTCTACTGCGAGCTTGAATGGATTGATTCCTTTGAGGTCGAGAGCTGCTTGACCGAGGTGGGCCTGATGGAAGCGCCAGTTTGCTGGTCTTTGCTGGGCTACGCATGTGCGTATAGCTCTTCGTTTATGAAACGCGAAATCATCATTCAGGAAACGAGCTGTCGCGGGTGCGGTGATGAGCGCTGCATCATTATTGGGAAACCCGCTGAGGAATGGGAGAACGTCGAGGAATTCAGACGGTACTTTCAATCCGATCCAATTATAGAGGAACTGTATGAATTACAGTCGCAGATCAGCTCACTGCGCACATGCTTGGAAAAGCAAGAAGGCCATTACTACGGTATAGGGCGCTCCTCTGCCTACGTAAAGGTATGCAAGACAATCGACAAGGCAGCTAAGGGCAAGGTCTCAGTCCTGTTGCTTGGAGAAACAGGCGTTGGGAAGGAGGTAATAGCTCGGAGCGTACATCTTCGTAGCGATCGCGCCGAGCAAGCATTCATCGCGGTGAACTGCGCTGCCATTCCCCAGGACTTGATCGAAGCCGAACTGTTTGGCGTTGAAAAAGGAGCGTTTACCGGTGCCAATCAGACCCGCCCGGGGCGCTTCGAGCGCGCAAGCGGCGGCACCATTTTTTTGGACGAGCTAGTAGAACTAACGCCCAGAGCACAGGCGGCATTGTTAAGGGTGCTGCAAGAGGGGGAGCTAGAACGTGTAGGAGACTCTAGGACCCGCAAGGTCGATGTGCGAGTAATTGCTGCCACCAACGAGAGCCTCGCCGATGCGGTCAAGGCAGGCCGGTTTCGCGCGGATCTTTATTACCGACTGAATGTGTTTACAGTCCAAATTCCCCCGTTACGCGAGCGTCTTGAAGATCTACCACTTCTAGTCGAGCACTTTCTAAGCAAGTTTCACCTGCAGTATCACAAACGAACGTTAGGTCTATCAGACAAGGCTTTAGAGCTTTGTCTCAATTACGCTTGGCCCGGAAATATCCGCGAATTAGAGAATGTCATTGAACGCGGCATCATCCTGACTGACAGCAATGAAACTATAGGACAGGACGCTCTTTTTGCAGTCTCCCCAAAGGTAGACAGTGCGCCCGGTGATCGTCTAAGCGCCGATGGCGGGCTGGTTCAGGTTGGAGATACGGTAAGCACAGCCGATTGGGTCACCCAAATCTTCGAACAGAACATAAGCTTGGAAACTGTCGAAGAGCATCTAATGCGACGCGCAATGGACATTGCTCAACAAAATGTTGCGCTTGCCGCTCGAATCCTCGGTTTAACCCGACCCGCGCTAGCTTACCGCCTTAAGAAGAGCGGCATTTTGGATGAAGATGCGATCGATTGACTTCAACTGGCTGTTGCGCGGGACCAAAAATGATTGCAACAGATTTGCGAAATTAATCAAATGATCAATTCATTGCTTTGATTTATCAAATGATGAATTTTTTCTCTTCACTAAACGATGGGCCTAATCAAAGAAACATTCTTAGATAGCCTATCCTATTGATGCATGAGGAATTTCATTCAATTTTCTCTGTTGGCACACCCTGTGCTTAGCTATAGCCACTGCTAGATACTCACCGGTACTTAGCAACGTGTAGGTCTCCCGCACCTCAAACAATAGATAAACGGAGAAAGTTCATGATTAGTCCTAAAAGTAAGTCGCTCTTGACAGCGGTCACCCTCGCCGCGGGTATTGTTACTGTGACTCCAGCGGTCGCGCAGTCAAATAGCGAAGCAACGTCCGACGCTTCGCTTTCGGTAGTCATGGAGTTCCTAGCAAATACAGCACCCGATAAAGTTGAGGCCGCTGCCGAGAAGCTGGCGGCTCCAGACGCCACTTACGTTTCTCTTAACTTTGATAATCCAGAGTTAAGAAAAATCATGCCTTGGACGGGCACAAACAAAGGCCCGAAAGCCTTTAGTTCTTTATTCATGAAGGTCCAGGATTACTGGAAAATCGAGAACTTCACTATCGACAGTAAATTCTCTTCCGGAGAAGAGGTTGCGATTTTCGGAAGATTCACTTACCGCTCGGTGGCGGTCGGCCGCGTGTTCACGTCGCCGTTCTCCATTCATGCCAAGGTCCATAACGGTAAGATGACGTATTTCCAGTTCATGGAAGACACATACGCGTCTGCCAGTTCCTTCCGCCAGTCCGGCTCTTGGACCGTAAAGACCTCTTCGAGCGCAGCCCCCTTTACTGTGGGCTCGGATTAACGATCTCGATCGCGAGGACCACGCCTAATGCCGGCATCCGAAAGAGTGGAAACACTCCTAGCTTGCCGGCACATGGCACCCACATGGGGGAGTACCTCATGCAAGCATCTCTCCCTATACGATTCGCACTCTCACAGTGCCGTTGCGCCTTGTCTTTAAAGTTTCGGGGCGCTCACCAATGTGCGCTCAATTGTGGCCAAACGGATCGTAGCCATGCGGTGAGAAGGCCCGACATTCCATACAAAGCGCAACGCAGGAGTTAGCCATGAATATTCCTATCCCGCACACGTCCAGACATGCGTTGAATTGGATCGGCGGCGAATGGATGGGCTCGGATACGATTCGAGGATCCATCAACCCTGCCAACTTCGAGGTGATTGGTACCTACGCCGAAGGGGGTGTTGAAACCGCTGAAGCGGCCATCGTCGCGGCGAAACGCGCAATGCTAGAGACCGATTGGGTACACGACCGAAAGCTACGCGCGCGCGTGCTCGACAACCTTGCAGACGCGTTCGAACGCAATCGGGGCGAGCTCATCAAGATTCTTTCAACCGAAAACGGCAAAGTTCAACCCGAGGCCAGCTTTGAAGTCGATCTTTGCGCGCCGTCACTGCGCTATTTCGCAGGCATCGTGCGCACTGAGGCCGGAAGGGTCGTGGACTCCAAACCGGGCCGAATAGCGTTAATGATGCGCCAGCCGATGGGCGTGGCTGGAATCATCGTACCGTGGAATTCCCCGATAATCCTGACGGTGCGATCACTCGCACCTGCTCTGGCAGCCGGCTGTGCGGTAATCATTAAGGTGCCGGGCAAGAGCGCACAGACCGCCGCTACCCTATCCAAGATTTTCAGTAACGTAACGGGACTGCCCCGCGGCGTGATTAATGTTTTAACCGACGAAACCGGCGATGGGGCGAAGCATCTTGTTGCCTCGCCAGATGTACCGATTATTAGCTTTACCGGCAGCACCGGCACCGGCAAGGCAATCGCGCTAAGCGCCGCACCGCACTTTAAGCGCGTTGGACTGGAACTGGGCGGCAAGACGCCATCTATTGTGTTCGACGATACGGATCTCGATCTCGCGTTACCCATCTTGGAAAAGTCAGTGACGATGTTTGCGGGCCAGTTCTGTGTGACGGGGCAGCGGTTGATTGTGCAGGATGGGATCGCCGACGAGTTTCGCAAACGTTTCGCAGAACGCCTGTGTGCGGTAAAGGTCGGGCCTGCCGCAGACCTGTCGAGCGACATGGGCCCGATGATCGACCGCGAGAACGTTGAGCGCGTAGATCATCTGGTTGAGCGCGCCATTGCGCAGGGCGCGCAAGCCATTGTGCGAGGTGGTCCGGTGATCGAAGGCCCGCTGTCGAAAGGCGCTTTCTTTCGCCCCGCGTTTCTGGAAGTGAGCGATTCGACGATGCCAATCGTGCAGGAAGAGACGTTCGGGCCGGTGGTAACAATGCAGAGGTTTGCTACGGAACAGGAGGCCGTCGCGTTGGCCAATGACAGCATCTACGGCTTGGGAGCGAGCATCTGGACACGCGATCTCTCCAAAGCGCTGCGGATCGCGCCCCGGATTGAAGCGGGTATGGTTTGGATCAATGAATGGGGCGCACTCGGCGAGGACACCGAGGAAGGCGGCGCCAAGCACTCGGGACTTGGCCGCCTCAATGGTGTGACGGCGATCGACGACTTCACCGAGGTCAGAACCATCACGCTTAACCCAGGCGTGATGAATGCCTAGGAGTGGCCAGTTTTGTTCAAACACATCATTCCGATCTATGCGTGCAGAGGAAATAGTAATGGCTAAAATTTTAGTGCTTTATCACTCCATGTATGGCCACATTGAGACCATGGCGAACAAGATCGCAGAAGGTGCCCGCAACGTTCCAGGAACGGAGGTTGTGATCAAACGGGTTCCTGAAACGATGAGCCCAGAAGCCTTCGCCGAAGCCGGCGGCAAGACTAATCAAAATGCCACAGAGGCGTTGCCGTCAGAACTGGCTGATTACGATGCAATCATCTTTGGTACCCCGACTCGCTTCGGCAATATGTCCGGACAAATGCGCAACTTCCTCGACCGAACAGGCGGCCTTTGGGCTAAGGGCGCTCTGGCTGGAAAAGTTGCCAGCGTGTTTACCTCAACCGGAACTGGCGGTGGCCAGGAAATGACCATTGCCTCCACCTGGACCACATTGGCACATCACGGAATGGTCATCGTGCCGATCGGCTATACGACCCCAGCACTCTTCGATGTCTCGAAGGTAGGAGGAGGTACTCCCTATGGTGCATCTACCATTGCCGGTGGTGATGGTTCTCGACAGCCCGATGAGCGGGAGATGGAAATTGCTCGCCATCAAGGCGAACACGTTGCTCGCATCGCATCCAAGCTGCACAACTAAAAGCAAGCTCAGCCCCCTGAGACTCCATTCGGGGGGCTCTAAAACAACATACTTACAGCAACAAGTAACCCGTCCGTCAAGGGGGATCGTTCAAGACGGAAATGGCCAGCCTTGCCTCTTCGGCAGAGCGGCTCGCGCGAACTCGGCCCGCAGGGCATTGCGGTCAATCTTGTGCTGCGTGGATCCACCGATACAGAGTCGATCCCAGCTAATGTCGAGAATGCCGTTTTTCAGCGCAGCCTATCATGGGTAGACGAACGCATAGGCTGCCAAGCAGAAATAGGGGATAACGAGCATGTCTGAAATTGCAGGTGTCGTAGTCAGTCATATCATTCGCCCGGCGCACGAACAGGCATTCGTCGAATGGTCGAAAAGAATGAGCGAGGGAGTTTACGCAGCTTCTGGCTTTCGCTCACTCATCCGATTTGATCAGGGACCGGCGATATCCCACACGCTTGTGCAGTTCGACTCCCAGGTACAACTCGACAGTTGGCTGGGGTCAGACGCATTCCTGCTGTTGCGTGCGGAGGGGGTAGATTACTCATTAAGGACCATCCAGCCGCAAGTCGGCCAAACTGGCGTCATCAGTATTCCAGGATCAGCCAGCATGCCCAAATGGAAGCAGGCGGCTGCGACCTGGCTTGGCGTCTATCCGACGCTTGTTGCGGTAACTGTGGTCATGGTCCGCCCCCTTACAGACTCAGTGAACTGGCTCGTCCTCCTGACAGGCAGCTCGGTAATACTTACGGTAACCCTGACCTGGGTGATCCTGCCTCGCGTTCATCGAGTCCTGCGCCCATGGATGTTCGCAGAGTCGGATAAGGACGGTGGCCGGTGATGCGCAATTATTACTCGTTCGCGTTACGACGTGTCTGCGGAATGCTTAACCCTCCGGCACATTGATCTGCGATGCAGCAGCCATGAGGCGGATTTTTCTCGTGCTTGAAGCACCTGCGCATGCTGCAGATTGATACAGCGTTCCACTTCACGCTACTCCGACTCGCTTCGGCAATATGACGGCTATAGCGGCGTTATTGACTAGAACGTCGAGTTTGCCGAAGTAAGCGACCACTTCGTCGACCAGCGGCGTCGCAACGGACATATCAGCTTGATCACTTTTGATTGCCAGAGCACGAACGCCTTTGGCCTTTAGCTTCGCAACGACAGCCTCCGCCTTCTCGGCAGATGCCACGCACCCATCAAGCGCAACTCGCGCTTTAGGTTAAGGGGCTGCCTTGGTGAGATTTGCTTTCAGTTTGGCTTAGTTCGCGTGCTGCTCATCAATTGAAAGTTTCTACGGCATGCATGGGGTCAGTGTATTCACGAATTTCAACGATCCTTCCCTCTCGGAGCCGGAAAAAAATGTGGTAGTCGTTTTCGTAGCGCTTTCCATTTTTTGTATCACCGAAAGACCGTGCTTCCGCAGCTACACAGTCTTCTTCAGCGATTAGATGTTTAACCTCCATTTTCAAACCGCCATTAAACAACGCAAACAGGCCATAAATAACAGGCGTCATATCTGCTTTACTCTTTAACCCAGCGAAAGAAAATAGATGAGGCTTACCATTCACCCACCAAGTTGCGTCGTCAGTCATGAGACTTAGGGTTCGGTCTGCATTTTCAAGCTCAAAGCTGCTGAAAAAATCCCGTACTACAAGCTTATTTTGAAGCGTACTCATATAACCTCTTATATTCGAGTATTCCGCAGAACGGCTAAAAGACACACTGCTGCTTCGTCCAATTGCATCCCTGACAAGGTAATCGCCTTGTGCGGATCTACTTTCGACCGGCAGCGTTGATTTCTACGCTTTACTCCAACACGACTCGGCAGGTTTCAATATGAAAACTAAATTTTTGGCCAGCTGTTGAAGCGTGCGCGCACAGGGCATGCGGAGAGCAAAGAATGTGCTACCGCATGCTGCACCTTTCATGAGCGATTGACGCTGCTCTAATCAGATCACTAATCAGGAGCTCACTAGTCTCTCGTAATCGGAAAAAGGCTTAAGCGCGCAATACTGCACAAGCAACAGATTCTCTCTGACGTAGGGGAGTGCCTCGATGTATTGACGAGCTTCTTCAAAAGTCATGGACTCGAGCTCGAACGCAGCGCCCGGACCATCGGCTAGTCCATGGACTGCACGCACGATGCCGTCAGCGAAGCCTTGCCACACATGCTGAACCTCTCGCTTGGCTAGGCGCTTGAAGTCCTCCGGTGCTCCATCAGCGCGGCGAGTCAGGATAACGAAGGTCTTCACGGCAGCACCTCTGTTTCCGGTGACTGCGTCTGCATTCCTTCGCCGTAGGCAATATGCGCCATGATGCCGGTCTGGCCTGCGGCCACGTGCGGCTTGAGCTCGTTAGTGGAGGTATAATCACCTCCATTTTGGGGCCGGAAAGGGATGGGCGCGTCCTCAAACAAACCCTCCAGACGGCTGCGCCAAGCCTCTTTGGCTGCGGCAGCTCCAGAGTCGTTCAACCCACCAGTGCCGTATACAGCGAACGTGGGGAGCACGTCGAACCCAGGAAAGTAGAGCGAGCCGTGCGTAATCGGAAACAGTAACTGTTCAAGCGGTCCGTTGATCCCACGCGGTGAATAGTCCACGGCGGGGCCCCCGACGGCGACCGACAAAATGGCCCGCTTTCCCTTGAAGGCACCATCTCCGTAGCGATAGGTGTTGCCTGCGTCCTTGAAGTTGTGGGCAAGTCCGGCTGCCCAAACACGATCTATCCATCCCTTCATGATGGCCGGCATACCGTACCACCAGAGCGGGAACTGAAAGATGACAGCATCTGCCGCTAAGACCTTCTGTTGTTCTAACGCCACGTCCGCTGTCTGGCAGCCGTGACGATAGGCGTGAGCAGACTCTGCGCCAAACGATAGCCGCTGAGTGTTCGCTCGATCGGGAAAGTCGTGCTCGTCGAACGTTGCTTTCCAGCCCATGGCGTATAGATCAGATTGCAGGACCTCGTGCCCTTGCGCAGTCAAGCATTCAACAGACACATCCACCAGCTGCCGCGTTAGCGACGAAGGCTCGGGTTGGGCATGGATAATCAGTACTCTTTTCGACATGGAATGACGGCTCCGCTGTGATGTCGATGAAGTGTCGCGGGGCTCGGACAATCTGTGAAATCGAAAAATTTTCCTGCTAGCATAAGCCTGATGGATACCAGACGCCTTGATCTCAATCTGCTTGTTACATTGGAGGCCCTTCTCATCGAGCAGAACGTGACTAGGGCGGCCGCCCGTCTGCATTTGAGTCAGCCAGCGGTCAGTGCACAGTTGGCCCGCCTGCGCAACGTCTTCAACGACCCTCTTTTGATCCCCGCGCAGCGTGGAATGACCCCCACCGCCAAAGCCTTGGAGCTGCTCGTCCCGCTTCGCCAAGCACTTGACCAGGTAAGGGCCGCCGTCACTAATCACCTGGATTTCGAGCCCGCGACGGCGAGCTTGACGGTATCAATTGCCTGCACGGATTACGTGCAGGCGGCCTTGATCAAACATCTCGTTGTCGCCATGCGACGCGAAGCGCCGGGTGTCCGTATCGCACTGCGCGTCCTGGACGTACCACAACTGGAGCTGCAAATGACCCACGGTGAGGTGGATCTCGCCGTGATAAACATGACCGGGGCGCCGCCCGCACTGCGCTCGCAACACCTCTACGATGAGAGTTACGTGCTGATCGGGCGCCGTGGGCATCCAAGCTTGCGCGCGGATCTGACCGTGGATGAGTTCGCGCAGCTGGAACATGTCGTCGTGTCACTACGCGGCGGAGGCTTCTCTACCTCGGTGGACGACGCCTTGGTAGCGCGGGGGCTGCGGCGTAACGTAGTTCTGTCAGCGTCGTCATTCCTTCCAGTACCGGAGTTGGCCGCGCAGTCGGATTGTGTGGCCCTGGTTCCACGTCGTCTCGTAGAAGATCGGGGCGAGCAGCTCCTGTGCGTAGCCCCCCCATTACCGGTGGAAGGTTTTGCGATTGGCATGTTCTGGCATGAGCGGTCGGATGGGCACGCCGGCTTCAAATGGGTGCGTGAGTTCATCGCTCTTGTAGTCGATTCTCGAGCATCCATGCTCACAGAGTAGAACCTGGTTCAACTGAATCGAACAGTCTGGCTGGGTAGTCAGTCGCATTATTAGAATCCGACCTCACGTAGCTCGCGGATTCTCTGGTATTCGCGGCAGACATAGCTTCGAACCTGAAATAGTGATCGTCTGCTTCTGGCCGATTCTCTTGGAAAAGTCAGCGTTGGTTACGGCGACGTAACGATCCGATGTAGGCGCTGAAGTTTTATATGAGAGGCCAGAACCGGCTTGCCGGTGTTTGTCTTCGCGACTGGTAAAGGGCCGTCTTTAGCTGGTCCCGAGTAAGCGATGCCTGTTTGAATGCATCGTTAGGCCGCGTCAAGGAGAGTGCCAATCCAACGACGCGCGCGTGAACCACCATATGCACCAGCCATGAATATCAGCGACCACGCTATTAGGAACGCTATTCCAATGACGATTAGTGGGCCTGACGGCATGAACAGAACGTGGTAGAGGAACTGTCCGGCAATGCTGCCAAGATAGAGCATCCAAATAGACTTGGGTGCGAGAAGTCCTGAAACGAGTCCAGCAAGAACCAGGGCTCCGAAGTAGTACACGCCACCTGCATCCCACGGTTCGGCGTGCCCAGTTACCATTGGCGAAATAGCCCAGATTAGGGCACCGGCTAAAGCTGCGACCAGGAACGATGGGATCAAAGATCGGTTCATATCGGCCTAATGTTTGGTTAAGGGGCGGGCTTTCATCCCTTCCGAGTGAGCGGAGCGAACGGCTCGAACCGCTTGTTATGGCCCGCGGGCATTTAGCCAGCTAAACCCATGTGCGGGAATCTTATCAAAATTAGCTGACACTGCTGCATCGGTCAGGTTGCCATTATTTGTACCCACTCCATGTTCCTGCAATCTTGGCCCATCAGGTTAGCGCCTTGGCGGCTTAGCCAATGTTCTGTTAAGCCACTCAAGCTCATTCCAAACTGGAGCTCTAAAGGATGCTACAACCTCGTTTTACCTCAAACTCTCGATCCTTGCTGCCGCTGTACTTTGCCGCCTTTGTCGGCGCTGCCGGCTTATCTGGATGCATGTCGGGTGCAGAGAGGCATCAGGCGAATTTTAATGAGGATGCAAATACATGTCGCAGTTTCGGGGCAGATTATGGCTCGGCTGCGTACAGCGAATGCATGCTGACGCAGCAACACCGACGCGACGCCAAACATCGTGAGTCGCTTGAACGAACCCAGATGACCTCCGATATTGCTAGAGACGGTCAAATCATGGCTGATCGGGCGCGCAAACAACGCTGTGATCGCGATCCGAACAGAAAGGAATGCCGAAAATAAAAGGCAAGGTTTACTACCTGCTCTTCTCCAATATAAGCAACGGTACTGTTTAAGCAGAGCTCTTATCTACGGCAATGCAGGTAGTCCATGTGAATGATGAGGCGGCTCCTAATTAGCATAATGATTTCAAACCCAAAGTAGCTAACTTGCGTCACCCTATATGGAGGGCGTGAGTCTTTTAAGCAAGCTCATCGAAAAATGGCGCCCCAGTCTTTGGAGCGCCAGTTCAGATGTTCAAAAAAAATTGGTGGAGACACGACATGCATTGGGAATATTTAGTGATCGAAGAGATGTTGGATTCCGGCAAACTGAACGAGCTGGGCGCACAGGGGTGGGAGCTAGTCGAGGTCGTATCGCCTGGGCATTTCGTGCTGCATTACTTTTTCAAACGTCTGCTGAAAGAATGAGTACGCTCCGTCAGCTTGCTTCACAGTGACTGACTCCCCTCACTGCCGCGACTCATCTGTTACTGAACGAGGGGTGGCGTGCGTTCTGGGAGAGCTTTTTTATGGTTGACTGCGCGATTGCGCCGGTTGAACAGCCCTTCAAGATTGAGAGAACACAGACCGCGCGATCTTCAGCGAGTGGTGAGATCAACCCGCACGTTCGTTCCGCCGCCAGCCGCGTCGAATATTGACACTGTCCCACCATGCCGCTCGACCACCTGCTGAACCAGATTGAGGCCGAGACCGCTTCCCGAAGACCGTGGGCGCAGCCGGTGGAAAGGCTCGAAAACGCGCTCGCGGTCCTCGGCAGGAATCCCTGGACCGTCGTCCTCTACCTCAAACGCGGCCCCCACAACACGTACAGTGACATGGCGCCCGCCATGTTCAATGGCGTTTTGGACTAAGTTAGTGACCACGCGTTCCAGGGCTGCTGCATCCCCCCGGCATGGCAGGCTGTGATCGATCTGAACCTCAATGGTACGATCCGACGCGATCACTAGGGGAGCCAAGTCTCCCACGACGTGCCGAACCAGCTCTACTAGGTCTAGTTCCTCGACCTTCATGTCATTATCGAGCCGTTGAAGGTCTAGCAACTGCTCGGCCAAAGTGGCCAACCTCTGCACGTCCGCTCCAAGCCGGCGCGTTTCCGCATGCTCTGCACCTTCCACCTTTACGCTCAGGATAGCGATGGGCGTACGTAGTTCGTGGGCGGCCGAAGCAATGAACCTACGCTGCCGCTCGTAACCTTCATCAAGACGCCGCAGTGCTTCGTTCACTGCGCTGACAAGAGGCGCTATCTCGGTTGGTACATGCTCCTCGCTCAGTCGCCGGCCACGGCTGTCCGTGTCGATCTGTTCAGCCTCTTGCGCGATGCGAGAGACCCCAGCAAGCGATCGCCTGACAATCCACGGTGTGACAACGAGCGACGTGAGCACCAGTAGCAAAAAGATCGGCAGGATGACGACGTTGGAAGCGATCAGAACAATAGCGCTCAGTTCGTTAAGCCCGCCATGTCCGAGGATCGTCAGAGTCCCCGCAGGCCCGACCTCCCTGCGGATCACTGCCGCCAAATCGTACGGCGCCTCGCGAGCCCGCAGTTGGGCATAGGACAAGTCGCTCAGTCTGCCAATAAGCGAGGCATAGTGTGGGGGCACACTTCCGAACGCCACGCTTTTGCCAGCGTCGTCCTCGGACACGAACCATAAGTCGCGTGTCGTCTCGCGCAATTCGGCCAATTCTGGTGTCATGCGGACGGCAAGATGACCATCGTCTTGACGTATTATGGCGCGGGCGATCACAGGGACGATCTGTTCATCGGTATATGGGCCTCCGCTGTCGATGCGGATAGCCACTGCGAGGAGTATCGCGAACGACACCATTAGTGTCAGTAGATGAAAAGCAAGCGGATAGACGATCAGCGGCCGCTTGAGAGAGAGAGACTTTCTCACAATGACTCGCGCAGCAAGTAACCGACGCCCCTGATAGCGTGGATCTCGATGCCTGCCCCGGCTTCGCTCAATTTCCGGCGGAGCCGCGAGATGTGCGAGTCCAGCGTATTCGATTGCACCTCGTCATCAAAACCGAAAACAGCCTGTTCAAGCGATTCGCGCAGTACTGTTCTGCCGCGTCGCTTCATCAGCGCCGCGAGCACACGCAGTTCACGGCGCGGAAGTTCCATACGCACACCTCCCACCGCCACCTCCTCGTTTGATAGATCGAAGACAAGGGCGCCTGCACGGATATCCTCACCGGCCAGATCGGCGGGGCGCCGCATAATGGCTCGGATGCGTGCCAGCATTTCGTCAAGTGAAAACGGCTTGATGAGATAGTCATCGGCACCCTCGTCAAGTCCAAAAATCCGGTCAGAGATTTCACCGCGCGCACTGAGCACGATGACCGGAAGACCGGGATTACCCGCACGCAGGGTCGGAACGAGTGAGAGCCCGTCACCGTCCGGCAGGGTGCGGTCCAGCAAGACTAGGTCGAAGGGGGCGAGCATCGCCGCCACTCGCGCGGTCGCCAACCGGTCGGCGTGATCGACAATGAAGCGCTCCCGCTCCAGCGCTACGCGTAGTGTATCCGCCAGTTGAAGCTCGTCCTCGATCAGTAAAATTCTCACCTTAGCACCTCATATCTGCGCCGCCGAACCTTGCAGTAATAGTTTCTTGCACCCGCTGATCTGAGGCTCGCTGAGGCAATTCACCAAGGTAAGGCCGATGTGCAGCCAGTCAGATTTGTTTCCGCTCTTCATCACATGCTAATTCCTGTTGCCCCCTCACCGCGACAATGGAAAACGTGCAATCCACGACAACATCACTGCAGGAATCGAAAGCAAAATGGAATACAAGACGCCAACCGCCAAGAGTGGACCTACTCCAGATGTCACAACTACACGCGGTATCTGCCCCAACATCACGATCGGACCAACCATCCACGTTCGCCGAAACATTAGCCCAAGCATTAGCGACAGCGCCAGAGAGGCGGGATATAAGGTGGTCCAGTAGCATTGCGCGTCCCATGGCTCAGTCACACCTGCCAACCATGACGCTATTAGCCAAAAAGCTAAACTTATTACGAAGGCCAAAGTTGTGGGTGACCAAATATTGTTCATTGAGGGCATTTCCTTGCAGTTGGCTTTGTCGTTTCGAATCGAATGGCAGTACACTTTTAGCGATAAATTTTTTGATTGTTGCTTGATTGTAAAATCGATAAGTCCATTTTTATATTGGTCAATATATGCATATATCGAAAGCATAAATTTAGGGAGGCGTAATAAGTCAGTCGATACGCGCAAGGTCTTTATTGCGGGCAAATATCACACGATTTCGGCCGCGGCGTTTGGCTTCAAACAAAGCGTCATCTGCTATTTTTAATAGCTCTTGAAACGCTGAACTGTCACGATTGTATGAGAAAGTGGCACCAATGCTGATTGTTAGGCCAACTTGGTTTCCCTCAATAATTCGAGCATGAAGTTCAATTTTTTTACGCAGGCGCTCAGCGGTTCCTCGTGCCTCCGCCGCATCAATGCCGACCATCACTATGGCAAACTCTTCGCCACCCAAACGGCCGATGATATCTTTTTTGCGAAGTTCGGCTTTAAGTATGCTGGCAACCTTTTTTAGCGCTGCATCGCCAATGGCGTGACCAAAAGTATCATTGATAGATTTAAAGTTGTCTAAATCGAGCATCATGATTGTTGCCGCTAATTCTCCGTCGTAGTTTTCAATCCCTGCGGTGGACTCACGTAAGAAATGGCGGCGGTTAGATAACTGCGTAAGATCATCTCTGTTGGCCTGCTGCAAAAGGTATCTTTCTCGATCGATAAATAACAGCAGAGGTAGCAGCATGCTGGCTATCGCCGTGAGCAGTAAGTGGCTGACGAGTGTAAACTTTAAATAGAGCTCTTCGCGCAGTGTTGGCAGTATTTGCCATGGATCAATGTGCAAATAAATTTCAGCACACATTGCTGTTATATGAAGCATCAAAACAACTTGCAATAAGCTGGATGTTAAGCGCTGCGTTGAGTTTAAGCCTAAGAGTGTAATGCACCAGGCGCATGCTAAAGCTATAACGATCGCCGTTAAAATTGGCGCGCCGTGAGGTGAATTATATGTAAATAAAAGCAGTGCAGAGTAAACCGCCATTGCGGTGCCGACTAAATTTGTCGGCAAGGCTCTTTCTGTGCCATGAAAAAAGCGCAGTAATCCGGTCCCTATCAGGACGGGCGGTAGTGCTAATAAACTGTGGGCCAGCCAGACGCTAATCAGGGGTGTGACTTGATACAGGCGAGACGACGCAAGCAGGCTTGCAAAGACAAAAATAATACATGACGCAATCCAGTGTATGAGCGCTTGCCGTCCTAAGCCCAGTTTTATCAGCAATAGCATATAGCCTGCTGCCAACAAGTTTATAGTTAGCGTGCATATTATAATTATGGTCAAATCTATACCAGGCATACTATTCTGCTGAACCAAATAAACCAGTTTGCACCCATAGGGCCGAAAAATATACTAGCTTATGTCGCCTAAATGGATTACTCGATTTCGAGTGGCGCGCGTTTGTCGGGGTGTCGGCATTTAAATCCGCAATTTTCCGATCAGGGATTTTCGCCGATGTAGGCTGAGCCGGCAAGTGCTTACGAAACTGAATTGGGTTATCTGTCACAAAAAGGACGAGAGGTTGAGTTTGATTACGGATTGAGCCTGGGTTAGTAAAAGGGAACTCAACTAGTCGATGTACTCTTTAATAGATCAGCAAAGAGTTGAGGAAGATTTGAGTGCAGGTGCGCCCAAATAGCAAACTCGATTAGGCTCATTCCGAGTTGCTAGCGCACAGCAACGAACGGCTCAGTTGAGAGTCAGAGGCCATAGGCAGATAGGGCGCTTGTGAAGTACGTATCTACGATTGCAAATCGATTCGCTTGCACGTGACTAGAGAAATCTTTTCAAAGGTCACTCAGCGCTCTGAGCTTCGCAACAACTTGGAACCATTGCGGGGAGTGGCTTATCAACAGTGAGTCGTAGCCTAAAACGCTCAGGGGGTACATCTATGTCACATCACCCAATTTTGTTCCTCGGTGGCTCTGGGGCCATCGGTCATCGCTCAGCTAAAGCACTGCGTGCAGCGCATCCCGACATTCCTTTGCTGATAGGTGGCCGAGATCTGACAAAGGCTCAACAAGCCGCGCAAGAAATCGGCGGCGCAGAGGGTGTGGTTATAGATATTGCCGCCGATGACTTGGGATTAGGCGATCGGCACGTCAGCGCGGTCGCAATTTTTTATATGGATCATGCCCTCGCTGGTCTGCGTTTTGCGCAGAACCGCAAGGTGCCACACCTTAGTATATCTTCCGGCGTCTTCGAAATCGCGCCGCAGATTGCCAGGTTCATTCATAACCCTGGCGCTGCGCCCATAGTGTTGGGTTACGAGTGGCTGGTGGGAGCAACCACTGTGGGAGTGCTGCACCTTGCTGAAGCGTTTGCCCGGATAAGCGATATCCGTATTGATGCATTGGTAGACGATCAGGATGGCGGAGGACCTACCGTGGCGAAGGATTTCGAACATCTGAATAAAATGTTGCCTTCCGCACTGACTCGGCGCGATGGAAATTTCATCTGGCGAGAAGCTGAAGATGCAAAAGTAACGTTCCTAGCACTGGATGGTACACCGATACAGGGGACGGGCTTTTCATCGATCGATGTCGCTGGCTTGGCGGCCGCTACAGAAGCGCCTAATGTGCAATTCAATCTCGGTAGCGGGGTGAGTTCTTCCCGGCGCGCGGGGCGATCACTTTCAACTGAAATACTTATTGAGATGATGGGCAAAGATCATGAGGAGCGCTCGCTTCACACTCGCCACGCCCTCGTGCACCCTTCGGGGGCGGCCGCGCTCACAGGGTTAAGTGTTGCGATGTTGCTGGAGCGATTACTAGGACTCGATGGTCAGCCGCCTACACCGGCGGGTCTGTACTTTCCTTATCAGTTAATCAAAGCCGGTGCTTATCTGGAGAGACTCAGCAAAGAAGGTGGTGAGCTGATTGAAATGCAAGTGCAACTGGATTAGTTCCCTCGAAATCTTATGCCTTCGAGCTAACCACTGATGAGGTTCGAGACGCTCATCAGTGGGCGAGCTCCCCGATAACTTCCATAGAATAGAATTTCCTGCCTTGGATAAGCCCTGTGCCAGCTTAGGTTCTTCTCCTGATGTTTTTTCCCCAAAGTCGATTGTCCCGAGTAAAAGACCGAAATTTCCTTGGACTGCTTTATCGATCAATGGAGATTCTCGGACAATCACCGATTCTCTGCTGAGGTGTCAGCGATCGGGTGTGGCAAAGCGCGTAGGTAATGCAGAAGGTCGTTCATCCAATGTTCTTACTTGTCTATCGTCGGAACAAGTGCACGATCAGAAAGCAAAATTTCGGTAACGTCTTAGCTTACGTGTAGCAAGGTCAGGCGTGCGCTCCTTCCAAAGTTTGCCATTCGTGGTGAGTGCCTTAAAAACGCTAGCCGAGATGGGGATTCAGTCGCGGATTGACGCGGTGTGTCAGTTGCATCTATTTCCGTTCAGTTGCATTTATTTTCAAATGTCACAGCTGCCACCGACCAATGCCGGCCCTGAAGCCGAATGGTGCGGTTGCCTGAACGGCCGCTGCGGCCAGTGAGTCAAGGGAACCCCGCTGGCGACCGATTGAATCGCTGCCACTTCCAGCGCCTCGCATTCGGAAAGCGGCGGCAGCAAACCCGGCAGACGACTGGCCAGCAGCGTCTTGCCGGTTCCCGGTGGCCCGCTGAACAACAAATTGTGAGCTCCCGCTGCGGCAATCAGCAGTGCGCGCTTTGCGGCTGTTTGACCCTGCACTTCGTTGAGGTCGGGATAGGGCTTGGCAGCGTGCATCAAACCATCGGAAACGTAAGGCTCGACCGGCGTGTGCCCATTGAAATGCGCCACCGCTTCCAGCAAATGATCCACCGCAAACACCTTCAACCCCGACGCCAGACACGCCTCCTCGGCATTCGCTCGAGGCACCACCAACGCCCGCCCGGCCTTGCGCGCCGCCAGTGCCGCCGGCAGCACACCACGCACCGGCCGCACGGCACCCGACAGCGCCAACTCGCCCAGACATTCCACCTCGTCCAGGGTCAGGCAGGGCACCTGCACACTCGCCGACAGAATCCCCAAGGCAATCGCCAGATCAAACCGCCCGCCATCCTTGGGCAGGTCCGCCGGCGCCAGATTCAAGGTGATCCGCCGCGCCGGAAATTGCAGTCCGGAATTGATGATCGCGCTGCGTACGCGATCCTTGCTCTCCTTCACCGCCGCTTCAGGCAGGCCGACCATGGTCAGCGACGGCAGACCGTTGGCCAGATGGACTTCGACGGTAACAGCGGGGGCTTCCACGCCAATCTGGGCGCGACTGTGGACAATGGAGAGGGACATGGTCGTTCCTTGAGCTGAATCGGGGAGCCGCTTCCTGCGGGTTTTTGAAGGGTAGTTGAGCCGGGTTTCGGTGCTGAAATAGAGGTTTACAAGACGTATCCAGAGCCGATGGGCTGTCACTGCTTGCCTGAATTAGAGCGTTGACTCTCGCACGGCATTGAAGGATCATCCCATTCGAGGACTGCAACTGCGCATTCGTCGGGACTGGGCACCAGCAAAAGCTCCCCCGCATTTTTGGCAGCAGAGAAAGCTGGTTTCTCTGAAGTAGTGACGACGGGCTAGCCTGTCGGATTCTGAACCCAAGGCCGTAAAGCCAGGAGCTAAAGAATCGCTGCGACTACTCCTCAAAAAATACTTAAAAGGCGTCCATCGGACGCCTTTTTTTATTTCTGATTTGGTGGTGCTCGTGGTATCTGCCCCACTAACGTGCCATGTGCACGTTTTTGCGGGTACCAAGTCACCACGAAGTAACCAAATCCTGTGGCGCGCTCGTGTCGCGGTTCAAGAATCAGTGTTCCCATAGATGTCCTCAGTACCGCGACCCTGTTTCCACATCGTTGTTCTTTGAACTCACAATAGATTTGCGCCCCCGGGACGATCATTTTCGCAACAATCGCTGCTACCCCATCGGCAGTCTGGCAACCATGCTTGAGCAAATCGGCACTATGGGCTTCCCAAATGTGCACTACGCCAAAACCACTATTCGCTCGACGGTGAATACCTACCCGCAGATAAATCTTCCCGCCTGGCAAGCCGAATTTTGGCATATCGGGGATCGTGCCAAAGATGTAACCACCATCTGGATGCTGAACCAGCGTGTTTTCTTTGAGCTTGAGCAAATCAGACAAGAGGGATCCAGAACCAGAGTGTCTGGCGATCAATGTGTATCGCCTGGAACTCGACGAATAGGATCGACCAGCGCAGGCGAAAGCCACCAGCCTAATCACAGCGAAGAGCTCACGGAATCAGGCGCAGACGCTGATGTTTGTAGGGCCATGCCCTAATATTTGTAGGACGCTGGCGAAAGGGGTGTGAAGGTCTTGTATCCGGGAGTCGGATGCTCCAGTTGGCCACTCAACGCAGCCTCTGGAGGCGAAAAAAATGGACCGCAATGGTATGCGCCCGATTCATCCGGGCGAGGTTCTGAATAAGGAATTCATGGAGCCGTTGGGCATGACCGTCATGGATCTGGCCATGCCCACGAACTGGCCCGAAAGTGAGATCGAAAAGCTTGTGAAATGCCAGCTCAGGATCTGCGCCGATCTGGCAATCAGCCTCGCCATTCAGCTCAACACTACGCCTGAGTTCTGGATGAATCTTCAGTCGACTTACGATTTGCGCAGAGCCCAGCTCCGGCATGCGGGCTCATAGCGATTGCAGCATCCGCGAAGCCCTTTTCCACCATGGCCCTGCCCGGGTCGCCCAACCCTCTGCTGAACATTCAGCATCAGATGAGCTTAGAAACCTGGGCTTTTTGGCGCAATCGGACGGCGGTCATAAAGGTTGTAGGACGTTGCCGGGATGGTTGAAGGGCTGAAGATCAAAAGATCGCAGCCTTCGGCAGCTCCTACAGGGGACGCGAATTATTCAGCGGGCGGTGTCAGCTTCGCTTCCATCTCGGCAACCTTGGCTTCGAGGCTTTCGAGGCGGGCGCGAGTACGCGCCAGCACTACCATCTGACTATCGAACTCTTCCCGGCTGACCAGATCGAGTTTGCTGAAGGCACTTTGCAGCAGCATTTTGAACTGGCTTTCGATCTCGGCTTTCGGCAGCGGGGTGTCGCCGCTGAAGAGGCGGGAGGCGGTGCCGCTCAGGGCGTCGAGGAAGTCTTTGGGCGCGAGCATGGGAAATGTCCTGGAAACAATGGCCGGCAGTGTATCACGCAGTGTCTATAGTCAATCCCGTTGCACGGATGCACGCTTTTCGCGCAGGGGGACGGACGGTGGCGCACCGTTGTTGTGCGTATCGGCAAAAGCTTTTCTGCCCGAGCGCTTGCAACAGGTGCCAAGCGATTGAAATGCAGGGTTTTTGCCGAGCTGGCAAGGTTTCTGCTTAGTCACCCTCGACCCATGCACTGATGCAGTCGCTGTGACGAATGCAGTGCGGCAGACGAAGCGGGGAGTTTCGTCTGATGCGGTTAGCTGGCGTCAACGATGCGTTACAAAGCCAGGCACTGCGCTTAGACTTGAGACGGGTTTGTTTTCCTGGGGCAAGTCCACCAATTCGGGAGAGAGTTTCATGAAGCTAGTCACTGCCATCATCAAGCCGTTCAAGTTGGACGACGTGCGCGAGTCGCTGTCCGAAATCGGCGTGCAGGGCATTACCGTCACTGAAGTCAAAGGCTTCGGCCGGCAGAAGGGTCACACCGAGCTGTATCGCGGCGCGGAATATGTGGTCGATTTTCTGCCCAAGGTGAAAATCGACGTGGCCATCGACGACAAGGACCTGGATCGGGTTATCGAGGCGATAACCAAAGCGGCCAACACCGGCAAGATCGGTGACGGCAAGATCTTCGTGGTCAATCTGGAACAGGCGATCCGCATCCGTACCGGCGAAACCGATACCGACGCGATCTAAGCGCCGCCACAAACCCAACGCCCCAGGAGAAAACAATATGACTCTGCGTAAATTCGCAGGGCTAGGCGCCCTGTTGTCCATCGTAATGCCCGGCATCGCCATGGCGGCAGACGAAGTGGCAGCGCCAGTCCTCAATTCCGGCGACACCGCCTGGATGCTCACCTCGACAGCGCTCGTGCTGTTCATGACCATCCCCGGTCTGGCGCTGTTCTACGGCGGTATGGTTCGCTCGAAAAACATTCTTTCCGTGCTGATGCAGTGCTTCGCCATTACCGGCCTGATCAGCATCCTGTGGGTCATTTATGGCTACAGCATTGCCTTCGACACCACCGGCATGGAACAGGGCGTCGTCAACTTCAATTCGTTCTTCGGCGGCATGGGCAAGGCGTTCCTCGCTGGTGTCACGCCTTCGAGCATCACCGGCCCGGCGGCGCTGTTCCCTGAAGCGGTCTTCATCACCTTCCAGATGACCTTCGCGATCATCACCCCGGCGCTGATCGTCGGTGCGTTCGCCGAGCGCATGAAGTTCTCCGCGATGCTGATTTTCATGGGCATCTGGTTCACTCTGGTTTATGCACCGATCGCGCACATGGTCTGGTCCGGTAACGGCGGCCTGATGTGGGACTGGGGCGTGCTCGACTTCGCTGGCGGCACCGTGGTGCACATCAACGCCGGTATCGCCGGTCTGGTCGCGTGCCTGGTACTGGGCAAGCGCAAAGGCTTCCCGACCACACCAATGGCTCCGCATAACCTCGGCTACACGCTGATGGGCGCGGCGATGCTGTGGGTCGGCTGGTTCGGCTTCAACGCTGGTTCCGCTGCTGCCGCCAACGGCACTGCCGGTATGGCCATGCTGGTTACCCAGATCGCCACGGCCGCTGCGGCACTGGGCTGGATGTTTGCCGAGTGGGTCACCCACGGCAAGCCAAGCGCACTGGGTATTGCTTCGGGTGTGGTCGCCGGTCTGGTCGCGATCACTCCGGCCGCTGGCACTGTAGGCCCGATGGGTGCACTGGTGATCGGTCTGGCCGCAGGCGTGGTGTGCTTCTTCTGCGCCACCACCCTGAAACGCAAACTCGGCTATGACGATTCCCTGGATGCCTTCGGCGTGCACGGCATCGGCGGTATCCTCGGCGCGATCCTCACCGGTGTGTTTGCCGCACCGGCACTGGGCGGCTTCGGCACCGTGACTGACATTGGCGCGCAGGTCTGGATTCAGATCAAAGGCGTCGGCTTCACGGTGATCTACACCGCGATCGTGACTTTCATCATCCTCAAGGTGCTGGACGCCGTCATGGGTCTGCGCGTAACCGAGGAAGAAGAGTCGGTCGGCCTCGATCTGGCACAACACAACGAACGCGGCTACAACCTGTAAGTACGCGCGATAAAAAAACTGCCCGGTTCGCCGGGCATTTTTTTGTCCGGGATTTGTCATTCAAGGTGCGGCTGAAAGGATTTTTCTTACGGCTTTGGTCGTCTTTACGACGAGGCTTTTTCTGCGGGCAATCGCTTACATCGCTGCAGGAATATTAGGGCCTTTGTTTTTTTTCAGAGCACGCTAGAATGCGCCCCGAACGAGCGGAGAACTGTATGTGGCAACAGACTCTGATAACCCTGCGGGCAAGGCCCCGGGGCTTTCATCTGGTGACGGACGAGTTACTCGCAGGCTTGCCTGAACTCAAGACCTGTCGGGTCGGTCTGTTGCATTTGTGGCTGCAGCACACGTCGGCATCGTTGACCATCAACGAGAACGCCGATCCGGCAGTTCGTCGCGACTTCGAACGATTTTTCAATCGTCTGATCCCACAAGGAACAGACGGCTACGAGCACAACGACGAAGGCCCGGATGATCTCCCGGCGCACTTCAAGGCCAGCGTGCTCGGTTGCCAGATCAGTCTGCCGATTGCGGCAGGGCGTCTGGCACTGGGTACCTGGCAAGGGATTTATCTGGGCGAGCACCGTGATCATGGCGGTGCCCGTAAAGTCCTCGCCACCTTGCACGGTGAACAGGCATGAGCCGCTGCCGGGCAGCGGCAGAAGATTTTTCAACGGCGGCTTCGACAGCCGCCAAAGCTGGTCTATAACTAATCTGCTTTTGGCAAGTCATGAGGTAGAACATGAGCGACGATGATCTGGAAAACGACGACCTCGAAGTAGGCGACGAAGACGAGGCCGAGGAAGGCCTGGAAGCGGCAGCGGAAGACGTTACCGAAGACGATGGCGGTGACGACACGCCGGCCCCGGCTGCCAAAGGCAAAGCCAAGGCTGCGGTCTCGGTCGACGAGTTGCCGAGCATCGAAGCCAAGAACAAGGAGCGTGACGCCCTGGCCAAGGCCATGGAAGAATTCCTTGCGCGCGGCGGCAAGGTGCAGGAAGTGGAGGCCAACGTGGTCGCCGATCCGCCCAAGAAGCCGGACAACAAGTACGGCAGCCGCCCTATCTGAGGCGCGTCGCTCGCTTGCTGAAAAAGCCCGCCGTCGCTGCGGGCTTTTTTATGCCTGAAATAAATCCGTTGAAAGCAAATGCAGTCCTCTGTGGGAGCGAGCCTGCTCGCGAAGAGGGCATGTCAGCCGACATACATGTTGAATGACACACCGCATTCGCGAGCAGGCTCGCTCCCACAGGGTTTGTGGATTATTTCGAGGTGGCATTCCAGCGGGAGAGGACGACGGGCAATTCGGTCAGGCTGCGAATTTCCGCATCCGGCAAGCGCTCCGCCTCCCAGACCTTGCCTGTCGGGTTGAACCACACCGCGCGCAACCCCGCCTGCTGCGCCCCGGCGATGTCATCGCCGGGATGATCGCCGACATGCACCGCCGCTTCAGCACCCACACCACCGCGCTGCAACGCTTCATGAAACAGCCGCGCATCCGGTTTGGCGATGCCGATGTCTTCGGCACACAAGGCGAACCTGAAGTAATCCGCCAGCCCCAGCCGGCGCACGTCGGCATTGCCATTGGTGACCACGCCGAGGGCGAAATGATTGGCGAGCAGCTCCAGCAGCGGCTCGACCTCCGGGAACACTTCGATCTGATGCCGCGCATGCAGGAACACTTCAAAAGCCTTGTCAGCCAGCTCCGACGCTTCGCCGTGGGCATACCCGGCTTCTTCCAGCGCATGGAGCAGCACACGTCGGCGCAGCGCGCTGATGCGGTGTTTGAGGCCCGGTTCGCCCGCCAGCACTCGCTCGCGAATCGACCACAAATGCTCCACCGGCACCGCGCCCAGGTTCGACGCATGCTCGCTCAGCCATTCGCGCAACACGGTTTCAGCGCTGGCGATCACCGGCGCGGTATCCCACAAAGTGTCGTCGAGGTCGAAGGTGATCAACTGAATGCTCATGAATCATCGCCTTTCATGCGTTTGGCCCGGGGATGGGCGCTGTCGTAGACCGCCGCCAGATGCTGGAAGTCGAGGTGGGTATAGATCTGCGTGGTTTTGATATCGGAGTGGCCGAGCAATTCCTGCACCGCGCGCAGATCCTGTGAAGACTCGAGCAAATGGCTGGCGAACGAGTGCCGGAGCATGTGCGGATGCAGGTTCTGCCCCAGTTCGCGCTCGCCAGCCAGTTTGACCCGCACCTGAATCGCGCGCGGGCCGAGACGCCGACCTTGCTGGCTGACAAAAACCGCATCGTCCGCCGGGTTGGTCATGGCTCTAAGCGGCAACCAGTGTTCCAAGGCTTCGCGGGCCTTGGTGCCAACCGGCAACAGTCGGGTCTTGCTGCCCTTGCCGAGCACCTGAACCATGCCGTCGGCGAGGTCGAGTTGATCGAGATTGAGCCCGGTCAGCTCGGACAGGCGCAGGCCAGAAGAATAGAACAGCTCAAGAATCGCCTGATCACGCCGGGCGAGAAAATCGTCCTCGACCGCACCTTCCAGCAGCTGCAATGCGCGGTCGGTATCAAGGGTTTTCGGCAGGCGCCGTTCGCCTTTCGGCGGGGCCAGGCCGGTGGCCGGGTCGTGGTCGCACAGGCCTTCGCGATTCAAGTAGTGATAGAGCCCGCGCACCGCCGAGAGCAGGCGGGCGAGGCTGCGCGAGGACTGGCCTTGCGCATGCAACCGGGCGATCAGGCTGCGCAGGCGCTGGATGTCCAGCGCGGCCCAGCTGCCGATGTTCTGCTTGATGCACCAGCCGAGGACTTTATCGAGGTCGCGGCGATAAGCCGACAGGGTGTGCGGCGACACCTGTCGCTCACTGCGCAGATGTTCGCAGTAAGCGTCCAGTTGTCGTTCCATGGTCAGCGTACCGAGCGCAGCGAGCTGTTGACCCGTGGCAGCACACGGCCCATGACCTCGGCGATGTAACTGAGGAACAGGGTGCCGACCGAGCTCTTGTAATGCTGCGGGTCACGGCTGGCGATGGCCAGAATGCCGTGAATGCCCTGATGGCTGACGGCAACCACGGCGGTCGAGCCGATCTGCTGGCGCTGTTCTTCGCCGAAGAGGAAATCCAGCTCATGTTCACGGAGGCTGCCGCTGACGCTTTTGCCTTCGGTGAGCAGGCCGCCGATCGCGGTTTGCGCGTCGGCGTGAGTCACCCAGCGGCCGACCGGTGCGGGGTTGTCGCCGAGCAGGATCAGGCTGACGAAAGGCACCTGGAAATCCTGACGCAGGCTGTCCTCAACGCTGATGACCACGTCTTCCAGGGTCGATGCATCCATCAGCGCGAGAATCAGGCGGCGGGTCTTTTCGAACAGGCGATCGTTGTCGCGGGCCACGTCCATCAGATGCGAAAGGCGATGGCGCATCTCGATATTGCGGTCGCGCAGGATGGTCATCTGCCGCTCGACCAGCGACACGGTGTCGCCGCGTCGGTGCGGGATGCGCAACGACGGCAGCAGCTCTTCGTGCTCGACGAAAAAGTCCGGATGAGCCCCCAGGTAGGCGGCAACCGCGGCTGCCTCGAGGCTCTCGGACGCTGATTCGTCGGCTGGTCGGGCGGGTACCTGTGGCTTGTCGGTCATGATTTCTGCTCGCTCAAAGACGCACTTGTCCTTCGTATACACGCACTGCCGGACCGGTCATCAACACCGGTTCGCCCGGGCCGGCCCACTCGATGGACAGACGCCCGCCGGGCAGGTCGATCAACAGCGGCGAATCCATCCACCCCTGACTGATGGCCGCCACCGCCGCCGCACAGGCGCCGGTGCCGCAGGCCTGGGTTTCCCCGGCGCCGCGCTCCCAAACACGCAGTTGCGCGCGATGGCGATCGATGACCTGAAGGAAGCCGACATTGACCCGCGCCGGAAAGCGCGGGTGGTGTTCGATCTTCGGCCCCAGTTCATGCACCGGTGCGCTGTTGATGTCGTCCACGCGAATGACCGCATGGGGATTGCCCATCGACACGGCGGCCAGTTCGACCGTGGTGCCATCGACTTCCAGCTGATAGCTGCTGGCCTGGGCCGGCGCCTGGAATGGAATGTCTGCCGGCACCAGGCGCGGCGCGCCCATGTTGACGCCGATCTGGCCGTCGTTACGCACGTCCAGTTCGATGATGCCGCCCTTGGTCTCGACGCGGATCTGCCGCTTGGCGGTCAGGCGCTTGTCGAGCACGAAGCGGGCGAAGCAGCGCGCACCGTTGCCGCACTGCTCCACTTCCGAACCGTCGGAGTTGAAGATCCGGTAGCGGAAATCCACATCCGGGTTGCTCGGCGCTTCGACGATCAGCAACTGGTCGAAACCGATACCGGTGTGGCGGTCGCCCCATTGCTTGGCGTGTTTGGGCTGAATGTGCGCGTGCTGGCTGACCAGGTCGAGGACCATGAAGTCGTTGCCCAGGCCGTGCATTTTGGTAAAACGCAGCAGCATGGGTTACTCCGGCAGCAGGCTTTCGCCGGCAAACAGCTCGGCCACGGTTTCGCGGCGACGCACTTCAAAAACCTGATCACCATCCACCAGCACCTCGGCAGCACGGCCACGGGTGTTGTAGTTGGAACTCATGACAAAACCGTAGGCGCCGGCCGAATGCACCGCCAGCAGATCGCCTTCTTCCAGCGCCAGCTCGCGGTCCTTGGCGAGGAAGTCGCCGGTTTCGCAGATCGGGCCGACGATGTCGTACTTGCGTGCAGCGCTGTCGCGCGGTTTCACCGCGGTGACGTCCATCCATGCCTGATACAGCGCTGGACGGATGAGGTCGTTCATCGCCGCATCGACGATGGCGAAATCCTTGTGCTCGGTGTGCTTGAGGTATTCGACCTGTGTCAGCAACACGCCGCCATTGGCAACGATGAAGCGGCCTGGCTCGAACACCAGCGCCAGATCACGCCCGTCGAGACGTTCGCGCACAGCCTTGATGTAATCGGCAGCCAATGGCGGCTCTTCATCGCGATAACGCACGCCCAAACCACCACCGAGATCGATGTGGCGCAGGTGAATGCCGCAATCGCCGAGGCGGTCGACCAGATCCAGCAGGCGATCGAGCGCATCAATGAACGGCGGCAGGGTGGTCAGTTGCGAACCGATATGGCAGTCAACACCGACCACTTCCAGGTTCGGCAGATGCGCGGCGCGCACGTACACGTCTTCGGCATCGGCAATGGCGATGCCGAACTTGTTCTCTTTGAGACCGGTGGAAATGTACGGGTGGGTGCCGGCATCGACGTCCGGGTTCACGCGCAGCGAAACCGGGGCGCGAACACCCAGCTCGGCGGCGACTACTTGCAGGCGCTCAAGCTCATCGGTGGACTCGACGTTGAAGCAGTGCACGCCGACTTCGAGGGCGCGGCGCATGTCGTCACGGGTCTTGCCGACGCCGGAGAAAACGATCTTGTCGGCGCTGCCACCAGCGGCCAGTACACGTTCCAGCTCGCCACGGGAAACGATGTCGAAACCGGCGCCGAGACGGGCCAGGACATTCAGTACACCGAGGTTGGAGTTGGCTTTGACCGCGAAGCAGACCAGATGCGGCATGCCGGCCAGCGCATCGGCGTAGGCCAGATACTGCGCTTCGATGTGCGCGCGCGAGTAGACATAGGTGGGCGTGCCGAAGCGGTCGGCGATGGCGGACAGCGCCACACCTTCCGCGAACAGCTCCCCGCCACGGTAGTTAAAAGCGTCCATGGCGATCCCTTAGTAAACGTCGTGCTTGTGAGCCTTGGATGGCTGCTTCTGCGAAGACTGGGCTTGTTCGGCCGGGTCCTGATCGTCATCCGGCAGGTACAGCGGGCCTTTTTGACCACAGGCCGAAACGAGGCAGGCAACCGCGACGAGCGCAGCAAGGGAAGAGATCAGGCGCTTCATGGCGAAATCCTTGAAAATGCGTTAATTGCGCCGGAGTATACCGGCCACCCGGCAGCTTGCCTATGCGAGGGGGTTCCCGTCCGGCGGGGCTCCTGTGATGCGCATCATCCCTGTGGGAGCGAGCCTGCTCGCGAAGGCGTCGGCAAATTCAACAGGCTCGTTGCCTGACACACCGCTTTCGCAAGCAGGCTCGCTCCCACGGGGGCGGTGCTGGATGGGCCGACAGGTGCTTGGTCGTTAATCTTTGCAATCGGCCGGCAGCGTCCGTATCTTTCGGCGCTTGAGCCTGATCAGACATTTTTGAGGTTGCCGCAATGAGTTTGTCCGAAGCCCGTTTCCACGATCTGGTCGATGCTACCCAGCAGACGCTGGAAGATATCTTTGATGACAGCGACCTGGATATCGACCTGGAGAGCTCGGCAGGTGTCTTGACCGTCAAGTTCGAAAATGGCTCGCAGCTGATCTTCAGCCGCCAGGAGCCGTTGCGTCAGCTGTGGCTGGCGGCCGTGTCCGGTGGTTTTCACTTCGACTACGACGAAGAAAGCGAGCGCTGGATGTGCGACAAGAGCGAAGAGCAATTGGGCGAAATGCTTCAGCGCCTCGTCAAGCAGCAGGCTGGCGCCGAATTCGATTTCGAAGGTCTGTGATTCGTGACGGATGCCGCGCCTGTTCGCCCGCCGAAACCGCTCTACAGCAACGTCAGCCCGGCGGTGCCTTCGCCCTGCATCGGCGTATGCCGACTGGACGAACAGAAAGTCTGTCTCGGCTGTGCGCGCCACGTCGAGGACATTCGCGAGTGGCGCTCGGCGGATGATCAGCGGCGCCGGGTGATTTGCCAGCAGGCTACCGCACGAAAATCCCAAGCCTGTTGATATCGTGGCGAGGGGATTTATCCCCGTTGGGTCGCGTAGCGGCCCCAAAATCTATACGGCTGCTGCGCAGCCGAACGGGGATAAATCCCCTCGCCACAAGGGTTTCACCCAGGCAAAAAAGGGCGTGACTTGTATATTTTTTGAGCTGTGATAGTGTCCGCGAACGCCTCAAACCACCGAGGCACGGTGAAAACCCCGTCTTTTTTGGCGGGGTTTTGCTTTTTTTGTGCAGAAGAAAGGAGTCTGCCTGGATCATGACCGCACCTTCCATCACCCTTACCCGTCTGGACGTGCAACGTCTGGAGCGCCTGATCGACAGCCTGAGCGACAAAGACCAGGCTGCGCCGGGCGTGATTGCGCTGCAAACCGAGCTGGACCGCGCCGATACCGTGGTCGGCCACGATGAAGTGCCCGCCGATGTCGTGACCATGAATTCCCGCGTGCATTGCCGCGAAGAAGGCAGTGGCAAGGATTACCACCTGACGCTGGTCTATCCCAAGGACGCCAACGCCGACGAAGGCAAAATTTCCATTCTGGCGCCGGTCGGCAGTGCGCTGCTGGGCCTGAAGGTCGGTCAGCATATCGATTGGCCGGCGCCGGGCGGCAAATCGCTGAAACTGACCTTGCTGGAAGTGGAATCGCAACCGGTCAACGGCGGCGCCTTTCCCGAATAAATCCCCGCTTCAAACCTGTTCGAGCGCTTCATTCAACGAGCGCTCCAGGTCCGCCTTGTAGCGCAGATACAGATTGCTTGAACTGTGCCCGTCACCGAGCAGACCCGACAGGTCGAGGTCGGTGATGTAGCAGCGATAACGCTCGGTCTCGCGACGCTGCTCGACGATCTCCCGGGCGACCACGCTGAACAACTGGTCGCCATGCTCCAGCTCGCTGAATTCCCGCTGATTGCAGTACAAGGTGACCTGCACTTCGCCGGGTGCGGCTTTGCCGATGATTGCCTGCACGTCGTAGAACGGTTTGTTCACCGGGGTCTGCGGTGTTGGTCGGGTTTCGACCCTGCGCGAGCGCCCCGGGCCTGACGGCAACAGCTGGTAATACAAAGTCTCGGGGCTGCCCGCAGGGCCACCGTCCATCGGCAATTGCGCTTCACGGCGGTACTGGATCGATTGCAGAAAACGCTGCAGCGGCACCAGCAGACTCTGCTCGTCGTGGTATGGCAGCTGCTGTTGCCACAGCGCATTGAATTCATCCAGCACGTACAGCTCCGCCTGCTGTTCGCTGATGCGATAGAACACCTGAATGCACTCCGGCTGACCCATCGGCAGGATCAGCGCGAGGTCGTGATCTTCCAGCGCCATCGGGTCGAGGTGCAGCGGGCTGTAGCGCGGTTGTTCTTCGCCCAGATAATCGAGCAACGCCGGCAGGGTGGCGAGGGCGACATGGTTGACCTGACCCGGCACCAGCTCCAGCACGTGATAGTGCTGCTGCACCTGAATCAGGTAGCGGTGATTCAGCTCGCTGAGCAACAGGGTCTGCGCGGTGTCGACGATTTCTTCGACGCGGCGGGCAATGAATTGCGCGCGGTTGTGGCAGAAGCAGCGCACTTTCAGCGACGGCTGCACAGGGCCGCGCGGCAGGTTGTTGAGGTAATCGCGCAGGCAGTCGAGCAGCGCATGCGCGCCGTCGAAACGATTGACCAGCACTTCGTTCCAGCTGTTGAGCGTGACCTGATCGAGGGTCAGCACCAGGTTCTCGCGCACACCGGCATAGCTCAGCGAGTCGGTGCGCTCGGTGGTCATCAAAATGTTCAGATCACGGTGATGCTTGAGCGGATCGACGCCGACGTTGATCAGCAGCAGCACTTCGCTGGGCACGGCGGCGCGCAGCAAGGGCTCTTCGGCGACGGTGGACAAGGGCAGGGCGATGCACTGCTGCAGGCTGCCGAGCAGGTTGAACAGCTCGAACTCGCTCAAGTCGCTGGTGCCCGGATGCAGGGCCAAGCGCGTACTGCTGTCGATCACGCCGTTGCGGTGGCACCAGGTCAGCAGTTCAAGTAGCTCGCGACTGCGCTTGATCGGCGCGAAGTGTTCCCACTCCAGCGCCGTCAGGCTGCCGTTGTACAGGCCCCACTGGGTCTGCCCCGGCTCCTTTTTGTTCGGCGACTGCACCAGGGTCAGGGTGTCTTCGGCCAGATCCGGGGCGATGCCCGGATTGATGAACTCGACCTTGTCGGCCTTGCGCTCGAACGCTGCGTACAGGCGCCGGCCGAGGACGTTGAGGTCGCGCTTGTTGATCAGGCTGACAGTCTGTTCGCTGCGGGCGAACTGGGTCAGGAAGCGATAGCTGTAATTGAGTTCGTTGACCAGCGCGCGGCGCTCGGCGCTGACCTGGCGGACTTTCCACTGACTGCGGCTGTCGAGCAGCGCCAGTTGCCGTTGATCCCAATGCCACTCGCCAGCCAGGCGTTCGAGCAGTGTGCGTTGCCAGCCCTGGCTGCGGCTGTTGCCGGTGAGCTTGCGGTTGACCTTCAGATACAGCGCGCGGCGCACCAGCTCAAGACGTTCCGGTTCGTTGCGGGCGATCAGGTATTCCTCGATACGCCGGTACACCACCATGTACGGGTCAAGCTCATCGAGATCGAGCTGATTGGCGAACACGGCTTTCTTGAAGCGTAGACTCAGGCACTGCACGTGCGGGTGTTCGCTGGCGTACACCTCGGTCAGCAGCAGTTTGAGCACCGACTTGTAGGGCGACTCGATGCCTTTGAACAACTGCCACAACCCAGCGCCGATGAATTCTCCGGGCGGAATGGTTGCCATCGGCCCGAGATCGAGGGTTTCATCGGCGCGAATAAAGCGTTTAGACAGCAGGGTGTGGGTGTAAGCGTCGTAGGCTGTTTCTTCATAGACTGGCACCAGCCACCAGATCGGCGTGCGCCCGGCCAGCCAGATCGCCGTGCGATAAAACTCGTCGAGCAGCAGATAGTGCTGGGTGCTGCCGCAGTTTTCCGAACTGAGCTGAGCATCACGTTCGCCTTTGACGAAGCGCGCCGGGTCGATCAGGAAGAAATGCGCCTCGGCACCCTGGCTCGCGGCCCAGGTTTCCAGCAACTGGCATTTCTTGCGTAGCTCGGCGAGTTCGCTTTCGCTCAGATCTGGGGCATGGCAGACCCACACATCCATGTCGCTCTGATCGGCCTGTGCCAGCGTGCCGAGGCTGCCCATCAGGAACAAACCGTGAATCGGTCGCGGCGGGTTGCTGCCATGGCGCGGTTTGTAAGAAAACGAGCGGGTCAGGCGCTGCGCCTCGGTCAGCGCATTGGCGTCCGGCTCATAATTCGAGAGACCGGCCGGCGTACTGCCCGAGACATAGCCGGGCAGCAACGGATGATTGACGTGAAAGAACAGCGGCAACAGCGTCAGCACGCTTTGCTGGCGCGTCGACAAACCTTCGAGGGCGCGGCCGAGGCGGCCTTCATTGAGTTTGAGAAAACGGGCGCGCAGTTGGCTGAGTACCTTGCGGTCGATGCCTTCGTCCAGGTCGGGGCGGATTTCGTGGGTGCGCGTCATGTCAGCTCAAACCGGCTTGCAGGCTCGGACGTAGAGGGTCTCGGAATGGCCGCAGTTTAGCCTCTGCGCAGCAGGAGGTTTAAGCTGAATTTGTTTTTTGACGTCAGATTTTCATCGGCAGTGATCAGGCTGGCCCGCGGAAATCCCGTGGCAGGAGTTTCCGTGGGCAAAGTCGGAAAAAGTCAGGCGGTTTCCTGCTCTCTCAGAATCGTCAGTACGGTCTGCACGTTTTGCGCGGCATCGCGGCCGAGGCTGGTCAGATAACCGCCATCGGGCTGGTCGGTGAGTTCTTTTTCGAAGAGGCGTTTGGCGGCGGCTATGTGTTTCGGGGCAGCGGTCTGATGAATTTTCAGACCTTCCTGGGAACTGTCCAGGTTGAAGAGTGCAAGGACTTCCAGTTCGGCAACCAACTCAGGGGTAAGCGACATAAGGACTCCAGACTTTCTAGGAATTGGACGACAGCGCCTCTAAGGTGAACCCGCTGGTGCAGCATGTCCAGTGCTCGGATCAGGGGATTTTGTCTTGAGGCGAATTCCAGTGTAGTCCGCATAAAAAAGATCGCAGCCTTCGGCAGCTCCTACAGGAGATTGGTGCAGGAGCTGCCGAAGGCTGCGATCTTTTGATCTTAGAGCTTTTCCGGTGGCAGCTCTGGCAATGCGCGCAAGGCTGCTTCATACCATTCGGTGTTGAACGCGCGGTCTTCATCGAGCATCGCGTCAATCTCATAGGCAAGCACGTGAGCCATGAGGTTGAGGATCTCCTCACGTTCCATGCCGACCAGGGTCAGCTTGTTCAATGTCGCCTTGGCCGCCGGCGGGTTGTCGCTTTCGATCTGGTTTTCGATGGCTTCGATCAGCGTCGCTTCGGTGAATGCTTCTTCGTCGTCATCGTTGACGATATCTGTCGGCTCGCTCATGGCAGGCTCCTCAGGGAAAGGCGCCAGTTTACCCGCATTCAGCGGCGTGATGCTGCTGGCGGGAAACGTCGCGGCGATCTATAAACAGGCACTGCCCACCCCGCACGGCCTGGAGGCTCTGTGATGTTCAAGCTCTACGGATTTGCTGTCAGCAACTACTACAACATGGTCAAACTGGCGCTGCTGGAAAAAGGCCTGCCCTTCGAAGAGGTGACGTTCTACCCGGCGCAAACCCCGGAGTCACTGGCGATCAGCCCGCGCGGCAAGGTCCCGGTGCTGGGTGTCGACGCCGGTTATATCAACGAAACCGCGATCATTCTCGAATACCTCGAACAATCACAAAAGGGCACGCCGCTCCTGCCCAGCGATCCGTTCGAGCGCGCGCAGGTATTGGCGATTGCGAAGGAGATCGAGTTGTACATCGAGTTGCCGGGGCGTGCCTGCTATGGCGAGGCGTTTTTCGGTATGACGTTGCCGGAGGCGATCAAAGAGAAGACCCGGACGGAGCTGCTGCTGGGCTTCGCGGCACTCGGCCGCCACGGCCAGTTCGCCCCGTATGTGGCGGGTGACAGCCTGAGCATTGCCGATTTGTATTTCCTCTACAGCGTGCCGCTGGCCTGTGCGGTCGGGCAGAAGCTGTTCGGGATTGATCTGCTGGCCGAGATGCCGCAGGCGAAGGCGCTGCTGGAGCGGTTAGAGCAGAATCCGCACGTGCAGAAGATTGCGGCGGATAAAGACGCGGCGATGCCGGCGTTTTTGGCGATGATTGCAGCCAAGAAATGAATTTTGTAGCGCTCTGAAGTCAGTCATCGCTGGCAAGCCAGCTCCCACAGGGCTATGGGTCGAACGCAAAATTGTGTTCCACATAGAACCCTGTGGGAGCGGGCTTGCCCGCGATGCTTCTAGCGGCTGGCCAGCAGGGCCTGACCGCGCGCCACCGCAGCCCTGACCTGCGCCGGCGCAGTCCCGCCGATATGGTCGCGGGCATTCACCGAGCCTTCCAGGGTCAGCACGGCAAACACGTCCTGCTCGATCTGATCGCTGAATTGACGCAGTTCTTCGAGGCTCATCTCGGCCAGATCCTTGCCCGTGTCCACGCCGTATTTCACCGCGTGGCCAACGATTTCATGGCAATCACGGAACGGCAGGCCACGGCGCACCAGATAATCCGCCAGGTCAGTCGCAGTGGAGAAACC
This sequence comes from Pseudomonas siliginis, assembly GCF_024072275.1. Taxonomy (NCBI): domain Bacteria; kingdom Pseudomonadati; phylum Pseudomonadota; class Gammaproteobacteria; order Pseudomonadales; family Pseudomonadaceae; genus Pseudomonas; species Pseudomonas siliginis. Next base: position 5,705,685 of record NZ_CP099598.1, on the reverse strand, counting down.
GCGCAGTGCCGCTTCACGCATGATCGCGTGTTTCGGCTTGATCGCCGGGATCATGTCGGCAAACGCGCGCAGCGAATCGCGCAGGGTGTCGGCGGCGTCGAACAGCGGCTCCTTGTCTTCCTGATTGTCCTTGTTGTAGGCCAGCGGCTGGCCCTTCATCAGGGTCAGCAGGCCCATCAGCGCGCCGAAGACGCGGCCGGTCTTGCCGCGTACCAGTTCGGGCACGTCAGGGTTTTTCTTCTGCGGCATGATCGAGCTGCCAGTGCAGAAACGATCCGGCAGATCGATGAACTGGAACTGCGCGCTGGTCCACAGCACCAGCTCTTCGGAGAAACGCGACAGGTGCATCATCGCGATGCTCGCGGCCGAGCAGAATTCGATGGCGAAGTCGCGATCGGAAACGTTGTCCAGCGAGTTGCCGCCGACGGCGTCGAAGCCGAGCAGTTGCGCGGTGTATTGGCGGTCGATCGGGTAAGTGGTGCCCGCCAGCGCGGCGCTGCCCAGCGGCATGCGGTTGGTGCGCTTGCGGCAGTCGAGCAGACGCTCGTAGTCGCGGCTGAGCATTTCGAACCAGGCCAGCATGTGGTGCCCGAAAGTTACCGGCTGCGCGGTCTGCAAGTGGGTGAAGCCCGGCATGATGCTTGCGGCCTCACGCTCGGCTTGCTCCAGCAGGCCTTTTTGCAGGCGGGTGATCTCGGCGAGGATCAGGTCGATTTCATCGCGCAGCCACAGGCGGATATCGGTGGCGACCTGGTCGTTGCGGCTGCGCCCGGTGTGGAGTTTTTTACCGGTGACGCCGATGCGGTCGGTCAGGCGTGCTTCGATGTTCATGTGCACGTCTTCGAGGTCGACGCGCCAGTCGAACTGGCCGGCCTCGATTTCGCCCTGAATGGTCTTCAGGCCATCGATGATGCTGTCGCGCTCGGCATCGGTCAGCACGCCGACCTTGGCCAGCATGGTGGCGTGGGCGATCGAGCCCATGATGTCGTGGCGATACAGGCGCTGGTCGAAAGTGACGGAGGCGGTGAAGCGGGCGACGAAGGCGTCGACGGGTTCACTGAAGCGGCCGCCCCAGGACTGATTGGTCTTGTCAGTGCTCATGAATTCGCTCGTATCGGCTTGAAGAAATGGCGTGAAACGCTGGCGCGGATAATAACAGGGTTGCCAATCCTGTCGCTGACACCGGTCGATACGTTTTTTCGCGGATGTGTCAGGCATGTCCGGCGCGGTCTGCAAGGAATTTACAAAAGGATATTTTTTGATTGAGCAATATCGTTCCGACGAACGTCTACAGTGGACATAAGGGTCGGTGCGAATGCGGATCATGCAAAGGTCCGGCCACTGGCTATAAGAAGAGGGGGCGGGTGAGTTGTACAACGGTCACCCACCGCGAGAAACGCAGGAAACACTGGGCTCTGAGCCGTTCGACCCGGACGCTGGCAAATATTGCTGGCCGACGTACGGCACTTTTTGGCGCTCGGGCTAGTCTTAGCGTGGATCGCGGTGACGGAGGTCACTACACCTGTCTACGCTATCCTTGTGCGAGACTCACGCAGGAATCCAGCGCAATATGAATGTCCTGATCGTTGATGACGAACCCCTGGCTCGCGAGCGCCTAAGCCGTATGGTGAGCGAGCTCGAGGGTTACACAGTCCTGGAGCCCAGTGCCACGAATGGCGAGGAGGCGTTAGCGCTGATCGACAGCCACAAGCCGGATATCGTGCTGCTCGATATCCGCATGCCGGGCCTCGATGGCCTGCAGGTTGCTGCCCGACTGTGCGAGCGAGAGACGCCGCCGGCCGTGGTGTTTTGCACCAGTCCCGATGAATTTGCCGTGGAAGCCCTGCAGGCCAGCGCCGTGGGCTATGTGGTGAAACCTGTGCGAACCGAACACTTGAATGAAGCCCTGAAGCGGGCTGAACGTCCCAACCGGGCGCAACTCTCGGCCCTGACCCGTCCCGCTGCCGAAAGTGGCAACGGCCCACGCAGCCACATCAGCGCACGGACCCGTAAAGGCATCGAGCTGATTCCGCTGGATCAGGTGGTCTACTTCATCGCCGACCACAAATACGTGACCCTGCGTCATGAAGCCGGCGAGGTGCTGCTCGACGAACCCCTCAAAGCCCTCGAAGACGAATTCGGCGAACGCTTTGTGCGTATCCACCGCAACGCGCTGGTCGCTCGCGACCGCATCGAGCGCTTGCAACGCACACCACTGGGACATTTCCAGTTGTTCCTCAAAGGCCTCAATGGCGATGCGCTGATTGTCAGTCGGCGGCATGTTGCCGGTGTGCGCAAGATGATGCAGGGGCTGTGACCCGGTCTTCGCCGGGCCTTTCGAGTTCTTTTACCCGGCATGGCAGGCCAGGGAGGCCGCGCCGGTTCTGATTCAGGTCAAAGTGAAATTGGCTGAGCTGTTATTATCCGCCGTATCTATTCAGTACGGATTGTTCCATGTCCCCTCGCGAAATCCGCATCGCCACCCGTAAAAGTGCGCTGGCCCTCTGGCAGGCCGAATACGTCAAAGCCCGTCTCGAGGCGGCCCACCCGGGCCTGCTGGTGACGCTGGTGCCCATGGTCAGTCGCGGTGACAAGCTGCTCGACTCGCCACTGTCGAAGATCGGCGGCAAGGGCCTGTTCGTCAAGGAACTGGAAACCGCGCTGCTGGAAAACGAAGCTGATATCGCCGTGCATTCGATGAAAGACGTGCCGATGGACTTCCCGCAAGGCTTGGGTCTGTTTTGCATCTGCGAGCGTGAAGACCCGCGCGATGCTTTCGTCTCCAACACCTACGCCAGTCTTGAAGGGCTGCCTGCCGGTGCCATCGTCGGCACCTCGAGCCTGCGTCGGCAGACGCAATTGCTGGCGCGTCGCCCGGATCTGCAGATCCGGTTCCTGCGTGGCAACGTCAACACCCGTCTGGCCAAGCTCGACGCCGGCGAGTACGACGCGATCATCCTCGCCGCTGCCGGCCTGATCCGCCTGGGTTTCGAAGAGCGCATCACATCGGCGATCAGTGTCGATGACAGCCTGCCGGCCGGTGGCCAGGGCGCGGTCGGCATCGAATGCCGCAGCGCCGACCACGAAATCCACGCCTTGCTCGCGCCTTTGCATCACGCCGATACCGCTTCGCGGGTGAATGCGGAACGCGCCCTCAACAAACATTTGAACGGCGGCTGCCAAGTGCCGATCGCCTGCTACGCCGTGCTTGAAGGCGAGCAGTTGTGGTTGCGCGGTCTGGTCGGTGAGCCGAGCGGTGGCAAGCTTCTCAGTGCCCAAGCCCGGGCGCCGCGTGCCGACGCGGAAACCTTGGGTGTGCAGGTCGCTGAAGACTTGCTCAAGCAAGGCGCTGACGACATTCTCAAAGCTGTCTACGGCGAGGCGGGTCACGAGTGACAGCCTGGCGCCTGCTGCTGACGCGCCCGGCAGACGACTGCGCGGCGCTGGCCGAACAGCTGGCCGGGCACGGGATTTTCAGCAGTTGTCTGCCGCTTTTGGACATTGTTCCGCTGCCGGTCTCTGACACTATTCGCCAAGCGATTTCGCGATTGCCCGCTTGCAGCGCAGTGATCGTGGTCAGCAAACCGGCGGCGCGGATCGCGGTGGACTTGCTCAAGTCTGAAGGTGCGCCGCCATTGAGCATGCCGTGGTTCAGCGTCGGCGCGGCGACCGCAGGCATTCTTCGCGAACACGGTCTCGATGTGAGCTTTCCGGTTGACGGCGATGACAGTGAAGCCTTGTTGCAATTGCCGCGTCTGCGCGAGGCGGTCAGCCAGCCCGGCGCGCAGGTGATGATCCTGCGCGGCGAGGGCGGTCGTGAACTGCTCGCCGAGCGCCTGCGCGCGCTTGGTGCTAGTGTCGAGTATCTGGAGTTGTATCGCCGTGAACTGCCAGCCTATCCGCTGAACGAGCTGCCACGGCGGATCGAAGCGGAACGCTTGAACGGGCTGGTGGTCAGCAGTGGACAGGGTTTCGAGCACCTGCGGCAGATGGCCGGCGATGCCTGGCCGAAGATCGCGCCGTTGCCGTTGTTTGTTCCAAGTCCGAGAGTCGCCGATCTGGCACGTGCCGCCGGGGCTCAAACAGTTGTGGATTGCCGCGGCGCGAGTGCCGCGGCTTTGCTGACGGCGTTACGGGAATGTCCCGTGCCGTTTTCTAATGCAAAGGATGGATACGTGAGCGAAACAGCCTTGCCAAAAGATGACGTCCAGCCTGCGCTCGATGCCCAGGTTGAAACTCCACCACCGGCCAAAGAGCCGCGCCGAGGCAATGGACTGGCAATTGTCGCCCTGCTGCTCGGCGCCGCCGGTGTCGCCATTGGCGGCTGGGGTGTCTGGCAGGTGCGCCACCTGCAGAACAACACGCAGCAACAGTCGAGTCAGGTGCAGGCGCTGAACGATCAGGCGCAGAGTCTGAAGCTCAACGAACAGCGTCTGACCGAACGCCTGGCGCAGCTGCCCGGTGCTGACGAGCTCGCCGAGCGCCAGCGTCTGGTCACGCAATTGCAGGGCGATCAGCAGCGCCTCAATCAACGTCTGGAAACCGTCCTCGGCGCCAGCCGCAAGGACTGGCGTCTGGCCGAGGCCGAGCACTTGCTGCGTCTGGCCAGCCTGCGCCTTTCAGCGCTGCAGGACATCAGCAGCGCCCAGGCACTGGTGCAGGGCGCCGATGAAATTCTCCGTGAGCAGAACGATCCGGGTTCCTTCGCCGCGCGCGAGCAAGTGGCGAAAACCCTGGTCGCCTTGCGCAGCACCGAACAGCCGGATCGCACCGGGCTGTTCCTGCGTCTCGGCGCGCTGCGCGATCAGGTCATCGACCTCACCGAGCTGGCGCCGGAGTACAAGGATCGCGGCGAGTCCCTGCTGGGGCTGACCGCCGATGGCGATGGCGCCGGTCGCTGGGCGCAGTGGTGGGACAAGGTGTCGCGCTATATCCGCATCGATTTCAACGCTGACAAAAACGTCAAACCGCTGCTGGCCGGGCAAAGCCTGAGCCAGGTGCGCCTGGCCCTGAGCCTGGCGCTGGAGCAAGCGCAGTGGGCGGCGCTCAACGGTCAGGCGGCGGTGTACACCCAGGCGCTGGCCGAGGCACGCGATGTGCTCAAGGGCAATTTCAACCCGGACAATCCGCAAAGCAAAGTCATGCTGGAACAGGTCTCCGAGCTGAGCAAGGAACCGGTCACCGTCAAGACGCCGGATCTGACCGGCACCTTGAGTGCGGTGCAGGGGTATCTGGAGCGGCGTAACGTCAATGCTGAAGAATCGGTGAAACCGTTCGCCAAGCCTGCCGCCAATGCTGCGCAGGAGGCGACCCCATGAAGCGCCTCTATGTAATCGTGTTTCTGGTCATCGCCGCGACGGCAGCGCTGGGCCTGGCGATTGCCGAGCATTCCGGTTACGTGCTGGTGGCGTACAAGAGCTTCCGCTACGAATCGAGCCTGTGGGCGACCTTGGCGGTGATAGCGGTGCTGTGGCTGCTGTTCTGGGGCATCAAGGTGCTGGTCGAGCTGGTGATGACCTCCACCGGCGTGGTCAATCCGTGGTCGCGACGCAATCGCAGCCGCCGCGTGCAAGTGGCGATCGAGCACGGGCAGCTGGATCTGGCTGAAGGTCGCTGGCCCAGTGCGCAACGGCATCTGACCCGCGCGGCGGAAGCCGAGCGCCAGCCATTGCTTTATTACCTCGGCGCCGCACGTGCGGCGAACGAGCAAGGTCAGTACGAAGAAAGTGATCGTTTGCTCGAACGTGCGCTGGAGCGTCAGCCGCAAGCCGAATTGGCAATTGCCCTCAGTCACGCACAACTGCAAACCGATCGTGGCGACACCGACGGTGCGCTGGTGACCTTGCAGGCAATGCATGAACGGCATCCGCGCAGCGCGCAGACGTTGCGTCAATTGCAACGTCTGCATCAGCAGCGTGGCGAATGGTCGGCGGTGATTCGTTTGCTGCCTGAGTTGCGCAAGGACAAAGTGCTGCCGCCGGCAGAACTGGCCGAGCTCGAACGGCGCGCCTGGGGTGAGAACCTCTCGCTGGCAGCGCATCGTGAAGAAGACGGTACGGTGGGTCTGCAATCGCTCAAGCGGGCGTGGGAACAGCTGACTTCGGCGCAGCGTCAGGAAGCACCTTTGGTACTGGCCTATGCCGAGCAATTGCGCCAGCTGGGCGCTCAGGTCGAGGCCGAAGAGGTCCTGCGAGCAGCGCTCAAGCGCAAATACGACAGCCATCTGGCGCGGCTTTATGGTCTGGTTCGTGGCAGTGATCCTGCGCGTCAGTTGCAGACGGCCGAAGGCTGGCTCAAGGAGCACCCGGCCGATCCGAGCCTGCTGCTGACCCTTGGACGCCTGTGTCTGCAAACCAGCCTTTGGGGCAAGGCCCGTGACTATCTGGAAAGCAGTCTGCGCGTGCAGCGCAATCCGGAGACCTGTGCGGAGTTGGCCCGTCTGCTTGCACAGCTTGGCGATACCGAGCGCAGCAATCAGTTGTTCCAGGAAGGTCTGGGGCTGCTTGATGAGCGCCTGCTGGCGGCGCCTCTGCCAGTCCCGGCGAAGGTCTGAAAAGCGAGGGAGGATGCTCCCTCGTGAACTTCGATGACCGAAAATTCCCCTTCTTTGCGCTCGAGAGACAAAGTCCTACAAAGCGCTTCACCGTTTCCTATCGAGCCTGTCGGGTTTTCCCTACACCTGTGGTGAACTGTCGGCAGGCCCTTGCCTTGAAAGGCTGACACGCTTTCCTCTACCGTAACCGTCTGTCTCTACTGTTACGGAAAAGCCATGTCGTTGGCCTGCTCACGCTCCTTGTTCTTCATGGCTTTCATTGCGGGGGCCTTTGCTCTGGGAGCTTCCTATTACCTCGAATACGCGGTCGGACTGACGCCTTGCAGTCTGTGCCTGGTGCAGCGGTTGTTCCTCACATTGCTGTGCATCGGCTGCGGCGTGGCGGCGGTGCATGGCCCCCGGCGCGTTGGCTTATGGTGGTACTGGCTGTTTGCGCTCGGCGCCAGTCTGGGTGGAACCACCGCTGCGTGGCGGCAGGTGTTGATCCAGAGTGACTCGATGCTGCAACTGGTCAAATGCTCGCCTACCGTGGAGTCACTGTTCAGCGAACTGCCGTGGATTTGCGCCTTGCAACGGATGTTCAACGGCGGCGCTGATTGTGCGGATATTTCCTGGACACTGTTCGATTTGAGCATCCCCGAATGGAGCCTGCTGTTTTTTGTCGGTGTGTCGATCCTTGCGGTTTATCAGTTGCTGCGTCTGATCTGGAGCGCTCTGCAACGACCGGTCAGCGACGAAGCGTCGCACCACATGCTGGTCAGGGATTAAACACTTGTATGAACTTTATCTCCTGCGTACCTTGAAGCCACAGGCGTGCGGGCATAATCTGGCCGGCACGTGTCATTGGATTTATGTTGCTCGATGACGCTCTGCCCGATCGTCCACCAGTCAAATCAGAACAGGGGCGTGGGTGTAGAGCAGCATGACCCACAAGGGAAGAGAGATCGCCATGCTCGAAAGTTGTCAGAATGCTCAGGAACGTTGGGGTGGAGTTCATCTGCTGATCGACCGCTGGTTGCAGGAGCGTGAAGTGCTGATCGGCGCCTACGACAAGCTCGGTGCGCAGCCTGATTCGCTGTCCGAAAGCCGCAAACCCTTGTTGGAATTCTGCGGTGTACTGGTCGATTACGTATCGGCGGGTCACTTCGAAATCTATGAACAGCTGACCGGCGAAGCCAAGGCGTTCAACGACAAGCGCGGCCTGGAACTCGCCGAAACCATCTACCCGCGCATCGACGTCATTACCGAGAAGCTGCTCGCATTCAATGATCTGTGCGATGAAGGCAAATGCGTTGCGGAGAAATTCAAGGAATTGGGCGGCTTGCTGCACGAGCGCTTTGAACTTGAAGACTGCCTGATAGAAGTGCTGCACACGGCACACAAGGAAGAAGATCCGGTTCAGGCCTGATCCACGTCCTTCATGAAAAAACGGTGCGCCCGCAAGCGCACCGTTTTTTTATGCCTGATCAGCTCGTCGCGCCACGCAACTCCACTTCAAAAACCAGAGGCGTGAACGGCGCAATCAGGTCGCCGGCACCGTCGGCGCCATAGGCTTGATCCGATGGAATCACCAGCCGCCATTTCGCCCCCACCGGCATGTTCTGCAAGGCGGTGCGCCAACCGGCAATCACGCTGTCGAGGTTGAACCATTGCGGCTGGGTGTTCTGATCGAACACGGTGCCGTCCGGCAGCTTGCCGACATACAGCACCTGCACTTTGCCGTCCGGGCCGGCCTTGGCGCCAGTGCCCGGAACCAGTTCAGTCAGAAGGATGCCATCGGCCAGTTCCTTCACCCCCGGTTTGGCTTTTTCTGTGCTGAGAAAGCGTTGCTCGTTTTCCATCGCAGCATCGCTCGACTGCCGTGAAGCCTGCTCGGCATTTTGCGATTCATGGTCGGCCAGAATCTGTTCGATACGCGCTTCACTCAGCGCCAGTGGCTTGCCCTGATACGCCTGTTGCAGACCTTCGATCAGCGCCTGGATCTGCAACTGCGGCACCTCTTGGCGCAGTCGTTCGCCGAGGCTGGCACCGAGGCTGTAAGCCAGATCATGAGCATCGTTCGCCGTGGTTTTTTCATCGGCATACGCCGTCGAAAAAAACACGCAGAGGGACAAAATAAAGTAGCGCGACATGGGCACTCTCCGACCTGAGATGCGGGGGATTATGCCAGTGCAAACGTCTGCATCGGTGAACTGCTTTTTCCTCGGCGCAGAACATTTCGGCTGCGGTGCAACGCAACGGTGCAGATACTGTCAACATGCCCTAGCGGCGGTATCAGCAGAGGTCTAGTATGAGCCGCACTCACGTCAGCCAGGAGGTAAACCATGTCGGCCACCAAGAAGCCTGTAAATACTCCGTTGCACTTACTCCAACAATTGTCGGGCAGCCTGCTCGAGCATTTGGAAAACGCTTGCTCGCAAGCCTTGGCTGATGCTGAAAAACTGCTCGCCAAGCTGGAAAAACAGCGTGGCAAGGCGCAGGAAAAACTGCACAAATCGCGCACCAAGTTGCAGGACGCCGCCACTGCCGGCAAAGCCAAGGCTCAGAACAAAGCCAAGTCTTCCGTGAAAGAACTCGAAGAGCTGCTCGACGCTTTGAAAGATCGTCAGTCCGAAACCCGCAGCTACATTCTGCAACTCAAGCGCGATGCTCAGGAAAGCCTGAAACTGGCCCAGGGTGTTGGTCGCGTTCAAGAAGCAGTGGGCAAAGTTCTGTCGTCGCGCTCGGCCAAACCGGCAGCAGCACCAGCGAAGAAAGTCGCTGCTAAACCTGCTGCAAGCAAAGCCCCGGCGAAGACCGCTGCGGCGAAACCTGCTGTTGCGAAAACCGCCGCCAAACCAGCGGCGAAGGCGCCAGTGAAAGCGGCTGCCAAACCAGCGGCGAAAACTGCAGCGAAGAAGCCGGCGGCGAGCGCGGCAAAACCGGCGGCTAAAACCACCGCAGCCAAACCTGCTGCAGCCAAGCCAGCAGTGAAAGCCACCCCTGCTAAAGCCGCTGCAAAACCGGCCGCGAGCAAAGCTGCACCGGCGAAAACCGCAGGCGCCAAACCTGCTGCCAAAGCAGCAGCGAAACCAGCAGCAAAACCTGCTGCCAAGACCGCCGCTGCGAAGCCTGCTGCCAAGACTGCGGCCAAGCCGGCCGCCGCCAAACCTGCTGCGAAAGTGGCGGTAAAACCGGCTGCCAAACCAGCCGCAACATCGGCAGCAAAACCTGCGGCAAAAACCACTGCTAAGCCGGCCGCCGCCAAGCCTGCTGCCAAACCCGCTGCTGCCAAGCCTGCCGCTGCTGCAAAACCGGCCGCCAAGCCAGCCGCAAAACCAGCGGTGAAAAAGCCTGCAGCTGCCAAGCCAGCCGCGACCAAAACGGCTACCGCTCCAGCGGCCAAGCCTGTCACTGCCGCTACCCCGGCTGCTCCAGCTGCGTCGGCACCGTCGTCCGCCGCCCACTCGACCCCTTCGACTGCGCCAGCACCAGCCGCTTCGTCGAACGTCAGCAGCACCCCGACCAGCGCTTCCTAAGTGCCGGTTGCCGCGACGCGCAGCACTTGCAGCGCGTCGCGGTTCAGGCTGGCGGCATTGCCGGCCAGGTCTTCAAGCCAGGTCACCGAACCTGCATCGTTGCGCGTCCACTCCTGCGCCACACCTTCAAGGCGTGAAAGCAAGGTGCGCTCAGCTTCAAGCTCCAGTGATTTGATCTGCTCGCGCATGCCGGCCACCACCGCATCGTCGACGGCCCGCGCTTTCCATTGCAGGCGCAGGGTTCGCAGCGGCTGCACCACTTCGATATCCCATGGCGCGGTCAAGGCCTTGAGCAAGCGTACGCGCGGCTGATCGCAGGCCACCGCGCGCTGCTCCAGCCACAAACCGCACAGCAGCAGGCAGACATTGGCGCCCGCCGTTTGCAATTGCAGGCAGGCATCTTCCACACCCGGGCGGGCGTAGACATCAAGGGCAAAGCTCCACAGGTCAGAGGACATCGTGCTACTCGCGCCAGTTGTGAGCGAAGCTGGTAGACTCCGCCGCCATTATGATCCGACTTCAGAACCTGACTTTACAGCGTGGCCCGCAACGTCTGCTAGAAGACGCCGAGCTGACCCTGCACGCCGGCCACAAAGCCGGCCTCATCGGCGCCAACGGTGCCGGCAAATCCAGCCTGTTCGCCCTGCTGCGCGGCGAGTTGCACCCGGATTCGGGCGACTGCCTGCTGCCGGCCGACTGGCGCATCGCACACATGCGTCAGGAGGTCGACACCCTCGAGCGCTTGGCGGTCGATTATGTGCTCGATGGCGACCTGCGTCTGCGCGAGGTGCAACGCGAGCTTGCCGCCGCCGAGCAGGCCCATGACGGCACCGCACTGGCGCGTCTGCATGCCGAACTCGACAGCGCCGACGGTTACACCGCCGATGCGCGGGCGCGCAAGCTGCTCGCCGGTCTTGGGTTCACCAATGAGCAGATGGATCGTCAGGTAGGCGATTTCTCCGGTGGCTGGCGGATGCGTCTGAATCTGGCACAGGCACTGATGTGCCCGTCGGATCTGCTGCTGCTCGACGAACCGACCAACCACTTGGACCTCGATGCGATCATCTGGCTCGAAGAGTGGCTGAAGAGTTATCCGGGCACCTTGCTGCTGATTTCCCACGATCGGGATTTCCTCGACGAAGTGGTCGATCACGTCGCCCATGTCGATCAACGCAAACTGACTCTCTACCGGGGCGGCTACACCGCGTTCGAGCGCGCCCGTGCCGAGCGTCTGGCCCAGCAGCAACAGGCCTACGAGAAGCAGCAGGCGCAGCGTGCGCACATGGAAAGCTACATCGCCCGTTTCAAGGCGCAAGCGACCAAGGCCCGTCAGGCGCAGAGCCGGATCAAGGCGCTGGAGCGCATGGAAGAGCTGTCGGCGGCCCACGTCGATTCACCGTTCGACTTTGTCTTCCGTGAGTCGACCAAGATCTCCAGTCCGCTGATCGACCTGTCCGATGCACGCCTGGGTTATGGCGACAAGACCATCCTCGAGAAGGTCAAGCTGCAACTGACCCCGGGTGCGCGGATCGGTCTGCTTGGGCCGAACGGCGCGGGTAAATCGACGCTGATCAAGAACCTCGCCGGCGAGCTCGAACCGCTGGCCGGGCGCCTGACCCGTGGCGAAAACACCGTGGTCGGCTACTTCGCCCAGCATCAGCTCGACTCGCTGGACTCCAAGGCCAGCCCGTTGCTGCATTTGCAGCGCCTCGCGCCGGGTGAGCGCGAGCAGACCTTGCGCGATTTCCTCGGCGGCTTCGACTTCCGGGGTGCGCGCATCGATGAGCCGGTGCTGAATTTCTCCGGTGGCGAGAAGGCGCGTCTGGCCCTCGCGTTGATCGCCTGGGAACGGCCGAACCTGCTGCTGCTCGACGAACCGACCAACCACCTCGATCTGGAAATGCGTCTGGCGCTGACCATGGCCCTGCAGGAATTCAGCGGTGCGGTGCTGGTGGTCTCTCACGATCGGCACTTGCTCAAGAGCACCACCGACAACTTCTATCTGGTCGCTGACGGCAAGGTCGAAGAGTTCGACGGCGATCTCGAAGACTACGCGCGCTGGCTGGTGGAATACCGTCAGCGCAATGCGCCGGTCAGCAACACGCCGGTCAACCCGGACAAGACCGACAAGAAAGCGCAGCGCCAGGCGGCGGCAGCGTTGCGTCAGCAACTGGCGCCGCACAAGCGCGAGGCCGACAAGCTTGAAGCCGAGCTGGGCAAGCTCCACGAGAAACTGGCCAAGGTCGATGCCAGCCTCGGTGACAGCGATATCTACGAGCCGGCGCGCAAGAATGAATTGCGTGATCTGCTCGCCGAACAGGCGAAATTGAAGGTTCGTGAAGCCGAGCTGGAAGAAGCCTGGATGGAAGCGCTGGAAACCCTGGAAAGCATGCAGGCGGAGCTGGAGGCGTTGTCCTGATGGAAGCCTTCAAGCTGCCTTTCTCGGCGGTGTGGGTCGAACCGTTGTGGTTCACCGCGCAGATTCTGCTGATTCTGCTGGCCGGTTACCTGACCCAGCGTTTCGTCGCCAAAGGCCTCACTCGCCTGGGTGAGCGCTATCCGTTTCCGCCGCAGTTGCTGATGCCGCTACGCGGCGTGTTGCGCTGGCTGATCATGGGCAGCGCGCTGCTCTTCGTGCTCGAGCGCCTCGGCGTTTCGGCCACGGTGCTGTGGACGGCGCTGTCGGGATTTGTCGCGGTGGCGGCGGTGGCGTTCTTCGCCATGTGGAGCGTGCTGTCGAACCTGCTCTGCGCGATTCTGATCTTCACCGTCGGGCCGTTCCGCCTCGGCGACGTAGTCGAGCTGGTGGATACCACCGACAAGCCTGGCGTCAAAGGCCGGGTGATCGCGATCAATCTGCTCTACACCACGCTGGTCGAGGCCGAAGAGTTGGGCACCGGCAGCGCCATGGTGCAGGTGCCGAACAGCCTGTTCTTCCAGCGTTCGGTGCGGCGTTGGCGCGGGACAGATGTGTTTCCGTCGAGTGGCTTTGAGAAGTAGCTTTTCCAGCAAGATCAAAAGATCGCAGCCTTCGGCAGCTCCTACATTTGGAATACGATCCCTGTAGGAGCTGCCGAAGGCTGCGATCTTTTGCTTTTAGCCCCAAACAGCATTAGTTTTGACGACTTGTTACAGCATCAGCCGAGGTGTGCGATGGAGCTTCAAACATGGCTGGCATTTTTTGCCGCCTGCTGGGTGATCAGCCTGTCCCCGGGCGCGGGCGCCATCGCGTCGATGTCCAGCGGTCTGCAATACGGGTTCTGGCGCGGCTACTGGAACGCACTGGGCCTGCAGATCGGTCTGGCGGTGCAGATCGCGATTGTCGGCGCGGGTGTTGGCGCTGTGCTCACCGCTTCGGCCACAGCATTCCATGCGATCAAATGGTTCGGTGTCGCCTATCTGGTTTACCTGGCGATCAAGCAATGGCGGGCGCTGCCCATGGACATGAGCGATGACGCCGCAGTGCGGCCGATCGGCAAGCCGCTGGCTTTGGTGTTTCGCGGCTTTCTGGTGAACATCAGCAACCCCAAGGCGTTGGTGTTCATGCTCGCGGTGTTGCCGCAGTTCATCAATCCCCATGCGCCGCTGCTGATTCAGTATGTGGTGATCGGCGTGACCATGGTTTTCGTCGATCTGATTGTCATGGCCGGATACACCGGACTGGCGTCGAAGGTGCTGCGCCTGTTGCGCACGCCCAAGCAGCAGAAACGCATGAACCGCACCTTTGCCGGGTTATTCATTGGCGCGGCGGCGTTCATGGCGACGTTGCGCAAAGCGGCGGCGTAAACCGCTCGGACAGAAAAAAGGCGACCTCAAGAGGTCGCCTTTTTCATTTCTACCGAGACATCGGGGCAAGCGAGCTTTTGTGGCGAGGGGATTTATCCCCGTTGGACTGCGCAGCAGTCCCAATCGTCTTGAATCAATAGCGAGGGCCGCTTCGCGACCCAACGGGGATAAATCCCCTCGCCACAGAGCCCTTCGCCACAAAAGTCCTCAGATCGGCTCAGCGTAAAATCACCGGCGCCGTATCACGCGGCAGATTATTGCGCTGCGGCGCTTCACGCGGCTGCTCATAACCGTCACCGCCACCGAGTTGCATGCTCAGTTGCCCGGCCACGTCTTCGCCCAAGGCCTTCGACACCTCACGCACCACCCGCGGACGGTTCAGCGAGATCTTGATGTCGCGATGGTTCACCAGTTTGGTGTCCTGCGCTTCGCCCATCGCCGTGAAGGCCGAGGTGATCTCGTAGGTCTTGGTGTTGATCAGGCTGAAATCCGCCACCAGCGTCAGGCCCAGTACCGCCGAGTAGCTGTCGGTGTGCGCCAGCTCGTTGATGTCCTGGGTGAAGTCGATATCGGACACGGTGCCGAACAGCACGTAGTCGGCGCCTTTGAAGTTGCCGGCCTTGATGCGCTTGATCACGTCATACACATCGCCTTTGGATGGGGCGGTATACGGCGTGCCCTGCACCAGCTGGAACATGCCGGTACGCAGGATTTCACCCTTGATGTCGCCGGTGAATTTGCGCAACTCGCCCTGTTCGATATAGCTGGTGGTCGCTTCGATCTCGTTGTAGCTCGAAGAACCGCTGGCGCTGTAGTAACTCTCGCGGTGATTGCTCTGCGCCGAAACGATGTGGATGTATTGCTCCACGCGCTCCTGATACGCCAGATCCGTCACCGCGACTTTCGGGGCCGCCTGCGCGCTGAACGCGCAAGCCAGGGCCATCATGCCAATCCATGTGCGCATCGATCAACGCTCCGTGGTTTTGCGGATCTCTTTTTCATCCATCCACTCGGCCAGACCGCTTTCGACGTCAATCAACTGCAGGCTGAATTTGTAGAAGACGTCCTTGTAGTCGCTGCTGCGCTTGACGATCGAGCTGATCGAGCCTTCGATGCGGTACTTGGCGGCAACCATGTTGCCGGTCTTGGCCACGGTGCTTTTCTTGTACAGGCCGCTCTGGTTTTGCAGCTTGAGCTGGTCAACCTGGCTCTGCATTGCATTGTTGTCGCTGGCAAAGCGCGCGACACCGGTCTTCATCAGCTGGGTCTTGATGCTGGTGGTGATTTCGCGGGTGTCGATGTACTCGCTGGTCTTGTTCTTCACATCGTAGACCTGAACCACCGGACGGCCCTGCAGAATGCCGGACTGGGCCAGCGAGCGGGTCATCGACTCGGCGATCATTTGCAGGTCGGTCGAACCGAATTCGTTGGTGACGGTTTCAACAGCCTTGGTGTCGCCGTAGCTGATGTTCTTGCTGCCCAGGGTCGGCGAGGTGTTGGCGCAACCGGAGGCGAGCAGGGCGATGACGGCGATGCAGGAAAAGCGTGCAAACATGAGAAAGCTCTCTCAATCAGAAATAGGGTGGCGGGCTTAAGGCGTCTTGATTTCCAGACGGAAATCCACGGCTTTCGGGGTCGGGGCGATGGCCTGAATGAAGCTGGTCTGGGCGCCGTACATCATCTGGCTTTTCCACACTTCTTCTTCGGCAACCGGGAAACCTTCGGCGCCGAGCCAGGCGAAGCGGTAGTAGAAAATCTTGTTGCTGTTAAGGGTGTTGCTCAACTGCACGTTGACGGTCATGAAGCCGTTTTCACGAGCCACGCGCATGGCGCCGACGACGATGTGTTTCTGCGGGCCCATGGCCACGACTTTGCTCGCGGCGCTGCCCGGCTCTGGCGGTGGCGGGGTAGCGCAGCCTGTCAGCAAGGCGAGGGCGGCGACGGCGATGATCTTCAAGCGCATTGCAAAGACTCCGTTCTTAAGGTTGTTTGAGGCTGGCGACGTTGGTCGCGGCAGCGCTCGGCATTACGTGAGCAGCGATGCCGCCAGCGAATACCTGGTTGCCCACGGCACGCAGGCTGATCACTTGGTAGCGCTGGTCGACAGTGACCTTGACCACCGAGCCGCCGACGGCGCTCGGCAGGGTAACCTGATGCTCACCTTTTTTCAGGCGCAGACGCACCACTTGGGTGTTGTCCGGCAGGGTGCGCCATGTACGGGTATCGGCACCTTCGAGCACTGCTGAAGAAATACCCACGGCGAGACCGGCCAGCGGATTGGTTTCGTTGATCTGCTTCTGCGCCACGCCTTTGGTGATCGCGCGCACGGTGGTGCGCACGATGATCCCCGGCATGTCATCACGCAGAGCGCGGCGGGACATGGCGGTGGTGCTGTTCAGTGCGGTCAGGTCGACCTGCTTGCCGTCGACGCCGATCTGCGCAAAAGGCGCGGTGGAGGTGTCCGGTTTGATGATCGGGAACGACAACGGGGTGATCACCACGTTGTTGGAAATCGGCAGCGGCAGCGGTACGCGAATCGAGTCACGGGCCGGGGCCAGACCGCTCTGCACGACGATGAGAATGTCGCTGTCATCGGATTTGGAAGGCTTGTCGAGGTTGACCAGCGCCTGCTCGAGCAGCGGCGTGTTCGGGCGCAATTCGGCAGCCTTGCGATAACCCGGCGCGGCCAGATCCTTCTCGCCCAGGGCTTCGTAAACGAAACCGGCCAGGTAATGGCTGAACGCACTCTGGTAGCTGTTTTTCAGGCCGACCACTTCCGGCGCGTCGAGGCTGGCCACCGGATAACCCTGCAGATCCTTGTACTGGGTCTTGATGCCTTCTTTCTCGGCCTGTTCTTCGCTCTTGAGGTATTCCTTGTCGCGCAGGTCAGCGATCACTGCTTCGCGTTCGTGAGTCTTTTTGATCGCCGTGCGGGCACCATCGAAATCGTTGACCGCCAACAGGTTCAGAGCCATCTGCGTGGTCAGCATGACTTTTTCGTAGTCATAGCCTTCGTAGCGACGCACCTTGTCGTTGACGATGAAGCTGCCGAACTGCGCCAGGTACTTGGCCGAGTCGAGCTTGACCGCGTCTTCCCATTGACCGACCACCTGATCGGCGCTGCCCCACGCGTTCTGGCTGCCTGACAGGTCGCCCTTGGCGCGCAGCAGTTCGCCTTTCTCGAAGTAATAGAGCAGGTCTTTGTCGGTGCCGGTGTTGTTCTTTTCCAGCAGGGTCAGCGCGGCGTCGACGTTGCCGGATGCCAGTTGCTGATTGGTCTGGGCCAGTTCGGAATCGTAGTTGCGAAACGCTGCGCAGCCGGACAACAGCGTGACGGCGCTGAGCGCGAGCAGCATGGGAGCGCGGAATGCCATGGGTACTTCTTCCCTGAGTAACAAAACTTGCAGCCGCGTGTGCTGGTCGGGCTGGTGTGACCTATCGACGGTGGCGCTGGCCTCCTGCCAATTCCTCATGCGTGAGGAGCTTTTGATGCCGGCTCGCTGGGCGAGGGCGCGGCATTATAAACGTGGGGTGATGGCTATGTAATAGCTTTTTGGGTGCATTTTCAGATGCGGTGCCATCACTTCTCCGCAGAAGCGGGTGTATCCGACGCGGGTTTTTGATTCGGTACAAAGGCTGATCCGACGGTATAGACCTGATCCCGGAATACCCGCAGGTGCAGAATCTGGCGGTCCTGGTCGACGCGCATTTCAAAAGGGTGGTCGATGGACGCAGGCGCAAAACGGAAGGTATGCAGGCCTTTTTTCAAGCGCAGGCGGGCGACCAGCGTCTTGTCCGGCAACGCTCGCCATGTGCGGGTGTCGGCTTCTTCGAACGGATCATGCTGAGTGACGATCAACGAGGCTTTCGCCGGGTTGCGCTCGTTTTCCTGCGCTTGACCGATGGCGGCCATGTTGGCGCGGAACATCGCCCGCGAGATGATTTGCGGCATGTCGTCGCGCAGTGTGCGCATGGACATATCGGTCACGCTATTGATCACTACCAACGGCTGTTTGCGACCGTCTACGGTGATATGGCTGAAGTTGGGTGTGACCGCGTCCGGCACCATCACCGGGAATGAAATGGGCGCAATGATGACCAGCGTTTCGTTCAGACGAACCGGGATCGGCACCTGCACGGAGCTGCGAGCCGGGGCCAGGCCACTCTGGATAATCAGCAACACATCGCTTTCATCGGCTTTCGCTGGCGGTTTGTCGAGATTGCGCAGGGCCTTTTGCAGCAAGGGCATATCCGGCCGCAGTTCGATCGCCTGACGATAACCGGCCGCCGCGAGGGCGCGTTCGCCGAGGGCTTCATAGGTGAATCCGGCCAGATAGTGGCTGAACGCACTCTGATAGCCGTTTTTCAGCTCAACGACCTGCGGCGCATCAAGCAAGGCGACCGGGTAGCCTTCCAGTTCCTTGTAATGGAGAACTTTGCCTTGAGCTTTTGCCTGTTCCTCGGCCGCTTCGTATTGCTTTTCACGCTGGCGGGCGATCAATGCTTCGCGTTCGTGGGTTTTCCTGATGTCTGCGCGGGCGCCGGCAAAGTCATTGACGGATAGCTGGTTCAAGGCCATTTGCGTAGTCAACATGACCTTTTCGTAATCGTAGCCTTCATAGCGCCGCAGCTTGTCGTTGACCAGCATCGTGCCCATTTCATCACCGAAACGGGCCAGTAATTTCATCGCGCCGGACGGGTTGGCTTCCTCGCGCTGGAAGATCATGCGGTCGGCATTGCGCCAGGCGTCCTGGCTGTCGGGCAGGGCACTGCCAGCGCTGAGGATCGCGCCTTTTTCCAGGTAATACAGCAGATCCTTGTCTTCCCACGGGTTGTTCATTTCCACCAGTGCCAGAGCCCCGGTCAGATTGCCCCGGGTCATTTGCTCGGTGGTCTGCTGCATTTCAAGATCGTAGTTGCGATAGGCGGCACAACCGCTCAACTGAACAGCGACGCAAAGCAGCAAAACGAACGGAAGACTCCGCATTGAGGTTGATTCCTTGCGCGCAAATGCTCTGGGGCGGGCAGTATAAAGTGGATGGTGGCAAATGGCTGCGATCTTGATCGAGCGTCAATCGGCAGCGGGCAGTGCGGCAATACTCGGCGACAAACGCTGCTGCCGTCTGCCGGGTATTTCCTGCCAATCAAAGCGAAACGCCGACAAAGCTTGAGAGAAATGTCTTCGAAGTGAACAATATGTAACTTCGCATTTCCATTTGAGATTCGTTCATGACTGCCTCGTCCCGATTGCTGGCCTGGCTGCTGTTCCCGTTATTGTCCCTGAGCAGCCTGCCGCTGCTGGCCGATACCGTGGAAGGCGCGCCGCAAGCGTTGCACCTGCTCGATTACATCAGTGCCGATTACCCGCCGACGGTCGCGGCAGGCAAAGTCATCGACGATGGCGAATACCGCGAGCAGCTGGAATTCACCCAGGTTCTGCAAGGCTTGATCACTGCATTGCCAGCCAAACCGGAAAAAGCCGCGCTGGAACAGGGCGTCGAATCTTTGCACGCCGCCATCACTGCGAAGCAGGACGGTGCTGATGTCGCCCGTCAGGCCCGACAGCTGGGGGCGAAACTGGCGGTGGCTTATGAAGTCAGCCAGGCACCGATCATCACTCCGGACCCGACACGCGGTGCGCCGCTGTATGCGCAAAATTGCTCGGTGTGCCACGGCGACACTGGTGCTGGCGACGGCCCGGCCGGTGTCGGTCTGACCCCTGCGCCAGCCAACCTGCGCGACGCTGCGCGGATGGATCACCTGAGTCTGTACGCGATCTACAGCACCCTCGGCCAGGGCGTCGAAGGCACCGACATGCCGGCGTTCGCCGATCAGCTCGATGATCGCCAGCGCTGGGATCTGGCCACCTACATCGCCGGCTTCAGCGCCGATGCGGCGGCCGCCAAGTCCGACAAGGTCTACAACATCGCCGACCTGGCCCGCCAGACCCCGGCCGAGGTGCAGGCTGCCGAGGGCGCAGAGGTCGCGGCGACGTTCCGTGCCCAGCGCGCGCAACCGCCGCAGGTCAAGCGCGGTCCGGCGCAGTTGCTCGATTACACCGCCGCCACGCTGGACAAAAGCCTCGCGGCCTACCGCGCCGGTGAACACGATCAGGCCTATGACCTGTCGGTGGCGGCGTATCTGGAAGGCTTCGAACTGGTCGAAAGCTCGCTGGATAACGTCGATGCCAACGTGCGCAAGGACACCGAAAAATCGCTGATGGCGTATCGGCAGTCATTGCAGGATGGTCTGCCGGTCGAGCAGGCCGAACAGCGTCTGGACGCGGCCAAAGCCAAACTCAAGGAATCCGCCGGCCTGCTGGGCAGCGATGGTCTGAGCTGGTCGCTGAGCTTCATCTCCGGCCTGCTGATTCTGCTGCGCGAAGGCCTGGAAGCGATTCTGGTGCTGGCGGCGATCCTCGCCTTCCTGCGCAATACCGGTCAGCAATCGGCAGTACGCAGTGTCAACGTTGGCTGGGGTCTGGCACTGCTGGCAGGTCTGGGTACCTGGGCACTGGCGGCGTACGTCATCGACGTCAGCGGTTCGCAGCGTGAGTTGCTGGAAGGCGCCACCGCGCTGTTTGCCAGCGTCATGGTGTTGTGGCTCGGCGTGTGGATGCATGACCGCCGTCATGCGGCGGCCTGGCAGGATTACATCAAAAGCAGTCTGGTCGGCGGCGGTGGACGTTTCGGCTTTGCGATCCTGGCGTTCTTCTCGGTCTATCGCGAGTTGTTTGAAGTGATCCTGTTCTACGAAACCCTGTGGCTGCAGGCCGGTCCAGCCGGGCACAACGCCGTGCTGGCCGGCGGCGCGACGGCGCTGGTGCTGCTGGTCGGCCTGGCCTGGGTGATTCTGCGCGGCTCGGCGAAACTGCCGCTGACGCTGTTCTTCAGCATCAACGCCGCGCTGTTGTGCGCGCTGTCGGTGGTGTTTGCCGGGCATGGCGTGAAGGCCTTGCAGGAAGCCGGGATCTTCGGCACACGGCCGGTCGCGTTCTTTGAATTCGACTGGCTGGGGATCCATGCCGATGCCTATTCGCTGACCGCGCAGGTGGTGGCGATTGTGGCGATTGCTGTGCTGTATGGGCGCAGTTGGGTGGCGGAGAAGCGTCGGGTTTCGGCTGCATAAAGGCATTCGCTGCGCTCATATTCGCGAGCAGGCTCGCTCCCACAGGTTCGGTATGTATCCTGTGGGAGCGAGCCTGCTCGCGAATTTTTTGGAGGCAAGAACATGCGTGTATGGATTGATGCCGACGCCTGTCCACGGGCGGCGAAGGATCTTGTAGTGAAATTCGCCCTCAAGCGCCAGTTCGAAGTGGTGCTGGTAGCCGGGCAGCCGCAGACCAAGCCGGGGCTGGCCATCGTCAAACTGATCGTGGTGCCGAGCGGGCCGGATGCGGCGGATGATTATCTGGTCGAGCACGCCGTGCCGGGCGAGCTGGTGATCTGCAGCGATATTCCGCTGGCCGATCGGCTGGTCAAGAAGGGCGTGGCGGCACTGGATCCGCGCGGCAAGGAGTTCGATGCGCAGAACATGGGCGAGCGGCTGGCGGTGCGGAATCTGTTCACCGATCTCAGGGAGCAGGGCCAGATGAGCGGCGGCCCGGCGCCGTTTGGCGAGCGCGAGAAGCAGGCGTTTGCCAATGCGCTGGATCGGATTCTCACCCGGCTCACCCGCAAGCCCTGAAAAGATCGCAGCCTGCGGCAACTCCTACAGGGGCGGTGTATGCCGCAATATCACGGCGCGACACGAAACCTGTAGGAGCTGCCGAAGGCTGCGATCTTTTGATTTCAAGCGTCGTTTTCGTGAGTCAGTTCGAGCACGCGGTCGACCAGTTTGTTGATCCCCGAAGCCGCTTCACTGATGGTCTGCGCCAGCATGTACGCCGGGGTGGTGACCAGTTTGCGCGCCTTGTCTTCGACGATTTCCGTCACGGCGCACTCTTCGTGGGTGGCGCCCATTTTGTTCATGGCCGCAGCGGTGTCGGCGTCGTTGCCGATGGTGCAAGTCACCCCCGGGCCATAGATTTTCGCCGCCAGCGCCGGTGAGATGCAGATCAGCCCGACCGGTTTGCCCGCTTCGGCAAATGCTTCGGCCAGGGCTAGCACTTCAGGTTGTACGGTGCAGCCGGCGCCTTCGATGGCGAAGTTCGACAGGTTCTTTGCCGCGCCGAAACCGCCGGGCACGATCAGTGCGTCGAAATCCTCGACATCGGCGTCGCGGATATCCTTGACGTTGCCCCGGGCAATCCGCGCCGATTCCACCAGTACGTTGCGCGATTCCGGCATTTCTTCGCCGGTCAGGTGGTTGATCACATGCAATTGCGCGATGTTTGGCGCGAAGCACTGCACCTGTGCGCCGCGCTGGTCGAGGCGCAGCAGGGTGATGACACTTTCCTGGATTTCGGCGCCGTCGTACACGCCACTGCCGGACAGGATCACTGCAACTTTTTTGCTCATGGGCTTCTCTCCAGATTCATGGCGCTCAATGTCCCTTAAATCGTCGCGCGTGGCCATAGGGGCATGGCTGGCGTGCGCGGGAACAGAGCGCTCTCTCAATGGATCGCAACGGCGGCGGGGTGTTCATTATTTGCCTGGAATGCGCGTGGCAGCCGCCAGCGAATGGCTTATTCGGCTGGCGTTTTCGGCCCGGCAGGAGGGGGCGCTTCGGCCTGGCGCAACTGCTCTGCCTCGGCGGCCTTGGCGAGCTGCTCGTCCTGATAGATTTTCTTTGCCAGTTGCGCATTCTTGAAGCGGCGCCGCAGCCACAGGCCCAGCCCGAGGATCAGCAAGGCGCCGAGCACCCATAGCTCGTACTTCTTGATGCTGCCGAGCATGCCTTCCAGCACTGCGCCGAAGTGGTAAGCCGCCGCAGCCAGTGCGGTGGCCCAGATCGCCGCGCCGATGCCGTTGAGCAGCAGGTAACGTCCCGGTGGATAACCGGACAGGCCGATCGCCACCGGCATCACGGTGCGCAGGCCATAAACGAAGCGGAAGCTCAGGACCCAGATGTCCGGATGTTTGCGGATGTGCTCGAGCGCACGGTCGCCCATCATCTGCCAGCGCGGCTTGCGCGCAAGCAATTTGCGCCCGTGCTTGCGTCCCAGGAAGTACCACAGCTGATCGCCGGCATAGCTGCCGAAGAACGCCACAACCACCACCAGGTTGATGTCCATGTATCCACGGAACGCAAGGAAGCCTGCGAGCACCAGAATGGTTTCGCCTTCGAAGAACGTGCCGAGGAACAAGGCAAAGTAGCCAAAGTCGTGCAGAAATTGTTGGAGCATTGTCTGGGTGCTGGCGAAATGAACGCGCAGCCTAACCCTTCGGGCACATTCATGAAAGTGTCCAAATGTGTCTCGACGTGAACATTTCCTACATCGACAATGGATTGCGGCTACCTGTCACAGAGCACACATAACTGTCATCTGTTAGTCATAATGGCCGTCTATAACTGTCACGCTCGCCCGTTTGCCCGGGCTCAGGAGTCTGCCGTGAGCTTTACCACCGCCAATCGTCTGTTCCCAGCCACTCGTCTGCGTCGCAATCGTCGTGATGATTTTTCGCGGCGGCTGGTGCGTGAAAACGTATTGACGGTCGATGACCTGATCCTGCCGGTGTTCGTGCTCGACGGTGAAAACCGCCGCGAAGCCGTGGCCTCGATGCCGGGCGTCGAGCGACTGACCATTGATCTGCTGCTTGAAGAAGCGGCGAAATGGATCGAGCTGGGCATTCCGGCGCTGGCGCTGTTCCCGGTCACGCCGGCTGAACTGAAATCCCTCGATGCTGCCGAAGCGTGGAATCCCGAAGGCATCGCCCAGCGCGCCACTCGCGCCCTGCGTGAGCGGTTCCCGGAGCTGGGCGTGATCACTGACGTGGCGCTGGACCCGTTCACCACCCACGGTCAGGACGGCATTCTCGACGAAGACGGCTACGTGCAGAACGACATCACCGTCGATGCGCTGGTGCGTCAGGCGTTGTCCCACGCCGAAGCCGGCGCGCAGGTGGTGGCGCCATCGGACATGATGGACGGCCGCATCCAGGCGATACGTGAGGCGCTGGAAATTGCCGGCCACGTCAACGTGCGCATCATGGCCTACTCGGCCAAGTACGCCAGCGCCTACTACGGCCCGTTCCGCGATGCCGTGGGTTCGGCGTCGAACCTCGGCAAGGCCAACAAGGCCTCTTATCAGATGGACCCGGCCAACAGCGACGAAGCGCTGCACGAAGTCGGTGCCGACTTGTCCGAAGGCGCGGATATGGTCATGGTCAAGCCGGGCATGCCCTACCTGGACATTCTTTTTCGCGTCAAAGATGCCTTCAAGGTGCCGACCTTCGTCTATCAGGTCAGTGGCGAATACGCCATGCACATGGCCGCTATCCAGAATGGCTGGTTGAGCGAAGCGGTGATCCTCGAGTCACTGACCGCCTTTAAACGTGCCGGTGCAGATGGCATCCTGACTTACTTTGCCGTTCGTGCCGCTCAATTGTTACGAGAGCAGAAATAGCCCTCCCAGGAACATTCCATGAATACCGAAGGACTCACTGAAGTTGCCGTAAAAGAAGCTCAGCCGGTGGTCGAGCAAATCACCGAAACCCCGCCGGAACTGGAGCCTGCGCCACCCGCGCCGGTTGCCGAAACCGCTGTGGCGGTGCCGGCGATCACCATTCCCGGCCTGGATGACAGCAGCCTGTACATCCACCGCGAGCTTTCGCAATTGCAGTTCAACATCCGCGTGCTGGAACAGGCGCTGGACGAGTCCTACCCGTTGCTGGAGCGGCTGAAGTTCCTGCTGATCTTCTCCAGCAACCTCGACGAATTCTTCGAGATCCGGGTCGCCGGGCTGAAAAAGCAGATCACCTTCGCCCGTGAACAGGCCGGTGCTGACGGCTTACAGCCGCATCAGGCGCTGGCGCGGATCAGCGAGCTGGTTCACGGTCACGTTGACCGCCAGTACGCGATCCTCAACGACATCCTCCTGCCGGAGCTGGAAAAGCATCAGGTGCGCTTCATCCGTCGGCGCAACTGGACGACCAAGCTCAAGACTTGGGTACGCCGCTATTTCCGCGACGAGATCGCGCCGATCATCACCCCGATCGGCCTCGACCCGACGCACCCGTTCCCGCTGCTGGTGAACAAGAGTCTGAACTTCATCGTCGAGCTCGAAGGCATCGACGCCTTCGGGCGCGACTCCGGTCTGGCGATCATTCCGGCGCCACGTCTGCTGCCGCGGATCATCAAGGTCCCGGAAGAAGTCGGCGGCGCTGGCGACAACTATGTATTCCTGTCGTCGATGATCCACGCCCACGCCGATGACCTGTTCCAGGGCATGAAGGTCAAAGGCTGCTACCAGTTCCGTCTGACCCGAAACGCCGACCTGGCGCTCGATTCCGAAGACGTCGAAGACCTCGCCCGCGCTCTGCGTGGCGAGTTGTTCTCGCGGCGCTACGGTGACGCGGTGCGTCTGGAAGTCGCCGACACTTGCCCGAAACACCTCTCGGACTACCTGCTCAAGCAGTTCAACCTGAGCGAGACCGAGCTGTATCAGGTCAACGGCCCGGTCAACCTGACGCGTCTGTTCAGCATCACTGGCCTCGATAGTCATCCGGAGCTGCAATACACGCCGTTCACCCCGCAGATCCCGAAACTGCTGCAGAACAGCGAAAACATCTTCAGTGTGGTCAGCAAGCAGGACATCCTCCTGCTGCACCCGTTCGAGTCGTTCACGCCGGTGGTCGACCTGCTGCGTCAGGCCGCGAAAGACCCGCACGTGCTCGCGGTTCGCCAGACCCTGTACCGCTCCGGCGCCAACTCGGAGATCGTCGATGCGCTGGTCGACGCCGCGCGTAACGGCAAGGAAGTCACTGCGGTGATCGAGCTGCGCGCGCGCTTCGACGAAGAATCCAACCTGCAGCTGGCCAGCCGTCTGCAAGCGGCGGGCGCAGTGGTGATCTACGGCGTGGTCGGCTTCAAGACCCACGCCAAGATGATGCTGATCCTGCGTCGTGAGGCTGGCGAGATCGTCCGTTATGCGCATCTCGGTACCGGCAACTACCACGCCGGTAATGCCAAGCTCTACACCGACTACAGCCTGCTGACCTCCGACGACGCCTTGTGCGAGGACGTCGGCAAACTGTTCAGCCAGTTGATCGGCATGGGCAAGACGCTGCGCATGAAAAAGCTGCTGCATGCGCCGTTCACCCTGAAGAAGGGCATGCTCGACATGATTGCCCGCGAAACCCAGTTTGCCCTCGAAGGCAAACCGGCGCACATCATCGCCAAGTTCAACTCGCTGACCGATCCGAAGATCATCCGCGCGCTGTACAAGGCCAGCCAGTCCGGCGTGCGCATCGATCTGGTGGTGCGCGGCATGTGCTGCCTGCGTCCGGGCATCGCCGGGGTCTCGCACAACATTCATGTGCGCTCGATCATTGGCCGCTTCCTCGAGCACACGCGGGTGTTCTACTTCCTCAACGGCGGCGACGAGCAGATGTTCCTCTCCAGCGCCGACTGGATGGAGCGCAACCTCGACAAGCGCGTCGAGACCTGCTTCCCGGTGGAAGGCAAGAAACTGCTGACTCGGGTCAAGAAGGAGCTGGAGCTGTACCTGACCGACAACACCCACAGCTGGAGTTTGCAGTCGGACGGCCGCTACATCCGCAACACACCCACCGGCAACCAGAACCCGCGCAGTGCCCAGGCGACGTTGCTGGAGCGGCTGGGCAGCCCGATATTGCCTGTCAGCAGTTAAGTGCCGAAGGTCAAAAGCCCCTCACCCTAACCCTCTCCCGGAGGGAGAGGGGACTGACCGAGGTGTCTTGCGTCATACACTGACCTGAAATACCTGATCGAACTCTGGCCTCAACGCTAGTACAAATCGGCTCCCTCTCCCTCGGGAGAGGGCTGGGGTGAGGGGAGAGCTACACCGCCGCTCTCAAGCCAAACCCAATAAAAAGGCGATCCTAACGGATCGCCTTTTTTGTGCCAGCCAGTTACTCAGTGCACCGTGAGAACAATCCCCACCCGCGTCAACCAGTCCGCCTCAAGCCCGAAATCCGCCTGGGTCAGCTGATTTTCATCCAGCCAGTTCTCCGGGAATTCCACATCGAGATGGTCGCCATTGGCATGCAGCGCCACCTGCGGCATCGCCTGGGTTCCACGAATGTGATGGAACAGAATGGCGAACCGCAGCAGCACGCACAGGCGAATCAGCTTGATGCCGTCATCGCCGAATTCGGCGAACTTGTCCTTGGGAATATTGCGCCGGTGCCCGCGCACCAATAGCGCGAGCATCTGCTGATCCTCGCGGGAGAAGCCGGCCAGATCGGAGTGTTCGATCAGGTAGGCGCCATGCTTGTGGTAGTGATAGTGCGCGATGTCGAGGCCGACTTCGTGGACTTTCGCCGCCCAGCCGAGCAGTTCGCGCCAGATACCGTCATCCAGTTCCCAGTCGACGGCGACCTGATCGAAGGCGTGCAGGGCCTTGCGCTCGACCCGCGCCGCCTGTTCCAGATCGACGTGATAGCGCTCCATCAGCGAGGTCAGGGTGCGTTCGCGCACGTCTTCGTGATGATGGCGGCCGAGCAGGTCGTAGAGCACGCCTTCACGCAGCGCGCCTTCACAATGGTCCATGCGTTGCAGTTCGAGGGCGTCGAAGATCGCTTCGAGAATCGCCAGGCCCGCCGGGAAGATCGCGCGGCGGTCAGGCTTGATGCCTTCGAAATCGATCTTGTCGGCGTCGCCCAGCTTGAACAGTTTGCGCTTGAGCCACGCCAGGCCTTCGGCGTTGACCTCGCCGCTGCCGTGGCCGCCAGCCTTCAGGGCCAGGCCGATGGCGCGAATCGTACCGGAGGAGCCGATGGCTTCATCCCAGGTCAGGCGATGCAGGGCGTGCTCGATGCTCATGATTTCCAGGCGCGCCGCCGTGTAGGCCTGGGCGTAGCGGGCCGGGGTGATCTTGCCGTCCTTGAAGTAGCGCTGGGTGAAACTCACGCAGCCCATTTGCAGGCTTTCGCGCAGCAGCGGCTCGAAGCGCTGGCCGATGATGAATTCGGTACTGCCGCCGCCGATGTCGGCGACCAAACGTTTGCCTGGGGTGTCGGCGAGTGTGTGCGAAACGCCGAGATAGATCAGGCGCGCTTCTTCACGGCCGGAGATGACTTCAACCGTGTGGCCGAGGATTTCCTCGGCGCGGCGGATGAATTCGCCACGGTTGCGCGCTTCACGCAGGGCGTTGGTGCCGACGATGCGCACGGCACCGAGCGGCATACCGTTGATCAGTTGCGCAAAGCGCTTGAGGCAATCGAGGCCGCGCTGCATCGATTCTTCGTTGAGCTGGCGCGCATCGTCGATGCCGGCGGCCAGTTGCACCTTCTCGCCGAGGCGCTCGAGAATGCGGATTTCGCCGTTCTGGGCCTTGGCCACGACCATGTGAAAGCTGTTGGAGCCCAGGTCGATTGCGGCGATCAGGGACAGATTCTTGGCTTGGGATTGCGGCATGGTCAGGGGGTCTCGGTCGATAACCCCGACATCGTGCCACGATCAAACGCTGGCGCCAACGCGCATGGTTCAAACCGCCGGAGCGCGCACCCCGAACCTGATCGTTCCCACGCTCCGCGTGGGAATGCCTCACCGGACGCTCTGCGTCCGCTTTTGGGACGCGGAGCGTCCCTGGCTGCATTCCCACGCGGAGCGTGGGAATGATCAGGATGAGGCTGCTTCAGGCTGTCGCTTCCACCGTGCCAATAAAGTTCGCCAGCTCGGCCGTCTGCGGATTGGCAAACAACACCTTCGGATCGCCCACCTCATGCACCTTGCCATGGTGCATGAACACCAGTTTGTCGCCCACCTCTCGGGCAAAGCGCATCTCGTGGGTGACCATGATCAGCGTCATGCCTTCCTTGGCCAATTGCCGCACCACGCTGAGTACTTCATTGACCAGCTCAGGGTCCAGCGCCGAGGTGATTTCATCGCACAGCAGCACCTTCGGCGACATCGCCAAAGCCCGGGCGATCGCCACCCGTTGCTGCTGACCACCGGACAAACGGTCCGGGAAGGCATCGAATTTCTCCCCGAGCCCGACTCGCTCGAGCATTTCGCGCGCCAGTTCGGCTGCCTTGGCCTTGGGTACTTTCTGCACCACTTGCGGCGCGAGCATGACGTTTTCGCCGACGGTCAGGTGCGGGAACAGGTTGAACTGCTGGAAGACCATGCCGACCTTCTGCCGCAGGCTGCGCAGATCAGCGCGGGCGGCGTCGAGGTATTCGCCGTCGACTTCGATCACGCCATCGTTGATCGATTCCAGGCCGTTGAGCGTGCGCAACAGGGTCGATTTGCCCGAGCCGCTGCGGCCGATGATCGCCACGACCTGGCCTTCCTCGACGCTGAGATCGATGCCTTTGAGTACGTGGTGATCGCCGTAGTATTTATGCAGGGCGGAAATTCTAAGCAGAGGCATGCAGTCTCCTTTCCAGGTAGCGCGCACTGAGGGACAAGGGGTAGCAGAGCAGGAAGTAGCCGAGGGCGACGAGGCCGTAGACCATGAACGGTTCGAACGTGGCATTGGCGAGCATGCCGCCGGTCTTGGTCAGTTCGGTGAAGCCGATGATCGAGGTCACCGCTGTGCCTTTGACCACTTGCACCGAGAAGCCCACGGTCGGCGCCACGGCGATGCGCAGCGCTTGCGGCAGGATCACGTAGCGCAACTGCTCAAGCGGATTGAGCGCCAGGCTCGACGAGGCTTCCCACTGACCGTGG
This sequence comes from Pseudomonas siliginis, assembly GCF_024072275.1. NCBI lineage: Bacteria > Pseudomonadati > Pseudomonadota > Gammaproteobacteria > Pseudomonadales > Pseudomonadaceae > Pseudomonas > Pseudomonas siliginis. The sequence continues at coordinate 5,676,072 of NZ_CP099598.1, read as the reverse complement.
GGAATGGCCTCGACGCAACCGCGCCAGATCTCCGCCAGATAGGCGCTGGTGAACAAGGTCAAAGCGATCGCCGCGGCCATCCACGGCGAAATCTCGATGCCGGCCAGCGCCACGCCGAAGAACACCAGAAACAGTTGCATCAACAGGGGCGTGCCCTGAAACAGCTCGATCCAGGTGCGGGCGATGCTGCTTGGCAGCGTGTTCTTGGAGATGCGCATCACCAGAATCAGCAGCCCGACGAGGCCGCCGCCAATGAACGCCACCAGTGACAGCGCCAGGGTCCATTGCAGGCCGGTGAGCAGGTTGCGCAGGATGTCCCAGAAAGTGAAATCGCTCATTGGCTGCTCCTCGCAATGAACCGACGCCCGAACCAGTTGAGCAACTGGCGGATCAGCAGCGCCATGCACAGATAGATCAGGGTGGTCAGCGCATAGGTTTCAAAGGCGCGGAAGTTGCGCGACTGAATGAAGTTGGCGGCGAAGCTCAATTCTTCCGTGGCGATCTGCGAACACACCGCCGAACCGAGCATGACGATGATGATCTGGCTGCTCAGCGCCGGCCAGACCTTGCCCAGCGCGGGCAGCAGGACGACGTGGCGGAACGCTTCGAAGCGCGTCATCGCCAATGCCGCAGCCGCTTCCAGCTGCCCGCGCGGAATCGCCTGGATGCCGGCGCGGATGATCTCGGTCGAATAGGCGCCAAGGTTGATCACCATCGCCAGCACTGCCGCCTGCCACTCGGAAATCTGCACGCCGAGCGACGGCAGGCCGAAGAAGATGAAGAACAGTTGCACCAGAAACGGCGTGTTGCGGATCAACTCGACGTAGACGCCGAAGATCGCTGAGAACGGGCGGATCTGCCACGCTCGCACCAGCGCGCCGACAATGCCCACGCCGACCCCGAGCAGCGCGCCGATGGCGGTCAGCTCAAGGGTGAACAGTGCGCCGCGCAGCAGCAGGTCGGTGTTTTCCACCACCGGCAAAAAATCGAACTGATAAGCCATGAAGGTCTCCCGCGCAGTCGATCAGAGATCGGCCGGCAGCGGCTCTTTCAGCCAGGTCTGCGAGTTCTTTTCCAGCGCGCCGTCAGCCTTGGCGGTGTTGAGGATGTCGTTGACCTTGGCCAGCAACGCCGCTTCGTTCTTGTTCACGCCCACGTAGACCGGGGAATCCTTGAGCTTCACCTTCAGCGCCGGTACGCGCTTGGGGTTCTTCTCGCTGATGGCCACCATTACCACGTTGCCGCTGGCGATCAGATCGACCTGGCCTGCCAGATAAGCAGCGATGGTCGAGTTGTTGTCTTCGAAACGTTTGATGGTCACGCCTTCGGGGGCGACTTTGCTCAGCTCGATGTCTTCGATGGCGCCGCGGGTGACGCTGATGGTCTTGCCCTTGAGGTCGTCGAGGCTGGTGATCGCGGCGTCTGGCGGACCGAACACGGCGAGGTAGAACGGCGCATAGGCGCGGGAGAAGTCGATGACTTTCTCACGCTCGGGGTTTTTGCCGAGGCTGGAGATCACCAGATCGACTTTGCCGGTGGTGAGGAACGGGATGCGGTTGGTGCTGTTGACCGGGGTCAGTTCGAGTTTGACCTTGAGTTGGTCAGCGAGCAGTTTCGCTGTGTCGATATCCAGGCCGCGCGGCTTCATGTCCGGGCCGACCGAGCCGAACGGCGGGAAGTCCTGGGGCACGGCAACTTTCAGCGTGCCGCGTTTGACCACGTCGTCCAGACCGTCGGCGTGAGCGGGGGCCTGGCACAGCAGCAGGCCGGCAAACAGGGAAGCGAGGAGGGCGCTGTAACGCTGGGTCATGGACAATCTCCGGATCGGCGGGAAGTGGTTGCTGCGATCGGACAGAGCATGGGCCGTGCCAACAGGCGGATTTCGCCCCGGCAGGCCGCGGCACCAGCGACTTCGTTCGGTCTTACTGGTCTGAACAGTCAACTCGGTTTTCGCACTGCGATGGCGCATCGGCAGTGCGCGCCGAACCCCGCTGGGGCACGACTTGCCGGACTCGACGAATAGCTTTACAACTAGCCGCACCTTGGCCCTGACGCGTCCGCACATCATGAATTCGATCTCCCGCGCCGTACCCGAAGTGGCGCTGCAAGCGATCCGCAAACTGATCACCGAACAGGGCTTCGGTGCCGGCGACGCGTTGCCTTCGCAACGGGATCTGGCGCTGCAACTGGGCGTCAGCCGGGCATCGTTGCGTGAAGCGCTGTCGTCGCTCAGTGCACTGGGCGTAGTCAGCATTCAGCCGGGCAAGGGCGTGTTCGTGCAGTCGCCGGTCGAATTGTCGCGCGGCGACAACGCGCCAGGCTGGTCGTTTGCGGCGCAGGCATCGCCGCTGGATATCTTTCAATTGCGCTATGCGCTCGAAGGGTTTGCAGCAGGTTTGGCGGCAGTGACGTTGAGCACGTTCGATCTGGATGCGCTGGAAGACAACGTTGCGGCCATGCGCGAGCAATTGAAGCTCGGCGACTTTGAGGCAGCGGCGAAACTCGACTTCGAATTCCACCGACGCATCCTTCTTGCCAGCGGTAATCAGGCGATGCTGAGCATTCTCACCGCCAGCGCCGAGATCTTCCTCGAGAGCCAGAAACTGCCGTTCATCCGCGCCGAGCGCGCCATGGAAACCTGGCAGGAACACCGCAAGATCCTCCGCGCACTGGCGCGCCGCGCCTCGGCGGCGGCGCAGAAAGCCATGCAGGAACACGTGCGCAACGCCGCCCTGCGCACTGGAATCGCCTTCATCGCTCCCGCCACGGCGTGACTTGAGCTATACCCAAACTCATCAAGGGCCATAGCAACACTCAATCATCTGCGGCTTCCTGAACAAGGGAAGGGCGGCTATGATGGGCCACGTTTTTTTGCTTACAACCTGGAGAATTCCATGAGCAGCGATCTGATCAAACACGTTAGCGACGCTAGTTTCGAAGCCGACGTACTCAAGGCCGAAGGCGCTGTCCTGGTCGACTACTGGGCTGAATGGTGCGGCCCTTGCAAAATGATCGCACCGGTTCTGGACGAGATTGCCGAGACTTACAAAGGCAAGCTGACCGTCGCCAAACTGAACATCGACGAAAACCAGGAAACCCCGGCCAAGCATGGCGTGCGTGGTATCCCGACGCTGATGCTGTTCAAGAACGGCAACGTTGAAGCGACCAAGGTCGGCGCACTGTCGAAGTCGCAGCTGGCGGCTTTCCTCGACGCCAACATCTGAGCGTCGCAGTAAAACGCTGAAAAAAAGCCCCGCAAATCGCGGGGCTTTTTGCATATTCAGGGCTAGACGCTCCGAAACTCAGGTGGTACATTCGGCCCCGCACTGGTTTCTCCAATGCCCCCTGCTAGCCGTCGCCGACGCACTCCTTTTCGAATTAGTTCGCGATCCTGTCGCCTTCTCCGCGGCGCGGCCTCATTAAGCCAAAAGCTTAATTTCCCCCCCTCCATAAATGATTACGTCATTCCTATATGAATCTGACTGAACTCAAGCAAAAGCCGATTACCGAACTGCTCGAATTGGCCGAACAGATGGGCATAGAAAATATGGCCCGTTCGCGCAAGCAGGACGTGATTTTCTCCCTGCTGAAAAAGCACGCGAAAAGCGGCGAGGAAATCTCCGGTGATGGCGTGCTGGAGATTCTCCAGGACGGCTTCGGCTTCCTGCGCTCCGCAGACGCTTCATACCTCGCCGGCCCTGACGATATCTACGTCTCGCCGAGCCAGATCCGCCGTTTCAACTTGCGCACCGGTGACACCATCGTTGGCAAGATCCGCCCTCCGAAGGAAGGCGAGCGGTACTTCGCCCTGCTCAAGGTCGACACGATCAACTTCGATCGTCCGGAGAACGCGAAAAACAAGATTCTCTTCGAGAACCTGACGCCGCTGTTCCCGACGGTGCGCATGAAGATGGAAGCCGGCAACGGTTCCACCGAAGACCTCACCGGTCGCGTGATCGACCTGTGTGCACCGATCGGCAAAGGCCAGCGTGGTCTGATCGTCGCACCGCCGAAAGCCGGTAAAACGATCATGCTGCAGAACATCGCAGCGAACATCGCCCGTAACAATCCTGAAGTTCACCTGATCGTGCTGTTGATCGACGAGCGTCCGGAAGAAGTGACCGAAATGCAGCGCACCGTGCGCGGCGAAGTGGTTGCCTCGACCTTCGACGAGCCGCCGACCCGTCACGTGCAGGTTGCTGAAATGGTGATCGAGAAGGCCAAGCGCCTGGTCGAGCACAAGAAAGACGTGGTGATCCTGCTCGACTCCATCACCCGTCTGGCCCGTGCCTACAACACCGTGATCCCGAGCTCCGGCAAGGTATTGACCGGTGGTGTCGATGCCCACGCCCTGGAGAAGCCGAAGCGTTTCTTCGGTGCCGCGCGTAACATCGAAGAAGGCGGCTCGCTGACCATTATCGCCACCGCGCTGGTTGAAACCGGCTCGAAGATGGACGAAGTGATCTACGAAGAGTTCAAGGGTACCGGCAACATGGAACTGCCTCTGGATCGCAAGATCGCCGAGAAGCGTGTGTTCCCGGCCATCAACATCAACCGCTCCGGCACCCGCCGCGAAGAGTTGCTGACCGCCGACGACGAACTGCAGCGCATGTGGATTCTGCGCAAGCTGCTGCACCCGATGGACGAAGTCGCCGCCATCGAGTTCCTGGTCGACAAGCTGAAAACGACCAAGACCAACGACGAGTTCTTCTTGTCGATGAAACGCAAGTAAGACGCTGGCGTTTCAGCAAAGGACGCTCCCGCGAGGGGGCGTTTTTTTTTGCCCCGAAAAATCTCGCGCCCATCACGGATATCTGTTGATGGGCCGATTCTGCGGCGTCGGCAGCGCACTCCCGAGTTGGAGGCCTGCGCCTTCGCCGCAGCGCGGGGGCCACAATCGAGCAATGACGGGCTGCTGTTTGCCCCTCAGAGCAGGTAGGATGTACGCCTATTTTGAGGGTGCCATCGTCAATGAAATTCAAGGATCTTCGGGATTTCGTGCAGCAGCTTGAGCAGCGCGGAGAGTTGAAACGCATCCAGATTCCCGTCTCGCCGGTGCTGGAGATGACTGAGGTGTGCGATCGCACGTTGCGGGCCAAAGGCCCGGCACTGCTGTTCGAGAAGCCTACCGGTTACGACATTCCGGTGCTCGGCAACCTGTTCGGCACCCCCGAGCGCGTGGCCATGGGCATGGGCGCCGAGTCGGTCAGCGAGCTGCGCGAAATCGGCAAGCTGCTGGCCTTCCTCAAGGAGCCGGAGCCGCCGAAGGGCTTGAAGGACGCGTGGTCGAAACTGCCGATCTTCCGCAAGATCATTTCGATGGCGCCGAAAGTCGTCAAAGACGCGGTGTGCCAGGAAGTGGTCATCGAAGGCGACGATGTCGATCTGGCGATGTTGCCGGTGCAGACCTGCTGGCCCGGCGACGTCGGTCCGCTGATCACTTGGGGCCTGACGGTCACCAAAGGCCCGAACAAGGAACGCCAGAACCTCGGTATCTACCGCCAGCAAGTGATCGGCCGCAACAAGGTGATCATGCGCTGGCTCAGCCATCGTGGCGGCGCTCTCGACTTCCGCGAGTGGTGCGAGAAGCACCCGGGCCAGCCGTTCCCGGTGTCCGTAGCCCTTGGCGCCGATCCGGCAACGATTCTCGGTGCCGTGACGCCAGTGCCGGACAGCCTTTCCGAATATGCTTTCGCAGGGCTCTTGCGCGGCAACCGTACCGAACTGGTCAAGTGCCGTGGCAACGATCTGCAAGTGCCGGCCACCGCCGAAATCATCCTTGAAGGCGTGATTCATCCGGGCGAAATGGCCGACGAAGGCCCGTATGGCGACCACACCGGTTACTACAACGAAGTCGACAGCTTCCCGGTGTTCACCGTCGAGCGCATCACCCACCGGATCAAGCCGATCTATCACAGCACCTACACCGGGCGGCCGCCGGATGAGCCGGCGATTCTCGGCGTGGCGCTGAACGAAGTGTTCGTACCGATTCTGCAGAAGCAGTTCCCGGAGATCACTGACTTCTACCTGCCGCCGGAAGGCTGCTCGTACCGCATGGCCGTGGTGACGATGAAGAAGTCGTATCCGGGGCATGCCAAGCGCGTGATGCTCGGTGTCTGGTCGTTTTTGCGACAGTTCATGTACACCAAGTTCGTTATCGTCACTGACGACGATATCAACGCCCGCGACTGGAACGACGTGATCTGGGCTATCACCACGCGCATGGATCCCAAGCGCGATACGGTGATGATCGATAACACGCCGATCGACTACCTCGACTTCGCCTCGCCGATCTCCGGCCTGGGCTCGAAAATGGGCCTGGATGCCACCCACAAGTGGCCGGGCGAAACCACTCGCGAGTGGGGTCGCGTGATCGTCAAGGACGACGCCGTCACCCAACGGATCGATGCCATCTGGAATCAGTTAGGAATAGATTGATGCGTGTAACCCTGCAGCCTTCCGGAGCAGTGCTCGAAATACAGCCCGGTGAGCGGATTCTCGACGGCGCGCGGCGTCTGGGCTATGACTGCCCGCAAAGCTGTCGCAACGGCAATTGCCACGTGTGTGCAGCGCTGCTGGTGGAGGGCCGCGTCGAGCAGGCCGGCAAAGTCCACGATCATGGCGAGTTCTACACCTGCATCGCCGCACCGCTGGAAGACTGCGTGCTGCTGTGGGATGGCGTGCTCGCGCTGGGTGAACTGCCGGTGCGCAGCCTGTCGTGTCAGGTCATCGAGTGTCGCGAGGTCGGCGGCGACACCTGGCGCGTGCGTCTGCGTGCGCCAGCAGGCAAGCCGCCGCGCTATCACGCCGGGCAATATTTGATGATCGAGCGCGAGAGCGGTGAGAAGTCGGCGTTCTCCATGGCTTCGGCACCCCACGGCGGACGTGATCTGGAAATCCATGTGCTGGCGCGCGAAACCAGTGCGTTGAGCCTGATCAAGCAGCTGCAACGCAACCCGATGGTGCGTGTCGAGCTGCCCTTTGGCGACACCCATCTTGCGGAGCTGCCCGACGGTCCGCTGGTGTTGATCGCCGCCGGCACCGGCATGGGCCAGATTCACAGTCTGATCGAACATTGCCGCGCCGAAGGCTTCAAGCATCCAGTGCATCTGTATTGGGGCGTACGCCGCCCGGAAGATTTTTATCAGATCGAGCACTGGGACGAATGGCTGAAGCTGCCCAATCTGTTCCTGCACAAAGTGGTCAGCGACCAGTGCGGCTGGGAAGGGCGCTGCGGGATGCTGCACGAGGCGGTTTGCGAAGATTTCCCCGATCTGAAGGCGCTGCACGTCTATGCCAGCGGTTCGCCAGCGATGGTTTACGGCACCTTGGACGCGCTGGTCGAGGCGGGCATGGATGCGCATCAGATGCGCGCCGATGTGTTCGCCTACGCGCCGCGCTCCTGATACTTATAACTTGGCATATAGCCGATCGGTATTTATCTAATTAGGCAAATACCGCTAGGTTATATATCAATCAGGCATTTAAGCAGTGGCACTTAATTTGCCTTAAAACATATGTGCCTTATTGTTACAGCGGTGCGTTCTATTAAGTAATTCTTCACCCGCGGGGAGCTGAACGCTATTCGCCATGAGCGCCATTGAAAACGCAATTCTGAACCTGGCTTACCCTCCGCGGCTCGATCTTGGGCCGCAGCTGACGCACGAACAGCTTCTCGCTTCCATGCAATCGACCATGGCGCGCCACAAGGGCGGGCCGGTGTGGCTGTTCGCCTATGGTTCGCTGATCTGGCGCCCGGAATGCACGGCAGTCGAGCGCATGCGCGGTCGCGTGCATGGCTATCATCGCGGCTTGTACCTGTGGTCCCACGAGCATCGGGGTACGCCGGAAATGCCCGGCCTGGTGTTCGGTCTGGATCGCGGCGGTTCGTGCAGTGGCTTTGCCTACCGCTTGCCGGAAGACAATCTCGATACCGCGCTGTATGCCCTGTGGAAACGTGAGATGCCGTTTCCGTCGTATCGCCCGCACTGGCTCAATTGCCGGCTCGAAGATGGCACTCAGGTGCAGGCCTTGGGCTTCGTGCTGGAGCGTCACCTGCCGAGCTATGCTGGCAACCTGCCGGACCATGTGCTCAGCCAGGTGTTCGCCAGCGCCAGCGGGCGCTACGGCACCACTCGCGATTATGTCGAGCAGACCGCGCACGCCCTGCGCAGCCACGCCATGCCGGATCGAAATCTGGAGGCGCGGCTCAAGCGCTGTAAATCACACAGCGATCAGGCGACCGCTTCACGGCTCTGACTGGCGACTTGCTTGTGCCACAGCGTTGGCGCAAGGAACGCCATCGCCAGCAGGCAAGCGCCGACCAGCAGCACGAAACCGCCATCCCAGCCGAAGTGGTCAACGGTGTAGCCCATCGCCGCACTGGCCGCGACCGACCCCCCCAGATAACCGAACAGACCGGTGAAGCCCGCTGCGGTACCGGCGGCTTTCTTCGGCGCCAGTTCCAGCGCTTGCAGGCCGATCAGCATCACCGGGCCGTAGATCAGGAAGCCGATCGACAGCAGGGCGATCATGTCGACCATCGGGTTGCCTGCCGGATTCAGCCAGTAAACCAGGGTCGCGACAGTCACCAGGGCCATGAACACCATGCCGGTCAGGCCACGGTTGCCACGGAAGATCTTGTCCGACATCCAGCCGCACAGCAGCGTGCCCGGGATGCCTGCCCACTCGTAGAAGAAATAGGCCCACGAGGTTTTGTCCACGGTGAAGCCCTTGGCTTCCTTCAGGTACGTCGGCGCCCAGTCCAGCACGCCGTAGCGCAGCAAGTAGACGAAGACGTTGGCCAGAGCGATGTACCAGAGCATTTTGTTGCGCAGCACGTATTTGACGAAGATTTCCTTGGCGCTGAATTCGTCTTCGTGGCTGGCGTCGTAGCCTTCCGGGTAATCGTTCTTGTACTGCTCGATCGGCGGCAGGCCGACTGATTGCGGGGTGTCACGCATGGTGATGAAGGCGAATACCGCCACGCCCAGCGCGACCGCTGCCGGGACGTAAAACGCCGCGTGCCAGTCGTTGAACAGACCCATGCCGATCAGGAACAGCGGGCCGATCAGACCGCCGCCGACGTTATGCGCCACGTTCCACACCGAGACCACGCCGCCGCGTTCCTTCTGCGACCACCAGTGCACCATGGTCCGCCCGCTCGGCGGCCAGCCCATGCCCTGCGCCCAGCCGTTGATGAACAGGAGAATGAACATCATCGTCACGCTGGACGTTGCCCACGGCGCGAAACCGAAAATGAACATCACCCCGGCCGAGACCAGCAGACCGAACGGCAGGAAGAAGCGCGGGTTGGAACGGTCGGACACCAGGCCCATGAGGAACTTCGACAGACCGTAAGCAATGGCGATCGCCGACATCGCCAAGCCGAGGTCGCCACGGCTGTAGCCTTCGTCGATCAGGTACGGCATGGCCAAGGAGAAGTTCTTGCGCAGCAGGTAGTAACCGGCGTAGCCGATAAAGATACCGGCGAAGATCTGCCAGCGCAGGCGGCGGTAGGTGCTGTCTATTTTTTCTTCAGGCAATGGAGCCTGATGTGCGGCAGGACGAAAGAAAGCAAACATTCAAGAGCTCCAGTTTTCTTGTTTTGACTGCGGATGCGAATGTTACAGTTTCGTTACCGAAAATAGCATCGCTTCACGTCGGCAAAACAGCGGAAATTTGGGCAGATGAGCGTTCCTTTATGAACATGTCGCTCTGAGATAAGAAGGCGGCGCTGAGGGAATGGTGGCTCGGGTGGGTTTCTGCGGTTTAACGTGTTGGCGAGGCGGATCTGAGCGTTAAAGCGATCCGGATGGTTGCTCCGGATCGCTCCATGTTGTTAACGAACCTGAACGACAACCTTGCCCACAGCCTTGCGCTGGCCGAGATCATCGATCGCCTGCGCGGTATTGCTCAGCGGATACACCTGCGATACCAGAGGTTTCAGCTTGCCCTCGGCAAACCAGGCAAACAGCTGCTGGAAGTTGGCTGCGTTGTCCTGGGGCTGGCGCTGGGCAAAGGAGCCCCAGAACACGCCGAGCACCGCCGCGCCTTTGAGCAGGGCGAGGTTGACCGGCAGTTCGGGGATGCGTCCGCTGGCGAAGCCGACCACCAGCAGGCGGCCGTTCCAGGCGATGGCGCGGATGGCCTGGTCGAACAGGTCGCCGCCGACCGGGTCGTAGATCACGTCGGCGCCCTGGCCGTCGGTGAGGCGTTTGATCTCGTCCTTGAGGCTGGCTTCGCTGTAATTGATCAGCTCATCGGCGCCGGCAGCCTTGGCCACCGCGAGTTTCTCGGCGCTGCTGGCGGCGGCGATCACGCGGGCGCCCATGGCTTTGCCGATCTCCACAGCGGCGAGGCCGACGCCGCCCGACGCGCCGAGCACCAGCAGGGTTTCGCCCGGTTGCAGGTTGGCGCGTTGCTTGAGCGCGTGCATCGACGTGCCGTAGGTCATGCTGAATGCAGCGGCGACGTTGAAATCCATCGACGGCGGAATCGGCAGGACGTTGTAGCCCGGCACCGCCACCTGCTCGGCAAAACTGCCCCAACCGGTCAGCGCCATGACCCGGTCGCCGACTTTCAGATGGCTGACCTTTTCCCCGACTTCGCGCACCACGCCCGCCGCTTCACCGCCTGGCGAAAACGGGAAGGGCGGTTTGAACTGGTACTTGCCCTCGATGATCAGCGTGTCCGGGAAATTGACTCCGGCAGCGTGCACGTCCAGCAGGATTTCATTCTTCTTCGCGACAGGACTGGCGACGTCTTCCAGCACCAGCGATTCGGCAGGGCCGAAGGCTTTGCACAGCACGGCTTTCATCAGGGCTATTCCTTTGGGAGTGATGGCCGATAAGTGTAGGTGTGTGAATCAACGGGTCAACGAGCATGCCCGGCCCTGATAGTCAGCCATAAGCTTGTGCTTGCGCGGCGGGTCGTTATGCTAGGCCGCAAACCGGATAAGGAGCGAATTGTGAAAGCGTGGATCATGTTGTTGCTGGCCCTGTCTCTGCCTGTGGCAGCACTGGCCGAAGAAGCCAAAGAAGGCGAGGCGCCGAAGGTCAATTACATCACCCTGAGCCCGCCGTTCGTCGGCAACTATGGCCTGGACGGCACCGCCAAGCTCAAGGTCTACAAGGCCGATGTGGCATTGCGTGTGACTGGTGAGGAGGCGACCAAACTGGTCAAGGCCAACGAGCCGCTGATCCGCAATCAGCTGGTGGCGTTGTTCACTCAGCAGTCGACCGAGGCGATGGGCAGCATCGAGGGCAAGGAAAAGCTGCGTCAGGAAGCGTTGAAGCAGACCCAGCAGGTCATGAATGACGAGACCGGCAAGCCTGTTGTTGAGGATCTGTTGTTCAACAACCTGATCATTCAGTAAGTCATTCGCTGTCCGGGCAGGCCCCTTCGCGAGCAGGCTCGCTCCCACAGGGTTATTCGGTGAATGCAAAAATGTGCATCACCACCAATCCACTGTGGGAGCGAGCCTGCTCGCGAAAGCTATTTATCAGGCAAAAATGAATCAGGGTTTGAGCGCGATAACTGCCGCCCACTGCTCCGTCGTCACCGGCATCACCGACAACCGCGAGCCTTTCTGCACCAGCGGCATTTCTGCCAGCGCGGTCTGCTGTTTCAGGTAGTCGAGCTTCAAGACTCGCGCAAAGGTTTCGACGTGCGCCACGTCGATGGCGCTCCAGGCATTCTTCTGCGCGGTGGCCTTCGGATCGAAGTAATGGCTCTGCGGCTCCAGCGCCGTCGGATCGGGATACGCTGCTTGGATAATTTTGCCAATCCCGGCAATCCCCGGCTCGGGGCAGCTGGAATGGTAGAAAAAGAACTCGTCACCGACCGCCATCGCCCGCAGGAAATTGCGCGCCTGATAGTTGCGAACCCCGTCCCAGCGCGCTTTGCCGAGCTTTTCCAGGCCCTTGATCGAGAGTTCGTCGGGCTCTGATTTCATCAGCCAGTAGGCCATGTCGTGTGCTCCTGAAGCGGTCATTGGGCAGGTTGTCGGGCAATTTTATGACAAACCGACAGTCGGTTGACGTCAGCGTTTGCGCACAGGTTCACGTTGCCGCAAAATGCCGGCCTTTAAAGCTTGACGCTGCTGCACGGCCTACGAACGGAAACCGCTGCTGTCATCGTGATGATGTGCCTTGAGGGGGGCAATCGATGAAACGCAAACCGGATTTGCTATGGACTTTGGTAATTTTGTTTGGCCTGGGTGTGGTGACCACCGGTTACGCGCAGAGCCTGTGGGCGAACAAGACCGACGCGCCGATTGAAGTGGCGCAACAGGTGCAACAGTCGACCGCTTTCAAACGCTGAACCTATCTCTTCGACGCCGCTGTTCCATGCGGCGTCTACTCTGCGAAATACCACGCCTTGTCGGTGACCGTGCCTTGTAACGGCACATCCCAGCTCGCCTGCGCCAGACGCTCGACCTTCTGACACTCATGGGCCAGGCCCAGCAGCGTCGGCTTGCGCCAGTTCTTGCGCCGGGCCAGATAGGCGAGGCTGCGATCATAAAACCCGCCGCCCATGCCCAAGCGTCCGCCGACATCGTCAAACCCCACCAGCGGCAACAGCACCAGATCCAGCGTCCAGACCTTGCGTTGCCGAGCCAGATTGGCCCGGGGCTCGAGGATGCGGAAACGATTGGGCGTGAGCTTTTCGCCGGGGCGGATGCGCTGGAAGACCATTTTCGTTCGTGGCCACGCGCTGAGTACCGGCAGATAAGTCGCCTTGCCGCGACGCTGGGCTTCGCGCAGGAGCAGGCGCGGATCGATTTCACCGTCGGTGGGCAAATACAGAGAGATATGTTTCGCCCGGCGAAAGTGCGGGTCTTGCGCCAATTGCCGGAACAGGCCTTTGGCAGCCCGGCGTTGTTCGCCCGGCGTCAGTGCGCGGCGCGCCTTGCGCAGCAGGCGGCGGAGTTGCGGGCGGGGCAGCAGCGCGGGTTCGGTCATGGTTCGGCTTCGGCAGGTGGATGCAAAAACGTACGCATAAAAAATCCGATGTCGGCATACACCGACATCGGATTCGAATCAGGCTCCCCGGATGAACCGCTGTCAACTCAGCCCTTGAACCCGAAAGTTCAAGGTGGAAGAAGCAGTAGACTTTAAGGCTTTCCGTCTAGCGGACATGCACACCAGCCCAACGTGCAACTTCCAGGGTAGTGCGAATCGGCTCCGGGACATCGTCAACTGGCAAGCACCCCAGGGAGTGCCGCGAGTATACCTCAAGCTGTCAGTCGAATCAGCCCTTGGCGGTGTTCTGATCGTCGGCCAGGACCAGATCGACACGATCGAGCAAGTCGCGTACCTGTTCGCGGGTCGAACCGCTGGCCTGGATGTCCGGGCGCTCTTCTTTGTGCAACAGGTCGTGGGTGATGTTCAGCGCGGCCATCACGGCAATGCGATCGGCGCCGATGACTTTGCCGCTGCTGCGGATCTCGCGCATCTTGCCGTCCAGGTAGCGGGCGGCACTGACCAGATTGCTGCGTTCTTCCGGCGGGCAGATGATCGAATACTCTTTGTCGAGGATCTGCACGGTAACGCTATTGCTTGAACTCATGAGTCTTGCTCCAGGGCCTTGAGGCGCGAAATCATCGATTCGACCTTACGCCGGGCGATTTCGTTTTTTTCAATGAGGTGAGCGCGTTCCTCGCGCCAGGTTTTTTCCTGAGCTAGTAAGAGTGCGTTTTGACTCTTAAGTTGCTCGACTCGGCCAATCAGCAGTTCGAGTCTGGCCATCAGCGCTTGCAGGTCGGTGTCTTCCATTGGGTCCACGTGTTCGTCTGATGGGTGGTAACTGGCGGACAGCCTTTAATGGTCTTGGCGGGGCTGTCGATGTAGGATACAAGGCCTTCATTCTAGACATAGCGCCGTCTGGCGCCTAGCTGCCCATGACCATTGCGAATTCCCCGTACCAAGCCTTTGCCACCCTGCTGACTGCCAGCGGCCACAACGTCTCGCCTGCCGAACTGCACGGCGTGCTGCTCGGGCGCAGTTGCGCCGGGGCCGGCTTCGATCACGAAGGCTGGCTGATCGACGCCGCCGAACTGCTCGAAGGCGACATCCAGGACAACGTCCGCAACGCCCTGATCGGCCTGCAGGAGATGGTCAAAGGCGAGCTGACCGGCGACGACGTCACTGTCGTGCTGCTGCTGCCGACCGACGATGCACCGCTGGCCGACCGCGCTGCTGCGCTGGGCGAGTGGTGCCAGGGCTTCCTCAGCGGTTTCGGCCTGAACTGCCGCGACAGCAGCATGCTCAGCACCGAAGCCACCGAAGTGCTGCAGGATCTGGCCGCCATTTCCCAGGTGCAGGACGCGCTGGAAGAATCCGAAGACGGCGAATCCGACTACATGGAAGTCATGGAATACCTGCGCGTCGCGCCTCTGCTGCTGTTCTCGGAAACCAAGAAGTCCGATGTGCCGCCAGCGGCCAAACCTTCGCTGCATTAATCGCGTGCCAGGGAAAGCCATCTGCCCATGACCCATATCCCCAAAGCGGAATACAGCCGTCGCCGCAAGGCCCTGATGGCGCAGATGGAACCCAACAGCATCGCGATCCTGCCCGCCGCCGCGGTGGCCATCCGCAACCGCGACGTCGAGCACGTCTACCGTCAGGACAGCGACTTCCAGTACCTCAGCGGTTTTCCCGAGCCCCAGGCCGTCATCGTCCTGATGCCCGGCCGCGAGCACGGCGAGTACATCCTGTTCTGCCGTGAACGCAACGCCGAACGCGAATTGTGGGATGGCCTGCGCGCAGGGCAGGAAGGCGCGATCCGCGAGTACGGCGCCGACGACGCCTTTCCGATTACTGACATCGACGACATTCTCCCCGGCCTGATCGAAGGCCGCGACCGGGTGTATTCGGCGATGGGCAGCAACCCTGAATTCGATCGACACCTGATGGACTGGATCAACGTGATCCGCTCCAAGGCGCACCTCGGTGCGCAGCCGCCGAATGAATTCGTTGCCCTGGATCACCTCCTGCACGACATGCGCCTGTATAAATCGGCGGCAGAAGTGAAGGTGATGCGCGAAGCCGCGCGGATTTCGGCGCAGGCGCATATCCGCGCGATGCAGGCCAGTCGTCCGGGGCTGTATGAATACAGCCTCGAAGCCGAGCTGGATTACGAATTCCGCAAGGGCGGGGCGAAGATGCCGGCCTACGGTTCGATCGTCGCCGCCGGGCGCAACAGCTGCATCCTGCATTACCAGCAGAATGACGCGTTGCTCAAGGACGGCGATTTGGTGTTGATAGACGCCGGTTGCGAGATCGATTGCTACGCCAGCGACATCACCCGCACCTGGCCGGTCAATGGCAGGTTCTCGCCAGAGCAGAAGGCGATCTACGAGTTGGTGCTGGCTTCGCAGGAAGCGGCATTCGCCGAGATTGCCCCCAACAAGCACTGGAACCAGGCGCACGAAGCCACGGTGCGGGTGATCACCGCAGGTCTGGTCAAGCTTGGCTTGTTGCAGGGCGAGGTTGACGAGTTGATCGCCAGCGAAGCCTACAAGGCTTTTTATATGCACCGCGCCGGCCACTGGCTGGGCATGGATGTGCATGACGTCGGCGAGTACAAGGTCGGCGGCGAATGGCGCGTGCTGGAAGTCGGCATGGCGCTGACCGTGGAGCCGGGTATCTACATCGCGGCGGACAATCAGAACGTGGCGAAGAAATGGCGCGGCATTGGCGTGCGCATCGAGGATGACGTGGTCGTGACCCGATCCGGCTGTGAAATCCTCACCAGCGGCGTGCCAAAAACCGTCGCCGAGATCGAAGCGCTGATGGCACAAGCAAGGACACACGCAGCATGAGTCGAGTCAATCTGGCAATCATCGGTGGCGGTCTGGTCGGCGCCAGTCTGGCGTTGGCGTTGCAGGCCGGGGCCAAGGCGCAGGGCTGGAAAATCGTCCTGATCGAACCGTTCGCCCCCGGCGACAACTGGCAGCCGAGCTACGACGCCCGCTCCTCGGCGTTGTCGTTCGGCTCGCGGCAGATTTATCAGCGCCTGGGCGTGTGGCAGGAAATCTCCCGCCGCGCCGAGCCGATCAAACAGATTCATGTCTCCGACCGTGGCCGTTTCTCCACCGCGCGCTTGTCGGCGATGGAAGAGGGTGTGCCAGCGCTCGGTTACGTGGTGGAGAACGCCTGGCTCGGCCAGTGCCTGTGGCAGCACCTCGACAAAGACGTGATCACGTGGCGCTGCCCGGCGGAAGTCACGCGCATGGAGCCGTTGGCCGATGGCTATCGCCTGACCCTCAACGATGAAACCACGCTGGAATGCGATCTCGCGGTGCTCGCCGATGGCGGCCGTTCCGGGCTGCGCGAACAGTTGGGCATCAACGTGCGCACTCGCCCTTACAACCAGAGCGCACTGATCGCCAACATCACCCCGAGTGAAGCGCACAACGGCATGGCCTTCGAGCGCTTCACCGATGAGGGGCCGATGGCCCTGCTGCCGCTGCCGGACAACCGTTGCGCGCTGGTCTGGACCCGTCTGGGCATGGATGCGCAGCGTCTGACTGAATTGAGCGAACGTGATTTTCTCAGCGAGCTGCAAGGCGTATTCGGTTACCGCCTCGGCACTTTGAAACAGGTCGGCGCACGGCATCTTTATCCGCTGTCACTGATCGAAGCTGAAGAACAGGTGCGCTCGCATCTGGCCGTGCTCGGCAACGCCGCACACAGCCTGCACCCGATCGCCGGCCAGGGCTTCAACTTGTCGCTGCGTGACGCCGACGCCTTGGCTGCCGCGCTGCTGGCCAGCGACAAGCCGCTGGGCGACTTCGCCACGTTGCAGGCCTATCGCGAACGGCAGCGCCTCGATCAGGACCTGACGGTGGGCTTCTCCGATCAGGTCACGCGCCTGTTCGGCAGCACCCAGCCGCTGGTGTCGCTGGGGCGCAACCTCGGCCTGCTCGGCCTCGATCTGCTGCCACCGGCCAAGCGCTGGTTCGCCCGGCAGGCGATGGGCCTGGGAACCCGTCCGGATGCTTGAGTGGCTGAGCAACACATTCGGCAAGGCACGATTGATGCGCTGGGTAATGACCTGCTACCCGCCATATCTCGGCGCGGGTGTGCGGGTGCGCCACATCAGCGATGACTTTCGCGATGTGCAGGTGTCCATGGGGTTGGGCTGGTACAACCGCAACTATGTCGGCACCCAGTTTGGCGGCAGTCTGTATTCGATGGTCGACCCGTTCTTCATGTTGATGCTCATGGAAAACCTCGGTCCGAAATACATCGTCTGGGACAAGGCCGCCGACATCGATTTCATTGCGCCGGGCAAAGGCCCGGTGTTCGCCCGGTTCAACATCGACCAGACCCTGCTCGACGAGATCCGCCGGCAGACCGCCAACGGCGAGAAATACCTGCCGCAGTTGCAGGTCGACATTCATGACGGCGCCGGCAACCTTGTGGCGCGGGTCGGTAAAACCCTTTACGTGCGGCTCAAGCCGCAAGCGAGACAGGCCTAAAGCATGGAAATGCGCGCAGATGTGCTGATTGTCGGAGCCGGAATGGTCGGCAGCGCCCTGGCGCTGGCGTTACAGGACAGTGGGCTGGAAGTGCTGTTGCTCGACGGTAGCCCGCTGAGTGTCAAACCCTTCGCTGCCGAAGCGGCGTTCGAACCGCGCGTCAGTGCATTGTCGGCGGCGAGCCAGCGTATTCTCGAGCGCCTCGGTGTCTGGGACGGCATCGCCCAGCGGCGCAGCAGCCCGTACACCGACATGCACGTGTGGGACGGCAGCGGCACCGGGCAGATTCATTTCTCGGCCAACAGCGTGCATGCCGATGTGCTCGGCCACATCGTCGAAAATCGCGTGGTCCAGGATGCGCTGCTCGAGCGTTTGCATGATTGCGACCTCGGCATGTTGGCCAATGCGCGGCTGGAGCAGATGCGTCGCTCCGGCGATGACTGGCTGCTGACCCTGGCCGACGGCCGCACCTTGCGCGCGCCGCTGGTGATCGCGGCCGATGGCGCCAATTCTGCTGTGCGCCGTCTGACCGGCGTGGCGACCCGCGAGTGGGATTATCTGCATCACGCCATTGTGACGAGCGTGCGCTGCAGCCAGCCGCACCGCAAAACCGCCTGGCAGCGCTTTACCGATCACGGGCCGCTGGCGTTTTTGCCACTGGAGCGTGATGGTCAGCAGGACTGGTGTTCGATCGTCTGGTCGACCACGCCGGGTGAAGCCGAGCGCCTGATGGCACTCGAGGAGACGGCGTTTTGCGCTGAGCTGGAGCGAGCCTTCGAAGGGCGCCTCGGTGAAGTGATCAACGCCGATCCGCGTCTGTGCGTGCCGCTGCGTCAGCGCCATGCCAAGCGCTACGTCGCTGAGGGCCTGGCCTTGATCGGTGATGCGGCGCACACCATTCACCCGTTGGCGGGGCAGGGTGTGAACCTTGGTTTCCTCGATGCAGCGGTGCTGGCGGAAGTGCTCCTGCAAGCGCATCAGCGCGGTGAGCGACTGGCGGACGTGAAGGTGCTGAGCCGCTACGAGCGTCGGCGCATGCCGCACAATCTGGCGCTGATGGCAGCGATGGAAGGCTTCGAGCGGTTGTTCCAGGCCGACCCCCTGCCGCTGCGCTGGTTGCGCAATGCCGGATTGAAACTGGTCGAGCAGATGCCCGAGGCGAAGGCGTTGTTTGTGCGCGAGGCGCTGGGGTTGACTGGGGATCTTCCAACTCTGGCAAAGCCCTGACCGCCTCATTGAGGCTGATGGCCCCTTCGCGAGCAGGCTCGCTCCCACTGTTGAGATGCATTCCAATGTGGGAGCGAGCCTGCTCGCGAAAGCGTCCGCCCACTTACCGCAGTTTTGAGCCGTGCAACATCTGGTAACGCCTTCCCCCAGTGTTCGATTGTGGTGGTAAATGTGAGTCCTTATCATTTGGCCCACCTTTCCCGACCGTGAGACCACTCCCATGTTGGCACCCAAGCGTCTTCTGACCGCACTGGCCTTGACCCTGATCGGCAGCACCACTGCCCAGGCCGCCGATGAGGTGGTGGTGTACTCGTCGCGCATCGATGAGCTGATCAAACCGGTATTCGATGCCTACACCGCCAAGACCGGGGTGAAGATCAAGTTCATCACCGACAAGGAAGCGCCGCTGATGCAGCGCATCAAGGCCGAAGGCGAAACCGCCACCGCCGATCTGCTGCTTACCGTCGATGCCGGCAACCTGTGGCAGGCCGAGCAGATGGGCATCCTCCAGCCATTCACCTCGAAAACCATCGACGCCAATATTCCTCAGCAATATCGCTCGTCCACCCACGCCTGGACCGGCCTGAGCCTGCGCGCACGGACCATCGCCTATTCCACCGAGCGGGTGAAGCCGGGCGAACTGACCACCTACGAAGCGCTGGCCGACAAGAACTGGGAAGGCCGCCTGTGCCTGCGCACGGCGAAGAAGGTCTACAACCAGTCGTTGACTGCGACCATGATCGAAGTCCACGGCGCCGAGAAGACCGAGAAAATCCTCAAGGGCTGGGTCAACAACCTGTCCACTGACGTGTTCTCCGATGACGTTGCAGTGCTGGAAGCGATCAACGCCGGGCAGTGTGACGTTGGCATCGTCAACACCTACTACTACGGTCGCCTGCACAAGCAGAAGCCTGAATTGCCGGTGAAGCTGTTCTGGCCGAATCAGGCCGATCGCGGTGTGCATGTGAACCTGTCGGGCATCGGCCTGACCAAACATGCACCGCACCCGGAAGCGGCCAAGGCGCTGGTCGAATGGATGACCACGCCTGAGGCACAGAAGATTTTTGCTGATGTGAACCAGGAATTCCCGGCCAACCCGGCGGTGGCGCCATCGGAAGAGGTGGCGGCGTGGGGCAAGTTTGTTGCTGATACGTTGCCGGTTGAGGTGGCGGGTAAACGTCAGGCCGAGGCGATCCGGATGATGGATCGGGCGGGGTGGAACTGAGGCGTTTCGTGTAACTGTTGATCTTTCAAGATCGCTCCCTCACCCCAGCCCTCTCCCGGAGGGAGAGGGAGCCAACTTGTTGCTTTCGAAACTTGAGTTCGACTCAATATCTCAGGTCGATGTAGTTTGCATGAGCACCTCGGTCAGTTCCCTCTCCCTCCGGGAGAGGGCTAGGGTGAGGGCAGCAATCCCAACCTGAAATACGCAATCCAAGAACACCCCAATCCCTCCAGAGACCCAAAAGTGGCCCACCCCGCCCAACGCCGCTGGTACCCCATCGTCTTCGCCATCGCCGCGCTGGTGTTGTTGCCCCTGAGCGTGTTGCTGCTGTCGTGGCAGACCATCGATCAGCAGATCTGGTCGCACCTGTGGCAAACCCAGATGCCGCGTCTGCTCGGCAATACCCTGACGCTGATCCTCGGCGTCGGTGTCGGCGTGATTCTGCTGGGTGTCAGCCTCGCATGGCTGACCAGCCTCTGTGAATTCCCCGGTCGGCGCTGGCTCGACTGGGCGCTGATGCTGCCCTTCGCCATTCCAGCGTATGTACTGGCGTTCGTTTTCGTCGGCCTGCTCGATTTCGCCGGCCCCGTGCAGTCCCTGTTGCGCGAATGGTTCGGCAGCGGCCTGCGCCTGCCTCGGGTACGGTCCACCGGCGGGGTGATCGTGGTGCTGGTGCTGGTGTTTTATCCCTACGTTTATCTGCTGGCGCGCACCGCGTTTCTGGCTCAGGGCAAAGGTTTGATGGAAGCGGCGCGGGTGCTGGGCCAGTCGCCGTGGCAGGCGTTCTGGCGGGTTGCGCTGCCGATGGCGCGTCCGGCGATTGGCGCGGGCGTGGCGCTGGCGCTGATGGAAACCCTCGCCGATTTTGGCGCGGTGTCGGTGTTCAACTTCGATACCTTCACCACGGCCATCTACAAAACCTGGTACGGCTTTTTCAGCCTGCCCAGCGCTGCGCAACTGGCCAGTCTGTTGCTGCTGGTGGTGATGCTGGTGCTGTACGGCGAGCGCCGGGCACGCGGGGCGAATCGGGCCAGCAACGAGCGGCCACGGGTGAAAGCGCTGTATCACCTGCGGGGAATCAAGGCCTTCGCGGCGACGGGCTGGTGTGGATTGGTGTTCGCCTGCGCCTTCGTCATCCCGGTGCTGCAACTGATCGTCTGGTTCTGGCAGCGTGGACGCTTCGATCTGGATGAGCGTTACGCCGGGCTGATTCTGCACACGCTCTATCTGGGCGCGATGGCGGCGCTGATCACCGTCAGCGTTGCGCTGTTGCTGGCGTTTGCCCGGCGCCTGGCGCCGACCCCAGCCATCAACTCCGGCGTCGGTCTGGCCAATCTCGGCTACGCCTTGCCCGGTTCGGTGCTGGCGGTGTCGATCATGCTTGCCTTCAGTTATCTGGATCGTGAGCTGGTGATTCCGCTTTCGTCATGGCTCGGCGGTGCGGGCAGACCGTTGCTGCTCGGCAGCCTCGCAGCTTTGCTGATGGCGTATCTGGTGCGCTTTATCGCTGTCGCTTACGGGCCGCTGGAAAGCAGTCTGGCGCGTATACGGCCATCTTTGCCCGAAGCGGCACGTAGCCTGGGTGTCAGTGGGCCGCGACTGTTTTTCAAAGTGTATCTGCCGCTCTTGCTGCCCGGCACTTTGAGTGCGGCGTTGCTGGTGTTCGTCGATGTGCTCAAGGAAATGCCCGCGACCCTCCTGATGCGCCCGTTTGGCTGGGACACGCTGGCGGTGCGCATCTTTGAAATGACCAGTGAAGGCGAATGGGCGCGCGCCTCGTTGCCAGCATTGACCCTGGTGCTGGTCGGGCTGTTGCCGGTGATCGGATTGATTCGACGTTCGGCGCATCGAAACACTTAGTCGTCAGTCCTACATCATGCGGCTACAATGCGCGGCATTCGGTGCGGTTCGTCTGACAGACCCGTGCGCTGGAATCGGCTGCAAGCCTTATTCATCAAGGCCTTCAGCCGTATAGCGGCGGTCCGCACCCTCGCCACGCCCGGAAGGAGAAACCCATGGGACAGCGTACGCCTCTGTATGACCTGCACCTCGCGCTCGGCGCGAAGATGGTCGATTTTGGCGGTTGGGACATGCCACTGCATTACGGCTCGCAGGTCGAGGAGCACCACGAAGTGCGCCGCGATTGCGGGGTGTTCGATGTTTCCCATATGACCGTGATTGATGTCACCGGCGCCCAGGCCAAGGCCTGGCTCCAGCATCTGCTGGCCAACGACGTCGAACGTCTGCACCGCCCCGGCCGGGCGTTGTACAGCACCATGCTCAATGAGCGCGGTGGCATCGTCGACGACATGATCGTCTATCGCCTCGACGACGCGTACCGGCTGGTGTTCAACGCCTCGACCCGCGATCAGGATCTGGCCTGGATGAACGCCCAGCTCGGCGCCTACGACGTGCAACTGCACGAGCGCGCCGAGCTGGCGATGCTCGCCATCCAAGGCCCGCAGGCCCGGCACAAGATTGCCGAACTGGTCACCCAGTCGCGCGCCACGCTGATCCAGCAACTCAAACCTTTCGAAGGCGCCATCGACGGCGACTGGTTCATCGCGCGTACCGGTTACACTGGCGAGGATGGCCTGGAAATCTGTCTGCCGGCCAATCAGGCGCCGGGTTTCTTCAACGACCTGGTCGGTGCCGGTATTTCGCCGATCGGCCTTGGCGCTCGCGACACCTTGCGTGTCGAGGCCGGAATGAACCTGTACGGTCAGGACATTCATCAGGACGTTTCACCGCTGGCCTCGAACATGGCCTGGAGCATCGCCTGGGAGCCGGCCTCGCGGCAGTTCATCGGCCGTGCGGCGCTGGAGGCGGAAAAAGCCGTCGGCGTGGCGCATAAACTGGTCGGTCTGGTGCTGGAAGAGCGCGGGGTTTTGCGCGCTCACCAAGTGGTTCGCATCGCCGATGTTGGCGAAGGGGAGATCACCAGTGGTAGTTTCTCTCCTACGCTGAGCAAATCGATTGCCCTGGCGCGTGTACCGATGGCGACTGCCGACCGCGCCGAAGTGGAAATCCGTGGCAAGTGGTATCCGGTGCGAGTGGTCAAACCGACCTTCGTGCGCCATGGCAAAACCTTGATCTAACCTTTTCTGGCGGGCATGACCGCTGACCAATTTCCGAGGAACCGAAGATGAGCGATATCCCTGCCGAACTGCGTTTTGCCGAAAGTCATGAATGGGCGCGTCTGGAAGCTGACGGCACTGTCACCGTGGGCATCAGCGATCACGCGCAGGAAGCGCTGGGCGACGTGGTGTTCGTCGAGTTGACCGAAGTCGGCAAGGTGTTCGCCGCCGGTGATCAATCCGGCGTGGTCGAGTCGGTGAAAGCCGCCTCCGACATCTACGCCCCGGTCAGCGGTGAAGTCATCGCGATCAACGAGGCGCTGACCGACTCGCCAGAAGAGCTGAATAATGACCCGTACGGCGCGTGGATCTTCAAGCTCCAGCCAAGCGACAAGGCCGAGCTGGACAAGCTGCTGGATGCTGCTGGGTACAAGGCTGCAATCGGCGAGTAAGTTGCCGGCAACACCCAAAGCCCCGATTCGTCGGGGCTTTTTTATGGGCGACGAATATCCCTTTGTGGGAGCGAGCCTGCTCGCGAAAGCGCCATATCAGTCAATGCCAAGGTTTCTGAAACACCGCTTTCGCGAGCAGGCTCGCTCCCACAGGGGCGGCGTGATCTTGAAAATTCGCCTGCTATGCTGGTTTGACCGTGTCGATTGACGCCAAGCGCCAGCCAGGAGAGCCCGTCATGTCCCAGTCGCCGTCCCTGAGCCAGTTACGCGATCCCGAAGCCTTTCTGCGCCGCCACCTTGGCCCGGATGCCGCCGAGCAGCAGGCGATGCTCGACAGCCTCGGCCTGGGCAGTCGCGCCGAGCTGATCGAGCAGACCGTGCCGCCGGGCATTCGCTTCAATCGCGCACTGGATCTGTCGCCGGCACTCGACGAACAGGCTGCGCTGGCGAAACTACGCGGTTATGCCGAGCAGAATCAGCTGTTCACCAGCCTGATCGGCATGGGCTATCACGGCACGGTGACGCCGACCGTCATTTTGCGCAACGTGCTGGAAAATCCTGGCTGGTACACCGCGTACACCCCATACCAACCTGAAATCGCTCAAGGCCGGCTCGAAGCGTTGCTCAATTTTCAGCAACTGACCATCGACCTCACCGGCCTGGAACTGGCCAACGCCTCGCTGCTCGATGAGGCCACCGCAGCGGCCGAAGCCATGGCGTTGGCCAGGCGCGTGGCGAAGTCGAAGAGCAATCTGTTTTTTGTGGATGAAGACTGCCATCCGCAAACCCTCTCCGTGGTGCAGACCCGCGCCGAAGGTTTCGGCTTCGAGCTGGTCGTCGACGCGGTGGATAACCTGGCGCAGCACGAGGTGTTCGGCGCGCTGCTGCAATACCCCGACACCCACGGCGAAATCCGCGATCTCAAACCCTTGATCAACCACCTGCACGCACAACAGGCCCTGGCCTGCGTCGCTACCGACCTGCTCAGCCTGCTTTTGTTGACGCCGCCGGGTGAGTTGGGTGCCGATGTGGTGTTCGGTTCGTCCCAGCGTTTCGGTGTGCCGATGGGGTATGGCGGCCCGCACGCGGCGTTTTTCGCCAGCCGCGAGGAGTACAAACGAGCGATTCCGGGGCGGATCATCGGTGTATCGAAAGATGCTCGCGGCAACGTCGCGCTGCGCATGGCCCTGCAAACCCGCGAGCAACACATCCGCCGCGAGAAAGCCAATTCGAACATCTGCACCGCGCAGGTCCTGCTGGCCAATATCGCCAGCTGTTATGCGGTGTATCACGGCCCCGAGGGCTTGAAGCGTATCGCCCAGCGCGTGCATCGCCTGACCTGCCTCCTCGCCGCGGGACTCAAGCGCAACGGTATCAAACGGCTCAACGAGCAGTTCTTCGACACCCTGACCCTGGAGGTCGGCGGTGCGCAAACGGCGATCATCGAAAGCGCTCAGGCGGCGCAGATCAACTTGCGCATTCTTGGTCGCGGCCGCGTCGGTCTGAGTCTGGACGAGACCTGTGATGAACACACCGTGGCGAAGCTGTTCGATGTGCTGCTCGGCGCCGATCACGGCCTGAGCGTTGATGCGCTTGATGCGGAGGACATCGCCTCGGGAATTCCCGACGAACTCCAGCGCAGCACGCCGTACCTGCAACATCCGGTGTTCAACGCTCACCACAGCGAAACCGAGATGCTGCGTTACCTCAAGCAACTGGAAAACAAGGATCTGGCGCTCAATCAGTCGATGATTCCGCTCGGTTCCTGCACGATGAAGCTCAACGCCACCAGCGAAATGATCCCGATCACCTGGCCGCAGTTCGCCAATCTGCATCCCTTCGTGCCGAGGGAGCAGGCTGTCGGTTACACACTGATGATCGAAGAACTTGAGGGTTGGCTCTGCGCGATTACCGGTTTCGATGCTATCTGCATGCAGCCCAATTCCGGCGCCCAGGGCGAATACGCCGGGCTCCTGGCGATCCGTAAATATCACGAGAGCCGAGGGGAGGGCGCTCGGGACATCTGTCTGATTCCATCGTCGGCCCACGGCACCAACCCGGCCTCGGCGCAGATGGCCGGAATGCGTGTGGTGATTGTCGAATGCGATGAGGCGGGCAACGTCGATCTGGAAGACTTGAAGCTGAAAGCCGCAGAGGCTGGGAATAAGTTGTCGTGCCTGATGGCGACCTATCCGTCGACCCATGGCGTTTACGAGGAAGGCATCAGCGAAATTTGCGCAGTGATTCACCAGCACGGCGGCCAGGTGTACATGGATGGCGCCAATCTCAATGCCCAGGTCGGCTTGGCCAGACCGGCGGACATTGGCGCCGACGTGTCGCACATGAATCTGCACAAGACCTTCTGCATTCCCCATGGCGGCGGCGGGCCGGGCATGGGGCCGATCGGCGTTCGTGCGCATCTGGCGCCGTTCGTCGCCAACCATCCGGTGGTGCCGATTGACGGGCCGCTGGCGCAGAACGGCGCAGTCAGCGCAGCGCCGTGGGGCAGTGCGAGCATTTTGCCGATCAGTTGGATGTACATCGCCATGATGGGCCCGCAACTGGCGGACGCCAGTGAGGTGGCGATTCTGGCGGCAAATTATCTGGCGCAGCATCTATCCGGGGCATTCCCGGTGCTTTACGCCGGGCGCAACGGCCGGGTGGCGCATGAATGCATTCTTGATTTGCGCCCACTGAAGGCGCAGACCGGCATCAGCGAGGAAGACGTTGCCAAGCGGCTGATGGATTACGGCTTCCACGCGCCGACCATGTCCTTCCCGGTGCCCGGTACGTTGATGGTCGAGCCGACCGAGAGCGAATCCAAGGCAGAACTCGACCGCTTCATCGCGGCGATGCTGAGCATTCGCGCCGAGATCAATGAAGTGCAGAAGGGCAACTGGCCGGGCGAAGACAACCCGCTCAAACGCGCCCCGCATACGCTGGCCGATGTCACTGGGATCTGGGAACGGCCGTACAGCATCGAACAGGCCATCACCCCGGATGCGCACACTCGATTGCACAAATATTGGCCGGCGGTGAATCGGGTGGACAACGTTTACGGGGATCGCAACCTGTATTGCGCGTGTGTCCCGGTGGATGATTACCGCTGATCTCTAAATCCACCGCCGTCCCTGTGGGAGCGAGCCTGCTTGCGAAAGCAATCGTCCAGCCAGCATTTTCGGTGACTGGCTCACCGCTTTCGCGAGCAGGCTCGCTCCCACAGGGTTTTGTATCGGTTTCAGAAGACGGGCAAAAAAATGCCGCTCGATCGAGCGGCATTTTTGAGGGTGCGAGGCTTACTCGGACGCCACGGCGTTCTTCGCCAGAATCGCGTTCGCCAGTTCCATGTCCGAAGCCTGCAGGCCCGGGTTGTCGGCGCGTACTTTCTGCATCGCTGCTTCCAGGTACGGGCCACGGATGCCGCCGTCGCTGGCGACGAAGCTGCCGGCGTCGTCCTGGGCGGCGACGATCAGCTTGTGATCCTTGAACGTCAGGTAGGTCGAGCCGGTGGTGGCGCCGGAGGAGATGACGTTACGCCAAAAGCTGTCCGCCATGGCCGAACCAACGGGAAGCGACAGCAGGGCCAAGGTGGCGACAGCGAGTTTGAGACGCATGATGAGGTGACTCCTGGGATTGACTACGGGGTTGGATAGCCGATCCCCCGATCCAGTTCCGTGCTGAATTATTTCAACTCACTTTGCGGCGTCACCCGCAGCACTTCTTCCACCGTGGTCAGCCCCGCCGCGACTTTCTGCGCGCCGGACAGGCGCAGGCTGCGCATGCCTTCCTTGAAGGCCTGACGCCTGATCGCGGTGAGGTCGGTATCCGGGGTGATCAATGCTTTGAGGCTGTCGCTCAGTTGCATGATTTCGTACACGCCGGCGCGCCCGCGATAGCCGGTGTCGCGGCATTCCAGGCATCCGATCGCCCGTTGCGCATTGCTCGGCAGCGGCGCCTGCCAGGGCCGGGTCAGGGTTTGCCAGTCTTCATCTTCGAGCGTCAGCGGCGCCTTGCAGTGCGGACATAAAGTGCGCACCAGACGCTGAGCCATAACGCCGAGCACGGTGGCTTTGATCAGGTAATGCGGCACACCGAGTTCGAGCAAACGGCTGATGGCGCTCGGCGCGTCGTTGGTGTGCAGGGTGGACAGGACCAAGTGCCCGGTGAGCGCGGCCTGAATCGCCATTTCCGCCGTTTCCAGATCGCGGATCTCGCCGATCATGATGATGTCCGGGTCCTGTCGCATCAGCGCGCGCACCCCGGCGGCGAAAGTCAGCTCAATGTTGTGCTGCACCTGCATCTGGTTGAAGGCCGGCTCGACCATTTCGATCGGGTCCTCGATGGTGCAGAGGTTGACCTCCGGCGTCGCCAGTTTTTTCAGCGTGGTGTACAGAGTGGTGGTCTTGCCCGAACCGGTCGGCCCGGTGACCAGAATGATGCCATTGGGCTGGCGGGTCATGTCCTGCCAGCGGCGCAGGTCGTCGGCGCTGAAACCCAACTGGTCGAAATTTTTCAGCAGCACTTCCGGGTCGAAAATCCGCATGACCATTTTTTCGCCGAACGCCGTCGGCAAGGTCGACAGACGCAATTCCACTTCGCCGCCGTCCGGGGTCTTGGTCTTGACCCGGCCATCCTGGGGTTTGCGTTTTTCCGCGACGTTCATGCGGCCGAGGCTTTTCAGGCGGCTGACGATCGCCATGGTCACCTGCGGCGGGAATTGATAGACGTTGTGCAGCACGCCGTCGATGCGAAAGCGCACGGTGCCGTGCTCGCGGCGCGGTTCGATGTGGATGTCGCTGGCGCGCTGCTGGAAGGCGTATTGGAACAGCCAGTCGACGATGTTGACGATGTGCGCGTCGTTGGCGTCCGGTTCCTGGTCGCTGGCGCCGAGATTGAGCAGTTGTTCGAAATTGCCGAGGTTGCCGCCCTGGGCGTCGGCATTGCTGGCGCCGCTGACCGATTTGGCCAGACGAAAGAATTCGACGCTGAAGCGCTGGATGTCGACCGGGTTGGCCACAACGCGTTTGATCGGCAGCTTCAACACGTGGGTCAGGTCGGCTTCCCAACCGCTGACGTAGGGCTGAGCGCTGGCCACGGTGACCGAATCGCGGTCCACGGCGACGGCGAGAATCTTGTGGCGCTGGGCGAAGGCATAGGACATCAGCGGCGTGATCGCCGCGACATTGATTTTCAGCGGATCAATGCGCAAATACGGCTGACCGGCCTGTTGCGCCAGCCACAGGGTCAGGCTTTCCAGATCCAGATGTTTGCCCGGACGGCTGAGGTCGTCGAGTTGCTGGCTGGCGATGAATTCCAGCGGATGCATCTGCCCGTGAGCAGCATGGCGACGGCGGGCATTGAGCGCCTGTTCCGCCGCGTCCTGGCAGATGAAGCCTTGGGCGACCAGTTCCCGTAATACATCGTTGAGGTCCAGCCAGCGGTCCTGAGTGACAAATTGAACGGACATGCGGCTTTCCTTTTTAAGCGTCATGCGCAAAAGGATAGTCGTGGCTCTGCTGACCGTTGGGCCACTACCCGACGAAGCCGTTGCCGGATTTGTCAGCCGGCAGCCTGTGCGGGCGCCTGCCACGCTGCGTCGGCGTTGTGCAGGTCCACTGTGCAGACGCTGATCAGGTTGCGCAGTTTTTCCGCGATCACTTGCGCGCGATGCCAGCTCAGGCCGCCCATTAGCAGGTCGATCGACAGCAGATCTTCCCGGCGCTGGACGTTGACCTGCTCCGGCGTCAGAAACTGCAAAGCGAACAGATTCAGCACCCGCACCAGCAGATCCGGCTCGGCCTCGGCGAGGATCCGGTACTGCGCCAGGCAGTGGGCGTTGTTGACGTTCCAGACATCGGCGCGGGTGGGGGCGCTGTTCACGGCTTCAAGGTGCGGCATGGCGAGTCTCCAAAATCACTGGAGAAATTTTTACATTCGGTGCGGGGTATTTCTTGGCTATGATCGGCGTCTGAACGGATTTATCGAAAGAGTTGATTCGTGAAAGCTGATCTTTGAGGATTTTTTATGCACAGCGAGCTGGACGCCTACGACCGCAAGATCCTCGCCTTGCTCCAGGAAGACGCTTCGCTGTCGAGCGCGCAGATCGCCGAACAGGTCGGCCTGTCGCAATCGCCGTGCTGGCGGCGGATTCAGCGGATGAAGGAGGAGGGCATTATTCGCGGTCAGGTGACCTTGCTGGATCGCAAGAAGATCGGCCTGAACACGCAGATCTTTGCCGAGATCAAACTCAACGCTCATGGGCGTTCGAACTTCACTGAATTCACCGAGGCGATTCGCGGCTTTCCGGAAGTGCTGGAGTGTTATGTGCTGATGGGCGCAGTGGACTTCATGTTGCGCATAGTCGCGGCAGACATTGAGGCGTACGAGCGGTTCTTTTTCGAAAAGCTGTCGCTGGTGCCGGGGATACAGGAAGTGAATTCGATTGTGGCGCTTTCTGAAATCAAGTCCACCACGAGCCTGCCGGTCTAGTGCGGATGGCCTTTGTGGCGAGGGGATTTATCCCCGCTGGGCTGCGCAGCAGACCCCGCTTGATCGTTCCCACGCAGAGCGTGGGAACGATCAGGTGGGAAGGTGTTTAGCTGCGCAGGAGGATTTTCCAAGCGCGGTTCTGGTACACCGCAATTGCCTGATGCTTGCGTGCATCGAGCAGTTCGTCGGTGATGGTCGGCTCGTTGGCCAGTTGCGCCAGTTTGTTCAGCTCACCGTACAGGCGATCCATTTCCGGGATGTCCAGCACGTTGCGCGCATGGTGCAACCAGACCTGAATGCGTTCGATACGCGGCAGTTGTTCAGCGAGATCTTCCGGCTGCTGCTGATAGCGTTGCAGCTGCAGAGCAGTGGCTTCTTCGCCGAGCAGACGCGGCAGCCAGCTGTGCAGTTGCGCGTCACCCTGACGATTACCGCGAGTGTTGCGGTCGGCGGTCCAGGTGCGGGCCAGCAGCCAGCGTGAAGCGTTCAGCGAGAACTGGCCCCAGCGCGGGTCTTCCAGTTCTTCGAGGAACTGCTCCGGCGCGGCCTTGCGCACGTCTTCGTCTTCGATGCCGACCTGTACCAGTGGACGCCAGTCTTCCAGCAAGGCATCGAGGGCCACGCGCAAATCGTGGGTCGACTGACGCGGCGCAGCCTGGCCGAGGCTGCTGAGCAGGGCGCGCATTTCCGCGAGGTTCTCGACCCAGTCCTGCAGCAGACGCCAGTGGCCGTTGAAGCGATATTGTTCGGCCAGACGCTGGCTGCTGCCGAGCAGATGCCAGCTCAGCGCGGCGAAGGCGTCGTCGAGACGGGTTTCGGTGGTCAGCTGCGGCGCTGGCAGGCTCAGCGAGTAGCTGTTGGCGTCGTGCAGGCGATAACCACGCTCGGCCTTGCTGATATCGCATGGCATCAGCGCCAGGGTTTCGGCCAGTTCGGCAGCCAGTTCCAGCAACGCGGCAGGCTCGCCTTCGCGCAATTCCAGTTCCAGCTCGCAGATTTCTTCTTTCTGCTTGCCGACCACCACGTGACCGAGATCCAGCGCGGCTTCAATGACTACTTTGGTCTTGCCACGGCCCCAGGCGATTTCGGCGCGCTCGCGGACGAAATCGGTGGTGAAGATCGGCTTGAGGGTTTTCTTGTCCAGCTCGGCCAGCGACTCGGGCCAGCATTCGCCGTCGAGTTTTTTCACGTCGAGCTTGGCTTTCGCCAGTTTCCAGTCGTACTCGTTACGCTCGGACAGACCGGCGACGCTCTGGCCACGGGTCTTGAGGGTCTGAATCACTTCGTCACCGTCCTTGCGCAGGCGCAGGGCGACTTTGGCCTGGGCGAGGTCGCGCTCGGGGGTGTCGAAGTACTGGTTCATCAACTCACGGCGTT
Source organism: Pseudomonas siliginis (assembly GCF_024072275.1). Lineage (NCBI taxonomy): Bacteria > Pseudomonadati > Pseudomonadota > Gammaproteobacteria > Pseudomonadales > Pseudomonadaceae > Pseudomonas > Pseudomonas siliginis. The sequence continues at coordinate 5,644,737 of NZ_CP099598.1, read as the reverse complement.
CCCAGCCACTTTTGTTGCGTTTCTTCAGCAGCGGGTGCTCGCGCAGGGCAGCGAGGGTTTCGCGGCTGACGCGGAGTTTGATTTCAGTTTCTTTTTGCATGGCCGGAACATCCAGAATCGGGAGCGCAGCCGGGGGAATGTGTGGCTGCCAAGGCCGTGCAGTGTACAGGAGTCAAACTTCCTACGCCCTGCGGCGGTTTATTCCGCGCGCCGGATGGTTCTATAGTGGGCCTCAATCCGGGACCTGGAGTCAGTGATGCCATTGCCGTCCATGCAAGACCAGTTCGCCGCGCTGATTGCCGCGCCATCGGTCAGCTGTACTCAACCGAACCTGGACCAGTCCAACCGCGCCGTCATCGATCTGCTGGCGGGCTGGCTTGGTGACCTGGGCTTCAGCTGCGATATCCGGCAGGTCAGCCCCGGCAAATTCAATCTGCTCGCCAGTTTCGGCAGCGGCCCCGGCGGCCTGGTGCTGGCCGGGCACAGCGACACCGTGCCGTACGACGACGCGTTGTGGCAGACCGACCCGCTGAAGCTCACGGAGGTTGATGGCCGCTGGGTCGGGCTGGGCAGTTGTGACATGAAGGGCTTCTTCGCGCTGATCATCGAAGCCGTGCAGCCGCTGCTTGATCAGCCGTTCAAGCAACCGCTGCTGATTCTCGCCACCTGCGACGAAGAAAGCTCGATGTCCGGCGCCCGCGCACTGGCCGAGGCCGGGCAACCGCTGGGCCGCGCGGCGGTGATCGGCGAGCCGACCGGGCTCAAGCCGATCCGCATGCACAAAGGCATCATGATGGAGCGCATCGACATCCTCGGGCAGAGCGGCCACTCGTCTGATCCGCGCCTGGGCCACAGCGCCCTTGAAGCGATGCACGATGCCATCGGCGAACTGCGCGGTCTGCGTCTGTTGTGGCAGCGTGAATTCAGCAACCCACAGTTCAGCGTGCCGCAACCGACGATGAACTTCGGTTGCATTCATGGCGGCGACAACCCCAATCGCATCTGCGGCCAGTGCTCGCTGGAATTCGACCTGCGGCCGCTGCCGGGCATGGACCCGAGCGTGCTGCGCGCGGAAATCCTGCGCAAGCTCAACCCGGTGGCCGAGCGGCATAAGGTGAAAATCGATTACAAACCGCTGTTCCCGGAAGTGCCGCCGTTCGAGCAGTCCGAAGATGCCGAACTGGTGCGCATCGCCGAAAAGCTCACCGGCCATCGCGCCGAAGCAGTAGCGTTCGGCACCGAAGCGCCTTATCTTCAGCGCCTCGGCTGCGAAACCATCGTCCTCGGCCCCGGCGACATTGCCTGCGCGCATCAACCCGGCGAGTACCTTGAAATGTCACGTTTGCAGCCTACCGTGCATCTGATTCGGCAGTTGATTGAACATTACTGCCTGACGACAGACGAACGATGACGGCCCTGTGTGGGAACGAGCCTGCTCGCGAAAGCGTTCCGTCAGTCGCCATTGATGAACCTGATCCACCGTTTTCGCGAGCAGGCTCGCTCCCACAGGGTTAAATGTCTTGCATCAACCCGGTAAATTGCCTGTACCCCAACCCGTATTCATGAGGAGAGCGCGCGTGTTGCCAAGCCTGTTCCGACGATAACCATCAGCCCGCTGTGCGTTTTTCGTTTCGCCCCTTTTTTCGGCTGCTCTTTATTACAGGCCCAGGTTCATGCCCGAATACGTCAATTGGCTTCGCCACGCGTCCCCTTACATCAATGCCCACCGCGATTGCACCTTCGTCGTCATGCTGCCCGGCGACGGCGTCGAGCATCCGAATTTCGGCAACATCGTCCACGACCTGGTCTTGCTGCACAGTCTGGGCGTGCGTCTGGTGCTGGTGCACGGCTCGCGCCCACAGATCGAAACACGCCTCGCCGCCCGTGGCCTCACCCCGCATTACCATCACGGCATGCGCATCACCGATGCCGCGACGCTGGAGTGTGTGATTGATGCGGTCGGCCAGTTGCGCATCGCTATCGAAGCCCGGCTATCGATGGACATGGCTTCGTCGCCGATGCAGGGCTCGCGCCTGCGCGTGGCCAGCGGCAACCTCGTCACCGCGCGGCCGATCGGCGTGCTGGAAGGTGTCGACTATCACCACACCGGTGAAGTGCGTCGGGTCGATCGCAAGGGCATCAATCGCCTGCTCGATGAACGCTCGATCGTATTGCTGTCGCCGCTGGGCTATTCGCCGACCGGCGAAATCTTCAACCTTGCCTGCGAAGACGTCGCCACCCGCGCCGCGATTGATCTGGGCGCGGACAAGCTGCTGTTGTTCGGCGCCGAGCTCGGCCTGATCGACGAAAACGGCAAACTGGTACGCGAACTGCGCCCGCAGCAAGTGCCGGCCCATTTGCAGCGTCTGGGCATGAGCAACTATCAAGCGGAGTTGCTCGATGCCGCCGCCGAAGCCTGTCGAGGCGGCGTGGCGCGCAGCCATATCGTCAGTTATGCCGAAGACGGCGCGCTGCTGACCGAGCTGTTCACCCGTGACGGTGGCGGTACGCTGGTTGCGCAAGAGCAATTCGAACTGGTGCGCGAGGCGGCGATTGAAGACGTCGGCGGTTTGCTCGACCTGATCAGTCCGCTGGAAGAGCAGGGCATTCTGGTACGCCGCTCGCGGGAAGTGCTGGAGCGCGAGATCGAGCAGTTCAGCGTGGTCGAGCGCGAAGGCATGATCATCGCCTGTGCGGCGCTGTATCAGATTGCCGACTCCGATGCTGGTGAGCTGGCGTGTCTGGCGGTGAATCCCGAGTATCGCCACGGCGGACGCGGCGACGAGTTACTCGAACGCATCGAAACCCGCGCGCGGGCGCAGGGTTTGAAAACCCTGTTCGTACTCACCACGCGCACCGCGCACTGGTTCCGCGAGCGCGGTTTCGAGCCGAGCAGCGTCGAACGCCTGCCAGCGGCGCGGGCGTCGCTGTACAACTATCAGCGCAATTCGAAGATCTTCGAAAAGACCCTCTGAACAACAGCGAGGTCTGTGGCGAGGGGATTTATCCCCGCTGGGTCGCGTAGCGGCCCCCTGTGTTTTCACTTGGAATCGCTGGGGGACTGCTGTGCAGCCCAACGGGGATAAATCCCCTCGCCACTTTCTGCATTCAGTCAGTGATGAATTTGGCGCTGACGTACTGCGAATAATCAGGCAGCACCGTCTCGACCTTGCCTTGTTCCTTCAAGAATTTCGCCGTTTCGGCAATGGCCTTGGCGGTGCCGCCGTCCAGCAGCGCCGTGCTTTGCTGCGCCTTGGCATCCGGGAACGCCGAACCGGCCAGCAGTTCCGGCACATCTGCTGCGTTGGCACCGGTCAATCTGGCGATTTTTTGCACAGGCACCGAGTCGGCCGTCCAGCTGTCTCTGTGTGCGGCGTAATCAGCGAACGACTCCAGGGTGACCTTGGCAAACTTGGCCACGACCTCGGGATGCTTCTCGGCAAAGTCCTTGCGCGCCACCCACACCTCGAAGGTCGGCGCACCCCACTGGCCGACTTGGGCGGCGTCGGTCAGGGTCTTGCCGGTCTTGCGGATCTCGCCCAGCGCCGGCGACCAGACAAACGCCCCGTCAATGTCGCCACGCTTCCACGCGGCGGCGATTTCCGCCGGTTGCAGGTTGACCACTTTGACTTGCGAAGTATTCAGGCCCCAGTGCTTCAGCGCCCCAAGCAGACTGTAGTGCGAGGTCGACACGAACGGTGTGGCGATGGTTTTACCGATCAGGTCCTGCGGTTTGTCGATGCCGCTGCCGTTGCGCACCACCAAGGCTTCTGCGGCATTAATCTGCGCCGAAACGATAAACGCCACGATCGGCAGATTGCGTGAAGCAGCTGCCGCCAGTGGGCTTGAGCCAAGGTTGCCGATCTGCACGTCGCCAGAAGCAATGGCAGTGACGACTTCCGGGCCGCTGTTGAAACGACGCCAGTCGATCTTCTCGCCGATGGTTTTTTCATAGACACCATCGGCCTGCGGCACTTTGCTCGGATCGATCCCGGTCTGGTAACCGACCGTCAGACCGGCGGCATGTGCGGAAAAAGAAAACAGTGCCGACACACAAACTGTAACAAATTGACTTGATAGTGCGCGTTTCGCCATGATGCGTCGCCTTTTCGATGGGATTTGCCGTGTTGGGAGCACGGCAAAGCTAATCGATCTAAAAAAAGGTCAACAAATACCATTTAGGAATGAGCTTAGGCGCCGATACGCTGTTTCCCGGCGCAAAGGGCCATTAATGGGCCATATGTCCGAATGGTATGAAAAAGGATGAATAAATTCTTTTTGGGATTATCAGGAAGTCTTTACGCTGCAGGGACCCAATCACTGGCGATTAGACGATGGTCGTAGACACACAAGGTTACGATTGACTTGGCAGTCACGGTCTGGCGCTAATCGCGCATCTTAGGATTCAGGGCAAATCGACCCCGAACCAGGAACACAAGAATTAGAACGAGAGGAGCGATACATGAACAAGTCCACCTTGGCCCTGGCTGTGGCCGTTGGGGTTATGGCGCAGCAGGCAGGCGCCGCCGGTTTCATCGAAGACAGCAAGGCTACTCTGGGTCTGCGCAACTTCTACATCAACACCGACAACCGTAACGGCACTGCCGAACCAAGTCGCAACGAAGAGTGGGGCCAAGGCTTCGATCTGCGTTTCATTTCCGGTTACACCCAAGGCACTGTCGGCTTCGGTATCGATGCCATCGGCCTGTTGGGCGTACGTCTGGATTCGGGCGGCGGCACCAACGGCAACGTTAACGGTGATGGCACCCCTGGCAGTGCCTACGGCGGCACTGTTTTCCCAAGCGAATCCAACGGTCAGGCGGTTGATAACTTCTCCAGCCTGGGTCTGACGGCCAAAGCCAAGATTTCCCAGACCGAACTGAAGCTGGGTACCTTGCAGCCGAAGAACCCGGTCATCGTCACCAACGATGGTCGTCTGCTGCCACAAACCTGGCAGGGTGGCCAGATCACTTCCGGCGAGATCAAGGACCTGACTCTGGTCGGTGGCCAGATCGAACACGTGAAAGGTCGTAACTCCAGCAACAATGAGCAGCTGTCGATCGGTGGCGCAACTGCGCGCACCACAAACAGCAACAAGTTCATCTACGCCGGTGGTGACTACAAGATCACCAAGGATCTGACGGCCCAGTACTACTACGGCAATCTGGAAAACTTCTACAAGCAGCATTTCCTGGGTCTGGTGCATAACTGGTCGATTGGCCCAGGTGTGTTGAAGTCCGACTTCCGGTACTTCAATAGCTCCGATGACGGCCGCAATGGCAACGATTCGGACTACTTCAGCAACGGTGCGTACGGCAACAGTACGCTGGGTAACGGCAAAGGTAAGGTCGACAACAACCTGTACAGCGGCTTGTTCCTTTACACCGTTGCCGGTCACACCTTTGGTGGTGGCTATCAGGTGAGCAATGGCAGCAGCGACTTCCCTTGGCTGAACCAGGGTGACGGCTCGTCGAACTACACCATCACCGACATGCAGATCCAGAAGTTCGCCCGTGCCGGCGAGCGCACCTGGCAAGCACGCTACTCCTATGACTTCGCCAAAGTTGGCGTGCCAGGCCTGACCGCCGGCATGGTTTACCTGCGCGGTGACAACGTTGATACCTACGCTCGTCGCGTCCAGACTTCGAATGGCGCTTCCGAGTGGGAACGCGATCTGACCGTAGCGTACGTTGTTCCAGAAGGCCCGTTGAAAAACGTCGGCTTCATGTGGAAAAACGCTTCGTGGCGCACCGACATCGCTGGTCAACGCGACCAGGACGAAAACCGCCTGATCCTCAGCTACTCGATCCCGCTGTTGTAATAGCGCTCGAGCAACTGAAGAAAAAAAGCCCCGTCCGGCATCGCGCCGGGCGGGGCTTTTGCGTTTCGAGTCAGGCTCACCCCCGTAAGCCCTTCTCGATTTCCCTCTTTGCTGCAACTCAAGGCCTTCTCGAACCTTGCAACCGATGTTCGTCGCGATGCAGGCCGGTGTCCAATGAACAGATCTTTAATATTCCCGAATCATCTAGATATCTATTTATTTATTCTTTTTCACGCTGACCGATCCCAAGCTACAGTTGTTGTCTCCATCCCTCATCAGGAGCAGCACCATGAGCCTCAGACTCGGCGACATCGCCCCCGATTTCGAACAAGACTCCAGCGCCGGCAAGATTCGTTTCCACGAATGGCTGGGCGACAGCTGGGGCGTGCTGTTTTCCCATCCGGCGGATTTCACTCCGGTGTGCACCACCGAGCTGGGTTTCACCGCCAAGCTCAAGGATGAGTTCAGCAAACGCGGCGTCAAAGCCATCGCGCTGTCGGTCGACCCGGTGGACTCGCACCACAAGTGGATCGAGGACATCAACGAAACCCAGAACACCATCGTCAACTTCCCGATCCTGGCCGATGCCGATCGCAAGGTCTCCGATCTCTACGACCTGATCCACCCGAACGCCAACGACACCCTGACCGTGCGTTCGCTGTTCGTCATCGACCCGAACAAGAAGATCCGCCTGACCATCACCTACCCGGCGAGCACCGGGCGCAACTTTCACGAGATCCTGCGGGTGATCGACTCGCTGCAGCTCACCGACAATTACAAAGTCGCCACCCCGGCCAACTGGCAGGACGGTGAAGAAGTGGTGATCGTGCCGTCGCTCAAGGATGAGGACGAGATAAAGCAGCGCTTCCCCAAAGGTTATCGCGCGGTGAAGCCGTACCTGCGCCTGACGCCGCAGCCGAACAAATAAGATTTGTGGTGCAGTCACCGCCGCTTTCGCGAGCAGGCTCGCTCCCACATTTGCAATGCATTCCCCTGTGGGAGCGAGCCTGCTCGCGAAGGCGTCAGTCCAGGCACTTGAGAATCCAGAATCACAACGCAGGGGAATTTCGGCCGTTTCGACGGCCTTTTTTTTCGCCTGGATTCTGCTCCGCGATATATCTCTTAAATGCATAACCAAATGAATAAATATGATTTATGGATATATAAATCAGCTGGTAAGGTCACTGCCATTGAAGCGAGATCGCAGCCTGCGAATCGCCTGTAACGCTTAAAGGAATCTGCAATGCTGGTCGTCTCACTCGGTGGCAGTCCCAGCCTGCGCTCCCGTTCCGGGGTGCTGCTGGAGCGTTCGCAACGCTGGTTGCAACAGCAAGGGGTGGAAGTGGTGAGTTATCAGGTGCGGGACTTCCCGGCCGAGGATCTGCTCCACGCGCGCTTCGACAGTCCGAAGGTCCTCGACTTGTTGCAACAGATCGCAAACGCCGATGGCCTGCTGATCGCCACGCCGGTTTACAAGGCCTCGTTTTCCGGTGCGCTGAAGACCCTGCTGGATCTGCTCCCCGAGCGTGCCTTGAACCACAAGATTGTCTTGCCGATGGCCACGGGCGGCAGCATCGCTCACATGCTGGTGGTCGATTACGCCCTCAAGCCCGTGCTGTCGGCACTCAAAGCACAGGAAATGCTTCAGGGTATTTTCGCCGAGGACAGTCAGATCGCTTATGGCGAAGGCAGTGCCGCCGCGCAACTGGCGCCGGCCCTGGAGCAGCGCTTGCACGAGGCCCTGGACCAGTTCATCGGCGCCATGGCGCGCCGGCCGAAACCGCTGGAGCCAGGCCTGCTGAACGAACGTTTGTTGAGTGCTCGCTGGAGCATTTAAGCCTTATCGAAATTTGAAGTACTGGCCTTACTCGCCCGCCAACGGGCAAGCAGGTGCAGCCACAACCCAACAGCAAAAAGGAGAGCGCTATGCGCACTGTATTTTTGCGTCGTGGTCTGGTCGCTCTGTTTGCTGCGGCTGTCACCTTCGGCGCCATCACCCAAGCTCAAGCCGAGACATTGCGGATCGGTTATCAGAAGTACGGCACGCTGGTGCTGCTGAAAGCCAAAGGCACGCTGGAAAAACGTCTGGCGGCGCAAGGCGTCGACGTGCAATGGACGGAATTCCCCGGCGGCCCGCAGCTGCTCGAAGGCCTCAACGTCGGCTCGATCGATTTCGGCGTGACCGGCGAAACTCCACCGGTTTTCGCCCAGGCCGCTGGCGCGGATCTGCTCTACGTCGCCTATGAACCGCCAGCGCCGAACAGCGAAGCGATCCTCGTGCCGAAAGACTCGCCGATCAAATCGGTGGCCGACCTCAAGGGCAAGAAAGTCGCCCTGAACAAAGGCTCCAACGTCCACTACCTGCTGGTGCGCGCGCTGGAAGACGCCGGCCTCACGTACAGCGATATTCAGACCGTGTTCCTGCCGCCGGCCGATGCCCGCGCTGCGTTCGAACGTGGCAGTGTCGACGCCTGGGTCATCTGGGATCCGTATCAGGCCGCTGCCGAGAAACAACTGCAAGCGCACACCCTGCGCGACGGCAAAGCCATCGTCGACAACCATCAGTTCTATCTGGCCACAAAACCTTACGCGCAGAAAAATCCCGAGGTGATCAAGACCCTCGTCGAAGAAGTCCGCGCGGTTGGTGAATGGTCGAAAGCCAATCCCGAAGACGTGACGCAACAGGTCGCGCCACTGCTTGGCCTGCCGGCGGACATCACCCTGACCTCGGTGAAACGCCAGGGCTACGGTGCGCTGTTCCTGACCCCGGAAGTGGTCGCCGCGCAACAGAAAATCGCCGACACGTTCTTCCAGCTCAAGCTGATTCCCAAGCCGTTGAGCATCAAGGATGTGATCTGGACCCCGCCGGCCGCTGTGGCCCAAAGCTCCCAAGCCCAGTAATTCGAATCCACAAGGAGACCACTCCATGAGCCTCAACATCTTCTGGTTCCTGCCGACCCACGGCGACGGCCATTACCTTGGCACCGCCGAAGGCGCCCGCGCGGTTGATCACGGTTATTTGCAGCAAGTCGCGCAAGCGGCGGACCGTCTGGGTTTTGGCGGGGTGCTGATTCCGACCGGGCGTTCCTGCGAAGACTCATGGCTTGTCGCGGCCTCGCTGATTCCAGTGACCCAGCGTCTGAAATTCCTCGTCGCCCTGCGCCCCGGGATCATTTCCCCGACGGTCGCGGCGCGCCAGGCAGCGACGCTGGATCGTTTGTCCGGCGGGCGTGCGCTGTTCAATCTGGTCACCGGTGGCGATCCGGAGGAACTGGCTGGCGATGGTCTGTTCCTCAACCATGAGGAACGCTATCAGGCCTCGGTGGAATTCACCCGCATCTGGCGCCGTGTGCTGGAAGGCGAAACTGTCGATTACGACGGCGAGCACATAAGCGTGAAGGGCGCGAAGCTGCTGTATCCGCCGATCCAGCAACCGCGTCCGCCGCTGTATTTCGGTGGCTCTTCGGAAGCGGCGCAGGATCTGGCGGCCGAGCAGGTCGAGATGGTTCTGACCTGGGGCGAACCACCGGCCGCGGTGGCCGAGAAGATCGCACAAGTGCGCGCCAAAGCCGCCAGGCTCGGCCGCACCGTGCGCTTCGGTATTCGTCTGCATGTGATCGTCCGTGAAACCAACGCCGAAGCCTGGCAGGCAGCGGACCGGCTGATCTCGCATCTGGACGACGACACCATCCAACGTGCGCAGGCCTCGCTGGCGCGCTTCGATTCGGTCGGCCAGCAACGCATGGCCGCGCTGCACGGCGGCAGCCGCGACAATCTTGAAGTCAGCCCGAACCTCTGGGCCGGCGTCGGTCTGGTGCGCGGCGGTGCCGGTACCGCGCTGGTCGGCGATGGCCCGACCGTGGCAGCGCGGGTCAAGGAATATGCGGATCTGGGCATCGACACCTTCATCTTCTCCGGTTATCCACACCTCGAAGAATCGTATCGCGTGGCAGAGCTGCTGTTCCCGCATCTTGACGTTGAACGCCCGGAACTGCCGAAGAGCGCCGGTTATGTCAGCCCGTTCGGCGAGATGGTCGCCAACGACATCCTGCCCAAAGCCGCGTCGCAGAGCTGAGGCGCGGCCATGAACAAATTTATCCACAGCCTCGCGCCCTGGGCGTTGCCGGTGTTGCTGCTGGCGGTGTGGCAGTTGTCGGTGTCGGCCGGTTGGTTGTCGACGCGGATTCTGCCGGCACCGGTGGCGGTGATCGAAGCCGGCGTCAGCCTGGTGCGCAGCGGCGAGATCTGGACGCACCTGGCGATCAGCGGCTGGCGCGCGGCACTCGGTTTCACCATTGGCGGCAGCATTGGTCTGGTGCTGGGCTTCATCACCGGCCTGTCGAAGTGGGGCGAACGCCTGCTCGACAGCTCGGTGCAGATGATCCGCAACGTGCCGCACCTGGCGCTGATTCCGCTGGTGATCCTGTGGTTCGGCATTGACGAGTCAGCGAAGATTTTCCTCGTGGCGCTGGGCACCTTGTTCCCGATTTACCTCAACACTTACCACGGCATCCGCAACGTCGACCCGGCGTTGGTGGAGATGGCGCGCAGTTATGGTCTGAGCGGTTTCAGCCTGTTCTGGCAGGTGATTCTGCCGGGTGCGTTGCCGTCGATTCTGGTTGGCGTGCGCTTCGCGTTGGGCTTCATGTGGCTGACGCTGATCGTCGCTGAAACCATCTCGGCCAGCTCCGGTATCGGCTATCTGGCGATGAACGCCCGCGAGTTCTTGCAGACCGATGTGGTAGTGCTGGCGATCCTGCTTTACGCGGTGCTCGGCAAACTTGCTGACCTCGCCGCCCGTGGACTTGAGCGTGTGTGGCTGCGCTGGCACCCGGCCTATCAGGTTGCCAAGGGAGGTGCGGCATGACTGCTCAACAACCTCCACGCCTGTTGCGCGGGATTCCGTTGGCAGTGCGCAACCTGCAGAAGACCTTCGGCTCACGCCAGGTGTTGCGCGACATCGATCTGCACATTCCGGCGGGGCAGTTTGTCGCCGTGGTCGGGCGCAGCGGTTGTGGCAAGAGCACGTTCTTGCGCTTGCTCGCCGGCCTCGATCAACCCTCTGGCGGCGAGCTGCTGGCCGGCTCCGGACCGCTCAGCCAGGCGCGCGACGACACGCGGTTGATGTTCCAGGAAGCGCGGCTGCTGCCGTGGAAAAGGATCATCGACAACGTCGGTCTCGGCCTCAAGGGCAACTGGCGCCAGCAAGCGCTGGATGCACTGGAAGCAGTGGGCCTGGCCGATCGCGCCAATGAATGGCCGGCGGCGTTGTCCGGTGGCCAGAAGCAGCGCGTCGCGCTGGCCCGGGCGCTGATCCATCAGCCGCGTCTGTTGCTGCTCGACGAACCGCTCGGTGCGCTGGATGCACTGACCCGCATCGAGATGCAGCAACTGATCGAACGGCTGTGGCAGCAACACGGTTTTACCGTGCTGCTGGTGACCCATGACGTCAGTGAAGCGGTGGCGATCGCCGATCGGGTGATCCTCATCGAGGACGGCGAAGTCGGCCTCGACCTGCACGTCGAACTGCCGCGCCCCAGGGTGCGTGGCTCGCATCGCCTCGCCGCACTGGAAACCGAAGTGCTCAACCGTGTTCTGTCCCTGCCCGGCGAACCGCCGGCGCCGGAACCCGTTTCACCCCTGCCTACGCAACTGCGCTGGGCGCAATAACACCTTTATCAACGACAGGAATCAATGCCATGACTATCAAAGCCATCAACGTGCGCAACCAGTTCAAAGGCTCGATCAAGGAAATCGTCCTCGGCGACGTGCTGTCGGAAATCGACGTGCAGACCGCTTCGGGCATCGTCACTTCGGTGATCACCACCCGTTCTGTGAAAGAGCTGGAGCTGGTGGTCGGCAGTGAGGTGATCGCCTTTGTGAAGTCCACCGAGGTGTCCATCGCCAAGTTGTGAGCCGGTGAGCAAAAAACAACCCCGGAGGGTGTGAGCCCTGCGGGGTTTTTTGTGCCTGTCGCGGATTCGGCGGCGCGGCTTTCGCGAGCAGGCTCGCTCCCACAGGGGAACGCATTTCAAATGTGGGAGCGAGCCTGCTCGCGAAAGGGCCGGTGCATGCGCTAGAGATTTCTTTTGGGTAGATACGGCGGAAGGTACAACCCGATATAGGCATCAAACACGCGCATCCCTTCCTCGGCCATGCGCGGGGTGATCTGCCCGTGCTGCTGCACCGAACGGGCATAGACCCGGTCGCCCAGTTCCATTGCCAGGGCAAACACATCGACATCGTCCGGCAGCCTCGGCAACTCGAAATGCTGGTCGAACAGCTTGTGCATCAGGTCGCCCAGTTCGAGGTCGTGCTGGCGGTCGGCCTGGGTGACTTCGGTCAGGCCATGTTGCGCCAGGATCAATTGCCGCGCGGCTGCGTCTTCGTCGTAGATCTCGAGCATGCGCTGTTCGACCAGTCGCGACAGATCTCGCCAGTCGCGCAAGGCATCATGATCGATCGGTGCTTGCAGGCAAGCGCGGAAGGCTGCGTGGACATCGGCGGTCAGCGCTTCGAGCAGCGCCGGGACGCTGGCGAAGAAGTGATACACGGAAGAGGGCGGAATCTGCGCGCGTTCGGCGACGCTGTAGATCGACAGACTGGCCACGCCCTCGGCCGCCAGCAACGTGCGTGCGGCATCGAGGATCGAATCGATCCGCGCCTGACTGCGGGCACGGGGTTTGCGGACGGTGGCGGGACGCGTCATGGAAGTCTCCTGCGGGGCAGCGGGCATTGTACGAGGCGGTTCAGGTGTTGTCTGCCAGTACCCTGTGGCGAGGGGATTTAGCGAAACGTCGCACCGCCCCGTTCGGCTGCGCAGCAGTCGTAAACCCTGAGAGCCGGGTATTCCTGACACACCGAGTGGGATGGATTTGGGGCTGCTTCGCAACCCAACGGGGATAAATCCCCTCGCCACAGGTTTTGTGTTCGGCCATAAAAAAACGCCGGTGGCTGAATCAGCCAACGGCGTTTTTTGAAGCTGCAAACCGTTTAAACGGTATGCAGATACCAGTTGTACTCAAGGTCGGAGATGGAGTGTTCGAACTCCTCCAGCTCGCTTTCCTTGCAGGCGACGAAGATATCGATGTACTTCGGATCGATGTACTTGGCCATCACCTCGCTGTCGTCCAGCTCGCGCAGGGCATCGCGCAAGTTGTTCGGCAGGCTCTGTTCGTTCTGCTCGTAGCTGTTGCCTTCGACAGGCGCGCCCGGTTCGATCTTGTTGACCAGGCCGTGGTGCACGCCGGCCAGTACCGAAGCCATCAGCAGGTACGGGTTGGCGTCGGCGCCGGCCACGCGGTGCTCGATACGTACGGCATCGGCAGAGCCGGTCGGTACGCGGATCGCCACGGTGCGGTTGTCCAGGCCCCAGCACGGCGAGTTCGGTACGTAGAACTGCGCGCCGAAGCGACGGTAGGAGTTGACGTTCGGGCAGAGGAAAGCCATCTGCGCCGGCAGGGTCTCGAGCACACCGCCGATCGCGTGACGCAGCGCGGCGTTCTGCTCGGGATCCTCGCTGGCAAAAATGTTTTTGCCGGCTTTGTCCAGAATCGAAATATGTACGTGCAGACCATTGCCCGCCTGGCCCGGATACGGCTTGGCCATGAAGGTGGTGTCCATTTCATGGTCGTAGGCGATGTTCTTGATCAGACGCTTGAGCAGGACCGCGTAGTCGCAGGCCTTGATCGGGTCGGCGACGTGGTGCAGGTTCACTTCGAACTGCGCCGGGGCACTTTCCTTGACGATCGCGTCGGCCGGGATGCCTTGCTCTTTGGCACCTTCCAGAATGTCCTGGAGGCAGTCGACGTATTCGTCGAGGTCGTCGATCAGGTAGACCTGAGTCGAGTGCGGGCGTTTGCCGGAGATCGGCGAGCGTGGCGGCTGTGGACGGCCGTTCACGTTTTCCTGGTCAATCAGGTAGAACTCGAGTTCGAAGGCGGCGCAAATGGTCAGGCCGAGCTCGTCGAACTTGGTCACCACCTGGCGCAGCACTTCACGGGGATCGGCGAAGAACGGATCGCCTTCGAGTTCGTGCATGGTCATCAACAGCTGCGCGGTCGGGCGCTTCTGCCATGGCTCGTTGCACAGGGTATCGGGGATCGGATAGCAGATGCGATCGGCGTCGCCGATGTCCAGGCCCAGGCCGGTGCTTTCCACCGTGGAGCCGTTGATATCCAGAGCAAATAGAGAGGCCGGCAGGTTGATGCCTTTCTCGTAAACCTTGTGGAGGCTGGTGCGTTCGATGCGCTTGCCGCGCACCACACCATTCATATCCGCAATCAGAAGGTCAACGTACAGAACCTCAGGATGTTCCTTAAGGAACGCGTTCGCTTCGTTAAGCTGAACGGCACGCGGGGGTACCGACATGATGCAACACCTTTGTTGTTAAAAATATCAATCATTGATCTTTTCTGGTTTCAGTCAACCCGAACGGCCTGCCGAAGTCAAGCGAGGCCTTTTTTGCCCCGAAAAAGCGCTTGGAGGGCATTTATGGGGCACTTTGGGGCATTTTTTCCAACCTTGAACGTTGCTCTGCTGCGGCCTTGAGCAGGCCGTGTTGTATTTTTTACGGGGGTGTTGTGTAAAAAAATGAACAAGGCTAAGCTCCGGTCAAACCCATAACAGCAATAATACCGGGGTGCTTCATGTCTCGCCTGCCGTTAATCGGCATCACCGACTGCTCGCAACAGTCCGGTCTGCATGCTCATCACATCAGTGGCGATCAATCCGTCCGTAGCGCAGCCAGCAAAGCGCGCAGCCTGTTGACGAGACTCTCGTCAAAATCCGGCAAAACGGCAGCGTCCGATATTCTGGACGTCGGGCACAGCATCCGCTTTATGGCGTCTCCTTCCACTATAGAACTCTTTCCCGCTCAAAGCCCGTGCCGCACTTGGCGCCGTGCTTTTGATTCTGCACGTTTGCAAAGTGCACGGGAAATGCAACGCCAGCGTCAAGGGCAGGTAAGCTCCTCTTTCATTGTCTATGCGCGGTGCCAGGCGTAAGCCAGCACTGCGCGAGCAAGCCCCCTTTAACGCGACGCCGCAAGCGTCAAAATTGCCTGACATCGCGTCAGGAGACTCAGCCCAGAGGCATTTATGAGTAACAACCTCGACCAGCTCACCGATTGGTTGAAAGACCGCAAGATCACAGAAGTCGAATGCATGATCGGCGACTTGACCGGGATCACCCGGGGCAAGATTTCGCCGACCAACAAGTTCATCGCCGAGAAAGGCATGCGTCTGCCGGAGAGTGTGCTGCTGCAGACGGTGACCGGCGACTACGTCGAAGACGACATCTATTACGAACTGCTCGACCCGGCCGACATCGACATGATCTGCCGCCCCGACCAGAACGCCGTGTACCTGGTGCCGTGGGCCATCGAGCCGACCGCGCAGGTGATCCACGACACCTACGACAAGCAAGGCAACCCGATCGAGCTGTCGCCGCGCAACGTCCTCAAGAAAGTCTTGAAGCTGTATGCCGACAAGGGCTGGCAGCCGATCGTGGCGCCGGAAATGGAGTTCTACCTGACCAAGCGCAGCGACGACCCCGACTATCCGTTGCAGCCGCCGATCGGCCGCTCGGGCCGTCCGGAAATCGGCCGGCAGTCGTTCTCCATTGAAGCGGCCAACGAATTCGACCCGCTGTTCGAAGACGTCTACGACTGGTGCGAATTACAGGAGCTGGACCTCGACACGCTGATCCACGAAGACGGCACCGCGCAGATGGAAATCAACTTCCGTCACGGTGACGCCCTGTCGCTGGCCGATCAGATTCTGGTGTTCAAGCGCACCATGCGCGAGGCCGCGCTCAAGCACGATGTCGCTGCGACATTCATGGCCAAGCCGATGACCGGCGAGCCGGGCAGCGCCATGCACCTGCACCAGAGCATCATCGACATTCAGACCGGCAAGAACGTTTTCTCCAACGAAGACGGGACCATGAGCCAGTTGTTCCTGCACCACATCGGTGGCTTGCAGAAGCTGATCCCCGAGCTGTTGCCGCTGTTCGCGCCGAACGTCAACTCGTTCCGCCGCTTCCTTCCGGACACTTCGGCACCGGTAAACGTCGAGTGGGGCGAAGAGAACCGCACCGTCGGCCTACGCGTACCGGATGCCGGCCCGCAGAACCGGCGCGTGGAAAACCGTCTGCCGGGCGCCGACGCCAACCCGTACCTGGCGATCGCCGCGAGCCTGCTCTGCGGTTACATCGGCATGGTCGAGGGCCTGAACCCGAGCGCGCCAGTGGTTGGCCGTGGTTACGAGCGCCGCAACCTGCGCCTGCCGCTGACCATTGAAGACGCGCTGGAGCGTATGGAAAACAGCGCGACCATCGAGAAGTATCTCGGCAAGACCTTCATCACCGGCTACGTCGCGGTCAAGCGCGCCGAGCATGAAAACTTCAAGCGCGTGATCAGTTCCTGGGAGCGTGAGTACCTGCTCTTCGCCGTCTGATACGCCGGGCGCGGCGGCCAGCCGTCGCGCCTTCACCGATAACAAGGAGAATTGGCATGACCAGCAACAACCCGCAAACCCGTGAGTGGCAAGCGCTGAGCAGCGATCACCACCTGGCCCCGTTCAGCGACTTCAAGCAACTGAAAGAGAAGGGCCCGCGGATCATCACCAACGCCAAGGGCGTTTATCTGTGGGACAGCGAAGGCAACAAGATCCTCGACGGCATGGCTGGCCTCTGGTGCGTGGCGATCGGTTACGGTCGCGATGAACTGGCCGATGCCGCCGCCAAACAGATGCGCGAGCTGCCGTACTACAACCTGTTCTTCCAGACCGCACACCCGCCGGCACTGGAACTGGCCAAGGCGATTGCCGACGTGGCGCCAGAAGGCATGAACCACGTGTTCTTCACCGGCTCCGGCTCTGAAGGCAACGACACCATGTTGCGCATGGTCCGTCACTACTGGGCGATCAAAGGCCAGCCGAACAAGAAAGTCATCATCAGCCGCAAGAACGGTTATCACGGTTCGACCGTGGCCGGCGCGAGCCTCGGCGGCATGACTTATATGCACGAGCAGGGCGACCTGCCGATTCCGGGCATCGTCCACATCGCGCAGCCGTACTGGTTTGCCGAAGGTGGTGACATGTCGCCGGAAGAGTTCGGCATCTGGGCGGCCAATCAGCTCGAAGAAAAGATTCTCGAAGTCGGCGTCGACAACGTCGGTGCCTTTATTGCCGAGCCTATTCAGGGTGCCGGCGGCGTGATCATTCCGCCCGACACCTACTGGCCGCGCATCAAGGAAATCCTCGCCAAGTACGACATCCTCTTCGTTGCCGATGAAGTGATCTGCGGCTTTGGCCGTACCGGTGAGTGGTTCGGTAGCGATTTCTACGACCTTGCGCCTGACATGATGACCATCGCCAAGGGCCTGACCTCCGGCTACATCCCGATGGGCGGATTGATCGTGCGTGATTCGGTGGTGGCCGTGCTCAACGAAGGCGGCGATTTCAACCACGGCTTCACTTACTCCGGGCACCCGGTGGCAGCAGCGGTGGGCCTGGAAAACATCCGCATCCTGCGCGACGAAAAAATTATCGAGAACGCCCACAACGAAACGGCACCGTATTTGCAGAAACGTCTGCGCGAGCTGAACGATCACCCGTTGGTGGGTGAAGTTCGCGGCGTCGGTCTGCTGGGGGCGATCGAGCTGGTGCAGGACAAGGCCACGCGCAAGCGTTACGAAGGCAAGGGCGTGGGCATGATCTGCCGGCAGTTCTGCTTCGACAACGGCCTGATCATGCGCGCGGTGGGCGACACCATGATCATCGCGCCGCCGCTGGTGATCAGCAAAGCCGAGATCGATGAGCTGGTTACAAAAGCACGCAAGTGTCTGGACCTGACCCTCAATGCGCTGCAGGCCTAGGTGCTAGGCTTTGGGCGGGGGAGCTGCGGCGCACTCGCTCAAAGCTGTCAGAAAGGCTGGTCTTTTGTTGAAAGACCGCCTCGGATCTTGCCAGACTAGCCGCGGTTCCAGTTGTCCGGGTTCGGCCGCTGAACAAAGTGGTTCAAAAAAGAAAAATTTGGAGCATGACGCATGAAGGCATTAGGTAAAAAGCTAGCTGGCAAGACTCTGCTCGCGCTGTCCATGGCGGGCATGATGGCGGGTGCGGTGCACGCGGACGACAAGGTGCTGCACGTCTACAACTGGTCCGACTATATCGCGCCGGACACCGTGGCCAACTTCGAAAAAGCCACCGGGATCAAAGTCGTCTACGACGTCTTCGACAGTAACGAAACCCTGGAAGCCAAGCTGCTGGCCGGCAAGTCCGGTTACGACATCGTGGTGCCTTCCAACAACTTCCTCGCCAAGCAGATCAAGGCCGGCGTTTACCAGGAGCTGGACAAGTCCAAGCTGCCTAACTGGAAAAACCTCGACGAAGACCTGCTCAAGGCCGTTGGCGACGCCAGCGACCAGGGCAACAAACACGCCTTCCCGTACATGTGGGGCTCGATCGGCATCGGCTACAACCCGGCCAAGGTCAAGGCTGCGCTGGGTATCGACAAGATCGATTCGTGGGACGTGGTGTTCAAGCCGGAAAACATCGAGAAACTCAAAAGCTGCGGCGTGAGCTTCCTCGATGCCCCGACCGAAATGATTCCGGCGGCATTGCACTATCTGGGCAAGCCGACCAACAGCAAGGACAAGGCTGATCTGAAAGCCGCCGAAGACCTGTTCCTGAAGATCCGTCCTTCGGTCGCCTACTTCCACTCTTCCAAGTACATCTCGGACCTGGCCAACGGCAACATCTGCGTCGCCGTCGGTTACTCGGGTGACCTCGAGCAATCCAAGACCCGCGCCCAGGAAGCCGGTGACAAGGTCAAGCTGGCCTACACCATTCCGAAAGAAGGCGCCGGTACTTTCTACGACATGGTCGCCATTCCCAAGGATGCCGAAAACGTCGAAGCCGCCTACAAGTTCATGAACTACCTGCTGGAGCCGCAAGTGATGGCCGGCATCACCAACGCCGTGCGTTTCCCGAACGGCAACAAGGCGGCAACGCCTCTGGTGGACAAGGACATCACCAGCGACCCGAGCATCTATCCTTCGGCTGAAGTGAAGAAGCAGCTCTATGCGATCAGCGATCTGGACGCCGCCACACTGCGTCTGATCACCCGCAGCTGGACCAAGATCAAATCGGGCAAATAAGCCGGTTTGTCGCCACAACCACTGGCCGTCGTCGTCGCGACGGCGGCCAGCGGATAATTAAATGACAGAAAGTTTTGCTGGATCGGTTTTTCGAGGGTAAGTTGCGCGCCGGTTTTGTTGTCGGGCAGCCATGGCTGTCATGCAGCGCGGGGCAACTTGGGCCCAATCAATTTAGAGGACCTCCACTTGCCTGTATTTTCTTCTTTGCGCAAAGCCCTGCTGGCCGCTGCCGGCCTGACAATCGCTGTCGGAGCCCAGGCCGCCGGTACGGTGCATATTTATAACTGGTCCGATTACATCGGCGAATCGACCCTGGCCGACTTCGAGAAAGAGACCGGGATCAAACCGGTCTACGACGTTTTCGACTCCAACGAAACCCTGGAAGGCAAGCTGCTCGCCGGGCGCACCGGTTATGACGTGGTCGTGCCGTCGAACCACTTTCTTGGCAAGCAGATCAAGGCGGGCGCGTTCCAGAAGCTCGACAAGGCGCAGCTGCCCAATTATTCCAACCTCGACCCGGTGCTGCTCAAGCGCCTGGAGCAGAACGATCCCGGCAACCTCTACGCCGTACCGTATCTGTGGGGCACCAACGGCATCGGCTACAACGTCGACAAGGTCAAAGCTGTGCTGGGCGTCGACAAGATCGATTCCTGGGCCGTGCTGTTCGAGCCGGAAAACATCAAGAAGCTGCACAGCTGCGGTGTCGCGTTCCTCGATTCGGCTGACGAAATGATGCCGACCATGCTCAATTACCTGGGCCTGAACGCCAACAGCACCAACACCAAGGACTACGAAAAGGCCACCGCCAAGTTGCTCGCGGTGCGTCCCTACGTGACCTATTTCCATTCGTCGAAGTACATCGGCGATCTGGCCAACGGCGACATCTGCGTGGCCATCGGTTTCTCCGGCGATATCTTCCAGGCGAAGAACCGTGCCGAGGAAGCCAAGAAGGGCGTCAACATCGCCTATTCGATTCCGAAAGAGGGCGGCGCGCTGTGGTTCGACATGCTGGCGATCCCCAAGGATTCGTCCAACGTCAAACAGGCCCACGCCTTCATCAATTATTTGCTGAAACCTGAGGTGATCGCCCAGGTCAGTGATTACGTCGGTTACGCCAACCCCAATCCGGGTTCGGACAAGCTGATGGAACAATCCATTCGCACCGATGAAGCGGTTTACCCACCGCAAGCAGTCCTCGACAAGACCTACGTGTCGACCGAGTTGCCAGCCAATATTCAGCGTTTGATGACCCGTAGCTGGACCAAGGTCAAGTCGGGCAAATAACGCACAAACTATCCAGGGTTCGTCTTGCGGGGCGAACTGCTGCTTCTGTTGGGAGTTTCGTAAATGGCAGTTGCCTCCGGCGCCTACAAGAAAGCCCTCGAGGGCGACCAGACACCAAAACAGGTGCTGGTCAAAATCGACCGGGTCACGAAGAAGTTCGACGAGACGATTGCCGTGGACGACGTGTCCCTGGAAATCAAGAAGGGCGAAATTTTTGCTCTGCTCGGCGGTTCGGGATCGGGCAAATCCACCTTGCTACGGATGCTGGCAGGCTTCGAACGGCCCACGGAAGGGCGGATTTTCCTCGACGGCGTCGACATCACCGACATGCCGCCGTACGACCGTCCGATCAACATGATGTTCCAGTCCTACGCTTTGTTCCCGCACATGACCGTGGCGCAGAACATTGCCTTCGGCTTGCAGCAGGACAAGATCCCCAAGGCCGAGATCGACGCCCGCGTGGCCGAGATGCTCAAGCTGGTGCAGATGAGCCAGTACGCCAAGCGCAAGCCGCATCAACTGTCCGGCGGCCAGCGTCAACGCGTGGCCCTGGCCCGTTCGCTGGCCAAGCGGCCGAAGCTGTTGCTGCTCGACGAACCGATGGGCGCACTGGACAAAAAGCTGCGTTCGCAGATGCAGCTGGAACTGGTGGAAATCATCGAGCGCGTCGGCGTGACCTGCGTGATGGTGACCCACGACCAGGAAGAGGCCATGACCATGGCCGAGCGCATCGCGATCATGCACCTGGGCTGGATTGCGCAGATTGGTAGCCCGATTGACATCTACGAAACCCCGACCAGCCGTCTGGTCTGCGAATTCATCGGCAACGTCAACATCTTCGAAGGCGAAGTGATCGACGACGCCGAAGGCCACGCGACCATCACCTGCAAGGACCTCGACCGGCAGATCTACGTCGGCCACGGCATCAGTACCTCGGTGCAGGACAAGTCGGTCACCTACGCGATTCGCCCGGAAAAACTGCTGGTCACCGCCGACATGCCGACCTGCGAGTACAACTGGTCGAGCGGCAAGGTCCACGACATCGCTTATCTGGGCGGGCACTCGGTGTTCTACGTCGAATTGCCGAGCGGCAAACTGGTGCAGTCGTTCGTCGCCAACGCCGAACGTCGCGGCGCGCGTCCGACCTGGGGCGATCAGGTCTACGTGTGGTGGGAAGACGATAGCGGCGTGGTACTTCGCTCATGAACATGCGCAAATTCAAACGCCGTATAAACCGAATCATCCCCAATGGCCGGCAGCTGGTCATCGGGGTGCCGTTCATCTGGCTGTTCCTGTTCTTCATGCTGCCGTTCTTCATCGTTCTGAAGATCAGCTTCGCCGAAGCCGACGTGGCGATCCCGCCGTACACCGAGATCTACACCTACGCCGAGCAGAAGCTGCAACTGCTGCTGAACCTGGGCAACTACGCGTTGCTTGGCGACGACGAACTGTACATCGCCGCCTATCTCGGCTCGCTGAAAATGGCCTTTATCAGCACCGTGCTCTGCCTGCTGATCGGTTACCCGATGGCCTACGCCATCGCCAGCGCGCGCAAGGAGCTGCAAACGGTACTGGTGCTGCTGATCATGATGCCGACCTGGACGGCGATCCTGATCCGCGTGTACGCGTGGATGGGCATCCTCAGCAACAACGGCCTGCTCAACGGCTTCCTGATGAGCATGGGCCTGATCGACGAGCCGCTGCAGATCCTCAACACCAACCTGGCGGTGTACATCGGGATTGTCTATTCGTACCTGCCGTTCATGATCCTGCCGCTGTACGCCAACCTGGTGAAGCACGATCAGAGTCTGCTGGAAGCCGCGTCGGATCTGGGTTCGAGCACCTTCAACAGCTTCTGGAAAATCACCATTCCGCTGTCCAAGAACGGCATCATTGCCGGCTGCATGCTGGTGTTCATTCCCGTGGTCGGCGAGTTCGTGATCCCGGAACTGCTCGGCGGCCCGGAAACCCTGATGATCGGTAAGGTGCTGTGGCAAGAATTCTTCAACAACCGCGACTGGCCGGTGGCGTCCGCCCTGGCGGTGGTGATGCTGGCGATCCTGATTGTGCCGATCATTCTGTTCAACCGCAGTCAGGCCAAGGAAATGGAGGGTAAAGAATGAAGCGCTTCCGTTTCTCCAGCCTGATGCTGGTACTGGGTCTGATCTTCATCTATCTGCCGATGCTGATTCTGGTGATCTACTCGTTCAACGCCTCGAAACTGGTGACGGTATGGGGCGGCTGGTCGATCAAGTGGTACGTCGGCCTGCTCGACAACTCGCAACTGATGGGCTCGGTGCTGCGCTCGCTGGAAATCGCCTGCTACACCGCGGTTGCTGCGGTGGCGCTGGGTACCCTGGCAGCGTTCGTGCTGACCCGCATCACTCACTTCAAGGGCCGCACGCTGTTCGGTGGCCTGGTGACTGCGCCGTTGGTGATGCCGGAAGTGATCACCGGTCTGTCGCTGTTGCTGCTGTTCGTGGCCATGGCCCAAATGATCGGCTGGCCGCAGGAGCGCGGCATCGTCACCATCTGGATCGCCCACACCACGTTCTGCGCCGCGTATGTGGCGGTGGTGGTGTCAGCGCGCTTGCGTGAGCTGGACCTGTCGATCGAAGAGGCGGCGATGGACTTGGGCGCGCGGCCGTGGAAGGTGTTCTTCCTGATCACCATCCCGATGATCGCGCCGTCGCTGGCGGCGGGCGGGATGATGTCGTTCGCGCTGTCGCTGGATGACCTGGTGCTGGCGAGCTTCGTGTCCGGCCCGGGTTCGACGACCCTGCCGATGGAAGTGTTCTCGGCCGTGCGCCTGGGTGTGAAGCCGGAAATCAACGCCGTGGCCAGTCTGATTCTGCTGGCGGTGTCGCTGGTGACCTTCCTCGTCTGGTTCTTCAGCCGCCGCGCCGAAGAAGCACGCAAGAAAGCCATCCAGCAAGCCATCGAAGAAAGCGCCGCCGATTCGTGGAAACAACCGGACGCACGCCGCGCGCCAGCGCCGGAAGCGGCCTAAGCAATATCAGGTTGGCCTCAACCCTGCGGCCAACCTGGTTGTAAATGTGGGAGCGAGCCTGCTCGCGAAGACGGAGTGTCAGTCGACTCAGATGCCGGCTGACACAGCGCTTTCGCGAGCAGGCTCGCTCCCACATTTGGAATGCAATCTCCTGTGGGAGCGAGCTTGCTCGCGAAAGGGCCGGTCGAGACGGCATCAATCTATTGCGCAGCCCGCGCAGGCAACAGCTTCAACGTACTGCGCGTATTCGCCAGCACCTCTTCCTCGCTGAAATGCGCCTGCACATAAATCCCCTCCACATACGCCTCGGCCTGGTCGTCATAGTGGCGGTCCAGCGGCACGCCACTCTGGCCGACCGGATTGATCGTCAGGCTATGGACCGGATCGGCGAAGTCCACCAGGCGTCGGGTCGACGGTCCATAGGTCACCGGCCATGGCGCCGGGCCGATCTTCGCCGAGAGGTTGTTTGGCACTTCGTGGCTGCCTGGCGCCGCGAACGGGCCGACGTTGAACAGGCGATCCAGCGGCTTCTGCTGCCCCAGCGGATGGCCGTGAGTCAGGGTGTGCGCCGCGCCCCACTGCCAACCGGCCACGTTATCGCCGAGGGTCAGTTTCAGATGCGCCATGCTTGCCGCCCACGCCGTGCGCACGACATCGGCGCGGGTTTCTTTGGCCGGCGTGCTGCGATTGTCCCACCACGGTGAGTCCGCCTTGGCCGCCAGGCGTGGCAGCGCTGAGTCGATTACCCGCGTCGACAGCAGTGTTTCGAAGAAGTCATTGCCCAACTCATCGCGCATCGCCGCATCGGCAAGGTCGTAGAGGAATTGGTTGAACAGCGTCGCGCTGACGGAATTCAGCGGATAGTCGCCGGGCCATTGCGCCAATTGCTCGACCAGTTTCAGCTGCGCCGGATCACTCACCACCTCACGCAAAACCGGCAACAGCGGCGCCAACAGACGCGGGCCGTAACCGGTCGTCGTGCCCAGCTGCAGTTGCTGGTTGGCCTCGTTGCTCCACTTCACCCGGTTGTCGCTGAGCTGACGGTCAAGCTGCTGACCACGATCGGCAAGGTTGTAGTAACCGGGGATCTCCATGCCGGTCGGCGACACGGGCTGGAAGTTGGCCGAGACGATATAGCCGCGCGCCGGGTTCTCTTCCTGCGGGTTGGCGCTGAACGGGTAGTAGCCGTCCTTGTCCGCTTCGGGCGTGCTGCCGTCGAGGATGAAGCCCGGTTGCACCCCGGCCGGACGTTTGGGCAGCAAGGCCGAGGCCCACCAGGCGATATCGCCTTTGGCGTTGGCGTACACCAGATTCAGGCCCGGCGCCTGCACCTTGGCCGCTGCCGCGCGGGCCTTGGCCAAGGTGTCGGCGCGGTTGAGCTGGTAGAAGCCGTCGAGGATCGGGTTAGGTGTTTCGAGGAAGGCCCACCACATCGCGATCGGGGTCTTGCCGGCGGCGCTGCCAAGAGCATCGTTGACGATTGGCCCGTGCGGGGAGTGGCGCAAGGTGAGCGTCACCGGCGCCTGACCCTTTACCTTGATCTGTTGTTCGCTGACGAGCATCTCGGTCCACTGACCGCGATACCAGACTTGATTGGGGTTGTCCGGGTTGACCTTCTCGGCGATCAGATCGAGGTCATCGTTCTGGAACATGGTCAGGCTCCAGCCGAAATCGAGGTTGTGCCCCAGAAACGCGAACGGCACCAGTGCCTGATGATGGCCGTACAACTCGAAACCCGGCGCCGACAGCTGCGCCTCGTACCACACCGACGGCACCGAGAAACGAATATGCGGATCGCCGGCCAGCAACGGCTTGCCACTCTGGCTGCGGCTGCCGGCAATCACCCAGGCGTTGCTGCCCTCGAACTGCGGCAGGCCGTTGTCGAGCAGCGCCTGTTCGCTGAGGCGGGCGAGG
This sequence comes from Pseudomonas siliginis, assembly GCF_024072275.1. Taxonomy (NCBI): domain Bacteria; kingdom Pseudomonadati; phylum Pseudomonadota; class Gammaproteobacteria; order Pseudomonadales; family Pseudomonadaceae; genus Pseudomonas; species Pseudomonas siliginis. The sequence goes on along the minus strand of NZ_CP099598.1, from coordinate 5,619,546 downwards.
GCGGTGAGGTCCTGCCAGTCGCCGGCGGCGAGGGCCGGTGCGTGCCGGGTGTGATTGGTGGCCAGAACGCCTTTGGCCTGCCAGTCGAGATCGAAGACATTGAGGTAATCGGCGCCGAGCTGATCGCGCACGTAGGTCAGCAGCGGCTCGGTGCGAAACGCAGCGGCAAAGCTGTAGGCCATGTAGCCGGCGACGCTGATGCTGTCTTCGGCAGTGAACGGCCGCTTGGGGATGCCCAGCACGTCGAACTCGATCGGCGCGGCGTGGGTGTCCTGATATTGGTTGATGCCATCCAGATAGGCTTGCAGGCCCTTCCATGCCGGCGACTGCTTGTCGAGGCTGGCGACGTAACTGGCCGCGCGCTCCCGAATGCGCAGGCTGCGAAACAGTTTGTCGGTGTCGAGCAGTTTCGGCCCGAGCACTTCGGCCAGCTCGCCCCGAGAGAGGCGGCGCATGGCTTCCATCTGGAACAGACGATCCTGCGCGTGCACATAACCGAGGGCGCGATAGAGGTCGGTTTCGTTCTCGGCGCGGATATGCGGCACACCGCGCTCGTCATAGCGCACGGTCACCGAGCCTTGCAGGTTGCGCAGCTCGACCTGGCCCTGGCGCGTCGGCTGCTTGCTGTAGATATACCCGCCGGCGGCGCCGAGCAGGACAACGATGAGCAAGGCAACGACGATCAACGCACGCTTCATGGTGACTCCTTGTGCAGGCGGGAGGGCCGCCCATCGGGCTGCAAACATTTATCACAGAGCATCTGTGCGCTGCAGCGCTGTCCTTGAAAAGTCCGGAATGCCTTACTTCGCGTCCGCCGGCCATGGGCAATAACAACCCACCGCCAAGGTGTGGGTAGCATTGACCGGGCGATCTTCCGTCAGGGCATGCAGGATCGGTTCGATAAAGCTGTTGCTGGAGTTGCAGGTCAAGCCTTCGCTGTACGGGCCGAAGTAGGCGAGTTTGCCGCTGCGATCCCAGATCGCCACGGCAGGGCTGGCGGGGATCTGTTCGGCGCCGGGCAGGACGATGATGGTTTTCAGGCTGGCGAGGGTGGCGGGCAACTGGCCGTGGCTGCCGGGCTTTTGCACGGCGAAGAACTCCACTCCACGCGCGCCGAACTGTTCGACCATCTCGCTCAGGTGCTGTTGATTGCCGACATTGCACGGACAGGCCGGGTCCCAGAAGTGCACGAGGCGGATATTTCCCGGCCCGGCGAGGTTGTCCGGCAGGCGCAGCGGGTCACCGGAAAATACCGCCGTATGTTCGCTGAACGCGCGCAGATAGCGGCCCTGAAACCAGTCATACGCCGCCCATAGCACCCCGGCGCAGATCAGCGCGAGCAGGCTGGCGAACAGTGCGGTGCGGTAGGGCGAACGCATGGTTTTCGATCCTCGAAAGGCCGGCTAGCTTGCCATGTCTGCCTCTAGAGATGAATATCGCAGGCCGATAAAGTCCGTTTCCCGCTCTGGAATGTCCGCATGCCTGATACTTTCGACCCCGATCATTTACGCGCGAGCCTCAAGCCATTGGCCGAGTGGCAGCCGTTATCGGATGAGGCGAAGGATTATCAGCGCTTCTACAAGACCGACTTCGCCGAGCGCGATGTCTGGCGCGGCATGGGTCGTTTCGAAGTCGATGGCTACGAGCTGGTCAGCCATTGCTGGTGGCCGGAGAAGGTCAAGGCGACGCTGTTTCTGCTCCACGGTTATTACGACCACATCGGCCTGTACCGGCATGTGATCGAGTGGGCGCTGGATCAGGATTTCGCCGTGATCGCCTGCGACTTGCCGGGCCATGGTCTGTCGAGCGGGCCACGGGCAAGCATTCGTGATTTCGCTGAATACCAGGACGTGTTGCAGGCGCTGTTCGCTGAAGCGAACTCGATCGCGCTGCCGCAGCCTTGGCATTTGTGCGGGCAAAGCACCGGTGGCGCGATTGTCGTCGATCACCTGCTCAACCATGGCGAGAACAGCCCGGCGCAGGGGCAGGTGATTCTGCTGGCGCCGTTGGTGCGGCCGAGGGCGTGGGGCTGGTCGCAGCTGAGTTATTACCTGCTGCGGCCGTTTGTGCGCGGGGTGGTGCGACGCTTTAGCGAGAATTCCAACGATCCGGATTTTCTGCCGTTTCTGCAGGCCGACCCGTTACAGCCAAGACGTCTGCCAACGAAATGGGTGGGCGCGCTGTCGCGCTGGATCATCCGCGTCGAGCACGCGAAAAAAAGTCCGCGACGGCCGCTGATCATTCAGGGGCAGGCGGACATGACTGTCGACTGGCAGCACAATCTGCAGGTGTTGAAATGGAAGTTCGACCGGCCGCAGATACTGCTGTTGGCCGAGGCACGGCATCACCTGGCCAATGAAACGGCGGAGATGCGTGAGGAGTATTTCGAATTCTTGAGCAAGCGGATCAGGGGCAGGAATCTGTAGCGGCTGTGCGGGTCTCTTCGCGAGCAGGCTCGCTCCCACAGGGAATTCGGGATGCTCACACATTTTGTGTCCACTGATGATCCAATGTGGGAGCGAGCCTGCTCGCGAATGCGATCTTTCAGGCAACGAAGATTATTGGCCGACCGCCAACCCCGCCCGAATCGCCGCCAGTGCCGCCTGGTAGTAAGCCTTGCCCTCGGTCGACTCGGCAAACGTCGCAAACTCTTCCAGCTCTTCATCCGACAAATCGCGATAGACGTAGAGCAACGTGTTGTTCAGATCGGCGCCGATCTGATCCATCAGCCGCTGGCGCTGACCATTCAGCATGCCCTGTGCCTGTCCACCGCCAAGCAATCCCGGAATCATCGAACTCAAGCTGTCCGCTGCCACGCCGGCAATCGCCAGGCTGACCTCGGCGCCAGCCTCACGGGCCGGCAGGGCCTGGGCGAGATGGCCGATGATCAGCAAGCGACTGTCGCTGGCCTGCATCTTCGGCAGGCCCTGGGCATTTTTTGCCAGTTGATCGCGACGGGTTGCGAGCAATTCGGCGGCGACGATTTTCTTGCCCAGTGGTGACTGGAAGAAGGTCAGCGCCGGTTTCGGGTCGGCGAGTTTCTGCCGCAGTTGCGCTTCGGCACGCTGATCCATGGCCTGCGCGGCGAAGCGCTGATTGCTGTTGTTGACCAGCGCCTGAAATACCGCAGGTGGCAGGCTGTTCTGATAGCGCTGCTGGGCGGCGCTCAGGGCATCGTTGAAATGCGCGCGTTGTTCTGGCCAGCCGGCGACCTTGTACAACTGATCGTGGCCGTCCGCCCAGGCGGGCAATACGCAGAACATCAACAGTGAAAAAAGCAAACGGCGCATAGGGACTCCTGTCAGCAGCGGACTATTGTCCGTGCGGTGCCGGTACTTGTCGAGAATTCGTAGCAAGGCGCTGCGTGGCTCTGTCGGATTTTTTGCCGTCGGCATACTATGCGCGCCATGCCGATATCCTCTGAACACCCGCTGCTGTTACGCATTGTCGACGACCTGGCCGAACACGGCTGGTCGCAGCAGAACATCTTCCTGCCCGCCGATCTGACCCGGGCGCTGGCGGCCGAGTGCCGTAAACGTGAAGCCGAGGGTGAGCTGGCGCCGGCGGCGGTCGGACGCGGGCCGTTTTCGGAGATTCGCGAGGGTATTCGCGGCGATCACATCCAGTGGATCGACCCGGGTCAGGCCGACGCCACTGACCGCTACCTGAGCCTGATGGACAGGCTGCGCGAGGCACTCAATCGTGGCTTGTTTCTGGGGCTCGAGGATTTCGAATGCCATTTCGCCCTGTACCCGCCCGGCGCGTTCTACCTCAAGCATCTCGACCGCTTTCGCGATGATGACCGGCGCATGGTGTCGGCGGTGATCTACCTCAACGACGCCTGGCTGCCGGAGGACGGCGGACAGTTGCGCATGTACCTGGGCGAAGAACGTGTGCATGACGTACAGCCGACCGGCGGCTGTCTGGTGGTGTTTCTCTCCGGCGAAGTGCCCCACGAAGTGTTGCCGGCCCATCGCGAGCGCCTGTCGCTGACTGGCTGGTTCCGTCGCCGTGGCAACGAGCCGTTCTGAACATGGAAAAGATCCTGGTCAGTCGCTGCCTGTTGGGCCATCGCGTGCGTTATGACGGTGGTGCGAGCGGGCCGTTTGATCTGCTTGAGCAGTGGATCGAAGAAGGGCGCGTGGTGCCGTTGTGTCCGGAGGTGGCGGGTGGATTGCCGACGCCGCGGGCGGCGGCGGAGATTCCTGGCGGGCAGGGCGGTCAGGTGCTGGATGGCATTGCCGCAGTCATCACTACTGATGGCGAGGATGTCAGCGCGCAGTTTCTCGAGGGGGCGCGGCAAGCGCTGGAACTGGTGCAAAAGCACGGCATTCGGGTGGCGGTGCTCAAGGCCAACAGCCCCTCTTGCGGGAATCTGTTGACATATGACGGCACGTTCAGTGGGGTCAAAGTCAGTGGCGAAGGGGTGACGGCGGCGTTGCTCAAGCGTCATGGGGTTCGGGTTTTCAGTGAACTTGAGCTGGTTGAGGCGGCGGTGACTCTGGCTGCTTTGGACTGATCCGCCATCGTTGCCCTCACCCCAGCCCTCTCCCGGGGGGAGAGGGGGCCGACCGAGGTGTCTGGCGCTGTCCATCGACCTGAAAGACCTTGGCGACCAGGGATTCGACAAAGCCATGATCAGTCGATTTCGGATTCGGTATAGCAATCCCAAGTCGGCGTACCTCTAAAGCATCCCCGGATCAGTTCCCTCTCCCTCCGGGAGAGGGTTAGGGTGAGGGGCTCTTACGGTTTCAACCACTTCTCGGACAGCGCCGCCAACCGCCCATCCGCCTTGATCCGTTCCAGCGCGCTCTTTAGGCTGGCCTGAAATGCCGGATTACCCTTCTGAAACGGGATCGCCAGCTCGACCGGCACTGCCGCTTTCGGCTTCGCTTCGGTCAACGCCTGCACCAGCACCAGCGGCCGCGGCGTCTCGTCCTTCTTCGCCAACAACTGCCCGTCGACCTCGCCGTACGGCTCGCTGAAGTCGAAACGATCCTTGAGTTCGGGTGTCAGTGCTATGTGGTTGAGCGCGACATCGTATTTGCCGCTTTCAACGCCCTGGAGCAGGTCGCCCTCGTCGGTGACGATGAAGTCGGCGCGTACATCCAGCTCTTGGGCCAGAAGTTGCCCAAGCTCGACCTCGAACCCCGTGAGGGTGTCGCCTTCCTTGTAATTGAAGGGCGGTGTATTAGCCTCAAGGGCTATGCGCAGCTCGCCACGGTCGTTGACGTCATCAATCAGTTCGGCGTGAGCCAGCGGGCTCAGAAGGGGTAGCAGGCAGATCAGGCCAGGCAGCAGGCGCATGGTCACTCCTTTGAAATCATTATCGCGACGCTCTGATTCAGGCTCGCTTTGCTATGGTTGTCGAGTGCCTTCGACAACGAATGGTCATGAAGTTGTCATGACCGTGCGGATTTTACGGAAAAACTGGAGAAGAAAATGAAAAGCTTTTTGTCACGTGCAGCGTTGGCCGGTGTGCTGATGGGTGTTTCGGTGCTGGCCAGTGCGGCGACACCGGCGCCGAAGGATGCTGAAGTGTTCATCGTTTCTCCCGAGGACGGCGCCACCGTCTCGCAGGAATTCAAGGTCAAGTTCGGCGTCAAGAACATCGCGCTGGCCCCGGCGGGTGACACCACCAAGAACACCGGCCACCATCACCTGCTGATCGACGTCGACGACCTGCCGGCCGAAGGCGCGCCGATCCCGACTGACGCTCACCACATGCATTTCGGCAAGGCGCAGACCGAAGCCACGATCAAACTGGCCCCGGGCAAGCACACCTTGCAACTGATCCTCGGCGACAGCGGCCACATGCCGTTCGACCCATCGATCGTTTCGGAAAAAATCACGGTCAACGTGAAATAAAAAAAGGGAGCCTTTCGGGGCTCCCTTTTTTATTCAGCTTCAAGTGGCTAGCTGCAAGCGGCAAGTAAAGGCAAAGCGCTTTCACTTGCCGCTTGTAGCTGCTTTTAGAAAAGCACCCGACTACGGATAGTACCGTTGACGTGTTGCAGCTTCTCTTGCGCCAGCTCCGAGTATTCGGCGTCGACGTCGATCACCACGTAACCGACCTTCTCGTTGGTCTGCAGGAACTGACCGGAGATGTTGATGCCGTTTTCGGCGAAGACCTTGTTGATCTCGCTCATCACACCCGGGATGTTCTCGTGGATGTGCAGCAGGCGGTGCTTGCCAGGGTGAGCCGGCAGGGCCACTTCCGGGAAGTTGACCGACGACACCGAGGTACCGTTGTCGCTGTACTTGACCAGTTTCTCCGCCACTTCCAGACCGATGTTGGCTTGCGCTTCGGCGGTCGAGCCGCCGATGTGCGGGGTCAGGATCACGTTGTCGAGGCCACGCAGCGGGCTTTCGAACTCTTCGTCGTTGGAGCGGGGCTCCACCGGGAACACGTCGATGGCCGCGCCGATCAGGTGCTTGTCCTTGATCGCGTCCGCCAAGGCGTCGAGCTCGACCACGGTGCCACGTGCAGCGTTGATCAGGATGCCGCCCTTCTTGATGGCGCGGATTTCCTTCTCGCCGATCATCCACTGAGTGGCGGCGGTTTCCGGTACGTGCAGGGTGACGATGTCGGACATGCCCAGCAGCTCGTGCAGATTGTTGACCTGCGTAGCGTTGCCCAGCGGCAGCTTGGTCACGGTGTCATAGAAGAACACCTGCATGCCCAGACCTTCAGCCAGCACCGACAACTGCGTGCCGATCGAGCCGTAGCCGACGATGCCCAGCTTCTTGCCACGGATCTCGAACGAGTTGGCAGCGGACTTGATCCAGCCGCCACGGTGGCAGGAGGCATTTTTCTCAGGGATGCCGCGCAGCAGCAGGATCGCTTCGGCCAGTACCAGCTCGGCTACGGAACGGGTGTTGGAGTACGGTGCGTTGAACACGGCGATACCGCGCTCGCGGGCCGCACTGAGGTCAACCTGGTTGGTGCCGATGCAGAAACAGCCGACCGCGACCAGTTTCTTCGCGTGATCGAAGATCTCTTCGGTCAGTTGCGTGCGCGAGCGAATGCCGATGAAGTGAGCGTCAGCAATCTTTTCCTTGAGCTGGGCTTCCGGCAAGGAACCAGTCAGGTATTCGATGCTGGTGTAGCCCGCCGCCTTGAGGACGTCGACAGCCGATTGGTGGACGCCTTCGAGAAGAAGGAACTTGATCTTGCTCTTATCGAGAGAAGTCTTGCTCATCTGCGTAAACCTGTATCCCGGAGAAAAATGGCAGGGAGGGAGCAGCCTGGAGCTGACCCGCACGGCAACAAAGCCGTCACCGCGGATCTGGCCTTGGGCACTGTCCTGCGGGGTCGGTATGCTAGCATAGCCACCCCGCTAAACACTCATTCCTGCGACGTGAAGCGTTCTCAGGATGACCATGAATTGTTCGAGAGTTCTGTCGATGACCAATCCTGCGCTGATTGATGAACTGAAGACCCTGGTTGAGCCTGGCAAAGTCCTCACCGACGCCGACTCCCTGAACACTTACGGCAAGGATTGGACCAAGCACTTCGCCCCGGCACCGAGCGCCATCGTGTTTCCCAAGACCATCGAGCAAGTGCAGGCCGTGGTGCGTTGGGCCAACACTCACAAGGTTGCGCTGGTGCCATCCGGCGGGCGCACCGGGTTGTCCGCCGCTGCGGTGGCGGCCAATGGCGAAGTGGTGGTTTCGTTCGATTACATGAACCAGATTCTCGACGTCAACCTCACCGACCGCACTGCCGTGTGCCAACCGGGCGTGGTCACTGAGCATCTGCAGAACGTCGCCGAAGAAAACGGCCTGTACTATCCGGTCGACTTCGCCTCGGCAGGTTCCAGCCAGATTGGCGGCAATATCGGCACCAATGCCGGCGGGATCAAAGTGATTCGCTACGGCATGACCCGCAACTGGGTGGCCGGCATGAAAGTCGTCACCGGCAAGGGCGATGTGCTCGAACTGAACAAGGACCTGATCAAGAACGCCACCGGTTACGACTTGCGTCAGCTGTTCATCGGCGCCGAGGGCACCCTCGGTTTCGTCGTCGAAGCGACCATGCGCCTTGATCGCGCGCCGAAAAACCTCACGGCGATGGTCCTCGGCACCGCCGATTTCGATTCGATCATGCCGGTGCTGCATGCCTTCCAGGGCAAACTCGACCTGACGGCGTTCGAATTCTTCTCCGACAAGGCCCTGGCCAAGGTCATGGGCCGTGGCGACGTGCCGGCGCCATTCGACACCGAGTGCCCGTTCTACGCCCTGCTGGAATTCGAAGCGACTACCGAAGAAGTGGCCAACAGCGCGCTGGAAACCTTCGAGCACTGCGTTGAACAGGGCTGGGTGCTCGACGGTGTGATGAGCCAGAGCGAAACCCAACTGCACAATCTGTGGAAGCTGCGCGAGTACATCTCCGAAACCATTTCCCACTGGACGCCGTACAAGAACGACATCTCGGTTACCGTCTCGAAAGTGCCGGCGTTCCTGCGCGAAATCGACGCGATCGTTGGCGAGCACTACCCGGATTTCGAAATCGTCTGGTTCGGCCACATCGGCGACGGCAACCTGCACCTGAACATCCTCAAGCCGGAAAACCTGAGCAAGGACGAGTTCTTCGCCAAGTGCGCCACCGTCAACAAGTGGGTGTTCGAAACCGTCGAGAAATACAACGGCTCGATCTCGGCCGAGCACGGCGTCGGTATGACCAAGCGTGATTACCTGACCTACAGCCGCTCGCCGGCCGAGATCGAGTACATGAAAGCGGTCAAGGCAGTGTTCGACCCGAACGGCATCATGAACCCGGGCAAGATTTTCCCGGTTTGATCGGTAATCTCTGTTGAATCAATAAAGGCAGGAGTCGGTAAATGAGCTATCAGCACCAGTACGTCGACGGCACGCGCATTCACTTCCCGATCGGGAAAGTCGTGTGCATTGGCCGCAATTACGCCGAACACGCCAAGGAACTGGATAACCCAGTGCCGACCGAGCCGCTGCTGTTCATCAAGCCGGGCAGTTGCGTGGTGCCGCTGGAAGGCGGGTTCAGCATTCCGACCGAGCGTGGTTCAGTGCACTACGAGGCGGAGATCGCCGTGTTGATCGGCAAGCCGCTGTCGACCAAGCCGAGCCGTGAAGAAGTCCTCGATGCGATCTCAGGCTTCGCCCCGGCGCTGGACCTGACCCTGCGCGACAAGCAAGCCGAGCTGAAAGCCAAGGGCCTGCCGTGGGAAATCGCCAAGTCGTTCGACGGCGCGGCGGTGATCGCGCCGTTCGTGGTCGGCAGCACCTTCGCTGACCTGACCGACATCGGCATCCGCCTGACCATCAACGGCGAAGTGCGCCAGGACGGCAACAGCAGCGCGATGCTCAACCCGATCGTGCCGATGATCCAGCACATGGCTGGCTGCTTCTCGCTGCAGGCCGGTGACGTGATCCTTACGGGTACGCCAGTGGGCGTCGGCCCGCTGAACGTCGGCGATGAAATCGTCCTCGAGCTGCCGGGGGCGAGCAGCTTCAGCAGCAGCGTGCGCTAACCGCGGAACCCCTTGCAGGGGGTGAGCTTTGTGGTGAGGGTATAAATCCCCTCGCCACAAGTGTGTTGCTGGCAAACGCACACGGCAATCCCGCCATTTCCCGTTTTTTTCACATCCTCTCTGGATAATTCCCGCGATTCTGGCGTCTCAGCCGGCCTCTTTGTGCTATTACCCTTGGCCTGAATTAACGGAACGCATCCCTCGATGGCATCTCGAACTCAGCAGAAATCCCCCTCCCGTTCGCGCTTCGTCCTGCGCTGGTATGTCTGGCTGTTGCTGGTCATCGCCGCAGCCTATGGGCTGGCGTTCGCCATGCATTGGGATGATCGCGGCGTGCTGTGGGTGCTGGAGCGCTTCGAGAGCAAGGCCGAGCAAAAGGAGAGTGTGTGGCTGCCGGATTATCAGGTGGTGATCGATGCCAAGCCGCTGCCGGGGATGGAAAAGGACGAAGCTTCGGATCTGGCCTATAACCCGCAGACAAAGACCCTGTTCGCGGTGATGGGCAAGAATGCCTTCCTGGTCGAGCTGACGCTTGAGGGCGACGTGTTGCGCAAGATGCCGTTGGTGGGCTGGAGCAATCCGGAAGGCTTGACGGTCATGGAAAACGGTTTGCTGGCCATTGTCGATGAGCGTGAGCATACCTTGTCGATCGTCAAGATCGACGCCGCGACTCGTGAGCTGAACATCGCCGACTTCCCGAAATACGATCTCGGGCCGTCGAAAGATCAGAACAAGGCGTTTGAGGCCATCACGTGGGATCCGCGCAATCAGCGATTGATTCTGGGGGAGGAACGCCCGCCGGCGCTGTTCACCTGGAAAAGCGATGGCGGCCAGACCCTGCAGGGCGACAAGCAGAAGCTGGCGAGCGATCAGCTGGATCTGCGCAACCTGTCGGCGCTGGCTGTCGATCCGCGCACTGGCCATCTGCTGGTGCTGTCGGCGGATTCACACCTGTTGCTTGAACTCGACGAGGATGGCAAGCAAGTCAGCTTCATGACGTTGCTTGGGAATTTCAACGGTCTGAAAGACACCATTCCCCGCGCCGAAGGCATGACCATGGATGCGGACGGCACGCTGTACATGGTCAGCGAGCCGAACCTGTTCTACCGATTCGAAAAACACCGGTGATGCCTTCCCTGTAGGAGCTGCCGCAGGCTGCGATCTTTTGATCTTGCTTATGAAAGTCAAAAAATCGCAGCCTTCGGCAGCTCCTACGGCGCTTGGCTTGTGATCTGAGGCAAGTGGCCATTAAGCTTCAATTCAGACGGGCGTGATATTTCATCGGCCTGTCATGAATCCGAGCCTGCCTGAATGCGTCGACTTGCCCGCCCCAAACCGCTGATTCTCGTCCTGTTGATGATTGTCCTGATTGCGTTGATCGCGATCGGCCAATACCTGCGTCTGTTCGAGCGCGCCTGGTTCAACCTGCACACGCTGTGGCAACCGGTGAGCAGCGAGGCGATCGGCCTGGATCAATATCGGGTGACCATCGAAGCGCGACCGATCGACGGGCTCGACGATGACGTCTCGGCGCTGACCTACGATCCGGTGCGCAAAAGCCTGTTCACCGTGACCAACAAGAATTCCGAACTGATCGAATTGTCCCTGGAAGGCAAGATTCTGCGGCGCATCGCTCTGGTGGGGTTTGGCGATCCGGAAGCCGTCGAGTACATCAGTGCCGACACCTACGTGATCACCGACGAGCGTCAGCAACGCCTGATCAAGATCCACCTCGAGGCCGACACCACTTTTCTCGATGCCGAGGATGCCGAGCAAATGACCCTTGGCGTGCACATGTCCGGCAACAAGGGTTTCGAAGGGCTTGCTTATGATTCTGTGGGCAAGCGGCTGTTCGTGGCGAAAGAACGCGACCCGATGCTGATCTACGAAGTCCACGGCTTCCCGCATTTCAAACCGGACAAGACCTACGCGGTGCACGTGATCAACAACCCCAAGCGCGATGCCGGAATGTTTGTGCGTGATCTGTCGAGTCTGCAGTACGACGAGCGCAGCGGGCACTTGCTGGCGCTGTCGGACGAGTCGCGCTTGATCATCGAACTGGATGTCGACGGGCGCCCGTTGAGCACCATGTCGATCAGCGGCGGGCGCCAGGGTTTGCAGAAAACCGTGCCGCAGGCGGAGGGAATTGCAATGGATGATGACGGCACGTTGTACCTGGTGAGCGAGCCGAATCTGTTTTACGTCTTCAAAAAACCGGCACAGCCCTAACCAACACCCCAAAACACTGTGGGAGCTGGCTTGCCAGCGATGAGGCCACCACTTTCAACATCATTGTTGACTGACAGGCCGCTATCGCTGGCAAGCCAGCTCCCACAGGTATTTCATTTGCCCACACCAGTGTGGGCAGTCCGGCTTACTCAGCCTTGAGGGTTTTCACGCCTTCACTGGTGCCCAGCAACAACAGATCCGCCGGACGCGCGGCGAACAGGCCGTTGGTGACCACGCCGACGATGGCATTGATCTGTGCTTCCAGCTCCACCGGGTTGGTGATCTGCAGGTTGAACACGTCGAGGATGATGTTGCCGTTGTCGGTCAGCACGCCTTCGCGGTAGACCGGGTCGCCACCGAGTTTGACCAGTTGGCGGGCTACGTGGCTGCGGGCCATCGGGATGACTTCCACCGGCAGCGGGAACTCGCCGAGTACCGGCACCAGTTTGCTGGCGTCAGCGATGCAGATGAAGGTCTTGGCCACGGCGGCGACAATCTTCTCGCGGGTCAGGGCCGCGCCGCCGCCCTTGATCAGGTTCAGGTGCGCATCGCTCTCATCGGCGCCGTCGACGTAGAACTCCAGATCGCTGACGGTATTCAGCTCATATACCGGAATCCCATGGCCCTTGAGGCGCGCGGCAGTGGCTTCGGAGCTGGCAACGGCGCCATCGAACGCGCCCTTGTGCTGGGCCAGGGCGTCGATGAAGCAGTTGGCGGTGGAGCCGGTGCCGACGCCGACGATGCTCTTGTCGTCGAGTTTCGGCAGGATGAAGTCGACGGCGGCCTGGGCCACGGCCTGTTTGAGTTGATCCTGGGTCATGCGGGCTCCGGAAGCGGGCAAGGGTTGGGCAGAAAGGCCGGCATTATAGGCCTCGCGGTGGTACAGGGGGAAACAAGCTGTGGCGAGGGGATTTATCCCCGTTCGGCGAGGCAGTCGTCGTAAAACCCAGGAACGCGGTGTGACTGAAAAAAAGCAGGGGAGCGCTTCGCACTCCAGCGGGGATAAATCCCCTCACCACAACGGTGCTCACTCAAGATTGGGTTTCCAGACCTTAAAACCACCTGTTTAGTGTGGTCGCCTCGGCAAAAGGCGGGTTAGACTCGCTGGTCCCGCCCAGTCGCCAGTGATGCTTTCCGATGCTCGAACAGTACGTCAAAAAGATCCTCACCTCGCGCGTTTATGACGTTGCCGTAGAAACCCCGCTGCAGAACGCCCGCCAGCTCTCCGAGCGGCTGGGCAATGACATCTGGCTCAAGCGCGAAGACTTGCAGCCAGTGTTCTCGTTCAAGATTCGCGGCGCCTACAACAAGCTGACGCAACTGAGCGACGAAGAGCGCGCCCGCGGCGTGGTCACCGCGTCGGCGGGCAATCATGCGCAGGGTCTGGCTCTGGCGGCGAAAGTGTTGGGCGTCAAAGCCACCATCGTCATGCCCAAGACCACCCCGGAAATCAAAGTCGAAGGCGTGCGTTCGCGCGGCGGCAAAGTGGTGCTGCACGGTGACTCGTTTCCGGAAGCGCTGGCCTATTCGCTGAAACTGGTCGATGAAAAAGGCTACGTCTACATCCACCCGTACGACGATCCGCACACCATTGCCGGGCAGGGCACCGTGGCCATGGAAATCCTGCGTCAGCACCCGCAGCCGCTGGATGCGATTTTCGTCCCGGTCGGCGGTGGCGGCCTGATCGCCGGTATCGCGGCCTACGTGAAATACCTGCGTCCGGACATCAAGGTAATTGGCGTCGAACCGGACGACTCCAACTGCCTGCAAGCGGCAATGGCAGCGGGCGAGCGCGTGGTTCTGCCGACTGTCGGCATCTTCGCCGACGGCGTGGCGGTGGCGCAGATCGGCCAGTACACCTTCGAGATCTGCAAGGATTACGTGGATGAAGTGATTACTGTCAGCACCGACGAGATCTGCGCGGCGATCAAGGATATCTACGACGATACCCGCTCGATCACCGAGCCTGCCGGCGCATTGGGCGTGGCCGGGATCAAGAAGTACGTCGAGCAGCGTGGCGTCAGCGGCCAGACTTTCGTCGCCATCGACTCCGGCGCCAACGTCAACTTCGACCGCCTGCGCCACGTCGCCGAACGCGCTGAGCTGGGCGAAGGGCGCGAGGCGATCATCGCCGTGACCATTCCGGAAAAGGCCGGCAGCTTCAAGGCGTTCTGCGAAGCCATCGGCAAGCGCCAGATCACTGAATTCAATTACCGCTACAACACCGGCAGCGAAGCGCACATCTTTGTTGGCGTGCAGACCCACCCGGACAACGATCCGCGCAGCGCCTTGCTGGCGAGCCTGACCGAGCAGGGGTTTCCGGTGCTCGACCTGACCGACAACGAGCTGGCCAAGCTGCACATTCGCCACATGGTCGGTGGCCGCGCCGCGCAGGTGGTCGATGAAGTGGTGCTGCGCTTCGAATTCCCGGAGCGCCCGGGCGCGCTGTTCAACTTCCTCAACAAGCTCGGCGGGCGCTGGAACATCTCGATGTTCCACTACCGCAACCACGGCGCGGCGGACGGGCGTGTGGTCGCCGGCTTGCAAGTGCCGCATGACGAGCGTCATCTGGTGCCGGCGGCGCTGGCGGAAATCGGCTATCCATACTGGGATGAAAGCGATAACCCGGCCTATCAGCTGTTTCTTGGCTGAGCGGCTACGCTGATGGGCATGGATCTACGGATGAGAACGACATGGAAACCCTGACCACCCTGAAAGTCCTTCACGTCGCGGCGACCGTGGTGATCCTCGCGAGCGGGCTGGTGCTCGCCGCCCTGACCTGGCGAAATCGCAGTGAAGGGCCGGCCAGTACGATGCGCCGTCCCTGGCTGTTCATCTGGTGTCTGATGCTGATCGGCATGCTCAGCATGCCCTTCACCGGCTGGTGGTTGGTGCATCTGGTTGGCTGGCCGTTGGGCCAGTTTTGGATTCTGGGTTCCAGCGTGATCTACGCCGTGGCCACGTTCAGTGCGGTCTGGCTGCTGGTCCGGCTGGATCGGCTGTGGACAAGCGGGGTGGGCAATCGCAAGTTCAATCTGGCGCTGGCGATTGTCAGCGGCGTCGGATTTGTCGCCATCGCGGCGTTGATGGGGGCCAAGCCGGTTTAAGGCTTGAGGCCGAGTTGACCCCCATCGCTGGCAAGCCAGCTCCCACAGGGGTATTCAGTGAACACAGATTAAGTGGACACTGACAACCCTGTGGGAGCTGGCTTGCCAGCGATAGCAATCTCAGCCGCGCAACGAAATCACCGGCCAGCCACGCTTCTCGGCCTCGGCCCGCAGATTCGGATCCGGGTCCACCGCCACCGGATTCGCCACCTGCTCCAGCAGCGGCAGATCATTCATCGAATCGCTATAGAAATAGCTGTCCTCGAGCGAATAGCCGGTCTCTTCCAGCCAGCGATTGAGGCGCGTGACCTTGCCTTCGCGGAAGCACGGGATGTCGGTGCTGCGCCCGCTGTAGCGGCCGTCGATCATTTCGCATTCGGTGGCAATCAGGGTTTCCACGCCCAGGCGCACGGCGATCGGTGCCGTCACGAAACGGTTGGTGGCGGTGATGATCACTAGTTTGTCGCCGGCATCGCGGTGCTTCTTCAGCAGCTCCAGTGCCTTGGGCAGCACGATCGGCTCGATGCAGTCGCGCATGTAATCGCTGTGCCATTGCTCAAGCACGGCCATTTCCGTGCGGCCGAGAATTTCCAGGCAGAAGTTCAGGTAGGCGGCGTTGTCCAGCTTGCCGGCCAGGTAATCCTGATAGAACTCGTCGTTACGCGCCTTGTAGGCGATCGGGTCGAGGAAGCCGCGCTCGCACAGATAATCGCCCCAAGCGTGATCGCTGTCGCCGCCCAGAAGGGTGTTGTCCAAATCGAATAAAGCCAGGCGCATTGCAGTTACCCGCTGAAAAGTCAGTAAAAAGGCGACAAGAATACGGTCTTTTCACAAGAGTGCACATAAGGTAGGAACCTTCGTTGCCGCCTGATCAAGCTTTGTGGAACAATGCGGCGACATGCGTTTGCGAGGTTGTTGCCGTGATCGACCCCGATGGTTTCCGCCCCAATGTCGGGATCATTCTGACGAATGACGCCGGCCAGGTGCTATGGGCTCGCCGTATCAATCAGGACGCCTGGCAGTTTCCGCAAGGGGGGATCAACCCCGAGGAGACGCCGGAAGACGCCTTGTACCGCGAGCTGAACGAAGAAGTTGGCCTGGAACGTGAAGATGTTGAAATACTGGCCTGTACCCGAGGCTGGTTGCGCTATCGTTTGCCGCAACGCCTGGTGCGTACCCACAGCCAACCGCTGTGCATCGGCCAGAAACAGAAATGGTTCCTCCTGCGCCTGATCTCCAACGAGCAGCGGGTGCGGATGGATCTGACCGGTAAACCGGAGTTCGATGGCTGGCGCTGGGTCAGCTATTGGTATCCGTTGGGCCAGGTGGTGACATTCAAGCGCGAGGTGTATCGACGCGCTCTCAAAGAGCTTGCCCCGCGCCTTTTAGCGCGCGACTGACGACGGAGTTCGACCCCGAGCCATGCTCAATACGCTGCGCAAGATCGTCCAGGAAGTTAACTCCGCCAAGGATCTCAAGGCGGCGTTGGGGATTATTGTGTTGCGCGTCAAAGAGGCCATGGGCAGCCAGGTCTGCTCGGTCTACCTGCTTGATCCGGAAACCAATCGCTTCGTCCTGATGGCCACCGAGGGCTTGAACAAGCGCTCGATCGGCAAGGTCAGCATGGCCCCCAACGAGGGTCTGGTCGGTCTGGTCGGCACGCGTGAAGAACCCCTGAACCTGGAAAACGCTTCGGTTCACCCGCGCTATCGCTACTTCGCCGAAACCGGTGAAGAGCGTTACGCCTCGTTCCTCGGTGCACCGATCATCCACCACCGCCGCGTCGTCGGCGTGTTGGTCATCCAGCAGAAAGAACGCCGCCAGTTCGACGAAGGTGAAGAAGCCTTCCTCGTGACCATGAGCGCGCAGCTTGCTGGTGTAATCGCCCACGCCGAGGCCACCGGTTCGATCCGTGGTCTGGGCCGGCAGGGCAAGGGCATTCAGGAAGCCAAGTTCGTCGGCGTACCGGGTTCGCCGGGTGCTGCCGTCGGTACCGCCGTGGTGATGCTGCCGCCGGCGGACCTGGACGTGGTGCCGGACAAGACCATCACCGACATCGACGCTGAGCTGGCGCTGTTCAAGACTGCCATCGAAGGCGTGCGCGCCGACATGCGCGCCTTGTCCGCCAAACTCGCGACCCAACTGCGCCCGGAAGAGCGCGCGTTGTTCGACGTCTACCTGATGATGCTCGACGATGCCTCGCTGGGCAGCGAAATCACCACGGTGATCAAAACGGGGCAGTGGGCTCAGGGCGCGCTGCGTCAGGTGGTCACTGAGCACGTCAACCGTTTCGAACTGATGGACGACGCCTACCTGCGCGAGCGTGCTTCGGACGTCAAAGACCTTGGCCGCCGCTTGCTCGCCTATCTGCAGGAAGAGCGCCAGCAGAATCTGGTCTACCCGGAAAAAACCATTCTGGTCAGCGAAGAGCTGACGCCGGCGATGCTCGGCGAGGTGCCGGAAGGCACGCTGGTCGGTCTGGTTTCGGTACTCGGTTCGGGTAACTCTCACGTCGCGATTCTCGCCCGAGCCATGGGCATTCCGACAGTGATGGGCCTGGTCGATCTGCCGTACGCCAAGGTCGACGGCATCGAAATGATCGTCGACGGCACCCGTGGCGAGGTCTACACCAACCCGAGCGAAGTGCTGCGCAAGCAGTTCGCCGAAGTCGTCGAAGAAGAGAAACAACTGGCGCTGGGCCTCGACACCCTGCGCGACCTGCCGTGCGTGACCCTCGATGGTCACCGCATGCCGCTGTGGGTCAACACCGGCCTGCTCGCCGATGTGGCGCGGGCGCAGAAGCGTGGCGCCGAAGGGGTCGGCCTGTACCGCACCGAAGTGCCGTTCATGATCAACCAGCGCTTCCCGAGCGAGAAGGAACAGCTGGCGATCTACCGCGAACAGCTCGCCGCGTTCCACCCGCAACCGGTGACCATGCGCAGCCTCGACATCGGCGGTGACAAATCGCTGTCGTACTTCCCGATCAAGGAAGACAACCCGTTCCTCGGCTGGCGCGGTATCCGCGTCACCCTCGACCACCCGGAAATCTTCCTCGTGCAGACCCGCGCGATGCTCAAGGCCAGCGAAGGCCTGAACAACCTGCGGATTCTGCTGCCGATGATCTCCGGCACTCACGAACTCGAAGAGGCCCTGCACCTGATCCACCGCGCCTGGGGCGAAGTGCGCGACGAAGGCACCGACGTGCCGATGCCGCCGATCGGCGTGATGATCGAGATCCCGGCAGCGGTGTACCAGACCAAGGAACTGGCGCGGATGGTCGATTTCCTTTCGGTCGGCTCCAACGACCTGACCCAGTACCTGCTGGCGGTAGACCGCAACAACCCGCGCGTCGCCGACCTCTACGACTATCTGCACCCGGCGGTGCTGCAAGCCCTGCAAACCGTGGTCACTGACGCCCACGCCGAAGGCAAGCCGGTGAGCATCTGCGGCGAGATGGCCGGGGATCCAGCGGCGGCGGTGCTGTTGATGGCGATGGGTTTCGACAGCCTGTCGATGAACGCCACCAACCTGCCGAAGGTGAAGTGGATGTTGCGTCAGGTGAACCTGAGCAAGGCGCAGGAGATGCTGGCGGAACTGATGAAGATCGATAACCCGCAGGTTATCCACAGCTCGCTGCAACTGGCGCTGAAGAATCTCGGGTTGGCCAAGATGAATTCGCCGGTGGTGACCAAGGCTCTCTAAAAGGCTGATGCCCTCTTCGTCGGAACGCCGCCCGGAGCAGGCTCGCTCCCACAGGGATTCGTATCGATCACGAAACCCAGGTGGGAGCGAGCCTGCTCGCGAAGGCGCCAGTTCAGGCACCGCTAAACCACAATCTCCACCTCGCCCAAATGCCCGCCATACGGCCCAAAGCTGCGCTCCACCATCCGCCGCGTTCCGTCCGCCTGCACAACCAACGCTGTACTCGCCCGCGTCCCATAACTCTGGCTGGCAATAAACACGCTCGACAGCAACGACTCCGTCGCCATGCCCACCCCGGTATCCGGCAACTCCGCCTCGGGGGCGGTCTGTGCATCGCTGAGCAGGGTCAACAAGCGCTCAGGCTGCGGATCATCCAGTACCGCGCTCAACGCCGCCCTGGCCTTGAGCAGTTTCGGCCACGGCGTATCCAGCCCCGCGTTGGATAACCCATAAACTCCAGGCTGCAACATCACCGGCTCTGACGCCCGCGCATTGAAGTGCCACAACTCATGGGCATTGCCCAGCAGCAGATTGAACCCGGCATATTCGGCGGCACGACCCACCACATCGCTCAAATAATCATCAATCGACAGATCGCCCGCAAGAAACCGCGCCACCAGCTCGCCCCGGGATTTGGTCGCGGGCGGCTGTTGCGGATCGCGGATATTGGTCAGCGCGGCGAAGCGTCCGTTGCTGCCGATCCCCAGCCACGTGCCGCCGGCTTCAAGATCGCGCCCGGCATGCACATGCGGCGCCTCGGGCCACGGCGCCAATGGCAGGCTGGGGCGGGCGTAGAATTCGTCGCGGTTGGCCGCGACGATCAGCGGCTGGGCATGGTCCGGGCGCCAAGCGAAAACAATCAGGCACATAAGGTGGTCCTTGTGTGTTTTTTGCCCACTCTACGCATCCGGCGTCCGTGCATCCATCGCCAGTGGAGCAGAAGGCTGCGCATCCGTTAACATGCCGCTCCTGTTTTGCCGATGCGTGCTGGAGACGGTCATGGAATTTCTGCTCTACCTGGCGCTCGGTGCCTGTGCGGGCGTGCTCGCCGGGCTGTTTGGCGTTGGCGGCGGGATCATCATCGTCCCGGTGCTGGTGTTCAGCTTCACTTTGCAGGGCTTCGATCAGTCGATTCTTACGCATTTGGCGGTAGGGACGTCGCTGGCGACGATCATATTCACCTCGGTCAACGCCGTGCGTGAACATCACCGTCGCGGCGCGGTGCGCTGGGCGATTTTTCGCTGGATGACCGTGGGCATTCTGCTCGGCGCCGGTTTCGGGGCGCTGACTGCTGAAGCGATCTCCGGGCCGAACCTGCAAAAGATCATCGGCGTATTTGCTCTGGTGATCGCCGTGCAACTGGCGCTGGACGTCAAACCCAAGGCCAGCCGAACGGTACCGGGCAAACTCGGTCTGACCGCTGCCGGTACGGTGATTGGCTGGGCCTCGGCGATTTTCGGCATTGGTGGCGGCTCGCTGACCGTGCCGTTTCTGACCTGGCGCAGCGTGCCGATGCAGCAGGCCGTGGCGACCTCATCGGCCTGTGGCTTGCCGATCGCTTTGGCCAGTGCAGCAAGTTTCATGATTCTGGGGTGGCACGATCCGTTGTTGCCGGCCCATAGTCTCGGTTTTGTGTATTTGCCGGCATTGTTGGGCATCGCCCTGACCAGCATGGTCTTCGCTCGGCTCGGTGCGCGTTTGGCACACAGGTTGTCGCCGCGCTTGCTGAAAAGGCTGTTCGCCGCTTTGCTGTTCTGCGTGGGTTTGAGCTTTCTGCTCTGACCGCGTGGCAATCCTGGCTTAATCCTGAGGTGGCAGCGTCGCCCGGGAATTTCGCTTTCCACTCTAACAAGGAGTCGCAATGCTGCCTTACCCGCAGATCGACCCGGTGGCCCTGGCCATCGGTCCGCTGAAAATCCACTGGTACGGTCTGATGTACCTGATCGGCATCGGCGGCGCGTGGCTGTTGGCGTCGCGCCGGCTCAACCGCTTCGACCCGACCTGGACCAAGGAGAAACTCTCCGATCTGGTGTTCTGGCTATCGATGGGCGTGATCGTCGGCGGCCGTCTGGGTTACGTGCTGTTCTATGACCTGAGCGCGTACCTGGCCAACCCGACGCTGATTTTCGAAGTGTGGAAGGGCGGCATGTCGTTCCACGGCGGATTCATCGGCGTGATGCTCGCGGCCTTGTGGTTCGGCAAGCGCAATGGCAAGTCGTTCTTCCAGCTCATGGACTTCGTCGCGCCGATGGTGCCGATCGGTCTGGGCGCCGGGCGCATCGGCAATTTCATCAACGCCGAGTTGTGGGGCAAGGCCACCGACGTGCCGTGGGCCATGGTGTTCCCGCCGTTCAGCGATCCGGCGCAGTTGCCGCGCCACCCGTCGCAGCTGTATCAGTTCGCCCTCGAAGGCGTGGCGCTGTTCCTGATCCTGTGGATCTTCTCGCGCAAACCGCGCCCGACCATGGCGGTCTCCGGCATGTTCGCGCTGTTCTACGGCATCTTCCGTTTCATCGTCGAGTTCGTCCGCGTCCCGGATGCTCAGCTCGGCTACTTGGCGTGGAACTGGCTGACCATGGGCCAGGTGCTCTGCGTGCCGATGATTGTCGGCGGGCTGTTGCTGATCTGGCTGGCCTATCGTCGCGCCCCGGCAGCGCCGCTCGCGCCGACGGCTTAAACTACGAACCCCGGCGCGCGACGCCGGGGCTCCAAGGACACAGGTAACTCATGAAGCAATATCTCGAACTGGTCTCGCACGTCATTCAGAACGGCACCAAACAGGCCAACCGCACCGGTATCAACACCATCAGTTTCCCGGGAGCGATGCTGCGTTTCGATCTGCAGGAAGGCTTCCCGGCGATCACCACGCGCAAAATGGCCTTCAAATCGGCCATCGGCGAGATGTGCGGGTTTCTCCGTGGCGTGAACAACGCCGCTGAATTCCGCGCGCTGGGCTGCAAGGTCTGGGACCAGAACGCCAACGAAAACGCGCAGTGGCTGGCCAACCCGTTCCGTCAGGGCGACGACGACCTCGGTGAAATCTACGGCGTGCAATGGCGCAAGTGGCCGGCGTACAAGCAGATCCCGCTGAGCAATACCGCCGCCATCGAACAGACCCTGAGCAACGGCTACAAGCAGATCGCTCAGGGCGAAGAGGACGGCCAGGCCTACGTCGTGCTGTACAAGGCGATCGACCAGGTACGCCAGTGCGTCGACACGATCATCAACGATCCGGGCAGCCGCCGCATTCTGTTCCACGGCTGGAACGTCGCCCAGCTCGATGAAATGGCCCTGCCGCCATGCCACCTGCTGTACCAGTTCCACCCGAACGTCGAGACCAAGGAAATCTCCCTTACTCTCTACATCCGCTCCAACGATCTGGGCCTGGGCACGCCGTTCAACCTCACCGAGGGCGCCGCGCTGCTGAGCCTGATCGGTCGCCTGACCGGCTACACGCCGCGCTGGTTCACCTATTTCATCGGCGATGCGCACGTCTACGAAAACCACCTGGACATGCTCAACGAACAGCTCAAGCGCGAGCCGTTTGCCATGCCGAAACTGAAGATTTCCGACCGCGTGCCGGAGTTTGCCAAGACTGGTGTGTATCAGCCGGAATGGCTGGAGCTGGTCGAGCCGAGCGATTTCTCGCTGGAAGGCTATGAGCACCATCCGCCGATGACCGCGCCGATGGCGGTCTAAACCACACCGCAATATCCCTGTGGGAGCGAGCCTGCTCGCGAAGAGGGCGTGTCAGTCACAGATGTGTCGACTGATATACCGCTTTCGCGAGCAGCTCGCTCCCACATTTGTTTTTGCGGTGTGCTTAGTGGCCGTGGCTACGGCCGACGTGGGAATGCTCAACCTCCGTCGCAACAACCCCGCCACTCACTTCCAGCCGCTGCAAGATCCCGCATTGATCCGCCTCCGGCCCTTCGCCACAGCGTTGGCGCAGGTCGAGCAGTTGTGTCTGCAAGGCCAGCAAGCCATCAATCCGCGCCTTCACGTGCTGAATATGTTCGTCGATCAGCGCATTGACGCTCTCGCACTGATCCTGCGGGCTGTCGCGCAGGGCGAGCAGGCTGCGGATTTCTTCGAGGGTCATGTCGAGGGTGCGGCAGTTGCGGATGAAGGTCAGGCGCTCGGCGTGGGCCTGGGTGTAGACGCGGTAGTTGCCATCGCTGCGCGCCGGTTCCGGCAGGAGTTTTTCGCGCTCGTAGTAGCGGATGGTTTCCACCGCACAGTCGGTGAGTTTCGCCAGTTCGCCGATCTTCATGACGGCCATCTCCAAAAGGGTGCTTGACCCTATAGTGGCTACAGGGTCTTTACTTGGCAACAGGCACCTTCATGGACGCGACCAATGAGTGATTCCCTGCACACCCACAAGCCCGGCGACGGCCACGACCACAGTCATAAATTGCAGCCGGTGCATAAACATTCGCACGGCGGCGATTCCTGCTGCTCGTCAAAAACCGCCGTACCTGCGCGGGTGCAACTGAGCGATAAAACCAGCGCCGACGCGCGCCTGAGCAGCTTCCGCATCGAGGCAATGGACTGCCCGACCGAGCAGACGCTGATCCAGAACAAGCTCGGCAAACTGGCCGGTGTGCAGCAGCTGGAATTCAACCTGATCAACCGCGTGCTTGGCGTGACCCACAATCTTCCGGGAACCGAGCCGATCACCGAGGCGATCAAATCCCTCGGCATGCACGCCGAGCCGCTGCAGGCGGGCGTCGATGCGCCGGCACCGGTTGCGGTGAAAAAACACTGGTGGCCACTGGCGCTGTCCGGCCTGACCGCGCTGGGCGCCGAAGTCATTCATTTCACCAGCGCCGCGCCGGACTGGGTGGTGGCAGTCGTTGCGCTGGTGTCGATCCTCAGCGGCGGCCTCGGCACCTATAAAAAGGGCTGGATCGCCCTGAAGAACCGCAACCTCAACATCAACGCGCTGATGAGCATCGCCGTCACTGGCGCGATCCTCATCGGCCAGTGGCCGGAAGCGGCGATGGTGATGTTCCTCTTCACCGTCGCCGAGTTGATTGAGGCACGCTCGCTGGATCGTGCACGCAACGCGATCAGCGGCTTGATGCAGATGACCCCCGAGCAAGCCACGGTCTTGCAGGCCGACGGCAACTGGCGCGAACAAGAGGTAAAAAGCGTCGAACTGGGCGCCCGCGTGCGGGTGAAACCCGGCGAGCGCATCGCGCTGGACGGCGCGGTGGTCAGCGGCAGCTCGACCATCGACCAGGCGCCGATCACCGGCGAAAGCCTGCCGGTGGAAAAAACCGTCGGTGACAAAGTCTTCGCTGGCACCATCAATCAGGCCGGTTCGCTGGAATATACGGTGACCGCTGCGGCGAACAATTCGACCTTGGCGCGGATCATTCACGCCGTCGAACAGGCCCAGGGCGCGCGGGCGCCGACGCAGCGTTTCGTTGACCAATTCTCGAAAATCTACACCCCGGCGGTATTCGTCTTCGCCTTGGCCGTGGCGATCATCCCGCCGTTGTTCATGGGCGCGGCGTGGTTCGACTGGATCTACCGCGCGCTGGTGTTGCTGGTGGTTGCCTGCCCGTGCGCACTGGTGATTTCCACCCCGGTGACCATCGTCAGCGGCCTCGCGGCGGCGGCGCGCAAGGGCATTCTGGTCAAGGGCGGCGTGTATCTGGAGGGCGGCTTCAAGCTTGATTATCTGGCGCTGGACAAGACCGGCACGATCACCCACGGCAAACCGGTGCAGACCGATTACCTGTCACTCGACCCGACGGCCGATGCCAGCGCACCGGCAATCGCCGCCGCGCTGGCCGGGCGCTCCGATCACCCGGTGTCGCTGGCGATTGCCAACGCCGCTGTGGATAAAAACTTCGCCGCGCTTACTGTGGATAACTTCGCCGCGCTGGGCGGGCGGGGCGTCAAAGGCGACATCAACGGCCAGACTTATCACTTGGGCAACCATCGTCTGGTCGAAGAGCTCGGCCTGTGCTCACCGCAACTGGAAGAGAAGCTGTTCGCGCTGGAAAAGCAGGGCAAATCCGTGGTGCTGCTGCTCGACAGCTCAGGCCCACTGGCACTGTTCGCCGTGGCCGACACGGTCAAGGAAACCAGCCGCGAAGCGATTCGTCAGTTGCATGAACTCGGGGTGAAAACCCTGATGCTGACCGGCGACAACGTCCACACTGCCGAGGCGATTGCGGCCCAGGTCGGCATCGACGAGGCGCGCGGCGATTTGCTGCCGACCGACAAGCTGCAAGCCATTGAAGATCTGTACAAGCAGGGCCACCGGGTCGGCATGGTCGGCGATGGCATCAACGACGCCCCGGCACTAGCCCGCGCCGAGATCGGTTTCGCCATGGCCGCCGCCGGCACCGATACCGCGATCGAAACCGCCGATGTCGCCCTGATGGACGACGATCTGCGCAAGATCCCTGCGTTCATCAGTCTGTCGCGCAACACCGCGAGCATCCTGAAACAGAACATCGCACTGGCGCTGGTGATCAAGGCGATATTTCTTGCGGTAACCTTTGCCGGGCTTGCCACCATGTGGATGGCGGTGTTTGCCGATATGGGTGTGAGCCTGCTGGTGGTGTTCAACGGTTTGCGCCTGCTGCGCAAATAGATGAGGAAAGAGTGTGCTGAGTGCCGAGCTGAAAGCGTTTTACATGGTCGCCCGCTTGGGCAGCATTACGCTGGCGGCGAAAAAACTCGGCCTCAGCCAACCGACCGTGACCACGCAGATCCGCAATCTGGAAAGTCAGTACTCGGTGGAGTTGTTCTACCGAGGCGGCCGCCGTTTAAGCGTCAGTGACGAAGGCGCGCGGCTGCTGCCGATGGTCAAGACCCTGTTGCAGCAAGAGGCGGACATCGAGTTTTTCCTGCGCAACAGCGGGCAGGTCCAGGGCACGCTGCGCATTGCCGCGACGGCGCCGTATTACATCCTCGATCTGGTGAAGACCTTCCGCGAGCGTTTGCCGCAGGTGGAAGTGTCGGTGGAAATCGGCAACTCGCAGCAGGTCCTGGAAGCGCTGGAGGATTACCGCGTGGATGTCGCCGCATCGTCGCAGTTGCTCGACGATGCGCGGTTGATTCGCCGGGTACTCGGCACCGATCCGCTGGTGCTGGCGGTGCATCGCAATCATCCGTTGGCCTCGCTGGAGCATGTGACGTTGAATGCGCTGGCCGGGCATACGTTGTTGATGCGCGAGCCGGGTTCGACCACGCGGCGCTTGACCGAAGAGTTGCTGGCCAGCGCCGGGGTCAGTTTCGGGCCGTTGCTGGAGATCGGCAGCCGCGAGTCGATTCGCGAGGCGGTACTGCGCAATATCGGCATCAGCATCATTGCCCGGCAGGAAGTGCCGCATGATCCGCAATTGCGCGTGCTGACCATCGAGAATGCGCCGCAGATTCCGGAGTATCTGTATTGCCTCAAAGAGCGCAAGGGTGCGCGTCTGCCGGCGGCGTTCCTCGGCTTGGCACAAGAGATGTCTCCGGCATGAGACCTTCAATGTCTGAGAAGGCCTCTTCGCGAGCAGGCTCGCTCCCACATTGGATTTGGGTTGTGAACACGATCCCCTGTGGGAGCGAGCCTGCTCGCGAAGGCGTCAGCCCAGGCAAAACACAATCTGAACCAAAATCCCCGAATACCACTATCAGCCGTTTTTGCCTCGCTGCCACATGACGGACGCATTACAACTCTAGGATTGGCCTCATCCGTTTGATGAGGCCTGTCCATGAATCCTGCCATCGCAACTGCCCTGACCAACCCCGGCGCGCCAATGAAAGTGCGCGGCGTGCACAAGCGTTTCGGTGCGTTCACTGCGCTGGATAACGTCTCCCTTGATGTCGCCGCCGGCGAACTGGTGTGCCTGCTCGGTCCGTCGGGCTGTGGCAAGACCACGTTGCTGCGCTGCATTGCCGGGCTGGAGCAGCAGGACAGTGGCGAGCTGTACCTGGGCGATCGCGATGTCTCGCACCTTGCCCCGCAAGCGCGGGATTACGGGATTCTGTTCCAGTCCTACGCGCTGTTCCCCAACCTGACGGTCGAGGCGAACATTGCCTACGGCCTCGCCGGCAGCGGTCGCGATGAAGTGCGCCGGCGTGTCGGCCAGATGCTGGAACTGGTCGGCCTCACTGGCAGTGAGAAAAAATACCCCGGCCAACTGTCCGGCGGTCAGCAACAGCGGGTGGCGCTGGCTCGCGCATTGGCGCCGGCGCCGTCGCTGCTGTTGCTCGACGAACCGATGTCGGCCCTCGACGCGCGGGTGCGCGAGCACTTGTGCACCGAGCTGCGTCAGCTGCAACGCAACCTCGGCATCACCACGCTGATGGTCACGCACAATCAGGACGAAGCGATGCTGATGGCCGATCGCATCGCGGTCATGAATAACGGCCGCGTCGAGCAGTACGCCACCCCGCAGGAAATCTACAACCGCCCGGCCACGCCGTTCGTGGCCGAGTTTGTCGGCCAGGGCAACTGGCTGCCGTTTCAGCGCAGCAGCGACAGTCACGCCCGGGTCGGTGGGATGAATCTGCGCCTGGCCGAGGGCAGCGTACACGGCGCTTCGGGTCGACTGTTCTGCCGCCCGGAGGCGATCAACGTCAATCCGCTGGTGCACGAAGAGAACCTGTTCCCGGCCAAGGTCCGCGAAATCACTTTCCTCGGCAATCGCTGCCGGATGAGCTTCGAACTTGATCAATTGCCGGGCCACGCACTGCTCGCCGAAATCGCGCCAGAAGCCATGCCGCGCCTCGGCGCCCAGCAGATCATGGTCGCCTTGCCGCCGCGCAGTTTGCAGGTGTTCGCCTGATGAACAGCAACCTCGCGCTGCCGCTACCGCACAAGCAGGTGCGACAGTCCTCGAAAGCCGAGATCGGCGATCGCCTGTTCGTGGTCGGCGGCAAAGTCCTCCTGCTGGTGTTGCTCGGCCTCGCGGTGCTGCTGCCGTTGCTGGCGATCTTCTGGCGCGGCTTCAGCAACGACGCCGGGCAGGGCGGTGGATGGCTCGCGGCGAAGGAGTTGGTGACCAGTGCCAATTTCCATTGGCTGCTCGGCAACAGCCTGAAAGTGTCCCTCAGCGTGGCGGCCATTGTCGTACCGCTGGCCTACCTGTTTGCCTACGCGCTGCAACGCACGCTGATTCCGGGAAAAGGCATCTGGCGCGGGATTTCCCTGCTGCCGCTGATGGCGCCGTCGATGCTGCCGGGGATTGCGCTGGTCTATCTGTTCGGCAACCAGGGCATGCTGCGTGGGCTGCTCTCGGACAATATCTATGGCTTCTGGGGCATTGTGCTGGGTGAGGTGATCTACACCTTTCCCCATGCGTTGATGATTCTGCTTTCGGCGTTATCGCTGGCCGATGCGCGGCTGTTCGATGCCGCATCGAGCATGGGCGCCAGTCCGGCCAAGGCGTTTCGCAGCATTACCTGGCCGGCGACCCGCCAGGCGGTGTTCGCCGCGTTCTGTCTGGTGTTCACCCTGACCATTACCGATTTTGGTGTGCCGGTGGTGGTCGGTGGCGACTATCAAGTGCTGGCGCTGGAGGCCTACAAAGCCGTGGTCGGTCAGCAGCAATTCGGTCGCGGCGCGTTGATCGGCATGGTGCTGTTGCTGCCGGCGCTGTTCAGTTTCGGTGTCGATGCCTGGTTGCGTCGCCGCCATGGTGACTCCATGAGCGGGCGCGCGCAGGTGTTCAAACCGCTACCGTGCAAGCTGCGCGACGGCTGCTATCTGGCCATTGTTTTGCTGATCAGCGCGGCGTTGATGCTGGTGTTCGGCATGGCGGTGTTTTCGTCGCTGGTGAAGTTCTGGCCGTACAACCTGTCGCTGTCGCTCAACCACTATCAGTTCAACGAAACCGCTGGCGGTGGCTGGCTCGCCTACGGCAACAGTCTGAAGATGGCGCTGGGCACGGCGCTGATTGGCAGCGTGCTGATTTTTACCGGCGCCTATCTGATGGAGAAAACCCGCACTCAGCGCGGGCTGAACCTGGCTTTGCGCATGCTCAGCTTCGTGCCGATGGCGGTGCCGGGATTGGTGCTGGGTCTCGGCTATGTCTTCTTCTTCAACCTCAGCGGCAATCCGCTGCACGTGCTCTACGGGACGATGACGCTGCTGATCGTCTGCACCATTGCGCACTACCTGACCACCGCACAAATGACCGCGACCACCGCGCTGCGCCAGCTCGATGCTGAGTTCGAGGCTGCGGCGCTGTCGCTGAAGGCGCCGCTGTACCGGCATTACCTGCGCGTGACCGTGCCGATCTGCCTGCCGGCGCTGCTGGACATCGTGCGCTACCTGTTCGTCTCGGCAATGACCACGGTTTCCGCCGCGATCTTCCTCTACAGCCCCGACACCATCCTCGCGGCGGTGGCGGTGCTGAACATGGACGATGCCGGCAACGTCGGCGGCGCGGCGGCGATGTCGACCCTGATTCTGTTCACTTCGGCCGGCGTGTCCTTGCTGCTGGCGTGGGCTTCGCGCGGTTTGCTGCGCCGTTCCCAGGCCTGGCGGCAAACCGCGCCCGGTCACTGATTGCAACTCCGTTCAACTCATCTACAGGAAAACGCTCATGTTCAAGCCTATGGCCCTGGCCGCTGCTGTGCTCGCGACTTTCAGCCTGAATGCCTTCGCGGCAAAAACCGAGTTGACGGTGTACACCGCACTCGAAGCCGAGCAACTGAAGTCCTACAAGGACGCGTTCGAAAAAGCCAACCCGGACGTCGAGATCAAATGGGTGCGCGATTCCACCGGGATCATCACCGCCAAACTGCTCGCCGAAAAGGCTCGTCCGCAGGCTGACGCGGTGTGGGGCCTGGCCGCGTCGAGCCTGGCGATTCTCGATCAGCAAGGCATGCTGCAAAGCTATGCACCGAAGGATCTGGCCAAGATCGGCGCGAATTACCGCGACGCCGCCAACCCGCCAGCCTGGGTAGGCATGGATGTGTGGGCCGCGACCATTTGCTTCAACACCGTCGAAGCCGAGAAGCAGGGGCTGAGCAAACCGGTCAGTTGGCAGGACCTGACCAAGCCTGAGTACAAGGGCAAGATCGTCATGCCCAATCCGGCGTCGTCCGGCACCGGTTTCCTCGACGTCAGCGCCTGGCTGCAAACCTTCGGCGAGAAACAGGGCTGGGCCTACATGGACGGCTTGCACCAGAACATCGGCCAGTACGTTCACTCCGGTTCCAAGCCGTGCAAACTGGCGGCGGCGGGGGAGTTTCCGATCGGGATTTCCTTTGAATATCCAGCCGTACAGTTGAAACGCCAGGGCGCGCCACTGGACATCATTCTGCCGAAGGAAGGTCTGGGCTGGGAGATCGAAGCGACGGCGGTGATCAAGGGCACGCCGCATGAAGAGGCAGCGAAAAAACTCGCCGACTTCTCCGCCAGCGCCGAGGCGATGGATCTTTACAAGGAGAACTTCGCCGTGCTCGCCCAGCCGGGGATTGCCAAGCCGCAAACCGAATTGCCAGCCGACTATGAGCAGCGTCTGATCAAGAACGACTTTGCCTGGGCCTCAAAGAATCGCGACGAGATCCTGGCTGAATGGCGCAAGCGGTATGACGGCAAGTCCGAGAAAGTTGTCGCCAAGTAAGATCTTTATCGACTGACAAGGCCCCTTCGCGAGCAGGCTCGCTCCCACAGTTGCAATGCTGTCCCCTGTGGGAGCGAGCCTGCTCGCGAAAGCGGTTTCTCATTCAGAGCACCTCTTCATGACACAACCCAAAGACCTGCTCATCATCGGCGCCGGCATCCTCGGTCTGTCCCACGCCTATGCCGCCGCCAAACGCGGCCTCAAAGTCGCGGTATTCGAACGCACCGCCACGCCCCTCGGCGCTTCGGTGCGCAACTTCGGCCAGGCACTGGTCACCGGTCAGCCGCCCGGCACCATGCTCGACCTGGCCAGGGCCAGTCGCGAGATCTGGGGCGACTGGGCGCAACTCGCCGGTGTGCAGATCAAGCGCAACGGCTCATACCTGTTCGCCCGCAGCGAGGCCGAAGAACACCTGCTCGAAGCCTTCTGCGCCGACCGCGCGGTCGAGCATGGCTACAACGTCGAGCTGCTGCGCGGCGCGGCGTTGCGTGATCTCTATGGCGGCCAGTTCAGCCATCACCGCGCCGCGTTGCACGGTATCGATGATCAGCAGTTGTACTCGCGCGAAGCGATTCCGGCGCTGATCGATTATTTGCGCCGAGATCTGGGCGTCGAGTTTCACTTTTCCACACTGGTGCGCGATGTCGAGCCGGGGCATCTGCACAGCACCGCCGGCAGTTTTACCGGCAAGCAGATCATCGTCTGCTCCGGCCACGACTATCAGACCCTACTGGCCGAGCCGATTGCCGCGCTCAATCCGCAGATCTGTCGTTTGCAAATGCTCCGCGCCAGACCGCAGGCCGGTCTCAATCTGCAACACGCAGTGCTCACCGGCCTGAGCTGCGTGCACTACGGCGCCTTCGCCGATTTGCCGCAAGCCGCAGCGGTGCAGGCGCAGATCCTGTGTGAACAACCGCACCTGCACGCCAACGGCATTCACTTGCTGATCAGCCCGACACCGTATGGCGAACTGATCATCGGCGATTCGCATCATTACGGCAGCGATGCGTCACCGTTCAACGCCGAACAGGTCGACAACTGGATGCTCGAACTCGCCGAGCAGACGCTGGGCTGCCAGGTGCAAGTGGTCGAACGCTGGCAGGGCGTCTATGGTGCTCGTGGGCCGGGCCCGTTTTCATTCCTGCGTCCGGCACCGGGCCTGAGCGTGGCGCTGATGCACACCGGCGTCGGCATGAGCGTCGGCCCGGCGCTGGCCGAACGCAATATCGCGCAATTACTGGAGGAGGCATGAATCACGAACAGGTGATCGCCCGGGTGTTCGGCCTGTATGAACGCTTCGGCGCCAGCGATTACATCGGCGAACCGGTGTCGCAGCTCGAGCACATGTCCCAGGCCGCAGAACTGGCTATGGCCGAAGGTTGTGACGATGAAGTGGTGCTGGCGGCGTTCTTTCATGACATCGGCCATTTGTGTGCCGAGGGCGCGGAAAACATGGGCGGTTATGGCGTGGTCAGCCATGAGCGGCTCGGGGCCGATTATCTGCGTGAGGCAGGTTTCAGCGAACGGCTGGCGCGACTGGTGGAATATCACGTTCAGGCCAAGCGCTATCTGACCTTACGCGAGCCGGGCTATTACGCGCGGTTGAGTGAGGCGAGTCGCAGGACGCTGGAATATCAGGGCGGGGTAATGAGCGCGGCTGAGGCGGATGCGTTCGAGGCTGATCCGTTGTGTGCGCTGAGTTTGCGCATGCGGCGCTGGGATGAGTTGGCGAAGGAGGTTGCAGTGCCGCTGGTGGATTTGGCTGGATTGAAAGCGAAAGCGGCGCGACTGCTGGCGGCGTAACCCATATCACCGAGTCGCGCCATTCGCGAGCAGGCTCGCTCCCACAGGGATCCGCATTCCAATGTGGGAGCGAGCCTGCTCGCGAATGGGTCAGCGCTACAAATTTTCAGCCAACGCCTCCACCTGCTCCTGCCTTTCCGCCTGATTCAACTTCGCCTGCGGATTGAGCGACGACCACTGCGGATGCGCACGCGCCTTGTTCAGCGCTTCCGGCAACTTGCCTTCGCGCCAGGTCTTGTCCACAGGCGTGGCCACCTGAATGCTGTCCATCGCCGCATGCCCACGCTGATCCAGGGCCAGCAGCAACTGGCGCTGGCGCAGCGCCAGAAGGCGCAGCACGGCGTCATCCACTGTCAATTCCCGCTGGCCTTTGATTTTGCCGAGCAGGCGACTGCCATAACTGCGCGCGGTTTGCAGCGCACCGCCGGCGATCGCACCGGCCAACGCCGCCGCGCCAAGGGTAATCCCGCCGACCAGCAAATCCACGCCGGCCCCGGCCGCTGCACCGGCAGCAATGCCGCCGCCGACGCGCACGCCGAGTTGCTTCAGGGTTTCCGGGTTGAACAGATCATCGCCCCAGCGCCCGTCGAGCAACGGCAAGTCACTGGCCGCCGCGTCCTGCGGGCGAAACGCGTAGAGCTTGAGCAGCGCCTCAACGCACTTCTGCTCACGCTGACGTACGGCTTTGCGCAGCTCGCTGATCGCCTGTTGTTCCTGCTCGGCTTCGCTGACCACACTGCGTCGGCACGCAGCGCAGTCGATCAGCAATTCGGCAATCAAGCGCGCGGCGCTTTGCTGACGGGCGAGGCGCTGCGCCTGCTGGTCGGCGATCAACCGCTCCAGTTGCGGCCGGGCGTTTTCCAATAGAAGGGCGAGGCTCTCGTACAAGCGCCGCTCGCCATCCTCGGGCGGCGCGACGCTGTCGAAACGTACCAACGCATGCAGCCCCAACCGCGCCAGCGCTTCACGCCAATCGGGTTCGCGATGGTTGGCGCTGCTGACGAAATTCAGCACCGGCAGCAGCGGTTTGCCGCAACTGGCGAGCACTTCCAGCTCGTCGCGGTACTTGGCCAGCACCGGTTCGCGGGCGTCGATCACATACAGACCGGCATCGGAGGCCAGCAGTTGTCGCAGTACCTTGGCTTCCTGTTCGAAACGCTGGCGCGCCTCGCTGCCGTCGAGAAACCGCGCCAGTCGTGCCGGGCCGTCGAGGCGTTCGCCGGGGCGTTCCAGACGCTCGAGAAAATCCAGCAGGGCGATCGCATCTTCCAGCCCCGGCGTGTCGTACAGATCGAGCAACGGCTCGCCATCCACCGACAACCGCGCGCCTTCGACATGCCGGGTGGTGCTCGGCCTGTGCGAGACTTCGCCGAAGCCGACGTCACGGGTCAGCGTGCGCAGCAGCGAGGTCTTGCCGACGTTGGTGTGGCCAACCACTGCCAGTTTCAGCGGTGCCTTGCGTGCATCAGTCATGTCCGCTCTCCAGCCAGTTCATCGGCGCGCAATCGGCGAATGGCAGTTCCAGCTGTTGCAGCGCCGCGTGCCAGTCACCCAGACGTTGCCCGTCCAGCGCTTCGCCAGGCGGCGCTTGCAGCAGCCAGATGCGAGTGGCGCCGGCATTGCGTGCGAGTTCGGCGATCAGCGCGAGGCTGCCGCGATCCGGCGAACGTCGCGGATCACAGGCGATGGCCAGCCGCGCTGGCGGGAAGCGACTGAGTTGCTCGAGCAGTTTGTGCCGCGATTCGCGACTGTCGAGGATGCCCGCGTTGCTGACGTTTTTCGGCAGCGCGGGTGGCCACGGACGCTGTTCGTCCAACTCGATCGCCACCAGCAGCGCGCCTTCGCTGGCGCGTTCGCCGATGTTGCTTTCGACGCGATGCAGTTGCGCCGGCTCCGGGTCGTTGACACCAAGGCGCTCGCTGGTCGGCATCAACCGTTCGCGCAGTTGCGCGTAGCCGGGCAGGTTCAGATCCAGGCGCAGCGCGGCTTTGCCGCTGTTCCAGCGCCACAGGCTCAACAGCGCGAGCAGCAGGCGCGGCAGCACGCCGTAGACCACCAGCACACCGACCAGCCAGGTTGCCCAGGCTTGTCGTGCGCTTTCAATATCCAGTGCGCCGTCGCCGCTGGCGCGGATCATTTCCTCGGTCGGCACATTGAAGCCGAGCAGCGACGGCAGATAGCCAAGGGCCTGGGTGACATGGCTAAAGGTGTCGGCGCCGAGGATCGTGGTTTCCCAGACAAAGCCGTAGCGCCGCGTGGCCATCAGGGTCAGCAACAGAATCAGCGCGCTGAGCATCGCCAGCAGCCACAGGCCATTGACCAACGCGCCGAGCGCCCAGCGGTTGAGTTTCTTGCGTTGCAGCAGCAACAGCAGGGCCGGCGCCAGTTGCGCGGCTTTGGCATCGCGGGCGAATTTTTCGCTGAGCCACAGCCACAAGCGCCCGAGGGTGGCGCCGTGTTCGCCAGCGAAAATCAAGCCCAGCGCCCAGCTCAGCAGCAAAATCATATTGATCCCGAGCAGACTGCCCAGCGCCCAGAACACATTTACCGGCGTCTGCCCAAGTGCGGCGAATGCCAGACCGGCGCCGCTGAGCACGGCGAAAATCATCAACAGCACCAGCGCCAGGCGCGCGCCTTGCAGCCAGTGCTTGAGCGCGGCGGTCAGTCCGTCGCGCTCGGCCAGCCATAGCGCCCGGCGCGCAATGCGGCTCGGCAGATCGCCACCAGCGGCGCGGGCCAGACGATTGGCTTCCAGGTCATCCAGCGGCCCCGCGTGTTCTTCGCGCAGGCGGATGGTTTCGGTGAGCCAGAGGTTTTGCAGTGGAGTCAGTTCAGTCACGCGGCGTCCCGTCGCTAAATCGAGCGCTGAGCATAACCGCTGTGGCGCTTATCGGGGTAAGCGCGGCTCTGGTATCCTCGCCGGCATGACTAAATCACTGCCCCTCAGCCTGATCGCAGCCCTCGGTGAAAACCGCGTGATCGGCGTCGACAACAGCATGCCCTGGCACCTGCCGGGGGACTTCAAATACTTCAAGGAAACCACGCTCGGCAAGCCGATCATCATGGGTCGCAAGACCTGGGATTCGCTCGGTCGGCCATTGCCGGGGCGCTTGAACATCGTGGTCAGCCGCCAGACCGATCTGCAGCTCGAAGGCGCCGAGGTCTATCCGTCGCTGGAAGCCGCCGTGGCGCGCGCCGAGGAATGGGCGAAAGCCCAGGGCGTTGATGAACTGATGCTGATTGGCGGCGCGCAGTTGTATGCGCAAGGGCTGGCGCAGGCCGATCGGCTGTACCTGACCCGCGTAGCGCTGAGCCCGGAAGGGGATGCGTGGTTTCCGGAGTTTGATCTGAGCGAATGGAAGCTGGTGTCGAATGTACCGAATCCGGCAGAGGGCGATAAACCTGCATATAGCTTTGAGGTTTGGGAGAAAGCCTAACAGCTTCGCGAGCAGGCTCGCTCCCACAGGGGAACGCATTTCAGTGTGGGAGCGAGCCTGCTCGCGAAGAGGCCCGCTCAGTCGCTGAGAAGCTTAAGCCTGGGCCAACTCTGCGTGTTCATCGGCATCCAGCAGCGCTTTATCCGTCTGCTGCATGACCTGACTGGTAATCGCCCCAGCGGTAATCGAGCCACTCACGTTCAACGCGGTGCGGCCCATATCGATCAGCGGCTCGACCGAAATCAGCAACGCCACCAGTGACACCGGCAAGCCCATTGCCGGCAGCACGATCAGGGCGGCGAACGTTGCGCCGCCGCCAACTCCGGCGACACCGGCCGAACTCAACGTGACAATCGCTACCAGCGTCGCGATCCACAACGGATCCAGCGGGTTGATGCCGACAGTTGGCGCGACCATTACCGCCAACATCGCCGGGTACAGGCCTGCGCAACCGTTCTGGCCGATGGTCGCACCGAACGAGGCAGCGAAACTGGCGACTGACGACGGAATGCCCAGACGACGGGTCTGCGCTTCGATGCTCAGCGGAATGGTTGCCGCGCTGGAGCGGCTGGTGAAGGCGAAGGTCAGCACCGGCCAGATCTTGCGGAAGAAGCGCAGCGGGTTGATCCCGGCGGCCGACACCAGCACGCCGTGCACCACGAACATCAGGCCCAGGCCGATATACGAGACCACGACGAAACTGCCCAGCTTGATGATGTCCTGCAGGTTGGAACCGGCGACCACTTTGGTCATCAGCGCCAGCACACCGTACGGGGTCAGCTTCATCACCAGACGCACCAGACGCATCACCCAGGCTTGCAGGGTGTCGATGGCGTTGATCACTTTCTGACCTTTCTCGACGTCGTCCTTGAGCAGTTGCAGCGCGGCAACCCCGAGGAACGCGGCGAAGATCACCACGCTGATGATCGAGGTCGGCTTGGCCCGGGCCAGGTCGGCAAACGGGTTCTGCGGAATGAACGACAGCAGCAGTTGCGGCACATTGAGGTCGGCGACCTTGCCGGCGTAGTCGTTCTGAATGGTTTGCAGGCGCGCCATTTCCTGAGTGCCGGCGATCAGACCTTCAGCGCTGAGGCCGAACAGGTTGGTCAGGCCGATGCCGATCAGCGCCGCGATGGCAGTGGTGAACAGCAGCGTGCCGATGGTCAGGAAACTGATCTTGCCCAGCGACGAGGCATTGTGCAGGCGGGCCACGGCGCTGAGGATCGAGGCGAACACCAGCGGGATCACGATCATCTGCAGCAACTGTACGTAACCGTTGCCGACCAGATCGAACCAGCCGATCGAGGCTTTCAGCACCGGGTTGCCGGCACCGTAAATCGTGTGCAGCGCGACGCCGAACGCCACGCCGAGGACCAGTGCGAGCAGGACTTTTTTCGCCAGGCTCCAAGTGGTGTGGCGGGTTTGCGCCAGACCGAAGAGCAGGGCGAGGAACACCAGCAGGTTGAGAATCAGCGGTAGATTCATGAGAACTCCAGTAAAGACTGTGCCAACAGCCATCCGGGGCTGCTGCGAACCGGCAAGCCTAACAGCTTGATTTGCAATGATTTAATACCAAAATGGCTGGGCAACCGTCGTTTTTGGAATAAGCGCGTGTCGCTGTCGGCAATGCATCTGGCGCGCAGGGGACGCAGGCGGTCGCTGACAGGCGAGGGTTGTCACACTGATTTGTTAGCGTCGAACTCTTTGCATCGGGGAGTAGCGCTATGAGAATTGCACGCACGTTGTTGGCTGTAGCACTGGCGGCTGGCCTCGCCGGCCATGTATTCGCCACGGACCTCAAGCATTGGCCGGCGGATCAGGCCAAGGCGCTGGACGCGATGATTGCCGCCAACGCCAACAAGGGTAATTACGCGGTGTTCGACATGGACAACACCAGTTACCGCTACGACCTCGAAGAATCCTTGCTGCCGTTCATGGAAAACAAGGGCCTTATTACCCGCGAAAAGCTCGACCCCTCGCTGAAACTGATGCCCTTCAAGGACACCGCCGAGCACAAGGAAAGCCTGTTCAGTTATTACTACCGGCTCTGCGAAGTCGACGACATGGTCTGCTACCCGTGGGTGGCGCAGGTGTTCTCTGGCTTCACCCTCAAGGAACTCAAGGGCTACGTTGACGAGTTGATGGCTTCGGGCAAACCGGTGCCGGCGACGTATTACGAAGGCGATGTGGTGAAGAAGCTCGACGTCAATCCGCCGAAGATCTTCACTGGCCAGCAGGAGCTGTACAACAAGCTGATGGAGAACGGCATCGAGGTCTACGTAATGACCGCCGCTTCAGAGGAGCTGGTACGCATGGTCGCGGCGGATCCCAAGTACGGTTACAACGTCAAACCGCAGAACGTCATTGGCGTTTCACTGCTGCTCAAGGATCAGAAGACTGGCGAGCTGACCACTGCGCGCAAACAGATCACCGCCGGCAAATATGACGAGAAGGCCAACCTCGGGCTCGAACTGACGCCGTACCTGTGGACCCCGGCAACGTGGATGGCCGGCAAGCACGCAGCGATCCTGACCTATATCGATGAATGGAAAAAACCGGTACTGGTCGGTGGCGACACCCCAACCAGCGACGGTTACATGCTGTTCCATGATGTCGACGTGGCCAAGGGCGGCATTCACTTGTGGATCAACCGCAAGGACAAGTACATGACGCAAATCAACGGCATGATGGCCAGGCACGCGGCGGCGCAGGCCAAGGAAGGCTTGCCGGTGACGGCGGACAAGAACTGGGTGATCGTCAAACCGGAAGACATTCAGTAAGCCACGATCGCATGTAGGAGCTGCCGAAGGCTGCGATCTTTTGATCTTGTTTTGGATCGTTCCCACGCTCTGCGTGGGAATGCAGCCCGTGACGCTCTGCGTCACTGGACGCGGAGCGTCCCTTGAGACATTCCCACGCAGAGCGTGGGAACGATCAGCCGCGCACATGGCGGGGCATTTTTGCATCGGCGATTTGACGGTTACAGCCCGTCGAGCATCGCTTTGTTGCGCACCGCGCCCTTGTCGGCACTGGTCGCCAGCAGGGCGTAGGCCTTGAGCGCGGTGGTCACTTTGCGTGGACGCACCTCGACCGGTTTCCAGCCTTTCTTGTCCTGCTCGGCGCGGCGTGCCGCCAGTTCTTCGTCGCTGACCAACAGGTTGATCGAGCGGTTCGGAATGTCGATCAGCACCTTGTCGCCATCCTGCACCAGACCAATCGCGCCGCCGGCCGCAGCCTCTGGTGAAGCGTGACCGATTGACAGGCCGGAAGTACCGCCGGAGAAACGCCCGTCGGTGAGCAGCGCACAGGCTTTGCCCAGACCTTTGGATTTCAGGTAGGACGTCGGGTAGAGCATTTCCTGCATGCCCGGGCCGCCTTTCGGGCCTTCGTAGCGAATGATGACGATGTCGCCTTCCTTCACTTCGTCAGCGAGGATGCCGCGCACGGCGCTGTCCTGACTTTCGAAAATTTTCGCGTTGCCTTCGAAGACGTGGATCGACTCATCGACCCCGGCGGTTTTCACCACGCAACCGTCCTGCGCGATGTTGCCGTACAGCACGGCGAGGCCGCCTTCTTTCGAATAGGCGTGCTCGAAGCTGCGGATGCAGCCGTTTTCACGGTCGTCGTCGAGGGTTTCCCAGCGGGTCGACTGGCTGAACGCGGTCTGGGTCGGAATGCCCGCAGGACCTGCCTTGAAGAAGTGATGCACGGCTTCGTCGCTGGTCTGGGTAATGTCCCACTTGGCGATGGCTTCTTCCATGCTGCGGCTGTGCACGGTCGGCAGGTCGGTGTGCAGCAGGCCGCCACGGGCCAGCGAACCGAGGATGCTGAAAATGCCGCCGGCGCGGTGCACGTCTTCCATGTGGTACTTCTGGATGTTCGGCGCGACTTTGCACAGCTGCGGCACGCTGCGCGAGAGGCGGTCGATGTCGCGCAGGTCGAAATCGATCTCGGCTTCCTGGGCGGCTGCGAGCAAGTGCAGGATGGTGTTGGTCGAACCGCCCATGGCGATGTCGAGCATCATCGCGTTCTCGAACGCCTTGAAGTTGGCGATGTTGCGCGGCAGCACGGAGTCATCGTTCTCACCGTAGTAACGCTTGCACAGCTCGACGATGGTGCGACCGGCCTGCAGGAACAGCTGCTCGCGGTCGCTGTGAGTGGCCAGAGTGGAACCGTTGCCCGGCAAGGCCAGACCCAGTGCTTCGGTCAGACAGTTCATCGAGTTGGCGGTGAACATGCCGGAGCATGAACCACAGGTCGGACAGGCGCTGCGCTCGTACTCGGCGACTTTCTCGTCAGAAGCGCTGGAGTCGGCGGCGATCACCATGGCGTCGACGAGGTCGAGGCCGTGGGAGGCGAGTTTGGTCTTGCCCGCTTCCATCGGGCCACCGGAAACGAAGATCACCGGGATGTTCAGGCGCAGCGCGGCCATCAGCATGCCCGGGGTGATCTTGTCGCAGTTGGAAATGCACACGATAGCGTCGGCGCAGTGGGCATTGACCATGTACTCGACGGAGTCGGCGATGATCTCGCGACTCGGCAGCGAATACAGCATGCCGTCGTGGCCCATGGCGATGCCGTCATCGACGGCGATGGTGTTGAATTCCTTGGCCACGCCACCGGCGCGTTCGATTTCGCGGGCGACCAGTTGACCCAGGTCCTTCAGGTGCACATGCCCCGGGACGAACTGGGTGAACGAGTTGGCGATGGCAATGATCGGCTTCTTGAAGTCGTCATCTTTCATGCCGGTGGCGCGCCACAGTGCGCGGGCGCCGGCCATGTTGCGGCCGTGGGTGGATGTTTTCGAGCGGTAATCTGGCATGGAGCACTCCGGGCGGCTAATCACGTACTAAAGGGGAGTGAGCTTCTGTTGACCTCTGAAACACCCGAAAAATGGCCGTGTGTCCGGAAGCTGCCGATGACGTTGCGGGATCGCCGCTGGTCTCAGCTTGAGCTCATAAACCCGCCGGGGATGAATGGCGATGAATGAGGCGATTCTACACCGCTGGCGTCGCGAGGGAATGGCGCAAAGCGTTGTTCCCCCGCTGAAGAGGCACGCGGGATGACGACTGGCAGGATCAGTGGTCGCCTCCCGGCATCACCGGATTGCTGCGCAGGTTGCTGACGCGACGGCCAATCACGCTGTTGAGCAACAGCGATACGCCGCTCAACACCACGAAGCCGTAACCCAGCGTCGCTTGCAGGTTGGCCGGGCCGAGGCTGATCAAGGCGCTGACCAGCCCGCCACAGATAAAGATGATGGTGCTGCCGGCAGACGCCGATGCGCCAGCATTTTCGGCAAACAGGCTCATGGCGCGGGAGGTAGCCGGTGGCCGGGAAATGGTCGTGCCCACCGTGCAGATGAGCATTGGAATCAGCACCGTCGCAGCTGACAAATCATGGTTGGCGGCCAGATAGAGCATTACCAGTCCCGAGAGCAGGATCAGACTCAGCCCGGTAAAAATCTGCTGTTGCGCATTGATATGCCGGTTCAGCACGCTGGCGAGCACGCCGCCAAAGACATAGGCGGCGCCGTAGATCAGCAGGATCAAGGCGAAATCGTAAGGTGCCATCTGCAGCTGCTCCATGAAGATCAGCGGGGAAATGACGATGAAGGAAAAGTGGCAAGCGAAAGCGAATGCGGAAATCAGCCAGCAGCCGACAAATTCGAAATTGCCCAGGACGCGCTGATAGGACTGGATGAAGCCAAGGCGGGTGGGATCATGAGGAGGACGGCTGTTATCGAGCAATCGCCAGGTCTTGATCAAAACTGCTGCGGCCAGGGCGATGAAGACCCAGAAGCTGCCGCGCCAGCCGAGCGTGGCTTGCAGAAACGTGCCCGCCAATGGTGATACCGAAATGAAGATGCCCGTTGCGGTGACCATCAGGATCCGCAGGCGATCACGCTCGTTGCCTTCGAACAGATCCTGCACCAGTGCCTGGGACAGCACGAAGCAACCGCATCCCAGCGCCTGCATCACCCGGAAAATCAGGAACAGCGTGTAGTCATTGCTCAGCACGCAGCCAAGTGCGCCGAGCAGCGACACGCTCATGCCGGCAAGCAGCAGACCTTTGCGCCCGATCACATCTGACAGCGGGCCGATCAATAACTGGGCAAATGCGATGCCCACGGCAAACAGACTGATCGACAGCGCGATGTCGTTTGCCGATCGGCCAAAGTGGGCTGCCAATGCCGGAAAGGAAGGCAGCAGCACATCCAGCGGAAACACGCCAAGCAGGATCATCGCCAGCAGCAGGCTGATTGCTCCGCGCTGTTGTCGGCGGGTGGTTGCACGGCTGTGTTTATCCATCGATCAATCCTGCTTTGGCGAAGAGTGTCTGGTTATGGGGCAATGCAAAGAAGCCGGCCTTGTGCAGGGCCTCCACAGTAGGTTTGCAGCCTGCGCGTGCACGAGCGCGGTTGGCCTGCACCGTTGCCGTGCCGCCGACAATCTCCATCACGTCGATCTCGGCAATACCGGCCGAACGCAGGCTTTGTTGCATCCAGCCTTCATCTGCTTCGAAGAAGATGGAAATGATCTCCACGAGGGTCTTGCTGGCGAACAGGCGTTGACGACTGTTCATCGCAATCCAGAAGTAATGGAAGGCTTCGGCGAAATAGCGGCTGTGCCGGGCTTCGTCGGCAAGGTGATCACGCAACATGTCACTCACACTGGATACCAGCGTGTCGCGGCAGACCTCCAGCAACTCGCGGGCAATGATGGTTTCCGAGACAAATCCCAGCAGGAACCAGGCCAATGCACGGTTTTTCTCCGGCGTGCGCGCGATCAAAGCGTTCATGCGGCTGATCCGCTTCGGAATGACCGGTCGCCGGGTGATGCCGTAGAGCGCAGCGATCTGCTCGGCAATCTGGTTGGAAAACAGCGCGTGGTAGCCCTCGTCGGTATACAGCTGCAGTGCCGCATGTTTCATCGGTAGCGGTATATAAATGGGCAGTTCGCGGTGCACGATGACTTCCACCGCGCGGTTGACGATGCGGTGTTCGAGCAGGGTGGTGTAGTCGAGGAAATACACCAGATGATTGGCGGTAAGGCGGTGCAGGGTTTCGCGACCTTTGGCCTGGATGGCCGGATGCGCCAGATAGGGCACAAAGGCCGGGGGGTAACCAGTAGCGGGTTTGCAATTGCTGCTCGACATCGCCCGGTAATCGATAGTCGTGGACACTGCTGCGTACCGATGCACGGTTCTCCCAGCCTGGAAGCGTGAATTTGAGCGACCATGACACCGGGGCTTCGCTTTCGTCCATAGCCGTGGGAATCATGACTGTGCTCCGCTGAGCAGATCACGCATTTCCTGGCACATGGCCTGGCCATCGCTTTGTCCGCAGCCGACGAAGAACAACGGTTGCTCGGCGCTGTCCGCGATGCCGAGCAGGGTTTCAATCTGTGCGTCGGCAAATGCGCCGGTCAACCAGGTGTTCAACCCCAGCGTCGTCGCTACCAGTTGAAAGGTTTGCGAGAGATGACCGGCTTCGATGAAGGCCATGCGATAGGCACGCGAGTGCTCGTACTTCCACCAGAGACGATCAAACCTTGCAGTGATGAACACGCCCAGTGGCAGGTTGTTGATGAAATGCTGGCCGCCGAGCAATTGACCCAGCTCCGGATCCGGCAGCGCATTGATCCGACTCAGGGCGTGTTCGGCAGGGTGATAGGCGTAGATGCCGGGTTCCAGTCCGCTGACATTTTGCGCCAGGACAAATCCCTCACAGGCGTTCAGTCCGCCGCCGGACGGGCAGCTTCGGCGTGCCTCGAGACCCGGTGCGACCGGATCGTCGTGGGCATTGTCGCGTGGGGGAAGATAGCCGAGGGTCAAATACAGCAGCGTGCCAACCTCATCCAGTGTCACCGCTGCACCGGTGTAGGAACGACAGGTTTTGCGCCTCATCAGGGCCTGAGTCAGGCTGTCATCATCAATGGCGCCCGGTACGGGCAGGGTAATCAGGGGCTGCACTGATCGCCGCGCCCGGGTGTCTGCAGGTTCTGGCTTCGCCAGCACTTCGCTGCAGTGCGCCAGATATTGCCTGGACCACTCGTGGATATTCCGAGGCGTATGTGCGCTAGGTATGTTTTGTGTGCCGATGTGATAGATCTTCGACAATTCATCCCAGCCCCAATTCGGGCTGTCTATTTTGGAAGTTGTCAGAATTCCTGCGTCCAGAAGTTGTGTGTCTATTATGTTGTTCGGATCAAATAATTCAGGGTTGTGTATAAGTCTGGCGAGGCGATGGGAGTAATCAAGATCAAGTTCGTGTTGAGTGTGGTTCTTGTAGTTCCAGACAACTTGTCCAGGCGGGCGCGGCAATATAAAAAGAAAAGGATTGATATACATGGGCTCAGGTCACTCGGGAAAAAGTCTGATGGACGCCAGAGTGCCGGCACTCTCCGGCGTCCAGGCTTACTTAGCGGCCGGTGGCTGCAACCAGAAAGGCCAGGTTGGCGAGTTTGTCTGTTTCGAGAT
Organism: Pseudomonas siliginis; assembly: GCF_024072275.1. Classification (NCBI taxonomy): domain Bacteria; kingdom Pseudomonadati; phylum Pseudomonadota; class Gammaproteobacteria; order Pseudomonadales; family Pseudomonadaceae; genus Pseudomonas; species Pseudomonas siliginis. The sequence continues at coordinate 5,575,690 of NZ_CP099598.1, read as the reverse complement.
AAATGGTTTTCATGATGTGAACTCCTTGTTCGTTGGTAGTTGAGTCGCTTCGTTGCGACAACTTCATATTAGTTTGTAATCGAATATTGGCAAGCGGATATTAAGTAGGAATATTCCAGTAATTTTGTCGGAGTGATCTTTTGCAGGAGGCTTACTGTGTAGGTTTAATTTCCATGATTGACAGGCATGACGAAACTTCCTGCAAGGCAGCGAGAAAGAAGTTGTAGGAAGAGGGCAGTACACTCATGTCGAGTGTGAAAAAACGGGGGGAGGGCGCGCAAAAAAAACGGGGAGCTCATTGGCTCCCCGGTGTTCAAGCGCAATCAGCTGTTGGGCAGCAGACGGCAGGTGATGCTTTTGATGTAACGGGTTTCAGCGATGGCCGGATGCACCGGATGATCCGGACCCTGACCGCCACGCTCGAGCATCTGGATATTGCGGTCCAGGTGACGGGCGCTGGTCAGCAGGATGTTCTGCAGATCATCTTCCGGCAGGTGCATGGAGCACGAAGCACTGACCAGAATGCCGTCCTTGGTCAGCAGGCGCATGGCTTGCTCGTTCAGACGACGGTAGGCGCCTTCGCCGTTCTTCATGTCTTTCTTGCGTTTGATGAAGGCCGGCGGATCGGCAACGATCACGTCGAAACGCTCTTCGCTGGCTTTCAGTTCCTTCAGCGCTTCAAAGACATCGCCTTCGATGCAGGTCATCTTGTCAGCGAAACCGTTCAGCGCGGCATTGCGCTCGACGCCGTCGAGGGCGAATGCAGAGGCGTCGACGCAGAACACTTCGCTGGCGCCGAACGCAGCGGCCTGCACGCCCCAGCCACCGATGTAGCTATAGAGATCAAGTACGCGTTTGCCCTTTGCGTAAGGTGCCAGGCGCGCGCGGTTCATGCGGTGATCGTAAAACCAGCCGGTTTTCTGCCCTTGAATGACCGGCGCTTCGAACTTGACGCCGTTCTCTTCCAGCGCGACCCACTCCGGCACCAGACCGAACACGGTTTCGACATAACGGTTGAGGCCTTCGGCGTCGCGGGCTGCGGAGTCGTTCTTGAACAGGATGCCGCTTGGCTTGAGCACCTGGGTCAACGCGGCGATCACGTCGTCCTTGTGCGCTTCCATGGTCGCCGAGGCGATCTGCACCACAAGAATGTCGCCGAACCGATCGACCACCAGACCTGGCAGCAGGTCGGAGTCGCCGTAGACCAGACGATAGAACGGCTTGTCGAACAGACGCTCGCGCAACGACAGTGCGACATTCAGGCGATGCACCAGTAGCGACTTGTCGAGTGCCAGTTTGATGTCGCGTGACAGCAGACGCGCGCAGATCAGGTTGTTCGGGCTCATGGCGACGATGCCCAACGGCTTGCCGCCAGCGGCTTCGAGCACCGCCTGATCGCCGGCCTTGAAGCCGTGCAGAGGCGTGGCGGCCACGTCGATTTCGTTGCTGTAGACCCACAAGTGGCCGTTGCGCAGGCGACGGTCGGCGTTGGCTTTGAGGCGCAGGCTAGGCAGGGACATGACGTCGCTCCGGAAAAAAGAGCGGGAGTATAGCGTGTTGACGCGTGCTCCGGTCTGGCCTGCGATGAAAAGCGGATGGCCCCTTCGCGAGCAGGCTCGCTCCCACACTTGGAATGCATTCACCTGTGGGAGCGAGCCTGCTCGCGAAAGCGATTTCAGCTCTTATGCAGCCAGTGCGTCAATCAGGGCCTGACTGAACGCCGGCACATCATCCGGTTGGCGGCTGCTGATCAGGTTGCCGTCCTTGACCACTTCCTGGTCGACCCAGTTGACCCCGGCATTGACCAGATCGTCCTTGACCGTTTTGTAGCTGGTCATGGTCTTGCCATTGACCAGTCCTGCCGAGATCAGCAACCAGCTGCCGTGGCAGATCACGGCAATCGGCTTGCCCGCCGAAGCGGCAGTCTTGACCAGATGCTGGGCATCCTGATCGATACGGATGGTGTCGGAATTCTGCACACCGCCCGGCAGCAGCACGGCATCGTATTGATCGACGCTCACAGCCTGGAAAGTGTTGCTGACGGGGAAGTCGTCGGCCGGTTTGTCATGGTTCCAGCCTTTCACCGTGCCAGCCTCGGCGGAAAGGATATCGACCTGCACGCCGGCCTGCTCCAGAGCATCCTTGGGGCCTGTCATTTCGACCTGTTCGAAACCATCGGTAACCAAAATAGCGACGCGTTTGCCATTGAGGGAAGTTGCCATCGGTAAGCTCCTGAGTCTGTGGAGATTTTGCCTTCGCAGCGGACCGTTGAGGTCCGATGCGCCCTACAGATTCCGAAGCCTGGGCACAGATGAAAGTTCCGACGATGTGCCCATCGGTGTGTCGCCCTGCCGTTTCAGCGGTTAGAATCGCCGCCTGCCCCGGAGTGTGTACTTATGTCCCAAGAGCTGACCACCGAACAGATTCAACAATCGCTGCAAGGCATCAGTGTGCCGGCGCAACCGCAGATCATGGTGGATCTGCAAATGGAGCAGTACATGCCCGACCCGGACCTGGAGGTGATCGCCAAGCTGATCTCCCAGGATCCCGGCCTGTCCGGCGCGCTGCTGAAAATCGTCAACTCGCCGTATTACGGCCTGAGCAACAAGATCACCTCGATCCAGCGTGCGGTGAACCTGTTGGGCAGCCGCTCGATCATCAACCTGATCAACGCGCAGTCGATCAAGGGCGAGATGAACGACGACACCATCGTCACCCTCAACCGTTTCTGGGACACCGCGCAGGACGTGGCGATGACCTGCCTGACCCTGGCCAAGCGCATCGGCACCCAGGCCGGTGACGAAGCCTATGCGTTAGGGCTGTTCCACGATTGCGGCGTACCGTTGATGCTGCAGCGTTTCCCCAACTACATGACCGTACTGGAAGAGGCCTATGCCAGCGCCAGCCCGGAATGCCGTGTGGTCGATACGGAAAACCGTGTGTTCAACACCAATCACGCCGTGGTCGGTTACTACACTGCCAAGTCCTGGCGCCTGCCGGAGCATGTCAGCGCCGCCATCGCCAACCACCACAACGCGCTGGCGATTTTCAGCGACGAATCGTCGAAGAACAGCCAGCTGAAAAATTTGCTGGCGATTCTGAAAATGGCCGAGCACATCTGCGCCTCGTATCGGGTGCTGGGCAACCAGACCGAAGATTTCGAGTGGAACGCGGTCGGCCCGTTGGTGCTCGATTACGTCGGTCTGTCGGACTACGACTTCGAAACACTCAAACAAACGATTCGCGACCTCGGCGCGCATTGATCCGAGGACACCATGCCTGAACTGCCGGAAGTCGAAACCACCCGTCGCGGGATCGCCCCGCACCTGGAAGGCCAGCGTGTCAGCCGCGTCATCGTCCGCGACCGGCGCCTGCGCTGGCCGATCCCCGAAGACCTCGATGTGCGCCTGTCCGGGCAGCGCATCGTGCTGGTGGAGCGGCGCGCCAAGTACCTGTTGATCAACGCCGAGATCGGCACACTGATCAGCCATCTGGGCATGTCGGGCAATCTGCGTCTGGTCGAGGCCGGGTTGCCGGCGTTGAAGCACGAGCACGTCGACATCGAACTGGAATCGGGTCTGGCCCTGCGCTACACCGACCCGCGACGGTTCGGCGCGATGCTGTGGAGCAACGACCCGCTCAATCACGAACTGCTGATTCGCCTCGGACCGGAGCCGCTGACCGATCTGTTCGATGGCGAAAGATTGTTCAAGCTGTCACGCGGGCGCTCGATGGCGGTCAAGCCGTTCATCATGGACAACGCGGTGGTGGTCGGGGTGGGCAATATCTATGCGACCGAAGCGCTGTTCGCCGCCGGCATCGACCCGCGCCGCGAAGCCGGAAGCATTTCCCGCGGGCGTTACTTGAAACTGGCGATCGAGATCAAACGCATCCTCGCCGCCGCCATCGAGCGTGGCGGCACGACATTGCGCGATTTCATTGGCGGCGACGGTCAGCCCGGCTATTTCCAGCAGGAACTGTTTGTCTACGGCCGGGGAGGGCAGCACTGCAAGGTCTGCGGCACCGGATTGCGCGAAGTTAAGCTCGGCCAGCGCGCCAGCGTGTTTTGTCCGCGCTGCCAGACCTGAAAAATCCTTGGGTCTATAGTGAGAAGTCTCACTGCTCAGCCCGAAGGATCGTGCCATGAAACTCCTGCAAGTCTTCTTCGTCACGCTGCTGCTGTGTTCCAGTCTGGCTGCTCAGGCCTCGGAAAACGGCAGCGGTGACCCGCGATACACCATCCAGAATCCCCCGGCCTACGCCATGCTCGGCGACCTGCTGATTGCCCGACCTTTGCTGGTGGTGGCAACGGTGATCGGTGCGGGAGCGTTTGTGGTGTCGTTGCCGTTTACCGCGCTCGGCGGCGGTGTTGGCGATGCCGGTCAGGCGCTGGTGGTAGACCCGGCGAAAGCAGCGTTTGTGCGGTGTCTGGGGTGTACGGGGGAGGGGTTCGAGCAGCGCGAGTGAGCTGATCGGGTTTCAGGGGTGTGGCTGATGGCCCATTCGCGAGCAGGCTCGCTCCCACAGGAGAATGCATTGCAAATGTGGGAGCGAGCCTGCTCGCGAAGAGGGCCGGACGGGCACTGAAGAGATCAGGCCTTGCCGGTAATCTTGCGGTACTTCTCCATCAACTGTTCTTCAGTCTCCGGATGGGCTTCGTCCAGTGGAATGCAATCCACCGGGCAGACCTGCTGGCACTGCGGCTCGTCGTAGTGGCCGACGCACTGGGTGCACAGGTTCGGGTCGATCACGTAGATCTCTTCGCCTTGGGAAATGGCGGCGTTCGGGCACTCGGGTTCGCAGACGTCGCAGTTGATGCAATCGTCGGTGATGATCAGGGACATGCTAACTCCAGCCGGGGCGGCAGGCCCGGGCGCTATAAATCAATGCGCGCAATTGTGCCGCATTGGCGCTTGCAGTGCACGCGGGGGCGATCAAGGGCACTCTTTGGCTGCGATCCAAAAACGAAAGGATCGCAGCCTGCGGCAGTTCCTACTTCTTGAAGCGCAGGGTCAGCGCGTCGGCCACGGCCGGGTGGACGAACTTGCTGATATCGCCGCCCAGCGCGGCAATCTCCCGCACCAGCGTCGAGGAAATGAACGAATAACGCTCCGACGGCGTGAGAAACAGGCTCTCCACATCCGGCGCCAGTTGGCGGTTCATGTTGGCCAGCTGGAATTCGTATTCGAAGTCCGACACCGCACGCAGACCACGCAGGAACACATTGGCGTTCTGCTCTTTGGCGAAATGCGCGAGCAGCGTCGAGAAACCGACCACTTCCACGTTAGGCAGGTGTTTGGTGACCTCGCGAGCCAGTTCCACCCGTTGTTCCAGCGGGAACAGCGGGTTCTTTTTCGGGCTGGCGGCGACCGCAATGATCACGTGATCGAACAGGCGCGAGGCGCGTTCGACCAGATCGCCATGGCCCTTGGTAATAGGGTCGAAGGTACCTGGGTACAACACTCGGTTCATCGCGTCGTCCTGGCGGGAGTCCGTTGGGGAGTCGGATGGTATCGCAGCCTTCCCGGTCGGCCAAGTCGCCTGTTGGGTAAGAAAGCACTATAGACGATAGGAATATTCCGCTTTTTCATGGATTTTTCAGTCGGTCAGCCAAGGCTGTCGCCAGTTGCGCGGTCAGGCCATACACCGACAACTGCGGGTTGGCGCCGATGCTGGTGGGGAACAGCGAGCCATCGTGAATCGACAGATTGCTCAGTTGATGATGGCGGCCGAGGCTGTCAGCGACCGCGCTTTTCGGATCTTCACCCATCGCACAACCACCCATCACGTGGGCACTGCCCAGTCGCGTGCGGTACAGCTCCAGGCTCAGTCCATCGATCATTGAGCGCGCCTCGGCCAGTGTCTTCACATAGCGGCCGTCGGCGTGCATCGGCATCACCGATTGCGCGCCGCCGGCGAACTGAATTTCGGCCATCACGTGAAAGGCCCGGCGCAAACCGTCCCAGGCGTATTGCGAAACCTGATAGTCGAGCACCGGCGAGCCATCACCGCGCAGCTCCACCGAGCCACCGCTGCTGTCCGGATGGAAGCCATCGCGCAGCAGCGCCAGCATCGCGTGGGTGTGCGGCAGATCAGCCATGTGTTGCGCGTTCTCTTGACCAAAACCGCCGAGCAGTGTGGCGGCCAGCGCCGGGTGCAGCGGCGGCACTTCGAGTTTGAAAGCCATCGGCCCGGTGGTGCCGTCCTTCCACTGAAAATGGTCGGAGTAGATCGACTGCGGCGCGCCGTAGAACGGATTGACCACCTCGGCGAAACGCGCGGCGGACATGTTCACCGGGTGCAGAAAGGTGCGCTTGCCTATGCGCTCATGCGGATCCGGCGCGTCGGAGCGCAGCAACAGCGCCGGGCTGTTGATGCCGCCGCCGGCCAGCACATAATGCCGCGCCTTGACGGTGATGCTGCGCCCGGTCGGCTCGACGCAGCGTTCGTCCATCGCCACGCAATGCAGCCCGGTAACCTTGTCGCCGCTGATCAGCAGCTTCTCCACCCGCGCCAGATACAGCAGCTCGCCGCCCTTTTCCAGCGTCGCCGGGATGGTCGTGACCATCATCGATTGCTTGGCGTTGCTCGGGCAGCCCATGCCGCAATAGCCCAGATTCCAACAACCGCGAACGTTGCGCGGGATCACGTGCCAGCTGTAGCCGAGGTGCTCGCAGCCTTTGCGGATCACGTCGTTATTGGCGTTGGGTGGCACCATCCACGGCGCGACGCCCAGGCGCTGCTCCATTTTTTCGAACCACGGCGCCATCTCTGCCGGGCTATGGCCTGTGACGTTGTGCTCGCTGGCCCAGTGTTCGAGGGTCGGCTCGGGTGTGCGGAAGCTCGAGGTCCAGTTGATCAGCGTCGTGCCGCCGACCGCGCGGCCCTGCAGGATCGTGATCGCGCCGTCCTTGCTCATGCGCCCGATGCCTTCCTGATAGAGGCTGCTGTAGGCCTCGTCTTCGAGCAGCTTGAAATCCGAACTGGTCTTCAGCGGGCCTTCTTCGATCAGCAGGACTTTGTAGCCGGCCGCGCTGAGGATCTCTGCCGTGGTGCCGCCGCCGGCGCCACTGCCGATGATCGCCACGTCGGCTTCGAGGGTGAGGTCGTCGCTCAGTTGCGCGCCGTTGTAGGTTTTCCAGCCTCGGGCGAGGCCTTCGCGGAAGGGATCGGGTACGGGCATCGGTCAGGTTCTCTTTATTATTCTGGATGCTGAGGTGATGCAGCAGGCCCCTTCGCGAGCAGGCTCGCTCCCATAGGGGGATGCATTTCAAATGTGGGAGCGAGCCTGCTCGCGAAGGCCGCGCCCTGGTTTCAGACCTTCGGCGGACCGGGATAACCGCAGTGAGCCCAGGACTCGGCGCGGGTGTACCAGGCCATCATCACCATCTGCTGCAACGAGCTATGGCCCATGCGCAGCAAGCTCAGTGAACTGTTCTCCCAGCGTTCAAGGAAATGCCGCATCGCTTCAGGGCTGGCGTTTTCCCAACTGCCCCAGATACCGGTGAGCGGGCCACGGGTCACGGCCATGCCGAGCACATCGAAGAGTTGCCGAGTGAGCTTGAGCATTTCCAGCGACAGGTGATCGAGGCTGTAGTCCAGCGACTTCAGCGTGCCGTCTAGCGCTGCGGGCATTTCCCCGGCGGCGACGGCGCCGTCGAGCATCACCGGGATCAGCGCGCGCAGGAACAGCAGATCGCCGTCGCGCAAACTGACGAAACCGTTGGCGCTGACGCTCGACGAGCAGCCAGTGAGGCTGGCGCCAAGGCCGGCGGTGGCGAGAAACGCGCTGGCGCCGAGGCTGAATTTCAGCAGGCCACGGCGCGACAGGGCAGGTGTTTCGGTCAGGCTTGGGTGCATTGTTTTTATTACCCGGCGTCGACGAACGTTTAGCGAATGAACAGCTTCTGAATCAGTTTCTGAATCGATGTGCCGTAGGGCGGGTAGATCAGCCGGGCCGCGTTGAAGCGTTGTTTGATCAGCACGCCCTTGGCCTTGCTGAAGGTCAGGAAACCTTCGTGGCCGTGGTAATGGCCCATGCCCGAGGGGCCGATGCCACCGAAGGGCATATCGTCCTGAGCGACATGCAACAAGGTGTCGTTCAGGCATACGCCGCCGGAATGGGTCTCGTGCAGTACGCGATGCTGTTCGCGTTTGTCGTAGCCAAAGTAGTAAAGAGCCAGAGGACGAGGCCGCTGATTGATGTAAGCGAATGCCTGCTCCAGATCGCGATAAGGCACGATCGGCAGCAACGGGCCGAAAATCTCGTCCTGCATCACCGTCATCTCATCGCTGACATTGAGCAGCACGCTGTGCGGCATGCGTCGGCCCTGGCCTTGTTCGAACAACGGGATCAGCAGCGCGCCCTTGCTGGTCGCGTCGCTGACGTAACCGTTCAGTCGGGCCATCTGGCGTTCGTTGATGATCGCGGTGTAGTCGGCGTTGTCGGCCAGGGTCGGGTAGAAGCCTTTCACAGCCTGACGGTAGGCCTCGACGAAGGCGCCGACGCGGTCTTCCGGCACCAGCACATAGTCGGGCGCGACGCAGGTCTGCCCGGCGTTGAGGGTTTTGCCGAAGGCGATGCGTTCGGCGGCGTCCTTGAGCGGTACGTCTGTGGAGACGATGGCCGGCGACTTGCCGCCCAGTTCCAGGGTGACCGGCGTGAGGTTTTCCGCTGCAGCGCGCATGACGTGTTTGCCGACGCTGGTGGAACCGGTGAACAGCAAGTGATCGAACGGCAGACGCGAGAACGCCACGCCGATATCTGCCTCACCCAGCACCACGCAAACCAGGTCTTCGGGAAAGATCCGCGCGAGCAGCTCTTTGAGCAACAGGCCGGTGGCCGGGGTCGATTCGCTGAGCTTGAGCATCACCCGATTGCCCGCCGCCAGGGCGCCGACCATCGGCCCTACGGCCAGATACAGCGGGTAGTTCCACGGCACGATCACACCGACCACGCCCAGCGGCTGGTAAACCACCTTTGCCGAAGCAGGCTGGAAGGCCATGCCGACCTTGCGCCGCGACGGCTTCATCCATTTTTTCAGGTGACAGCTGGCGTAGTGAATGCCGTGCAGGCTCGGCATCAGTTCGGCGAGCAGGGTTTCGTCGGCGCTGCGGTGACTGAAATCGGCGCTGATCGCCTCGATCAATGCCTGCCGCTCAGCGCTGAGCAAATCGCGCAAAGCCTTGAGCCATTGTTGCCGCTGTGCGGCCGGCGGCATCGGGTTGGCGGCGTACGCGGCCCGTTGTGCCTGGAACTGCCGATCGAGGGTTTCAAGAGGCTGTTGCAGGGTTTGCAGGTAGGCAATGTCGGCAGTCATCGCGGGCTCCGGATTTTATTGTAATGGGCACTTTTTAGAGTCTAAGCTCTAGAAAGTCAAACGACTTCCGTGCACGGCAAGGTTTTATCCATTTCCGGTTAGGTCGTAAGATGCGCCGTCTACGCACTCTGAATTAAAGCTCAAGCCATGGCCCCACGAATAAAAACCAGCGAGCGCATCGTTCAGAACAGCCTGGAGCTGTTCAATCAGCAGGGCGAGCGCAGCGTCAGCACCAACCACATCGCCGCGCACATGGAGATTTCTCCGGGCAACCTGTACTACCACTTCCCCAACAAGCAGGCGATCATCGCCGTGTTGTTCAGTGAGTACGAAGCCCTGGTGGACAGCTTTTTGCGTCCGCCTCAGGGCCGCCCGGCGACCGTCGAAGACAAGCGTTTCTATCTCAAGGAACTGCTCTCGGCCATGTGGCGCTACCGTTTTCTGCATCGCGACCTCGAGCATCTGCTCGACAGCGATGCGGAACTGGCCGCGCGCTATCGGCGCTTTTCCCAGCGCTGCGTGATCCAGGGCGCAGCGATCTACGAAGGCTTCGTCGCCGCCGGCATCCTGAAAATGGACCGTGTGCAGATTGAATCCCTGACCCTCAATGCGTGGATCATCCTGACCTCGTGGGTGCGTTTTCTGTGCACCACCCGGGAAAACTCCAACCACCTCAGTGAACAGGCCGTGAAGCGTGGCGTGTATCAGGTGCTGGTGCTGGAAGCAGGGTTTGTTACCGATCAGGCGCGGGATGAAGTCAACGCACTGTTCGACGAGTTCTATGTGCCGCTGGCGCAGGCCCTTGAAGACGTGAAATAAACCGTTCAGCCGAATTCCACAGGAGCCCGTTATGTCGATTGCGCAGTTGATCAGCCCACAAGTTTTGGACGCTCGCAAAGAGCAGCCGGGGCTGGTGATTCTCGATTGTCGTTTCGCCCTCGAGGATCCGGATTACGGCCAGCGCAGCTACGCCGAAGGGCACATTGCCGGAGCGAGTTTCGCCGATCTGGAACGGGATCTAAGCGGCAAAGTCGAGAAGGGTGTGACCGGGCGTCATCCGTTGCCCGAGCCGGCGGCGCTGATCGAACGCCTGCAAGCCTGGGGCATCAGCAACGACAGCGATGTGGTTTTGTATGATGACGGCCCGGGTGCATACGCGGCGCGGGCGTGGTGGTTGCTGGCATGGCTGGGCAAGCGCGACGGCGTATTCATTCTCGATGGCGGGCTCAAAGCCTGGCACGCGGCCGGCCTGCCGCTGAGCCTGGATCCGCCGAGCGTGACGCCGGGTAACTTCAGTGGCCAGCCGGACATGAGCCTGCTGCTCAGCGCCGAGCAATTGCAGCAGCGCCTCGGCCAGCCAACCCTGACCCTGCTCGACGCCCGCGCCTTGCCGCGCTTCAAGGGCGAAGTGGAACCGATCGATCCGGTGGCTGGACATATTCCCGGCGCGCAGTGTGCGGCGTTCACCGACAACCTCGGCAGTGATGGACGTTTTCTGCCGGCGGAGCAGCTCAAGCAGCGCTTTGCCGCGAAACTGGGTGATCGCTCACCGTCGGAACTGGTCGCCTACTGCGGCTCCGGGGTGACGGCGTGCCATAACCTGTTCGCACTGTGCCTGGCTGGCTATCCGCTGGGTGCGCTGTATGCCGGATCGTGGAGCGAGTGGATCAACGAACCGTCGCGCGGCATTGCCACGGGCGAATAAACCCAGCGATCTCTCTGTAGGAGTGAGCCTGCTCGCGATGGCGGTGTGTCTGTGAGTTAAATGCCAACTGACTCACCGCTTTCGCGAGCAGGCTCGCTCCCACATTGAACCAGGTTGTGCCATGCATTTTCATGCCGACACAAATCCCTGTGGGAGCGAGCCTGCTCGCGAAGGCGTCCTGTCAGGCATTGAATTTCCAGACTGACCCACCGCCATCGCGAGCAGGCTCACTCCTGCAAGGGCCATGCGGCGTTTATTGACCGAGTGCGGCCAGCCATTGCGGAACACGCCGCTCCAGGTAATACCCGGGCCGGCGAAACGAGCCGTCGACGAAGCCGACATGACCGCCACGCGCCTGCAATTCGAACTGGGTGCAGGCTGACAACTCATCGGCTTGCGGCAGGCTGTGGGGAAATACGAACGGATCATCCGCTGCCTGAATAATCAGCGTCGGCGTGCGGATCTCGCCGAGGTAGTAGCGGCTCGAGGCGCGGCGGTAGTAATCCTCGGCATCGGTGAAACCATGCAGCGGCGCGGTGACCCGGCCGTCGAAATCCCAGAACGTACGCATGTTTTCCAGCGAGCCGAGCGCGGCCAGTTTCGCCAGGCCGTCTTCGCGTCCGTCATGCTGGAACTGGCGCTGCTTGTTCTTGATGTAGGCGACCATTTCGCGCATGAAATGCGCCTGATAAACCCGCGAAAATCCCTGGCCAATCCGGTCTGCGCACTGGTCGAGCCTGAACGGTACCGACACCGCCACCGCGCCGAGCACACCGCTGTTGCTGCCGGTTTCACCGAGATGCTTGAGCAGCACATTACCGCCCAGCGAATAACCGACCGCGTACAACGGCGCCAACGGTCGTTTCGCGCGCAGGTGCTGGATGGCTTCGGCAAGGTCTTCGCTGGCGCCGGAGTGGTAGCTGCGCGGCAACAGATTCGGCTCGCCGGAACAACCGCGCCAGTTCAGCGCGACGCTGGCCCAGCCCTGATCGGCCAAGGCCTTTTGGATGCCCGCCACATAGGGCGAATTGGAAGAACCGGTCAAACCGTGCAGCACCAGTACCAACGGCGCCTCGGCACTGTGCGGGCCGTGCCAGTCGAGGTCGAGGAAGTCGCCGTCCTCGAGCCACAGGCGTTCGCGTTCGCGCTCGATGTGCACGGTCTTGCGCCACAGCGGACCCCACAGGGTTTGCAGATGCGGATTGCCGAGGCCGAAGGCCGGAACGAAACGCGAGGCGGGAAGCGGGGACGGTGATTGCACGGCAAATCTCGACAGGTCTTGCGTAAAGCGACCGGCGCACAGGGCGGGCTGTCGCTTCTCAAAGAAAGCGCCTAACTTGCCACAAAGCCCGGGTCGGCGCGACACATGTCCTCTTCAGCCTGACCGATCGGCGCAACCTCCGGTCCAGGCAGTGGCTGTTGCTCGACACTGGGGCCGACCGTAACCGACACCCAGCGATCAACAGACAAGTGACGGTTCATAGCGAGTTTGATGTCGTCCACCGTCAGCCTCTGCACTTGTTGCATTGTGTAATCCAGATCGAGCGGCAAGTCGTAGCGGTTGATCTCCACGAGTCTGGCCAGAATGTGCCGGTTGCTGGCGCTGGTGAGCACATTTCTGTTGGCCAGCCTGCGCTTGAGGTGCTCGAGTTCCGGGGCGGTCGGCCCTTGCCGAAGAAAATCATTGAGCATCGAGCGCACCAAAGCGACGGTGCTGTCGCTCATGGAGCTACCGGTCTGCAAGGTGACGGTCAGCAACCCGGCGCCACCAGCCCAATTGACGCTGGCGCCATACACGTCATAAACCTGTCCGCGCTTGTGCCGCAGTTCATTCATCAACCGACTGTTGCTGCCTCCGGCGAGAATCTGACTGGCGGCGTACAAGGCGGTGTGATCGGCATGTCGTCGCGGCACGCTGATTTGGGCAAAGGCAATGTGGGTCTGCAGTTGATTCAGTTCCAGGTGACTGGACTGGACGTTTCCGGGCGTTGCCATTGCTGAAGACACCAGCGCGTCAGGAGGCTTGGGCAGGGCATTGCTGATCTGCAGGCTGATCGCTTGTGCCTGGTCCAGAGTGAGGTCGCCGACCAGGGTGATTTGTGCATGTCGGGCAGCGTAATAGCGGCGATGGAAATCCTCCACGGCGGCCCGGGTCACGGCATTGAGGCCCCATTGCGTGCCATACACCGGAAGGCTGTAGGGGCTGTCCGGCGCAAGCAGTGCCTTGATGCTCTGCGAGGCCAGACCCGCGGCATCGCCTTGCTCTGCGATGAGCGCGGCGCGCAGTTCGTCTTTCACTGGCGGCAGGCGCTGGGCGCTGAGCGATGGCTCGCTGAATATTCGCGTCAACAGATCCATCGCCGGTAGGCGCTTGGCCGGATCGCTGAGGCTGCGCAGGGAGAACACGGCGCGGTCGTGATCGATATCCATTTCCCATTGCGCGCCGAGCCCGTCGAAGGTTTCGACGATGGCGGACAAATCCTTGCCGGGGATACCCTCATTGAGCATGGAAAAGGTCGTGGCAGCCAGGCCCGGCAGGCTACCGTCGCGGGCGCTGCCTGCGGCGAAGCTGACGTGAATATCGAACATCGGCAGATCGCTCGTGCGCACGAACAGCACCTTGGTGCCGGTCAGGGTTTTCCAGCCCCTGATCTGCAATGCGCGCGGCTTGATTTCCAGCGCCTGGACTTCGCTGAGCGATTGCAGGCGCGATGTCCGCGCTTGTTCAGGCTGACCATCAGCGCAAGCCGCCGCAGCCGACAGCCACATCAGGACCAACCCCGTGCGCCTTGAGGACCTGCTCATCGGACGTCCACCTTGCGCACTTGGGCAACGCTGAGACGCTCGGGTATCAGCCACGTGGCGGCCACTTCGCGGATCTGTTGCGGCGTCACTTTCGCCAATGCAGCGGCATCTTCATCGAGTATTCGCCAAGGCAAGCCGATGGCCTGGAACCTGGCCAGCTGACGCGCCTGTTCCTGAATCGAATCGCGGGCATACACCTGCTGCGCGATCAGTTGCGTGCGTGCCCGCTCGAGCTCTTCCGGCGACGGTGGTGTGGTGCGCAACGTTTCGATCTGCTCCCACACCCGCGCTTGCGCACCTTCAAGATCGGTCAGCGGCGGATCGGCCAGCTCGGCAGTCAACAGCAGCAGGCTGTCGCCGCGCGTGCGTTCGTCGTAGTGAGTGTCGACACGATTGAGCACGCGGTCGGTGAAAATCAGTTTCTTTTGCAGGCGCGCGCCATGTGCGCCGCCGAGTATCGCGTTGATCAGGCGCAGGGCGTGCACGGTGTGCAGGTCTTTGGCCGTGGCCAGTCCGGGCAGATTGAAAGCCATCAGCAACCGCTCTGCTGGGACATTGCGCTGCAAGGTCAGTTTGCGCTCGCCCGGCACTTTCAGCTCCACGGGCCGTAACAGGCGCGGCACGGGACGATTTGCGAGCGCGCCAAAATAGCGCTCGGCCAGCGGCTGCACGTGTGCGAGCGTGACATCGCCGACGATCACCAGTACGGCGTTGCCCGGCGCGTAACGGCTTTGATACCAATGGCGAAGTTCCTCGGCGTCCACGTGCTGCAGGTCGTGCATCCAGCCGATGACTGGCGTGCGATAGCTGTTGGCGACATGCGCCTGGCTGGTGAAGTGTTCCAGCACAGCGGCGTCGACATCGTCGTCGATGCGCAGCTGGCGCTCTTCGCGAATGACTGCCAGTTCGGTTTTCAGGTCGTCGACGTGCAAATCAGCAGTCGTCATCAGGTCGGCCATCAGCTCGAAAACCACGCCCAGATAGCGCGGCGACAAGGTCTGGTAGTAGCCGGTGACGTCCTCGGCGGTGAAGGCATTTTCTTCGGCACCCAGGGATTCCAAAAGACGCGAAGCCTCACCGGCGCAGGTCTTGCGGCTGCCTTTGTAGAGCATGTGTTCAAGAACGTGCGATAGCCCGGCTTGCCCCGGCGCCTCGTCTGCCGAGCCGACCTTGAACCACAAATGCGAAGTGACCAGCGGCGCACGGTGATCCTCGCGCACCAGTACCTGCAAACCGTTTTCCAGGGTGAATTGATGAGTCGGCGGGGGCGTGGCGGCCAGCGTCATGAACGGCGCGAGGCCAAGAAAAAGCAGCATCCGGCTGCAGAGCGTATCCATACGCGAAATCCTCAGTGGTTAACGCAGATTGCGGCAACCACTGTGGCGGACTGCGAGGCACTGGGTGCGGTAACTATCTACCGCACGCTAAAGCGCAGTGCGGATGGTTCAAGCGCTGCGCTGCCACAACGCGTAATACACACGACCGGATTTCTGTTCACGATGCAGGCGCCAGTTGCCCGGCAGGCCCAGCGTCGATGGCGCTGTTTCGCTTTCCGTGTAGATCCACGAATCGGCCGCCAGCCATTGGCGCTCTTCCAGCAAAGTACAAACCGCTGGTAACAGGTTCTGGTTGAACGGCGGGTCGAGGAACACCAGATCGAACGGCGTCGCGGCCTGGGTTTCCAGGTAGCGCAGCGCGTCGGCGGTTTGCACCTGGCCGTTGCTGCAACGCAAGGTGCCGAGGTGCTCTTTCAGGCTGGAAACTGCAACGTTGCTGGCGTCCAGCGCCTGGGCCGTGGCCGCGCCTCGGGACAGCGCTTCGAGAAACAGCGCGCCGCTGCCGGCGAACGGGTCGAGCACTTTCGCCCCTTCGACATAGGGCGCGAGCCAGTTGAACAGGGTTTCACGCACGCGATCCGGGGTCGGGCGCAGGCCCGGTGCGTCGGGGAAGCTCAGCTTGCGGCTGCGCCACTGGCCGCCAATGATGCGCAGCTGGTTCACGCCGTTGTGCACGTTTTGCACAGGTTTTTTCGGTGCTCGAGTGGCCATTAATGCTCCGGAACCCCGAGCGGTTGCTCGGCAGGTTTATCAGATGGGGCCGGTAACGGCTTTTGCGGCACGGTCGGGCCAGCGGTGACGATGACCATTTTCTCCGTGCTCAGGTGTTTGTTCAGCGCATCGCGGACCTGCTCTACGGTCAGGCTCTGCGACTGCCGCATGAAATCGTCGAGATAGCTCAGTGGCAGATTATAGAAGCCCATCGCGCCGAGCTGGCCAACGATGTCGGCGTTGCTCGCGGTGGACAGCGGGAAGCTGCCGGCCAGTTCGCGCTTGGCATCGTCGAGTTCTTTCTGTGTCGGCCCGGTTTTCAGGTAGTCGGCGAGCACGTCCTGCACCAGCTTCAGGGTGCCTTCGCTCATCTCGGCGCGGGTCTGCAGGTTGATCATGAACGGGCCACGGGCCTGCATCGGGCTGAACGCCGAATACACGCCGTAGGTGAGGCCACGCTTCTCGCGCACTTCGCTCATCAGGCGCGTTCCGAAACCACCGCCGCCGAGGATCTGGTTGCCCAGCGACAGCGCGGCGTAATCCGGATCGTCGCGATCGATGCCCAGTTGCGCGAGCATCAGGTTGGTCTGTTTCGACGGAAACTCGATGTGGTTGACACTGGCCTTCGGTTCCTGAGGTGCGGCGATTTTCGCCAGTGCCGGGCCTTTCGGCAGGGCCGAGGAGACCTGATTGGCGATCGCCTCGGCTTCGGCTCGCGACAAATCACCAACCAGCGCAATCACCGCATTGCCGGCGGCGTAGGCCTTGGCATGAAACTCGCGCAATTGCGCCAGGGTGATCTTCGGCACGCTTTGGGCATTGCCATCGCTGGAATGCGCGTACGGGTGATCGCCGTACAGACGCTTCATCAGCTCCAGGCTGGCGAGTTTGCCGGGGTTCTGTTTCTGGTATTCGAAACCGGCGAGCAGCTGGTTCTTGATGCGCGCGAAGGAATCGGCGGGGAAGGTCGGTTTGCCGACCACATCGGCGAACAGCTTCAACGCCGGTTCACGCTGCTCAGGTGCGCTCAGGCTGCGCAACGAGGCCAGCGCCATGTCCTTGAACGCACCGTTGCCGAAGTCGGCCCCAAGGCCTTCAAAACCCTGGGCGATAGCGCCGACGTCTTTGCCGGCGATGCCTTCGTTGAGCATGGCGTTGGTAAGCACCGCGAGGCCGGGCGCGTTGCCGTCCTGGCTGCTGCCAGCGGCGAAGATCAGGCGCATGTCGAACATCGGCAGCTCATGCGCTTCGACGAACAGCACTTTGGCGCCTTCAGCGGTGTTCCAGGTCTGTACATCGAGCTTGCGGCTGGCCGGGGCCTTGCCGTCGAGTTCGGCCAGCGATTGCAGTTTCTGGCTGGTTTTGGCGTTATCCAGGGCTTCGCTGGCGTGGCTGTCAGCGCCGGGCGACAGATACACAGCCGCCGAGCCGATCACCGCGACAGCAATCAGGCCAAGCAGCATCAGGCGTGGGGTTTTGCGCTCACTCATGAGTCGTCTCCAAAGGCAGGACGTGGGCGACGCTGAGACGTTCGCGGGTGAAATACTTTTTCGCGGCGTTCTGGATGTCTTGCGGGGTCACGCTTTCCAGATCGGCCAGTTCGGTGTCCATCAGCTTCCACGACAGACCGACCGTTTCCAGTTGACCGATCGCGGTGGCCTGGCTGGTGATCGAGTCACGCTCGTAGACCAGGCCGGCGATGACTTGAGCGCGGACGCGTTCCAGCTCTTCGGCAGACGGCGCGGTGGTTTTCAGTTGCTCAAGCAGTTTCCACAAGCCGGCTTCGGCCTGGGCGATGGTCTTTTTCTTCTGCGTATTTGGCGTGGCCGACAGGGTGAACAGGCTGTCACCACGGGTGTAGGCGTCATAGTCCGACGAGCCGCCGGAGACCAGCTCTTCGCCACGCTCCAGTTGGGTCGGGATGCGCCCGCTGTAGCCGCCGTCGAGCAGCGCGGAGATCAGGCGCAAGGCGTTGACCGAGCGTTTGTCTTCAGCGGTTGCAATGCTCGGCACGTTGAAGCCAAGCATCAGGCTCGGCAGTTGGGTCTGCACGCGCAGGGTGATCTGGCGTTCGCCGGGCTCGGCCAGTTCCAGCGGTTTTTTCGCCGGTGGCACGTCGCGTTTGGCGACCGGGCCGAAGTAGCGCTGGGCGAGGGTTTTCACTTCGTCCGGAGTGACGTCACCGACCACCACCAGCGTGGCGTTGTTCGGCGCGTACCAGGATTGGTACCAGTGGCGCAGTTCCTCGACTTTCATACGGTCGAGGTCAGCCATCCAGCCGATGGTCGGCGTGTGATAACCGCTGGCCGGGTAGGCCATGGCCTTGTAGCGCTCGTAGGCCTTGGACATCGGCTTGTCATCGGTGCGCAGGCGGCGCTCTTCCTTGATGACTTCGATTTCCTTGGCGAACTCGTCGGCCGGCAGGCGCAGATTGGCCATGCGGTCGGCTTCCAGCTCAAAGGCCACGCCGAGGCGATCGCGGGCCAGCACCTGGTAATAAGCAGTGAAGTCGTCGCTGGTGAACGCGTTCTCTTCGGCGCCGAGGTCGCGCAGGATCAGCGAAGCTTCGCCGGGACCGACTTTTTCGCTGCCCTTGAACATCATGTGCTCGAGCGCGTGGGACAGACCGGTCTGCCCCGGAGTCTCGTAGCTGGAGCCGACCTTGTACCAGATCTGCGAAACGACCACCGGCGCACGATGGTCTTCGCGCACGACGACCTTGAGGCCGTTGTCGAGGGTGAATTCATGGGTCGGTTGCGGGTCGGCCGCCAAGGCCGAAAGGGGCAGGCAGACTGCGCTGAGCAGCAGGCCAGCAGCGCGGCGGGCTAGAGCATTCATTCGTTTTTCAACCTGTTGGGCTGCCCGCTTGGTCTTAGCGTCGGCGGGCGAGAGGTAGGGCGTGTCATTGATCATTACCAGTACCGCGCCGGCGCCTGATAGTGTGCAGGGCAAGGCGCGAGGAGTGTGGTTTGGTTGTTCCAAATAAACTCCGAGCAACGCAGCCCTGCACACTATCAGGCCCGGCCCTCCGGGTGGCGCCTGAAAACGGGCCATACTGCGTTGCAGTCCTTGGCAAGGAAAGCACATTCCCTGCGGCCTGCGCCTTGTCTGGCCCGTTTTCAGGCGGCCACGCGGTACTGGTAATGATCAATGACACGCCCTAGGATACTGATCCGTTTTACTGGCGGCCACGCCTATCAGGCTTCAGGGTTTGATAAGGCTGTATAGGTTCGCGGCGAAAAGCTGTGTTTTTCCCACTAAACTCCGCGTTTTCGCCGATCTTTGCCGGTTTAGATCAACGTTAATACGATCCTTGAGGTGCCTTCGGTGCCTCGACAAAATGTTGCGCGTGAACAAGCTGGGTGAAACACAGTCTGTTCTGCATCGAATATTTATTTGCCGGGGCGCCCTGTTGGCGCGTCGCTACCGTGAGATAGCCGTCCTCCATGTTTGGTTCCAACGACGACAAGAAGAGCCCAGCTGCGGCTGGCGAGAAGAAAAGCCTGTTCGGATGGCTGCGGAAGAAACCGCAGGAACCCGTCGTCGAACAGCCGCCCGCGATTCCTGAGCCGGCCCCTGCGCCTGCACCTGTAATAGAAGAAGAGCCGGCGCCGATTGTGCTGCCGATCGCCGAGCCGGTGCTGCAACCGGAGGTTGAGGCCGAGCCCGAAACGCCGGCCGCTGCCGAGTTGCCGCTGACGCCCGCCGCCGAGCCGTGGCTGACCTTGCCGGTGGCAGAAGAGCCGGTCGCGCTGGTTGAAGAAGCAGCGCCGCATGTGACGCCAGTGATTCCTGCGCCGGTTGCCGAGGTTGCGGCGCAGCCTGTGCCTGAACCGGTTGTCGAGCCTGCGCCGGTCATTTCTGAACCCGCCGCCCCGGTTGTCCCGCCGTCGGAGCCTGCACCGATTGCCGCTGCGCCGGTTGTCGCTCCGGTCGTGCCGGTCGAAGTCCCTGTAGAAGCGCCAGTCGAAACCCCGCGCACCGAAGAAACCAAAGCCGGTTTCTTCGCCCGCCTCAAGCAAGGCCTGTCGAAGACCAGCGCCAGCATCGGCGAGGGCATGGCCAGCCTGTTCCTCGGGCGCAAGACCATCGACGATGACCTGCTCGACGACCTCGAAACCCGTCTGCTCACCGCCGACGTCGGTGTCGAGGCTACGACGCAGATCATCCAGCGCCTGACCCAGAAGGTTGCACGCAAGGAACTGGCAGACGCCGACGCCCTGTACAAATCCCTGCAGGCCGAACTGGCCGCAATGCTCAAACCGGTCGAACAACCGCTGAAAATCGCCTCGCAGAACAAGCCGTTCGTGATTCTGGTGGTCGGCGTCAACGGCGCCGGCAAAACCACCACCATCGGCAAACTGGCGAAGAAGCTGCAACTGGAAGGCAAGAAAGTCATGCTCGCCGCTGGTGACACCTTCCGTGCTGCGGCGGTAGAGCAATTGCAGGTCTGGGGCGAGCGCAACAAGATTCCGGTGATCGCTCAGCACACCGGCGCCGATTCCGCTTCGGTGATCTTCGACGCCGTGCAAGCGGCCAAGGCGCGTGGCATCGATGTGCTGATCGCTGACACCGCCGGTCGCCTGCACACCAAAGACAACCTGATGGAAGAGCTGAAAAAGGTTCGCCGGGTGATCGGCAAGCTCGATGCCGACGCGCCGCATGAAGTGCTGTTGGTGCTCGACGCCGGCACTGGCCAGAACGCGATCAACCAGGCCAAGCAGTTCAACCAGACCGTCGAACTGACCGGCCTGGCGCTGACCAAGCTCGACGGCACCGCCAAGGGCGGGGTGATTTTCGCCCTGGCCAAGCAGTTCGGCCTGCCGATCCGCTACATCGGCGTCGGTGAAGGCATCGACGATTTGCGTACCTTTGAAGCCGAACCCTTTGTCCAGGCACTGTTTGCCGAGCGGGAGCGTTCATGATTCGTTTCGAACAGGTCGGTAAACGCTACCCGAACGGTCACGTCGGCTTGCATGAGCTGAGCTTTCGAGTCCGTCGTGGCGAGTTCTTGTTTGTCACCGGCCACTCCGGTGCCGGTAAATCCACGCTGTTGCGCCTGTTGCTGGCAATGGAACGGCCGACCAGCGGCAAATTGCTGCTCGCCGGGCAAGACCTGAGCACTATCAGCAATGCGCAGATTCCATTTCTGCGTCGGCAGATCGGCGTGGTGTTCCAGAATCACCAGTTGCTGTTCGATCGCACGGTGTTCAACAACGTCGCCTTGCCGTTGCAGATCCTCGGCCTGTCCAAGGTCGAGATCGCCAAGCGCGTCGATTCGGCGCTGGAGCGCGTGGCGCTGTCGGACAAATCCGATCTGTACCCGGGCGATCTGTCCACCGGTCAGCAACAGCGCGTCGGCATTGCCCGCGCCATCGTCCATCGCCCGGCCTTGCTGCTGGCGGACGAACCGACCGGTAACCTCGACCCGCGTCTGGCCGCCGAAATCATGGGCGTGTTCGAAGACATCAACCGTCTGGGCACCAGCGTGCTGATCGCCAGTCACGACCTGGCACTGATCGCGCGCATGCGGCATCGCATGCTGACCCTGCAACGCGGCCGCCTGATCGGCGACGGGGAGGCCGGGGTATGAGTGCGACACGCAGTCCTAAGGTTTCCGAGCGCGTGGCCCCGAAGGCCGCCGATCCGCAACCGCAGAAAAAGAAAAAGCACGACGATGATGACGGCCCGGACTTCGCCACGCTGTTTCGCGCCTGGATCGAAAGCCATCGCGCCAGCCTGCTCGACAGCCTGCGCCGTCTCGGCAAACAGCCGATCGGCAGCTTCTTCACCTGCATGGTGATGGCCGTGGCGTTGAGTCTGCCGATGGGGCTTTCGCTGTTGCTCAATAACGTCGAACGTCTCGGCGGTTCCTGGCAGCGCGCGGCGCAGATTTCCCTGTACCTGCAACTCGACGCCAGCCCGGAGCAAGGCGAAGCGCTGCGTGAGCAGATCAAAGGCATGCCGGGCGTCGCTGATGCCGAATATGTCGGCCGCGATCAGGCGCTGGAAGAGTTCCAGCAGCAATCCGGCCTGGGCGAAGCCCTGCGTGAGCTGCCTGACAACCCTTTGCCGGGTGTGGTGCTGGTGACACCGAACGAAGTCGACAAGCCGACACTCGAAGCATTAAGACAAAAACTTTCCGAGCTGCCGAAGGTACAACAGGCGCAACTTGATCTAGTCTGGGTCGAGCGTCTGGCCGCCATCCTCAAGCTTGGCGACCGCTTTGTCTTCGGTCTGACGGTGCTTTTGGTGTCTGCATTACTTTTGGTGATAGGCAATACCATTCGTCTTCATATTGAAAACCGCCGCACCGAGATAGAAGTGATTAAACTCGTCGGCGGCACTGACAGTTATGTGCGCCGCCCTTTCCTGTATATGGGCGCGTTGTATGGCTTCGGTGCAGGGCTGTTGTCCTGGGGCGTATTGGCGTTCGGCCTGAACTGGCTTAACGATGCGGTGGTCGGACTGGCCGGCTTGTACGGCAGTGATTTCGCCCTGGCCGGTGTGCCAGTGGCCGACGGTCTGTCGCTCTTGCTTGGCGCGGTGCTGTTGGGTTATATCGGTGCATGGATTGCAGTCGCACGTCATCTCAGGGAGCTGGCGCCGAAGTAGAATCTTTTTTGCGCGTGATTGACCTTGCGGTTTTTATGGGAACTTGTACCTGAGTTCCCGGTCAATTTTTCGCAGTGCCGAGAGGCACGAGTATGTGAGTGGGAGGTTTTTTCGTATGACCAATTCTTTGCAACCTGCGTATGCGCTGGTTCCGGGTGCGAACCTGGAAGCCTATGTGCACACCGTCAACAGCATTCCATTGCTGACGCCGGAGCAGGAGCGTGAACTGGCCGAGAGTCTCTACTATGAGCAGGATTTGGGGGCGGCTCGGCAGATGGTGCTCGCCCACCTGCGTTTTGTCGTACACATTGCCCGTAGCTATTCCGGCTACGGTCTGGCTCAGGCTGACCTGATCCAGGAAGGTAACGTCGGCCTGATGAAGGCCGTCAAGCGCTTCAACCCGGAAATGGGCGTGCGTCTGGTGTCGTTCGCCGTGCACTGGATCAAGGCGGAAATTCACGAGTTCATCCTGCGCAACTGGCGCATTGTGAAAGTCGCGACCACCAAGGCCCAGCGCAAGCTGTTCTTCAACCTGCGCAGCCAGAAGAAGCGCCTGGCGTGGCTGAATAACGAGGAAGTCCACCGTGTGGCGGAAAGCCTTGGCGTCGAACCACGTGAAGTGCGCGAGATGGAAAGTCGTCTGACCGGTCACGACATGGCCTTCGACCCGGCTGCCGAAGCCGACGACGACAGTGCTTTCCAGTCTCCGGCCAACTACCTGGAAGACCACCGGTACGACCCGGCGCGTCAACTGGAAGATGCCGACTGGAGCGACAACTCCAACACCAACCTGCACGAAGCACTGGAAGTGCTGGACGAGCGCAGCCGTGACATCCTCTACCAGCGCTGGCTGGCGGAAGAGAAAGCCACGCTGCACGATCTGGCGCAGAAGTACAACGTGTCGGCCGAGCGAATCCGTCAGCTCGAAAAGAGCGCGATGAACAAGCTCAAGTTGTCGATCGCCGCTTAACTGGCGAATCCGCAATAAAAAACGCCCCGATCAGCGATGATCGGGGCGTTTTCATTTCTGTTTCAACACAAATCCCTGTGGGAGCGAGCCCGCTCGCGAAAGCGGTTTATCAGTGCCATCAATGCAAGCTGACACACCGCTTTCGCGAGCAGGCTCGCTCCCACATTGGAATTTCGGTGTTATTCAGCCCAAGGCGCCCGCCGCGAATCGTTCAGCCCGAGCAAGTAACTGTCCCCGCCCAACTGACTCATCTGCTGCCGAATCCACCCAGCCCGGCGCGATACATAACCAGTCGGATGGCTGGCGCTCCACACCCGTGGATTGGGCAGTACGGCAGCCAGATAACTCGCCTGCTGGCGCGACAACGACTTCGCGCTCACACCAAAGTGATGGCGAGCCGCCGCTTCAGCGCCAAACACGCCGTCATCCCACTCGACGCTGTTCAGGTACACCTCGAGAATTCGCTGCTTGGGCCAGAACACCTCGATCAGCGCGGTAAACCACGCTTCCAGGCCTTTGCGCAGATAACTGCGGCCCGACCACAGAAAGAGGTTTTTCGACACCTGTTGGCTCAAGGTGCTGGCACCGCGAATCGAACCGCCCAGTTCGTTGTGGGCCAGAGCAGCCTGAATCGCGCGCAGATCGAAGCCCCAGTGCTCGGGGAATTTCTGGTCTTCGCCAGCAATTACCGCCACTTTCAGGTCATCGGAGATCTCGTTCCACGGTTTCCAGGTGCGCTGCAGGTCAATCGGCTCGCCGTCGACCCAGGATTCGACCTTGCGCTCGACCATCAGCGCCGTGCCCGGCGGTGGCACGAAGCGAAACACCAGCACCAGCAAGACACTGCCGCCGGCGAACCAGAGCAGAGCCTTCGTGAGACGACGGAAAATTGAACGCAGCATAGAGATGGCTTGGCCGAACCCGTGGAGCGGGCCATTATACAGACCCTGCCGATGGCGTCTGACTGGAGTTCCCCATGCTGCGTGGCTTTTTGATGCTGGCTGCTTTTTTCGGATTCACCGGTGTTGCGCTGGGCGCGTTTGCCGCCCACGGCCTGAAAAACCGTCTGACGCCGGAATACCTGACGATCTTCCACACTGGCGTCACCTACCAACTGGTGCACACGCTCGCACTGTTCGGCGTTGCGCTGCTGGCCACGCAGATTCCAGGGCGGCTGGTCACTTGGGCCGGCGTGTCCTTCACCGTCGGCATTGTGTTGTTCTCCGGCAGCCTGTATCTGCTGACCACCACCGGCATCAGCAAGCTCGGTATCATCACGCCGTTCGGAGGCCTGGCGTTTCTCATAGGTTGGTTATGTCTGGGGCTAGCCGCTTGGCGCTTGCAGCTAACCGCTTGACGCTTGGTACTGACCTTTAGGTCATGATCGGGCTAGAATGCCAGCCCCTAAAAATGATGGCGGCGTTGTGCATGCGCATTCAGTTGAACGGTGAGTCCTTTGAACTGCCCGACGGTGAAACCGTTGCGGGCCTGATCACCCGTCTGGATCTGGCCGGACGTCGGGTGGCGGTCGAGCTCAATCTGGACATCGTCCCGCGCAGCCAGCATGCCGACACCACGTTGAACGACGGCGACAACGTCGAAGTGGTCCACGCCATCGGCGGCGGCTGATTGTCCCGGCCCGCAAGGGCACAGAATTCTGCAAGACCCTCACCCTTAAAGAGGATTCCCCATGAGCATCGTTCGTAGCGACAAGCCTTTTGTGCTGGCCGGTCGTACTTACCAGTCGCGTTTGCTGGTCGGTACCGGCAAGTACCGTGACATGGAAGAAACCCGCCAGGCCATCGAAGCCTCGGGTGCCGAAATCGTCACCTTCGCCGTGCGCCGCACCAACCTGGGCCAGATCGAAGGCGAGCCGAACCTGCTCGAAGTGCTGTCGCCGGATCGCTACACCTTCCTGCCGAACACCGCCGGTTGCTACGACGCCATCGAAGCCGTGCGCACCTGCCGCCTGGCGCGTGAACTGCTCGACGGCCACAATCTGGTGAAGCTGGAAGTGCTGGCCGACCAGAAAACCCTGTTCCCCAACGTGATCGAAACCCTCAAGGCCGCCGAAACCCTGGTCAAGGAAGGCTTCGACGTGATGGTCTACACCAGCGATGACCCGATTATCGCTCGCCAGTTGGCGGAAATCGGCTGCATCGCGGTGATGCCGCTGGCCGGTCTGATCGGCTCCGGTCTGGGTATCTGCAATCCGTACAACCTGCAGATCATCCTCGAAGAAGCCAGGATCCCGGTGCTGGTGGATGCTGGCGTCGGTACCGCTTCCGACGCGACCATCGCCATGGAACTGGGTTGCGACGCTGTACTGATGAACTCGGCCATCGCCCACGCCCAGCAACCGGTCATGATGGCGCAAGCCATGCAGCACGCCATCGTCGCCGGTCGCCTGGCGTACCTCGCCGGCCGCATGCCGAAAAAACTCTATGCCAGCGCCTCTTCGCCGCTGGATGGTCTGATCAAGTAAGAGCCATTGATGACTGAATCGAACGACACGCCTGTCCAGCCGGACGAAGGCGACGAGCGCCAACACCGCCGCATCAAGAGCTTCGTGATGCGCGCCGGGCGCATGACCGAAGGCCAGCAACGCGGCCTGGACCAGGGCGCGCCGCTGTACGTGCTGCCGCTGGCCGATGCGCCGGTCGATTACGACCAGGTGTTCGGCCGCTCGGCGCCGCGCTCGCTGGAAATCGGTTTCGGCATGGGCCACTCGCTGCTGGAAATGGCCGCTGCTGCTCCAGAGCAGGATTTCATCGGTGTTGAAGTACACCGTCCGGGTGTCGGCGCGCTGCTCAATGGCGTGCTGACCCAAGGGCTGACCAACCTGCGGGTCTACGATTGCGACGCGATCGAAGTGCTCAACCGCTGCATCGCCGACAACAGTCTCGATCGCCTGATGCTGTTTTTCCCGGATCCGTGGCACAAGAGCCGCCACCACAAGCGCCGCATCGTCCAGGCCTCGTTCGCCGAACTGGTGCGCAGCAAGTTGAAGGTTGGCGGCATTCTGCACATGGCCACCGACTGGGAGCCGTACGCTGAGTACATGCTGGAAGTGATGAACGTCGCCCCGGGCTACCGCAACCTTGCCGAAGACGGCAAATGCGTCCCACGCCCGGCCGAACGCCCGATCACCAAGTTCGAACGCCGTGGCGAACGACTTGGCCATGGCGTGTGGGATCTGAAGTTCGAAAAGATCGCTTAAGCATCACGCAATAAAAACTGTGGGAGCGAGCCTGCTCGCGAAAGCGGTCTGACAATCAACGATGATGTTGGATGTCAAGACGCCTTCGCGAGCAGGCTCGCTCCCACAATTGTTTTGTGTATGAGGAGATTACAGGGGGGCAAGAAATCGAGCGGGCACCTGCTCTGTCAACCAGACGCCATTTTCGGCCTGATAGAACTTGAAGCCCTGTTCTTCCATCTGCTTCGCGGCAACCTTCAGAACGACTGGCGTTCCGTAGCGTTGACCCACGGCCGACGCGGTGGCGATCTCGTCGGACAGATGCACCTGATGGCGTTGTCCTGGAATCAAGCCTTGTTCGTGGATCGAGTCGAGAAAACGCGTCGCTGTTCCGTGGTAAAGCGTTTGCGGTGGCTGTTTCTGTTCGAATTGCAGATCAACGCTTTTCGTCGAGTGGCCTTGAACAGCGCGTATACAGTGGCCATCAGCGGAAATCGTAAAACGCTTCTTGTCACTGCTGGTCACGACGTTTTCAATCAGCTCACGACTTAAATGCCTGCCATCACGCGCCGCGCCGCTGATCAGTGCTTCGATATTTGCCCAGCCTTCCGAATTCAGATTCAGTCCGATCGCCTGAGGCTCGTGACGCAACACGAAGCTAAGAAATTTGCTCGTCTCATCCAGTAGTTTTTTACTCATGAACTTCCCTTTCATTGCGATCAACTGTGGGAGCGAGCCTGCTCGCGAAAGCGGTCTGACGATCAACGATGATGTTGGATGTCAAGACGCCTTCGCGAGCAGGCTCGCTCCCACATTTTGTTTTGGGGTGTTTGCGGGGTCAGCGGCGGTCGGCGACGACGCCGATCAACACCAGTACCACCAGCAGCACCGGCGCCAGGCTGTAGTTGTTGAACTGGCTCAGGCCTTTGATCACCCACGGCGTGGCGTAGATCAGCGCGGCGCCGCTGCCGATCAGGCAGAGCAGGGCTATCAGGGGCACGCGCAGGGCGCCGGCGATGCTGCCCAGGCGTTGCTCGACCCAGCCTTTGAAGTCAGCGCCAAACAGCACCAGCAGGCAACCGACCAGCGCCAAAGCGATTTCCGAGAGATTGCTGCGGCTCCAGCGGGAGACGGTGGCCAGCAGGTCGAGTATCAAATCCATGCGTTTTCCCTTTGAGCTGAAGTCAGTTCAGAAATTGTTGCAGCAAATCGTTGAGGAACAGTTGGCCGCGTTCGGTCGCCGCCAGGCGTGACGGTTCGACCTGCAACAGGCCGCTTTGTTCGGCTTCGCGCCGGCCTTCGGCGAGGGTGTCCAGCGACAGGCCGGTGCGCTCCGGATACAGGCGCGATTCGACCCCGGCAGTCAGGCGCAGGGCGTTCATCAGGAACTCGAACGGCATCTCGTCATTGCTCAGCGATTTCTCGCCGGCCTGAAAGCTTTTCGCCGGGTTCAGATAATCCTTCGGCAGGCGGGTTTTCCATGTGCGCACGATGCGCCCGTCCGGGTGGCTCAACTTGCCATGGGCACCGGCGCCGATGCCGATGAAGTCGCCGAAGCTCCAGTAATTAAGGTTATGCCGCGCCGGTCGACCGGCCTGGGCATACGCCGACACTTCGTATTGCGCGTAACCGTGCTCGGCCAGCAGCGCCTGACCGGCTTCCTGAATGTCCCACAGCGTGTCGTCTTCCGGCAGCACTGGCGGCTGATTCCAGAACACCGTGTTCGGCTCTAGCGTCAGCTGATACCAGGAAATGTGCGTCGGCTGCAGCGCAATGGCCTGACGCAGATCGCTCAAGGCATCGTCCAGCGACTGATCGGGCAAACCGTGCATCAAGTCCAGGTTGAAGTTATCGAACCCGGCCTGCCGCGCCATGCCCGCCGCACGCACGGCTTCGTCACCGTTGTGGATGCGGCCGAGGGCCTCAAGCTTTTCCTGCTGAAAGCTCTGGATACCGATCGACAGCCGATTGATCCCCAGCTTGCGATAGGCGACAAACTTCTCTTGCTCGAAGGTGCCCGGATTGGCCTCAAGGGTGATTTCGATGTCGGCAGCGAACGGGATGCGTTGTTCGACGCCCTTCAACAAACGCCCGAGGGCTTCGGCGCTGAACAGGCTGGGCGTCCCGCCACCGAAGAAAATCGAAGTCAGCTCACGGCCATACACCGCATGCAGATCCTGATCGAGATCGGCCAGCAGCGCGTCGACGTATTCCTGCTCCGGCAGCACCGGGCTGGCGGTGTGCGAGTTGAAATCGCAATACGGGCATTTGCGCACACACCACGGAATGTGGATGTACAGCGCCAGGGGCGGCAGAGTTGGCAGCGGCGCCCGAGGCGAGGACGCGGCGCCGCCGATAATCAGCGACGACGCGGAAGAATCAGTGGTCATTTCAAGCCCAGACGCTGGCGCAGCAGATCCATTGCACGGGCGCGGTGGCTGATCTGGTTCTTGTCGGCCGGGCTCAGTTCGGCGCTGGAGCAGTCGCGCTCCGGCACCCAGAACAGTGGGTCATAACCGAAGCCGTGTTCGCCGCTGGCAGCGGTCAGAATGCGCCCGTGCCACAGGCCTTCGCAGAGAATCGGCAGCGGATCATCGGCGTGGCGCACCAGTGCCAATACGCAGACGAACTGCGCGCCGCGCTCGGCTTGCGGTACGTCCTTCAGCGCATCGAGCAGTTTGGCGTTGTTTGCCGCATCGCCCTGACCGTCGGCATAACGCGCCGAGTAGATGCCCGGTGCGCCGCCGAGGAAGTCCACTGCCAGCCCGGAATCGTCGGCCAGCGCCGGCAGCCCGGAAATACGCGCGGCGTTGCGGGCCTTGAGGATCGCGTTCTCGACGAACGACAGGCCGGTTTCTTCCGGCTCGACCTTGCTCCACTCGCCAATCGAGCGCAGTTGCACCGAGTCGCCGAGCATGGCCTGAAGTTCTTTGAGTTTGCCGGCGTTATGGCTGGCCAGTACGAGCTGCTTGATGTTCATCATTCGCCGGGAAAGAGTTCTTGGTTGAAGTTGATGGTGTTGATCTTGTCGCCGTTCTGCACCTTGATTTCAAAGGTGCGGGTTTCCTGCTGCGGCACCGGGTACTGGGCGATGTAGTAGATCGCGCCCTGTTCGGTGACCTGGCGAAAGTTCAGCGGCACGCTGTTGCTGGTCAGGTCCTTGACCGTGCCGGTGACGCTGGCGATCACCGGTTTGCCGTCCTTGACCACCGAAACATTGATCACGCCCTGGTTCTTGCTGCGGATCAGCTCGGCGGCCTTGGCGATGTCCGGTTGCAGGAACGTCGAGTTGAAGGTGTTGTAGTGCACCGTAATGTCGCCGAAGGTTTCCTTGCGCTCACCTTTGATGACGTCCGCCGCCATGGTGCTGGCGCTCAGGCAGGCGGTGAATAACAGCAACGCTAGACGGCTCATGTTCGTGCTCCTTCAAATGCCCTGGCTCAGACCGCGACTCGGGCGTCCGCCAACTGCGGACTGCTGACGCGGTAGATACCGATTTCACCTAACAGATTAGGCCATAGCTTACTGGCCCACCCGTGGCGGTGCTGTTGATCCACGGCAAGCCGATCAATGACCTTGGCGTCACGTTCGCGGCACAACTCTTCGAAGTCCTCGAAGGTGCAGAAGTGAATGTTCGGCGTGTTGTACCAGGTGTAAGGCAGAAATTCCGAGACCGGCATGCGGCCCTTGCTCGCCAGATACCAGCGGCAGCGCCAGTGGCCGAAGTTGGGGAAGGTAATGATGCACTGGCGACCGACCCGGAGCATTTCGTCGAGGATCTTGTCCGGGTAATGCACCGCTTGCAGGGCCTGGGTCATGACGACGATGTCGAAACTGTTGCTGGCAAAATTGCCCAGGCCTTTGTCCAGATCCTGCTCGATGACGTTGATGCCCTTGGCCACGCACTCGGCGATGTTGTCGGCGTCGTTTTCCAGGCCATAACCGGTGACGTTCTTGTTGTCGCGCAGCCAGGTCAGCAGCTCGCCGTCACCGCAACCCAGGTCGAGGACGCGGCTTCCGGCGGGGATCCATTCCTGGATGATTTCCAGATCAGCTCTCATGGCTTTCTCACAACGAAATGCGGTTCATGTAATTGCCGAACGCCTGCAAATAACGCGGGATCGGAATCAGGAAGGCGTCGTGGCCCTGGGGCGCGTCGATTTCCAGATAACTGACGTCCTTGCGCGCGGCCATCAACGCATCCACGAGCTCGCGCGAGCGTGCAGGGGAGAAGCGCCAGTCGGTGGTGAATGACATCACGCAGAACTTGGCCGTTGCGTTTTCGAAGGTTTTCGCCAGATCATCGTCGAAGTTCGCCGCCGGATCGAAGTAATCCAGCGCTTTGGTCATCAACAGATAGGTGTTGGCATCAAAGCGCCCGGAGAATTCTTCGCCCTGGTAACGCAGGTAGCTTTCGACCTGGAACTCGACGCTGTGGAAGTCGTAGTTGAGCTTTTCGCTCTTCAGGCCACGGCCGAATTTCTCGCCCATGGAGTCGTCGGACAGATAGGTAATGTGGCCGACCATGCGCGCGAGCATCAGCCCGCGCTTGGGGATCACGCCGGCTTCCTGGAACGAGCCGCCGTGGAATTCCGGATCGGTGAGGATCGCCTGGCGCGCGACTTCGTTGAAGGCGATGTTCTGCGCCGACAGTTTTGGTGCCGAGGCGATGGCCAGGCAGTGCCGCACGCGATCGGGGTAGGTGATGGTCCACTGCAACGCCTGCATGCCGCCGAGGCTGCCGCCGATCACCGCCGCCCACTGGCCGATGCCGAGCAGGTCAGCAAGGCGCGCCTGGCTGTGCACCCAGTCTTCCACGGTGAGCACCGGGAAGTCGGCGCCGAACGGCTTGCCGGTCTCCGGGTTGATACTGCTCGGGCCGGTGGAGCCGTTGCAGCCGCCGAGGTTGTTCAGGCTGACCACAAAGAACTTGTTGGTGTCGATCGGCTTGCCGGGGCCGATGCAGCTGTCCCACCAACCGGGCTTGCGGTCGTCGACGCTGTGATAACCAGCGGCGTGATGATGACCGGACAGCGCGTGGCAGATCAGCACGGCGTTGCTCGCCTGGGCGTTCAGCGTGCCGTAGGTTTCATAAATCAGGTCATAAGCGGCCAGCGAACGGCCACAAGCCAGCGCCAGCGGTTCGCTGAAATGCGCGGTTTGCGGCGTTACCAGACCAACAGAATCGGCGGGAAAGGCAGTTGGCATCGACCCTGCTCTCGTTGAAATGAGGCGTAAGTCTAAAGACCGTGGGGGTTAGCGGCAAGCAACGATCAGGTCCGGCGTTTTCGCTTCGGATCGAGGTGCAGCCATTCGCGAGCAGGCTCGCTCCCACAGTTGAAATGCATTCCAATGTGGGAGCGAGCCTGCTCGCGAAAAAGGCGACTCGGTCAGTCAGACCGAACGCACTGGCTTACATCAGCAAACGCAGAATCTCCGGCATCATCGTCATCGCCGCCAGATTGTTGATCACCAGCATGTCGATCAATTTCAGCGCAAGGAAAGCGAAGATCGGCGACAGGTCCAGGCCACCAAGGTTCGGCAAGAAGCGGCGGAACGGTGCCAGCGCCGGCTCGCAGATCTGGTTGACCAGTTCAGCACCCGGATTGTGGCTGCCCGGTGCGACCCACGACAGAATCACGCTGATGATCAGAGCGAAGAAGAAGATCTTCAGGAACAGTGCAGTGACGCCGATCAGCGACCAGATCAACAGTTGCAGCGGATTGCCAGTGGTGCCGTAGGTCAGCAGCAGGGTCAGCGCCATCAGCAGCAGTTGCACCAGAATCGCCAGCACCAGCGACGACATGTCGAGGCCGAACAGGCTCGGGATGATCCGGCGCAAAGGCTTGAGCAGCGGCTGAGTGGCCTTGACCACGAACTGGCACAGCGGGTTGTAGAAGTTCGCCCGCACCAGTTGCAGGACGAAGCGCAGCAGCACGATCAGCAGGTACAGGCTGCCGAGGGTTTGCAGCACGTAAACCGCTGCGGTGTTCAATCCGATCATGTAAGGCTCCTTTATTTGCCCAGTTGTTCGGCCATTTCGGCCGAGCGGTGCGCGGCGGCGCCGAGTGCGGTTTCAACCAGCGCTTCGAAGCCGCCAGCCTGGAATGATTTGATCGCAGCTTCCGTGGTGCCATTCGGCGAGGTCACGCGGCGACGCAGTTCGGCGGCGTCGACATCGCTGGATACCGCCATGTGCGCGGCGCCCAGAGCAGTCTGCACGGTCAGTTGCTCAGCGATCTCTTTTGGCAGGCCAAGTTTGACGCCGGCGGCGGTCATCGCTTCGATCAGCAGGAAGAAGTACGCCGGGCCGGAGCCGGACACTGCGGTGACTGCGTCCAGTTGCTGTTCTTCTTCCAGCCACAGGGCGATGCCGACGGCGGACAGCAGCTCTTCGGCTTGCTGACGCTGCTCGGCGGTTACTTCGCTGGTCGCGTACAAACCGCTGACACCCTGACGCAGCAGCGCCGGGGTGTTCGGCATGCAGCGCACGATCGGCTGTTCGCCGAGCCACGCGGTCATGCTCGCGCAGGTAATGCCGGCGGCGATCGACACCACCAGTTGATTCGGTTTCAGGCTTGGGCGAATCGCCTCGCACACGGCTTTCATCGCCTGTGGCTTGACCGCCAGCACGATGACATCGACGCCGTCGATGGCCTGGGCGTTGTCAGCGAAGGTTTCGATGCCGTGTTCGGCGCTGACCTTGGCACGGGTGTCTTCGCCCGGATCGCTGGCGCGGATCTGCGCCGCTTCCAGACCTTTGGCGCGCAAGCCGCCAATCAGACTGGCCGCCATGTTGCCCGCACCGATAAACGCAATACGTGTGTTGCTCATGTGTGGTCCTTATCTGGAAACGTTCAAGACTGGGAGTAATCTCTGGCGCCAAACAGCGCGGTACCGATCCGCACCCAAGTGGCGCCTTGGGCAATGGCCGACTCGAGGTCGTGGCTCATGCCCATGGACAATGTGTCGAGCGGCAGAGCGAGGCTCGCCTGCAATGTCTGCACGGCGGCGAAGGCAGCGTCCTGTTCAGCGCGCTCTTCGGTCGGCTCGGGAATCGCCATCAGTCCGCGCAATTTCAGCCGGGGCAGGGCGCTGATGGCCTCGGCCAGCGCCGGCAGATCGGCCGGGGTGCAACCGGATTTGCTCGCCTCGCCGCTGACATTGACCTGAATGCAGATGTTCAGGGGCGGCAGTTCGGCCGGGCGCTGCTCGGACAGGCGTTGGGCAATTTTCAGACGATCCACGGAGTGCACCCAGTCGAAATGCTCGGCAATCGCGCGAGTCTTGTTCGATTGAATGGGGCCTATGAAGTGCCAGATCAAGGGCAGGTCGGCCAGCTCCAGCTGTTTGCCCAAGGCTTCCTGCAAGTAGTTCTCGCCGAAGTCGCGCAGGCCGGCGGCATAGGCTTCACGCAGGGCCTGGGCGGGTTTGGTCTTGCTCACGGCGAGCAAATGGATACTGTTTTCGTCGCGGTGCGCAGCTTTCGCCGCTGCCTGGATGCGCGAACTAACCTGAAGGATGTTGTCTGCTATCGTGGACATCAAGAGGCGCCGGCGGTCTGTAGGTTCGCGGCATTCTACTGGAATTGAGGGACGCTATGGATATCACTGAACTGCTGGCCTTCAGCGCCAAACAGGGCGCTTCCGACCTGCACCTGTCGGCCGGCCTGCCGCCGATGATCCGTGTCGATGGCGACGTGCGACGGATCAATCTGCCGGCGCTGGATCACAAGCAAGTGCACGATCTGATCTACGACATCATGAACGACACCCAGCGCATCGAATTCGAGAAAAATCTGGAAACGGATTTTTCCTTCGATGTACCCGGCGTGGCGCGCTTTCGGGTCAACGCATTCAACCAGAACCGTGGCGCCGGCGCCGTGTTCCGCACTATTCCGTCGAAAGTGCTGAGCATGGAAGACCTCGCCATGGGCGATGTTTTCCGCAAGATCACGGACGCGCCGCGCGGGCTGGTGCTGGTCACCGGGCCGACCGGCTCCGGCAAATCGACCACGCTGGCGGCGATGATCGATTACCTCAACACCCATCGCCATCACCACATCCTCACCATTGAGGACCCCATCGAGTTCGTCCATGAATCGCGCAAATGCCTGATCAATCAGCGCGAAGTCCATCGCGATACGCGCAGCTTCGCCACCGCACTGCGTTCGGCCTTGCGTGAAGACCCGGACGTGATTCTGGTCGGCGAAATGCGTGATCTGGAAACCATTCGCCTGGCGCTGACCGCCGCCGAGACCGGGCATCTGGTGTTCGGCACCCTGCACACGACCTCGGCGGCGAAGACCATCGACCGCGTGGTCGACGTGTTCCCCGGCGACGAGAAGTCGATGGTCCGTTCGATGCTGTCGGAGTCGTTGCTGGCGGTGGTGTCGCAGACTTTGATCAAGAAGATCGGCGGCGGGCGGGTGGCGGCGCATGAAATCATGCTCGGGACATCGGCGATTCGTAACCTGATCCGCGAGGACAAGGTGGCGCAGATGTATTCGGCGATTCAGACCGGTGGGTCGTTGGGGATGCAGACACTCGATATGTGCCTGAAGGATCTGGTGACCAAGGGCCTGATCAGCCGCGAGCATGCGCGGGAGAAGGCGCGTACGCCTGATAATTTCTGAGGGTCGCTGGTGCGGCTGCCGGCCCCTTCGCGAGCAGGCTCGCTCCCACATCAAACCGCATTCCTTCAGCTGGAATGCATTCTTCTGTGGGAGCGAGCCTGCTCGCGAAAAGGCTGGTACTGCTGAAGCTGATTCAGGAGATCAAACAGCTCAGCGCTGGACTACGCGCAGTTGCTGTTGTTCTTTCGGCAACACGCGCTTGGCGACGACGTAATGCTTTTCCCAGTACGGCTTGTTCAGCGTGTCGATGCTCACCGCTTTGCCACGGCGCGGGGCGTGGATGAAGCGGTCGTTGCCCAGGTAAATGGCAACGTGGTTGACCCGACGGCTCTTGATGTTGAAGAAAATCAGATCGCCCGGCTTCAGATCCTTGCGCTCGACTTTCTCGCCGTGACCGCTGGCCATGGCATTGGAGGTGCGTGGCAGGTCGAAAGTAGCGTCGTTGAACGCGTATTTCACCAGACCGCTGCAATCGAAGCCTTTACTTGGGCTGCTGCCGCCCCAACGATAAGGTGTACCGAGGACGTTTACCGCACGGCTCAGCACATTGCTGCTTTCCTTGCTCGCCATCGGTGGCACCAGCTTGCTGCGGCTCTTGCTGCTCAGCGTGGTGGTCTTGCTCTTGCTGCTTTTGCTCGATGGAGCCGAAGCATGGGATTTAGGGGTGAAGCCGTTGACGTTGGGAAGACGTTGCTCACGATTGGTGGCGTGGGCGGCCAGTGGCATTAATAGGCAAATAGTCAGCCATGTCTTGAAAAATGGTCGCATTAGGCGTGGCTCATAAGTGATAGCGCGCAACTTTATAACAGCTTTTTTTGCCGTTCCGAGGCCGTTCATCGATTCATTCGGCTGGCTACGGAACCAAAAACGCTCAAAAAGTACGCAATTGTCCGACAGAAGTCAGGTTCTACAAGGGTTTCGCGCTAGCAACGGTAACATTTGCCATACGTCGGCCACCTGTAAAAAAGTCACAAAGAAATGAAGAATATTTATCTATCGAGTGCAATGAGGTCTTAATGAACAGCTATCAGCTACCCCGCGTGAAAGAAAAAGACACTCACAGCAAAGTCATCGGCTACCTGCTGTGGATTTTCGGATTCACGGGAGCGCACCGCTTTTATTACGGCAAACCGGTGACCGGGACGATCTGGTTTTTCACCTTCGGTTTGCTGGGGATTGGCTGGCTGATCGACCTGTTTCTGATCCCGGCGATGGATCGCGAAGCGGATTTGCGCTTTGCTGCCGGGCCGATCGAGTACAACGTCGCGTGGATCCTGCTGACCTTCCTCGGTGTGTTCGGCGTGCACCGGATGTATCAGGGCAAATGGATCAGCGGCTTGCTGTATCTGCTGACCGGCGGGTTGTTCTTTATTGGCGTGCTGTATGACTTCTGGACGCTGAACGATCAGGTGTCGGTGCGCAACGCGCAGAATCGCGGCGCCTTCCAGTAAGTTTTTGCCAGATCAAAAGATCGCAGCCTGCGGCAGCTCCTACAGGGAAATGCATTCCAAAGTAGGAGCTGCCGCAGGCTGCGATCTTTTGCTTTTTAGGCCTGGTGAGTAATCCGCCCATCCACCAGCGTATAGCGAACGACCCCCGGCAGACTGTGCCCGATGAACGGGCAGTTCTCGCCCTTCGACAGCCAGTGTTCACCGGCCACCGTCGATGACTTCGGATCGAACAGCACGATATCCGCCGCACCGCCCACCGCCAGTTTGCCCGCCGGCAGGCGCAGGGCTTCGGCCGGGCCTGCGCTCAACCGAGCCAATAGCGTCGGCAAGTCGAGCAAACCATCCTCAACCAGCGTCATCGCCAGCGGCAGCAGCAACTCAACACTGCTGATGCCCGGCTCGGTGGCGCCGAACGGGGCCAGTTTGGCGTCGCGCTCGTGGGGCTGGTGATGGCTGGAAATGGCCGAGACCACCCCGGACTTCACTGCCTCACGCAGGCCATCGCGATCGGCGCGGGTGCGCAGCGGCGGTTGCACGTGGTAGAGGCTGTTGAAGTCGATCAGCGCTTCGTCAGTCAGGATCAGCTGATACAGCGCAACATCCGCCGTTACCTTCAAGCCACGGGCCTGGGCCTGGGCAATCAGCGCCACACCGCGCGCACTGGTCAACTGGCTGAAATGCGCACGCACGCCGGTCTGCTCGACCAGCAGCAGATCGCGAGCCAGCGCCACGGTTTCGGCGGTTTCCGGGATGCCCGGCAGGCCAAGGAAACTGGCGACCGCGCCTTCGTGGGCCAGACCGCCCTCGGCCAGATCGTGATCCTGCGAGTTGAAGATCACCGTCAGGTCGAAAGTCGCCGCATATTCCAGCGCCCGGCACAGGGTGCGGCTGTTGCGAAAGCTTTCCAGACCGTTGCCGAACGCCACGCAACCGGCGTCGCGCAGGGCGACCAGTTCGGCCAATTGCTCGCCGTCGAGGCCTTTGCTCAGGGCGCCGATCGGAAACACCTTGGTGTTGCCGGCCTCGCGGGCGCGGTCGAGGATCAGTTCGGCGACGGCCGAGGTGTCGAGCACCGGTCTGGTCTTCGGTGGGCAGCACAGGCTGGTCACGCCACCGGCAGCGGCGGCGCGGGTTTCGCTGACGATCGAGCCTTTGCGGCTGTAGCCCGGCTCGCGCAGGGCGACATTGAGGTCGACCAGGCCAGGCGCGGCGACCAGTCCTTGGGCATCGATGGTTTCTACTGCGCTGAAACCGGCCGGTGCGGCGCCGAGGGCGACGATCTTGCAGGCTTCAACGTGGATGTCGGTGATTTGATCCAGGCCGCTGCTGGGATCGATGACGCGTGCGCCGAGGATGCTGAGCTTCACTGGGCGTTCTCCTGCTCGAATTGACGTTGCGCAGTCTGCCCGCTCATGGCCATGGACAGCACAGCCATACGAATCGCGATGCCGTAGGTCACTTGATTGAGGATCACCGAGTGCGGGCCGTCGGCCACCGCCGACTCGATCTCCACGCCACGGTTGATCGGCCCCGGGTGCATGACGATGCAATCGGGTTTGGCCCCGGCCAGACGTGCGGTGGTCAGGCCGAACAGGCGGTAGAATTCGCCTTCGCTGGGCAGCAGGCCGCCGGTCATGCGCTCACGTTGCAGGCGCAGCATGATCACCACGTCGACGTCCTTGAGGCCTTCAGCCATGTCGGTGTAGACCTTGACGCCGTATTGCTCGATGCCGATCGGCAGCAGGGTTTTCGGCGCGATCACGCGGATGTCCGGGCAGCCAAGGGTTTTCAGCGCGAGCATGTTCGAGCGCGCCACCCGCGAATGCAGGATGTCGCCGACGATCGCCACCGAGAGGTTTTCGAAACCGCCCTTGTGCCGACGGATGGTGAGCATGTCGAGCATGCCTTGGGTCGGGTGCGCATGCCGGCCGTCGCCGCCGTTGATGATCGCCACTTGTGGGCAGACATGCTCGGCGATGAAGTGCGCTGCACCGGAGTCGCCGTGGCGCACGACAAACATGTCGGCGGCCATGGCCTCAAGGTTGCGCAGGGTATCGAGTAACGTTTCGCCCTTGCTCGCCGACGATGTCGACACGTTCAGGGTGATCACGTCCGCCGACAGTCGTTGGGCCGCCAGTTCGAAAGTAGTGCGGGTGCGCGTGGAGTTCTCGAAGAACACATTGCACACGGTCTTGCCGCGCAGCAACGGGACTTTCTTCACCGCCCGGGCACCGACTTCAAGGAACGAGTCGGCAGTGTCGAGGATTTCCGTCAGCAACTCGCGGCGCAGGCCGTCGAGCGAGAGGAAGTGGCGCAGCTGGCCCTGATCATTGAGCTGCAGCGGGCGCTTGGTATCTAGAGGCGTCATCGCGAGGGGGACTCTCAATAGGGCGGATTAAAGGGTGACGTCTTGCAGTTCGAGCGTCAGCGGCTCGGGGCCGGACAACTTGACCCGCTGGTTGCCGGCCAGGGTCAGGGTGGCGCCGACCACGTTCGGGCGGATCGGCAGCTCGCCGGCGTCCAGGTCCAGCAGGCAGACCAGGGTGACGCTGGCCGGGCGGCCGTAATCGAACAATTCATTCATGGCGGCGCGGATAGTCCGACCGCTCATCAGCACGTCGTCGATCAGCACCAGATGCTGGCCTTCGATCTCGAAGGGCAGGGCGGACGGGCGCACTTGCGGGTGCAGGCCATTCTGGCTGAAGTCATCGCGATAGAAGGACACATCCAGCGTGCCCAGTGGCGCATCGCTGTTCAGTTCCTTGAGCAGCGCCTGCGC
This sequence comes from Pseudomonas siliginis, assembly GCF_024072275.1. Taxonomy (NCBI): domain Bacteria; kingdom Pseudomonadati; phylum Pseudomonadota; class Gammaproteobacteria; order Pseudomonadales; family Pseudomonadaceae; genus Pseudomonas; species Pseudomonas siliginis. Next base: position 5,536,163 of record NZ_CP099598.1, on the reverse strand, counting down.
GACCCAGATGCCGCCGGTGCGGATACCGATGTAACGCGGTTCGCTGATGTCACGCTGGGCAAGGTGCGCCTTGAGGCGGGTCGCCATCTGGCTGATCAGATCGGCGGGATTGGGCAGGCTCATGGTTGCTCCTTCGTGATTCCGCGCTGCGTCCTGCTGGACGAAGCTCGGTTTATAACCAAAAGAAAAGCGCCGAAGCGCTTGTCAGGATTCAAACAATGCAGTGTTTTCATCGAGCCAGCCCTGCAGCAGCAGGGCAGCGGCGATGGCGTCCACCGGGTTGTCGCGGTAACTGCCTTTCTGCCCGCCACGCACCAGTCGCTCGCCCTTGGCTTCGAAAGTGGTCAGGCGTTCGTCGTGGGTATAGAAGGGCAGGTTGTAGCGGCCGTTGAGGCGGCGGGCGAATTTCTCGGCGCGTACGCACATGTCGCTCGGCGTGCCGTCCATGTTCAGCGGCAGGCCGACCACCACGGCGTCGGGTTTCCATTCTTTTATCAGCGCTTCGACCTGATCCCAGTTCGGCACGCCATTCTGTGCTTTGAGGGTGCACAGCTCGCGGGCTTGGCCGGTGACGACCTGGCCGACCGCGACGCCGATCTGTTTGGTGCCGTAGTCGAAGCCGAGAATCAGGCGCAGGGCCATCAGGCGTGACCTGCCTGGCTGGTGAGCAGATTGAGATCGATGCCCAGATGCCGCGCTGCCGCTTCCAGGCGCAATTCGCTGCGAGTGTTGAACAGGATGTCGGCGTTGAACGGGCAGGTCAGCCAGGCGTTGTCGGCCAGTTCGGCTTCCAGTTGCCCGGCTTCCCAGCCGGCGTAACCCAAGGTAATCAGGCTCTGCGCGGGGCCGACGCCGTCAGCGATGGCGAACAGCACGTCCTGCGAAGTCGACAGGGCCAGGTCGCCATCCAGTTGCGCCGTGGCCTGGAACGTTTGGCCCGCCGGGTGCAGGACAAAACCGCGATCGGTCTGCACCGGCCCGCCGATGAAGATCGGCACATCCTGGCAGCGTGCCGGCGGCTCGATGTCCGGGCGCAGCTGTTCGAGGATGTCGGCCAGGTTCAAGTCTTGCGGCCTGTTGACCACCAGCCCCATCGCGCCATTGGCCGTGTGCTCGACGATGTAGGTCAAGGTGTGGGCAAAGTTCGGGTCGGCCATGTGTGGCATGGCGATCAGGAAGTGATGCTTGAGGTAGCTGGGGCTGACGTTTTTCATGAGCGCTAGTGTGGCGTCGAAGGGGCAAACTGACAAGCTGAGGCTTTAAAAGATCGCAGCCTTCGGCAGCTCCTGCAGGGTGTACGCAGGCCCACTGTAGGAGCTGCCGAAGGCTGCGATCTTTTGATTTTGCTCTTAATTGCTTGAGAGCTTGTCGCCCCGGGCAAATTTCCAGGTGCGGATGATTTCCAGGCGGTCGATGTCCGACAGATCGCCGGTAAACGGTGCAAAAGGCGCGGCCAGGCGGACGATGCGCTGCGCGGCCTGATCGAGCAGCGGCTGGCCGGAGGATTCGAGCACCAGCACCTCATACAGCGAACCGTCGCGGTTGATCGAGACCATCAGGCGCAAATTGCCGTAGATCTGCTTGCGCCGTGCTTCTTCGGGGTAGTTGAGGTTGCCGATGCGCTCGACCTTCTTGCGCCAGTCGTCCTTGTACCAGGCGCCCTTGTCGCGCATGGTCGAGGCGGCGCTCAAGCGGTGGATGCGCGGGCGCTTCGCGTACAGCTGTTGTTCCTTGGCCAGCTCTGCTTCAAGGCTGGCGATGTCGCTGGACAACTGCGAGCTGTCGAACACCGGCGCGTCGACGGTCGGTTTGACTTCGGTTTTGCTTTCTTCTTTCTTGGTCGGCGCCTTTTTCGGTTTCGGCGCAACGGTGGTCACCGCTGCCTTCGGGGCGGCTTCCTGCACCACTGGCTTGGCGGCGGGCGGCGGGGTGACCTTTTTGACCTGATTGTCCTGGAAAGGCGCGACTTCAGTGGTCTTGGGCAGGGCCTTCTTATCGAGCGTGCCGCTGCCTTCCTGGTTTTCCTGGGCGAGAAAATCTGCCTTTTCCGGCTTCTTCTCGGCCTTGAAGGTGGCCAGGGTGATTTCCAGGGTTTTGCTGATCTGCTGCGGCTCGACCATGGTGAAGCCGACGCCGAGCAGCAGCGCCAGGTGAATCAGCGCCGCGAGAAACAGGGTAAAACCGAGGCGATCGGCCGGGCGCACGCCACGATGGGCGAGTTCAGCGGGCAGATCGGACGGCAGAGTCATCGTAGAAAAACCAACATCGCGTTTTTTTGGGCTCGGCATGATAACGCAATGTTGGTTTTTAGCTGCAAGCGACGAGCTTCAAGCGACAAGCTGCATAGGGTCAGCTTCAAGCTTCAAGCTTCAAGCTGGCGCGGGCCGGCTTCAAGCTTGTGGCTTGCGGCTCGAAGCTTGCAGCTTCTTCTCAATAGCATCCATCAGCATGCCGCCAATGTCAGTACCGAACGCATTGTCGATTTCGCGGATGCAGGTCGGGCTGGTGACGTTGATTTCGGTCAGGTGCTCGCCGATCACGTCGAGGCCGACAAACAGCAGGCCTTTCTCGCGCAAGGTCGGGCCGACCTGGGCGGCGATCCAGCGATCCTTCTCGGTCAGCGGACGCGCTTCGCCACGGCCACCGGCGGCGAGGTTGCCACGGGTTTCGCCCAGCGCCGGAATCCGCGCCAGGCAGTAATCCACCGGCTCGCCATCGATCATCAGGATGCGCTTGTCGCCATCGACGATCGCCGGCAGGTAACCCTGAATCATGATCTGCTGCTTGCCGTGCAGGGTCAGGGTTTCGAGGATCACCGAGAGGTTCGGGTGGCCGGCGGTGTGGCGGAAGATCGACGAACCGCCCATGCCGTCCAGCGGCTTGAGGATCACGTCACCGTGATGGTCGGCGAACTCACGCAATACGTCCGGGCGGCGGCTGACGATGGTCGGCGGCGTGCACTGCGGAAACAGCGTGGCGAACAGCTTTTCATTGCAGTCGCGCAGGCTCTGCGGCTTGTTCACCACCAGCACGCCGGCGGCTTCGGCCTGTTCCAGCAAGTAAGTGGAGTAGACGAACTCCATGTCGAACGGCGGATCCTTGCGCATCAGGATCACGTCCAGGTCGCTCAGCAGCTTGTCCTGTTCGGCGTCCAGCTCGAACCATTTGTCCGGGTTGGCGAAGACTTTCAGCGGGCTCATCCGCGCCCGCGCCTGGCCTTCGGCCTGATAAAGGTCTTTCTGTTCCATGTAGAACAGTTCCCAGCCACGCTTCTGCGCGGCCAGCAGCATGGCCAGCGAGCTATCCTTTTTATAGGAAATGCTGGCGATAGGGTCCATGACAATCCCGACGCGAACGCTCATTGGGTTTTCCTCGAAATTTGGCTACCGGATCGGTATTGAAAAAGTGCCGCCAGAGTGGCGCCGGGCGGGTTTCGGGTCAAGGAAAAACCCGTCGATAGATTGCATCTGGAGACTGTGCTAAAAAGGCTGGCAGATCGCGCCGCCCCATGGGTTTCAAGGGTTTCAGGCCATTATTCACAGCAAAACGGACAATTTGATTCGCAAAGGCGACGGTAGAACCCTCTTATGGAACAGCAGTCCAGCGCCTTGAAGGTCATGGTGATCGACGACTCGAAAACGATTCGCCGCACCGCCGAAACATTGTTGAAGAATGTCGGTTGCGAAGTGATCACCGCCATCGACGGTTTCGATGCGCTGGCGAAGATTGCCGACCACCATCCCGGGATCATCTTTGTCGACATCATGATGCCGCGTCTGGACGGTTATCAGACCTGCGCCCTGATCAAGAACAACAGCGCCTTCAAGGCGACGCCGGTGATCATGCTGTCGTCCAGGGATGGTCTGTTCGACAAGGCCAAGGGGCGGATTGTCGGTTCTGATCAATTTCTGACCAAGCCGTTCAGCAAAGAAGAACTGCTCAACGCGATCCAGGCCCATGTTCCGGGCTTCGCCGCCGTTTTGCCGCAGTAAGACACGCACAGTGACGCTCGGCCAGCGGGCCGGCAGTCGACCAGAAAAATGGGGAAGACCATGGCACGTATCCTGATCGTCGATGATTCGCCGACTGAAATGTACAAACTCACCGGCATGCTCGAAAAGCACGGCCATGAAGTGCTCAAGGCCGAGAACGGCGCCGACGGCGTGGCCCTGGCCCGTCAGGAAAAACCCGACGCGGTGCTGATGGACATCGTCATGCCGGGCCTCAACGGTTTTCAGGCGACCCGGCAGTTGACCAAGGATGCCGACACGGCGCACATCCCGGTGATCATCATCACCACCAAGGATCAGGAAACCGACAAGGTCTGGGGCACCCGCCAGGGCGCCAAGGATTACCTGACCAAACCGGTCGACGAAGACACCCTGATCAAGACCCTGAACAACGTCCTCAACGGCTGATCGCGCGATCATGAACGAATCGCTGACCGCGTTCGAACTGCTCTGGCAGATCGACCAGCGCTGCCGCCTGCTGGCAGCCGACCTGCCGTCGCAAGCGGCGCGCCCGGATCGCTGGAGCGGCATCGGCTTTCGCCTCGGCGAGCATTGGTATGTGGCGCCGATGGGCGAAGTCAGCGAAGTCCTGCATGAACCGCGCTTCACCCAGTTGCCCGGGGTCAAGCCGTGGGTCAAGGGTGTCGCCAATCTGCGCGGGCGGCTGCTGCCGATCATGGACCTGTGCGGCTTCTTCGGCCATGAGCTGTCGCCGCTGCGCAAACAACGGCGGGTATTGGTGGTGGAACATGAAGACGTGTTCGCCGGGGTAATGGTCGACGAAGTCATCGGCTTGCAGCATTTCGAACAGGGCAGTTTCGAGCCGCTGTCGATCAGCAAGCGCCAGGGCTCCAAGGCTGAATTCGTCAAAGGCTATTTCCGCCGTGAACAGAACTGGCGGGTGTTCAGCCTGTTTGCACTGGCCAGGTCTCCGGTGTTCATGGGTGTGGCTCTATAGCAGGAACAACACAGAACCCATTGGACGGAATGGGCCATGTGATCAGGAAAATTGTGGGTCAGACAGACCTGTGGCGAGGGGATTTATCCCCGATGGTTGGCGAAGCCGACCCAAGACCTGTATTTGAGATGTAGCCGATACGACTCAGGTTTTTGGGGCCGCTGCGCGACCCATCGGGGATAAATCCCCTCGCCACAAAATTTCTTCATCATGAGGTTGCCTCCCACAGGGATTGCAGCAGGCCTCAAAGGTGCGGGTTAAGGCGAGGACCGATGACAAAAGCAAAAACAGGCAAGTCGGCAGAAGCATCGCGCAGTCGCGCACAGATCATCGTGCTGTTTATCGCACTGATCGTGTTCATCATGCTGCTGTTCGCCAACTTCGCGTACCTCAACACCCAGGCGAACTACGACAAGCAGTACATCGGCCATGCCGGCGAACTGCGTGTGCTCTCGCAACGCATTGCCAAGAACGCCACCGAAGCGGCGGCGGGCAAGGCTGCGGCGTTCAAGCTGCTCAGTGATGCGCGCAACGATTTTGCCCAGCGCTGGGGCTACCTGAAGAAGGGTGACCCGAACACCGGCCTGCCGCCGGCACCCGTCGCGGTGCGCCCGGAAATGCGCGCGGTGCAGATGGACTGGGAGCGTTTGTTGAAAAACACCGATGCGATCCTCACCAGCGAACAGACCGTGCTGTCGCTGCATCAGGTCGCCGCAACGCTGGCCGAAACCGTACCGCAGTTGCAGATCGAATACGAAAAAGTCGTGGAAATCCTGCTCCAGCGCGGCGCCCCGGCGGCGCAGGTGGCAATGGCGCAACGGCAATCGTTGCTTGCCGAACGCATCCTCGGTGCCGTCAACACGGTGCTTGCCGGTGACGAAAACTCGCAGCAGGCCGCCGACGCCTTTGGCCGCGATGCCGCGCGTTTCGGTCTGGTGCTCAACGGCATGTTGCAGGGCAACCCGGCGCTGAAAATCAGCCAGGTCGAAGACCGCGACGCCCGTGCGCGTTTGAGCGAAATCTCCGAACTGTTCCAGTTCGTTTCCGGCTCCGTGGATGAAATCCTCGAAACCTCGCCAGAGCTGTTCAAGGTGCGCGAATCGGCGAGCAACATCTTCACCCTGTCGCAAACCCTGCTCGACGAAGCCTCGCACTTGGCCACCGGGTTCGAGCATCTGGCCGGCGGGCGCAACACCGACACCATTGGCGGCTATGTGCTGGGCTTGCTGGCGCTGGCCTCGATCATCCTCATCGGTCTGGTGATGGTCCGCGAAACCAATCGCCAATTGCGTGAAACCGCCGAGAAGAACGAGCGCAACCAGAACGCGATCATGCGCCTGCTCGACGAAATCGAAGACCTCGCCGATGGCGACCTGACCGTGACCGCTTCGGTGACCGAAGACTTCACCGGCACCATCGCCGACTCGATCAACTATTCCGTCGACCAATTGCGTGATCTGGTCGCCACCATCAACCTCACCGCCGGCCAGGTTGCCGCCGCTGTGCAGGAAACCCAGGCCACCGCCATGCATCTGGCCCAAGCGTCTGAGCAACAGGCCCAGCAGATTTCCGAAGCTTCGACGGCGATCAGCGACATGGCCGAGTCCATCGATCAGGTCTCGGCCAATGCTGCCGAATCGTCGGCGGTGGCCGAGCGTTCTGTGGAAATCGCCAACAAGGGCAACGAGGTGGTGCACAACACCATCCACGGCATGGACAACATCCGCGAACAGATTCAGGACACCGCCAAGCGCATCAAACGCCTCGGCGAGTCGTCCCAAGAAATCGGCGACATCGTCAGCCTGATCGATGACATCGCCGACCAGACCAACATCCTCGCCCTCAACGCGGCGATCCAGGCGTCGATGGCCGGTGATGCCGGGCGCGGTTTTGCCGTGGTTGCCGACGAAGTGCAACGGCTGGCCGAACGTTCGTCCGCCGCGACCCGGCAGATCGAAACCCTGGTGCGGGCGATTCAGGCCGACACCAACGAAGCGGTGATTTCCATGGAACAGACCACCACCGAAGTGGTGCGCGGCGCGCGACTGGCGCAGGATGCCGGTGTGGCCCTGGAAGAAATCGAAGGCGTATCCAAGACCCTCGCGGCGCTGATCCAGAGCATTTCCAACGCGGCGCAGCAGCAGACCTCCTCGGCCGGGCAGATCTCGCTGACGATGAACGTGATCCAGCAGATCACCTCGCAGACTTCGTCGGGGTCCACGGCCACCGCCGAGAGCATCGGCAACCTGGCGAAAATGGCCAGTCAGTTGCGCCGTTCGGTGTCCGGTTTCACCTTGCCGGCGGCGACAGATAAAGCGTGAGTGGAGTGGTTATGGGTGATCGGCACGACTACGTGGCCCTGGAATGGGTCAAGGGCGAAATTGCCGAAACGCTGAAGCTGGCGCATCAGGCGATCGAGGCCGTGCTCGACGATCCGCAGGCCTTCCCCGGGCTGGACGAATGTCTGGCGTACATTCATCAGGTCCACGGCAGTCTGCAAATGGTCGAGTTCTACGGCGCAGCGTTACTGGCCGAAGAAATGGAGCACTTGGTCGAAGCCCTGCAACATGATCGTGTACCGCACCGCGACGAAGCCCTGCACCTGCTGCTGCAAGCTCTGGGGCAACTGCCGCTTTACCTTGACCGCGTGCAGAGCGCCCGCCGCGACCTGCCGCTGGTGGTGTTGCCGCTGATCAACGATCTGCGCAGCGCTCGCGGTGAAAGCCTGCTGGCGGAAACCAGCCTGTTCAGCCCGCCACTGCCCGAGCTGGCGCCGCTCGGCGACGAGGCACTCGCCGCGCTGGAACCGCCCGATCTGCCGAACGTGCTGCGCAAACTGCGGCAGATGCTGCAAATGGCTCTGGTCGGTCTGCTGCGCGAACAGGACGACCAGACGCACCTTGGCTATCTGGCCAAAGTCTTCAGCCGTCTCGAAGCGCTGAGCGGCGACGCGCCGTTGAGCCCTTTGTGGCAAATCGCCTCGGCATTGGTCGAGGGCATGCGCGAGGGCGTCATCGCCAACAGTCCGGCGCTGCGCAGCCTGTTCAAGGACGCCGACCAAGAGCTCAAGCGCCTGCTCGAGCAGGGCATCGTCGGGCTCAATCAGCCGGCGCCGGCCGAGCTGCTGAAAAGCCTGTTGTTCTATATTGCCAAAGCCGAACATCCCACCGGGCAGATGCTGACCATGAAAGATCACTACTCCCTGGACGACGCGTTGCCCGACAGCGCGATGGTCGATGAAGAACGCGCACGCCTCGCCGGCCCCGACCGCGATGCCATGCGCTCGGTGCTGGCGGCGCTGTGCGAAGAGCTGGTGCGGGTCAAGGAGCGCCTCGATCTGTTCGTGCGCAGCGACCGCCAGCACGCCTCGGATCTGGACAGCCTGCTCGCGCCGCTGCGGCAGATTGCCGACACCCTCGCGGTGCTTGGTTTCGGCCAGCCGCGCAAAGTCATCATCGACCAACTGGCAGTGGTGCTCAGCCTCGCCCAAGGCCAGCGCGAACCGAACGACGCGATCCTCATGGACGTCGCCGGGGCCTTGCTCTACGTCGAAGCGACGCTGGCCGGCATGGTCGGCACGGTGGAGACGCAAAGCGCCGAAGACGCGCGCCTGCCGACCACCGACCTGACGCAGATCCATCAGATCGTGATCAAGGAAGCGCGCATCTGCCTGCAACAGGCCAAGGACATGATCGTCGACTACATCGACGCCGATTGGGACCGCCAGCATCTGCAACCGCTGCCCGAACTGCTGACGCAGGTGCGCGGAGCGCTGGCGATGATTCCGCTGGCCCGCGCGGCGAGTCTGGTCGAGGCCTGCAACGGTTTCATTCGCGAGCATTTGATGCTCGATGCCCACGAACCGGGCTGGGAACAACTCGATCATCTGGCCGATGTGATCAGCAGCCTCGAGTATTACCTCGAACGCCTGAGCGACGACCCGCAGGCGCCCGCCGAGCATCTGCTCGATGTCGCGCAAAACAGCCTTGCCAGCCTCGGCTTCTTTGCCAACGAGCAGCCCGGCGAAGCGCAAGTGCCGGTGCTCGATGAGGTGCTCAGCCCCAGCGAAGCGCAGCTCATGCAGGATCTGCAAACCCTTGACGACCCTGACGTCGTGCAGTCGCTCGCCGAGGTGCTGGCCAGCCCGGTGTCGGCGCTCAACCCGCCGGCGCGCAACACCCCTGACAGCCTGATGCCGCCGCCGACCGATGAAGAACCGGTCGACGATGAACTGCGCGAAGTATTCCTCGAAGAGACCGACGAAGTCCTCGCGGTCCTCCACGAATACCTGCCGCGCTGGAGCGCCAATCCCCAGGACCGCGCCGCCCTGATTGAGCTGCGTCGGGCCTTCCATACCTTGAAGGGCAGCGGGCGCATGGTCCGTGCCTTGGTCCTTGGCGAACTGGCCTGGGCGGTGGAAAACCTGCTCAACCGCGTGCTCGAACAAAGCGTCGAGCCCGGCGCAGTGCTGCGCCAATTGCTCGGCGACACGCTGTTGCTGCTGCCCGAGCTGATCAACGAATTCGCCACCCAGCGTCAGCGCCAGCGCAACGATGTCGACCAACTCGCCGCCCGCGCCCACGCGTTGGCCAAAGGCGATGAGCCGCTGGCAGCCGAAGATACCGATGATGTCGCCGCGCTTGATCCGCTGCTGCTGGAGATCTTCCGCAAGGAAGCTGAAACCCACCTCGCCAGCCTCAACCGTTTCCTCGATCAGGCCGCCGAACAGGTGCCGTTACCGGCCAGCGACGAGCTGCAACGGGCGCTGCACACGCTCAAGGGCAGTGCCTCGATGGCCGGCGTATTGCCGATGGCCGAACTGGCGGCTTCACTGGATCAACTGGCCCGCGAGTTCAAGGCGCATCAGTTGCCGCTGGATCTGGACGAGGTCGAATTGCTGCTCGAAGCCGAGGGCTTGTTCCGCGTCGGCCTGCGTCAGCTCAAACACGATCCGCTGGCGCCGATTGTCGGTGCGCAGTCGCTGATCAAACGCACCGAGGCGCTGCTCGCCGAGCGCCTGCAAGCCAGCTCCGATGGCGCTGACAGCGGCCTGCGCCTCAAGCGCGATCCGCAACTGATCAACAACTTCCTCGCCCAGGGCATGGACATCCTCCTCGACGCCGAAAACCTCTTGCAGCGCTGGCAGCAACACCCCGGCGAGCGCCAGGAACTCAGCGCCCTGCTCGATGAACTGACCACCCTCGGCGAAGGCGCGCACCTTGCCGATCTGCTGGCGGTCGATGGCCTCTGCGAAGCCTTGCTCGACCTGTATGGCGCGGTGGAAGAAAGCAGCCTGGCGGTCAGCGAGCGGTTTTTCCACGAAGCGCAACTGGCCCACGAAGCGCTGATCAACATGCTCGACGAGCTCGCTGCCGGCCAGGAAATCACCGCGCAACCGGAGCGGATTCGTGCCTTGCAGGAACTGCTCGACGAAGGCCTCGACCCGGCGGCGATGGGCCTGATCCGCAGCGACGGCAGTCGCACCCTGGATATTCGCGAACTGGGCAGCGCCACCGCGCAATTGCAGCAATCGGTTGCCGCCCTCGAGCCTGACGACGAGATCGTCGAAATCTTCCTCGAAGAGGCGGTGGACATTCTCGACAGCGCCGGGCAAGCCTTGCAGCGCTGGCGCAAGGATCCGGACAACGCCGCGCCGCTGTCGTCATTGCAGCGCGACTTGCACACGCTGAAGGGCGGCGCGCGCATGGCCGAGGTCGAGGTCATCGGCGACCTCGCCCAGGAACTGGAAAACCTCTACGAAGGGCTGGTCGATCGACGCTACAACCACAGCACCGCGCTCGAAGGTCTGTTGCAGCACAGTCATGAGCGTTTGGCGCTGATGCTGGAGCAACTGCAAGCGCATCAAGCGCTGACCCCGGCGCAAGATCTGATCGACGCGATCCGTCAGTTGCGTCAGGGCCAGGCCGCCAGCGAATCTGCCCACGCAGCGGTCGAACATGACAACGCCGGGCATGATCCAGAGTTGCTGGAGATCTTCCTCGAAGAAGGTTTCGACATCATCGAAAGCTCCGGCGCCGCGCTGTTGCGCTGGCAGGCCGAGCCGGGCAACCGTCAGGAGATTGAAACCCTGCTGCGCGATCTGCACACCCTCAAGGGTGGTGCGCGGATGGTCGAAATCGGCCCGATCGGCGACCTCGCCCATGAGCTGGAATTTCTCTACGAAAGTCTCTCTAGCGGTGTGCTGCAACCGTCCGCCGAACTGTTCGCGCTGGTGCAGCGCGGCCATGACCGACTGGCGCAAATGCTCGATGGTGTGCGCGCCGGGCAGCCGTGCCCACCGGCCGATCGGCTGATCAATGCGATCCAGAATTTCAGTCACCCGGTGCAGGTTGAAGCGCCGCCAGCGCCGGCTCCAGTCATCAAGCCCGAGGCCGCGCCGCCGAGCGCCGATGCTGGCGCGGACATGGTCAAGGTCTCGTCCGAACTGCTCGATGAGCTGGTCAATCTGGCCGGGGAAACCTCGATCTTTCGTGGACGGATCGAGCAGCAGGTCAACGATGCGCAGATTGCCCTCAACGAGATGGAAACCACCATCGAGCGTATGCGCGATCAGTTGCGCCGCCTCGACACCGAAACCCAGGGGCGCATTCTCAGCCGCCAGCAAGTCGATGGCGAACGCCTCGGTTATGAAGACTTCGATCCGCTGGAAATGGATCGCCATTCGCAGTTGCAGCAATTGTCGCGGGCGCTGTTCGAATCCGCCTCGGACCTGCTCGACCTCAAGGAAACCCTCGACCGCCGCAATCACGATGCGGAGAACCTGTTGCAGCAACAGGGGCGGATCAACACCGAATTGCAGGAAGGCCTGATGCGCACGCGCATGGTGCCGTTCGAACGCATGGTGCCGCGTCTGAAACGCATCGTTCGTCAGGTCGCCGAAGAGCTGGGCAAGGATGTCGCTTTTGTCGTCGGCAATGCCGATGGCGAGATGGATCGCAATGTGCTGGAACGCATGGCCGCGCCGCTGGAACACATGCTGCGCAACGCCGTCGACCATGGCCTCGAACCCGCCGATGTGCGGCTGGCGGCAGGCAAACCGGCGCAAGGGCAGATCACCCTTGATCTGTCCCGCGAAGGCGGTGACATGGTTTTCGACATCCGCGACGACGGCGCCGGGGTGCCGCTGGAAGCCGTGCGGCGCAAGGCGATCAAACGCGGCTTGCTGGCGCCCGACGCCGAGATCAGCGACCGCGACGTGTTGCAGTTCATCCTCCAGCCGGGTTTCTCCACGGCGGAAAAGATCACCCAGATTTCCGGGCGTGGCGTCGGCATGGACGTAGTCCACGAAGAGGTGCGTCAGCTCGGCGGCAGCATGAGTATCGATTCGGTGCCGGGGCAGGGCGTGCATTTCCGCATTCGCCTGCCGTTCACCGTGTCGGTCAACCGCGCGCTGATGGTGCAGTGCGGCGAGGATCAGTACGCGATTCCGCTGAACACCATCGAAGGCATCGTGCGTGTGTTGCCGAATGATCTGGAAGGGCATTTCCGTCACGATCCACCGAGTTATCAATACGGCGGCCAGCGGTATGAGCTGTGCTATCTCGGCGAGCTGTTGAAGACTGCGCCACGGCCAAAACTGCTCGGGCAGAACCTGCCGTTGCCGGTGCTGCTGGTGCATTGCAACGACCGCCACATTGCCGTGCTGGTCGACGCCATGGCCGGCACTCGCGAGATCGTGGTCAAGAGCCTCGGCCCGCAGTTCGCGGCGGTGCAGGGCGTGTCGGGGGCGACGATTCTCGGCGATGGCCGGGTGGTGCTGATTCTGGATCTGCTCGCACCGATCCGCGCGATGCAGGCGCGCCTGGCGCAAGAGCCGGCGCGCACGGAGATCGACAGCGAACCGCACAAGCCGTTGCTGATCATGGTCGTCGATGACTCGGTGACGGTGCGCAAGGTCACCAGCCGTTTGCTCGAGCGCCACGGCATGAACGTGCTGACCGCCAAGGACGGCGTCGATGCGATGCTGCTCCTCGAAGAACACACGCCCGACCTGATGCTGCTCGACATCGAAATGCCGCGCATGGACGGCTTCGAAGTCGCCACCCAGGTACGCGCCGACGAACGCCTGTGCCACTTGCCGATCATCATGATCACCTCGCGCACCGGGCAGAAACACCGCGACCGCGCCATGGCCATCGGCGTCAACGACTACCTCGGCAAGCCGTATCAGGAATCGGTGTTGCTGGAGAGCATCGCCCAGTGGAGCAAGAAACATGCATGAACACCGGCACAACCCGCGCACCAGCCAGCTCACCGGGCTGTTGCTGCCGCTGGCCGATCGCAACCTGATCCTGCCCAATGTCGCCATCGCCGAGCTGATCGACTACCAGGCCAGCGCCTTCGATCTCGACACGCCGCCGTGGTACCTGGGCCGGGTAACGTGGCGCGAGCGGCAGATTCCGCTGATCAGTTTCGAATCGGCCTGCGGGCAGAAAATCGTCATCGGCGAACGGGCGCGTATCGTGATTCTGAATGCGCTGGGCGGCTTGCCCGAGCTGAGATTCATCGCCCTGTTGGTGCAGGGGATTCCTCGGTCGTACAAGCTCGACAGTCAGTTGAGTTACGTGGATGTGCCGTTGTGTGCGCTGGAGCAGGCGGCGGTGCAGGTCGGCGAGCAGGTGGCGAAGGTGCCGGATTTGTTGGGGCTGGAGCAGTTACTGGTGGATGCGGGATTGGCCCGCTGATCCAAGGCCTTCGCTTGATCGTTCCCACGCTCCGCGTGGAAATGCAGCCCGGGACGCTCCGCGTCCCATCAAGAGCCGAACGCGGAGCGTCCGTAGAGGCATTCCCACGCAGAGCGTGGGAACGATCAACGCCAATCCGTATCGGTGTTTAAAGACAGAGGGAGCCGACCGAGGTGTCTCGCGTCCTACGTCGACCTGAATGACCGAGTCGATTATGGATTCACTACAACGGGTTCAGGTCAGCGTCATTCCCAAGCATCCCTCAATCAGTCCCCTCTCCCTCCGGGAGAGGGCTAGGGTGAGGGTAGCTTTTGAACGTTACGCTCAGCGTAATGATTCACCACCCAGCTTGATTGATGCCCTCACCACACACGCCTAACTTGGCTCCACGACAGCGAACCCCGTGGAGTGAGCATGACAACAACAATTTCCCCCGACTCGCGCTGGACGCGGCGGCGTGACGAGAAGCAGCGCCGGCTCGACAAGGTGCGCGGGCTCGCCGATGGCGCGGTGTTGCCTAGCGACAAGATCGTCGCCGCGCTCGAAGCGCTGATCCATCCCGGCGACCGCGTGGTGCTGGAGGGCAACAACCAGAAGCAGGCGGATTTCCTCTCGCGTTCGCTGGCCAAGGCCGACCCGGCCAAGCTCCACGATCTGCACATGATCATGCCCAGCGTCGGCCGCTCCGAACACCTTGATCTGTTCGAACGTGGCATTGCCCGCAAGCTCGATTTCTCCTTCGCCGGCACCCAGAGCCTGCGCATCAGCCAGTTGCTCGAAGATGGCTTGCTCGAAGTCGGCGCCATTCACACGTACATCGAACTCTACGCCCGCCTCGTCGTGGACCTGATCCCCAACGTTGTGCTCTCGGCCGGTTTCATGGCCGACCGCGCCGGCAACATCTACACCGGCCCGAGCACTGAAGACACCCCGGCGCTGATCGAACCGGCGGCGTTCAGCGACGGTATCGTTATCGTTCAGGTCAACCAATTGGTCGATGACGTCAGCGAACTGCCCCGCGTAGACATTCCCGCTTCATGGGTCGATTTCGTTGTGGTTGCCGACAAGCCGTTCTACATCGAACCGCTGTTCACCCGCGACCCACGGCACATCAAGCCTGTGCACGTGCTGATGGCGATGATGGCGATTCGCGGGATCTACGAAAAACACAACGTGCAGTCGCTCAACCACGGCATCGGTTTCAACACCGCCGCCATCGAACTGATCCTGCCGACCTACGGCGAATCCCTCGGTTTGAAAGGCAAGATCTGCCGCAACTGGACGCTCAACCCGCACCCGACGCTGATCCCGGCGATTGAAAGCGGCTGGGTCGAGAGCGTGCATTGCTTCGGCACCGAACTGGGCATGGAAAACTACATTGCCGCTCGGCCGGATGTGTTCTTCACTGGCCGCGACGGCTCGCTGCGCTCCAACCGTATGGTCTGCCAACTGGCCGGGCAATACGCGGTGGATCTGTTTATCGGCGCGACGTTGCAAGTCGATGGCGACGGCCATTCCTCGACGGTGACTCGGGGCCGTCTCGCCGGTTTCGGTGGTGCGCCAAACATGGGTCACGACCCGCGCGGCCGCCGTCACGGCACCCCGGCGTGGCTGGACATGCGCCACGCCGATGGGCCGCAACCGATGCTCGAACGCGGCAAGAAACTCGTGGTGCAAATGGTCGAGACCTTCCAGGAGGGCGGCAAACCGACCTTCGTCGAAACCCTCGACGCGGTGGAAGTGGCGAAGAAAAGCGGCATGCCGCTGGCGCCGATCATGATCTACGGCGACGACGTCACCCACCTGCTCACCGAAGAAGGCATCGCCTACCTGTACAAGGCGCGCTCGCTGGAAGAGCGCCAGGCGATGATCGCAGCGGTTGCCGGGGTTACCGCCATCGGCCTGCGGCACAACCCGAAAGACACCGAACGCATGCGCCGCGAAGGCCTGATCGCCTTGCCCGAAGACCTCGGCATCCGCCGCACCGACGCCACGCGCGAATTGCTCGCGGCGAAAAGCGTCGCCGATCTGGTCGAGTGGTCCGGCGGCCTGTACAACCCGCCCGCCAAATTCAGGAGCTGGTAATGCACGCATTCAACCTGCAAGCGAAACCGCTTTCTCTGGCTGACCGCTTGGCCGATCTGGCGGTGGACGCACTGATCGACGAAGCCGATCTGTCGCCGAAACCGGCGCTGGTCGATCGTCGCGGCAATGGCGCACACACCGATCTGCACCTGGGCCTGATGCACGCGTCGGCGCTGGCATTGTGGCCGGCATTCATGGAAATGGCCGAGGCCGCGCTGGAGATCGGTGAAGTCGGTGTGCCGTTGCGCGAAGCGATTGGCCGCATCGGCCGCGAGGGCGAACAAGCGATGCTCGTGACCACCAACGGCGTCAACACCCATCGCGGTGCGATCTGGGCATTGGGACTGTTGGTGACGGCCGCCGCGCTGCAACCGAAATCCATCGCCCTGTGCGCCGCCCGCCTGGCACTGCTCGACGACCGCTACGCACCGACGCCGCTCAGCCATGGCGCACAGGTCGCCCAGCGTTACGGCGCACGCGGTGCTCGCGAAGAAGCGCAACTGGGCTTCCCGTCCGTGCTGCAACGCGGCCTGCCGCAACTGCATAAAAGCCGCGCCAACGGCCACGGCGAACAGAACGCCCGGCTCGATGCATTGCTGGCGATCATGACCGAGCTGGCCGACACCTGCGTGCTCTACCGCGCTGGCGAACCGGGCTTGCACGCCATGCAGGCCGGCGCGCAAGCGGTGCTCGATGCCGGCGGCAGCGCCAGCCTCAGCGGTCGTCGTCGCCTGCACGAACTCGATCAACAACTCATCGCATTGAATGCCTCGCCCGGTGGCGCCGCTGACTTGCTCGCGGCCACGCTGCTGCTCGATCGCATCGAGCGCGACGGCATTGTTCAGGGAGCGTTTTGATGGAAAGCCTATCGTTTGAATTCCCCGCCGGGCAGCCGCCACGCGGGCGGGCGCTGGTCGGTTGTGTCGGCTCGGGTGATCTGGAAGTGCTGATCGAACCGGGTCTGGCCGGCAAGCTGACGATCAACGTGCAGACCTCGGTCAACGGCGCGCAGCAGCGCTGGCAGCACCTGTTTGCGCGGATGTTCGACGGCACCACGCCACCGGCGATGGCCATCGATATCCACGATTTCGGCGCGACGCCGGGGGTGGTGCGCTTGCGTCTGGAACAGGGTTTCGAGGAGATCGGCCATGACTGACAGCGCAGTGTTGCTCAACAAACACAGCTTCGTCGAACTTGGCGCACGGCAGCGGGCGCAAGCCTTGCTCGACGCCGGGACCTTTCGCGAACTGCTCGATCCGTTTCAACGGGTCATGTCGCCGTGGCTCGAGCGCCAGGGTGTAGTGCCGCAAGCCGACGACGGCGTGATCATCGCCAAGGGCAGTCTCGACGGTTTGCCGGTGGTCATTGCGGCGATTGAAGGTGCGTTTCAGGGCGGCAGCCTTGGCGAAGTCGGCGGGGCGAAGATTGCCGGTGCGCTGGAACTGGCCGCTGAAGACAACCGCAACGGCATCCCCACCCGCGCGGTATTGCTGCTGGAAACCGGTGGCGTGCGCTTGCAGGAAGCCAATCTAGGGCTGGCGGCGATTGCCGATATCCATGCGGCGATTGTCGATTTGCAGCAATACCAACCGGTGGTCGGTGTAGTCGCTGGCAGCGTCGGTTGCTTCGGCGGCATGTCGATTGCTGCTGCGCTGTGCAGTTATTTGCTGGTGACCCAGGAAGCACGTCTCGGCCTGAACGGCCCGCAGGTGATCGAGCAGGAAGCCGGGATCGAGGAATACGACTCCCGCGACCGGCCCTTCATCTGGAGCCTGACCGGCGGCGAGCAGCGTTTCAACACGGGGCTGGTGGACCGTTATGTCGGCGATGACGTGGCGCAAATTCGTCAGCAGGTCGGTGAATTGCTCCAGCAAGGCCTGCCGGCACAGCCGCGCAGTCAGCGCGCCGAGTGGTTCCTGCAACGCTTGACGAGCCTGGACACGAACGAGCAAATCGAGCCTTCGGTGGTTCGCGATCTGTATCAAGGAGGGCGCTCATGAGCGGTTATTCATTGCGCGGTTTGCACTGGTTCAATGCGCTCAGCGCTGGCGCCAGTGTCGTCGAAGGTTTGCCGCCGTCGTTGAAGGTCGCCGACGCTGAGCTCGGCAGGTTTATCGCGGTGGTCGGCGACCCGGACAATTGTTTTCCCCGCGCCCGCAATGGCGAGGTCGGTCTGCTCGAAGGCTGGGGGCTGGCCAAGGCTGTGGATGACGCGATCAGTGCCGACCGCGACAGCGCACAGAAGCGCCCGATCATCGCCATCGTCGATGTGCCGAGCCAGGCGTATGGCCGCCGCGAAGAAGCCCTCGGCATTCATCAGGCCCTGGCCGGCGGGGCGGACAGTTATGCTCGTGCGCGTCTGGCCGGGCATCCGGTGATTGCGCTACTGGTGGGCAAGGCCATGTCGGGTGCGTTTCTCGCTCACGGTTATCAGGCCAATCGCCTGATCGCGCTGCGCGACCCCGGCGTGATGGTCCACGCGATGGGCAAAGCCTCGGCGGCGCGGGTGACCTTGCGCAGTGTTGAAGAACTGGAAGCGCTGGCCGCCAGCGTGCCGCCCATGGCCTACGACATCGACAGCTACGCCAGCCTCGGCCTGCTTTGGGAAACCCTCTCGGTGCAGCAGATTGAACAGCCGACAGAGGAAGATCTGACGCGGGTGAGCGAGTGCCTGAAGCAAGCGATCAGCGATGTGACCAGCACTGATTTGAAAGGGCGCCTTGGTGCGAGTAATCGTGCCGCCTCCAGCCGCGTCCGCGAACTGCTGAGGGCGCAGTGGTGAACCTGCCCCTGGCCCACGATCTGCTCTGGGGCATGACCCCGGCGCAGTTGCCGGCGGATGCACCGCAGTGGGCGATCGCGGCGCTGGCGGCCGGGCAACCGGTGGTGGTGCGCCGGGCCTTGAGCGAGGAAGGTCAGGTCGCGGTCGGTGTGCGCGGTGTGTTGCGCGAGCAGCGGCTGGCGGCGTTTATGGCGCTGGATTCGATTGCCTGTCGGGTCAGTCCCGAAGCCCTTTGTCATATTGAGTGCGAGCGAGATCTGCCGGTGATGCAGGCGCTCAAACAACTGCGGCCGATGCTCGATGACTGCCGTTGGGTCTGGGGTGTCAGCGGCAGTGTCGGGTTTGAATTGGCCAGTGGTTTTGCAGCGATGCATGCGGCCAGTGATCTCGATCTGATTCTGCGTGCGCCGCAGATGATCGGCCGTGATCAGGCGCGCGAACTGGTCGCGCTATTTGATCAAACTGTGTGCCGAGTCGACATGCAATTGCAGACGCCATTCGGCGCGGTGGCGCTGCGTGAATGGGCCAGCGGTTCGTCCCGAGTGCTGCTGAAAAATGCTTATCAGGCCTGTCTGGTGACGGATCCGTGGAACCCGCAGGAGCAGGCAGCGTGAGCAGCCTGTTGGTGTTTCCCGGCCAAGGCGCGCAGCAAGCGGGCATGCTCCAGCGTTTGCCAAGGGAAACGCTGGTCGAGGCCAGTGATGTGCTCGGCGAGGATGTCTTGCTGCTGGATTGTGCCGAGGCATTGCGCACGACACGAGCGGTTCAGTTGTGCCTGCTGATCGCCGGTGTCGCTGCTTCGCGGCAGTTATTGCAGGATGAACTGACTGCGGATTACGTCGCCGGCCTGTCCATCGGCGCCTACCCGGCGGCAGTGGTGGCGGGGGCATTGAGCTTCAGCGATGCGCTGCATCTGGTCAGCCTGCGCGGTGAGCTGATGCAACAAGCCTATCCACAGGGCTACGGCATGACCGCGATCATCGGCTTGCAGTTATCCACCGTCGAAACGCTGCTGGCGCAAGTGCACAGCGAAGATGCGCCGGTGTATCTGGCCAACATCAACGCCGATAACCAAGTGGTGATTGCCGGCAGCGACAAGGCCATGCACGCGGTGGCCGAACTGGCGCGCAGTCGCGGCGCCGGAGTGGCGAAGCGGCTGGCGGTGAGCGTGCCGTCGCATTGCCCATTGCTGGAAAAACCGGCGCAGGCGCTTGCCGAAGCCTTCGCCAGGGTCGAACTTAAAACGCCACGGATCGGCTATCTCAGCGGCAGCCGCGCCCGCCCTGTGAGCAAAGTCGAAGCGCTGCGTGACGACCTCGCTTTCAACATGTGCCGCGTGGTGGACTGGCGCGGCACCGTGCAAAGCGCCTACGAGCGCGGCGTACGTCTACAGATCGAACTGCCGCCCGGTGCGGTGCTGACCGGGCTGGCGCGCCGGGTGTTCGAGCAAGGCACCGTCACTGCCTTCGACAGTGCCCGCCTAGACACCCTGCAAGCGCTGTTGCGCGAGGAGGGTGGCCGCCAACTCTAAAACCGCCGCGACTCAAGCTTCGAACAACAAAAACAACATTCGACGATGCACTTTGAGGACTACAACAATGATTATTTACGGTGTGGCATTTCTCGCCTTTTGCACGCTGGTCGGTATCTGGGTCGGTGAACTGCTCGGCAAGCTGATCGGCGTGCCGGCCAACGTCGGCGGTGTCGGTATTGCGATGCTGCTGTTGATCGGCCTGGGCAGCTATCTCTACAAGAGCGGCTGGCTCAAGGGCAAGACCGAGCAGGGCGTGGAGTTCTGGAGTGCGATCTACATTCCCATCGTGGTCGCCATGGCCGCACAGCAGAATGTCTACGGTGCGCTGAAGGGCGGGCCGATGGCGATTCTTGCCGGCACCCTCGCCGTAGTGATCGCTTTTGCCTTGGTGCCGGTGCTGACGCGCATGGGCAACAAGCAAGAGACGCCGATTGCTCCTGCCAAGACTGCGGGGTAATCGCCATGTACGAATCAATGATGAAAGTGATCACCGGCTACGGTCTGATCAGCGGCTTTTTGATTGTCGGCCTGACCATGTGGGTGTCCTACTGGATGTCCAACACCTTCACCAAGGGCCGTCTGCACGGTTCGGCGATCGCCATTCTGCTCGGGCTGGTGCTGTCGTATATCGGCGGCGCACTGACCGGTGGGCAAAAAGGCGTGGTGGATATTCCGCTGCTGTCCGGCATCGGCCTGCTCGGCGGTGCGATGCTGCGGGATTTCGCGATTGTGGCGACGGCGTTTGGCGTGAGTGTCGATGAGCTCAAACGCGCCGGATTCGTCGGTGTGCTGGCGCTGTTTGTCGGCGTTGGCACCTCGTTCGTCGCCGGCGTCGGCGTGGCGATGGCGTTCGGCTACACCGATGCGGTGAGCCTGACCACCATTGGCGCGGGTGCCGTGACTTATATTGTCGGCCCGGTGACCGGCGCGGCGATTGGTGCCAGCTCCGAGGTGATGGCGCTGTCGATTGCGGCGGGGCTGATCAAGGCGATTCTGGTGAT
Organism: Pseudomonas siliginis; assembly: GCF_024072275.1. Lineage (NCBI taxonomy): Bacteria > Pseudomonadati > Pseudomonadota > Gammaproteobacteria > Pseudomonadales > Pseudomonadaceae > Pseudomonas > Pseudomonas siliginis. Next base: position 5,515,088 of record NZ_CP099598.1, on the reverse strand, counting down.
GGTGATGACACCGTTCGTGGCACCGATGATCGGCCTGAACAATCCGCGCAGCGCGGTGATTTTCGGTGGTTTGATGGGCACCTCCAGCGGCGTTGCCGGAGGCCTGGCGGCCACCGATCCGAAGCTGGTGCCGTACGGTTGCCTGACGGCGGCGTTCTACACCGCGCTCGGGTGTCTGCTTGGGCCTTCGCTGTTGTTTCTGGCGATGCGCGGGTTGATGGGTTAGTCAATTTAAGCTGCCCTCACCCTAACCCTCTCCCGTAGGGAGAGGGGACTGACCGAGTTGTTTTGGCGTTATACATCGACCTGAAATTTCTAAGTCGAACTCAGATTCTGAAAAAGCCCCCGATCTGCTCCCTTTCCCCCTCTACCCCTTGGGGGAGAGGGCTGGGGTGAGGGGGTAGCTCTTGATTTTGATCTTGATCTAAACCCCAGCCTGCCGATTGGCATACATCCGACACTCTGCCAGCAACGCCAGCAAATTCGGGTCACGCTCCTTGGCCTTCAGAAACACCACGCCAATGTGCTGCTGCAAGCGGTACTTCTCCTGCAACGGGATGAGCTTCACCCGATTTTCGTACACCGCCGCAATCCTTCCCGGCAGCAACGCATAACCCACCCCCGAGCTGACCATGCTCAGCAGGGTGAAGATGTCATTGACCTGCATCGCCACCTTCGGCTCGAACCCCGCTTGCTTGAATACCCGCACACCGTCCTGATGCGTGGCGAAGCCTTGGGTCAGGGTGATGAAGGTTTCATCACGCACTTCCGCCAGATCGACTTCACTGCGCTGAGCGAATTTTGAATCGGCCGGGGTGGCGAGGAAGATGTCGTCGGAGAACAGCGCAATCTGTTCGCAATCGGGGTCGTTGATGCTGTCGTCCAGCGACACCAGAATCGCGTCGACTTCCATGTTTTTCAGCTTGTAGAGCAGGTCGATGTTCGAGCCGAGGATCAGGTCGATGTTGAGTTCGCTGCGGCGGATCTTCAGGCCCATGATCAGCTGCGGCACGGTCTTCACCGTCAGCGAATACAGCGAGCCGAGCTTGAAACGCTCGGCGGAGAACCCGGCGGCTTCGCGGGTCAGGCGCACGCTGTCGACGACGTCGTTGATCAGCTTCTGCGCACGTTCTTCCAGCACATAAGCGCTTTCCAGCGGCGTCAGATTGCGCCCTTCGTGTTTGAACAGCGGGCAGCGCAGGGCGTTTTCCAAAGAGTGAATGGCGCGGTGCACGCTGACGTTGCTGGTCTGCAATTCGGCGGCGGCGCGGGCGAGGTTGCCGGTGCGCATGAAGGCGAGGAACACCTCGAGTTTTTTCAGGGTCAATTCTTCGTCGATCAGCATGGCGCGGACTCTTTTTGGTATCGGCCGATTGTGCCCAATTCCTGCGGGCCGCGCAGGCGAGGTTGAACAGAAACATTGCGCTTTTACGCTCAAGGCCCGAGCCTTGCGCGCTGCGGTAACGAATGTGAGGTGAGCAATACATGTATCACGGGGAAAAACTCAACGCCTGGACCCATCTGGTCGGAGCCATCGCCGCGTTTATCGGCGGCGTATGGATGCTGGTGATTGCCAGCCTCGACGGCAGCCCTTGGAAGATCGTCAGCGTGGCGATCTACGCCTTCACCTTGCTGGTGCTCTACAGCGCCTCGACCGTTTACCACAGCGTGCGCGGGCGCAAGAAAGCGATCATGAAGAAGGTCGATCATTTCTCGATCTACCTGCTGATCGCCGGCAGCTACACGCCGTTCTGCCTGGTGACGTTACGCGGGCCGTGGGGCTGGACGCTGTTCGGGATTGTCTGGGGGCTGGCGCTGATCGGCATCCTGCAAGAGATCAAACCGCGTTCCGAGGCGCGGATTCTGTCGATCGTGATTTACGCAGTGATGGGCTGGATCGTGCTGGTCGCAGTCAAACCGCTGATTGCCGCACTGGGCACGGCCGGGTTTGCCTGGCTGGCGTCGGGCGGGGTTTTGTATACGGTGGGGATTATCTTCTTTGCCCTGGATCACCGCCTGCGGCATGCCCATGGCATCTGGCATCTGTTTGTGATCGCGGGAAGTCTGCTGCACTTTGTGGCGATTCTGTTTTATGTCCTGTAAATGCAATCCCTGTGGGAGCGAGCCTGCTCGCGAAGGCGTCAGGTCAGCCAACACCTTCGTTGAATGAAACACCGCTTTCGCGAGCAGGCTCGCTCCCACAATAAATCTTCAGTGAACTCTGGTTTTGTGAACACCCTAGATCCAATGTGGGAGCGAGCCTGCTCGCGAAGGGGCCTTAGAAGTCACCCCACAGTTGCTGGGCCACCGCCAACGCCACCACCGGCGCGGTCTCGGTGCGCAACACGCGCGGGCCGAGGCGGGCGGCGTGGAAGCCATTGCCTTTGGCCTGCTCGACTTCGCCGTCCGTCAAGCCACCTTCCGGTCCGATCAGGAACGCCAGCGTCGCCGGTTTGGCATGGCTGACCAGCGGTTCTGCGACCGGATGCAGCACCAGTTTCAATTCGGCTTCGGTCTGCTTGAGCCAGTCCGCCAGCAATACTGGTGGATGAATCACCGGCACCCGTGAACGCCCGCACTGTTCGCAGGCACTGATTGCCACTTGGCGCCAATGCAGCAAGCGCTTGTCGGCGCGTTCGTCCTTGAGCCGCACTTCGCAGCGTTCGCTGAAGATCGGCGTGATTTGCGTCACGCCCAGCTCAGTGGCTTTCTGAATCGCCCAGTCCATGCGCTCGCCCCGGGACAGGCCCTGGCCGAGGTGGATCTGCAGCGGCGATTCGATTTGCCCGGCGAACTGCTCGTCGATCTGCACGACCACGCGCTTCTTGCCGACGTCCACCAAGGACCCGCGAAATTCATGGCCGGAACCGTCGAACAACTGCACCGCATCGCCCTCGACCATGCGCAACACGCGGCTGATGTAATGCGCCTGGGCCTCCGGCAGTTCGTGTTCGCCAGTGCTCAGCGGGGCGTCGATAAAGAAGCGGGACAGTCTCATGCGGGGTCTCTGTAAAAAGTGTAAAAGTCTGGCGGCCCTATCGCTGGCAAGCCAGCTCCCACAAGGACTTGCGCAGGACCTGTGGGAGCTGGCTTGCCAGCGATGACGGTAGTCCGTTCACCGCTGAAGCTTAAGTGAAATAGATCAGCCCGGATCGCGGAAGCCGGGATGGAAGTCTTTCGGCACCGCAACACTGACGCTGTCACGCGTAGCAATATCAATACCTTCACTGGCCACTTCGGCCAGAAAGTCGATCTGCTCCGGGGTGATCACATACGGCGGCAGGAAATACACCACGCTGCCCAGTGGCCGCAACAACGCGCCACGTTCAAGCGCATGTTGGAAGACCTTCAAACCGCGACGCTCCTGCCAAGGGTAGGCCTCTTTGGTGGCTTTATCCTTGACCATCTCGATGGCCAGGACCATGCCGGTCTGGCGCACTTCCGACACATTCGGATGATCCACCAGATGCGCGGTCGCCGAGGCCATGCGTTGAGCGAGGGCCTGGTTGTTCTCTATGACGTTGTCCTGCTCGAAGATATCCAGGGTCGCCAATGCCGCCGCGCAGGCCAGCGGGTTGCCGGTGTAGCTGTGCGAGTGGAGGAAGGCGCGCAGGGTCGGGTAGTCGTCGTAGAAGGCGCTGTAGACCTCGTCGGTGGTCAGGCACGCGGCCAGCGGCAGGTAGCCGCCGGTGAGGGCTTTCGACAGGCAGAGGAAGTCCGGGCGGATGCCGGCCTGTTCGCAGGCGAACATCGTTCCGGTGCGGCCGAAGCCGACGGCGATTTCGTCGTGGATCAGGTGCACGCCGTAACGGTCGCAGGCCTCGCGCAACAGCTTGAGGTAGACCGGGTGATACATGCGCATGCCGCCCGCGCCCTGAATCAACGGCTCGACGATCACTGCCGCGACGCTGTCATGATTCTCTGCCAGCGTCTGTTCCATGGCCGCGAACATATTGCGTGAGTGTTCTTCCCAGCTCATGCCGTCGGGCCGGCCGTAGCAATCCGGGCTCGGCACTTTGATGGTGTCCATCAGCAGCGCTTTGTAGGTCTCGGTGAACAGCGGCACATCGCCGACCGCCATCGCCGCCATGGTCTCGCCGTGGTAGCTGTTGGTCAGGGTGACGAAGCGCTTCTTGTTCGGCTGGCCGCGATTGAGCCAGTAGTGAAAGCTCATCTTCAGCGCGACTTCGATGCAGGACGAGCCGTTATCGGCGTAGAACACCCGGTTCAGGCCTTGCGGGGTCATCTTCACCAGGCGCTCGGACAGCTCGATCACCGGCTGGTGGCTGAAACCGGCAAGGATCACGTGTTCGAGTTGATCGACCTGATCCTTGATGCGCTGGTTGATGCGCGGGTTGGCGTGGCCGAACACGTTGACCCACCAGGAACTGACTGCGTCGAGGTAGCGCTTGCCTTCGAAGTCTTCGAGCCAGACGCCTTCGCCGCGCTTGATCGGGATCAGCGGCAGCTGTTCGTGGTCTTTCATCTGGGTGCAGGGATGCCACAACACCGCGAGATCGCGTTGCATCCACTGGTTATTCAGGCCCATTTACAGTCTCCTCGAGGCGGCTCGCGTCAGGCGCGGGCGAACAATCGCGCAAGCCTATGCAATGCATCGCGCGGGAACAACCCATTGTGTCGATTGAGCTACTTTGTCTGAGCCGATAGACGTCGCTGGCGGCGTTTTGATGGCTAACGTATTCTTCGCGGTTCTTTGAGTCGTCTGACTCGCAAAACTGCTTTTTCCCACATGTTTTTCCGGAGTTCGCTGAATGTCTGTCGGTTGGCTGCGCGCCTGTGCGCTGGTGATGTTGGGGCTGTTCAGCGTTACGGCGCTGGCCAAGGATAAAACCGCGATCGTGATCGGCGGCGGCCTGTCGGGTCTGACCGCTGCTTACGAACTGCAGAACAAAGGCTGGCAGGTCACCCTGCTGGAAGCCAAACCGAGCCTGGGCGGCCGCTCGGGCATGGCCACCAGCGAGTGGATCGGCAACGACAAGACTCAGCCGGTGCTGAACAAATACGTGTCGACCTTCAAGCTCGGCACCACGCCGGCGCCGGAATTCGTCCGTACCCCAGGCTATCTGATCGACGGCGATTATTTCTCCGCCGCTGATCTGGCCACCAAGCAGCCAGCCACCGCCGATGCGCTCAAGCGCTACCAGAAAACCCTCGACGATCTGGCGCGCTCGATCGACGACCCGCAGAACCCGGCAGCGACCGCCACCCTGCATGCACTGGACCAGATCACCGTATCGAGCTGGCTCGACAAGCAGAACCTGCCGGCCACCGCGCGTCAGTTGATCAACCAGGACATCCGCACCCACTACGACGAACCTTCGCGTCTGTCGCTGCTGTATTTCGCTCAGCAGAACCGCGTCTATCGCGGCGTTTCCGACCGCGACCTGCGCGCCTCGCGTCTGGTCGGCGGCAGCCAGGTCCTGGCCCAGGCCTTCGTCAAACAGATCAAGACCATCAAGACCAGCTCGCCGGTCTCGGCCATCATCCAGGACAAGGACGGTGTGACCGTCAAAGTCGGCAGCGTCGGCTATCAGGCCGACTACGTTGTGCTGGCGGTACCGCTGCGCGCGCTGAACAAGATCGCCCTGACCCCTGCGCTGGATGCCCAGCATCTGGCGGCGATCAAAGGCACCAACTACGGCTGGCGCGACCAGATCATGCTGAAGTTCAAGACGCCAGTGTGGGAAAGCAAATCGCGCATGTCCGGCGAGATCTACAGCAATACCGGTCTGGGCATGCTCTGGATCGAACCGGCACTGAAGGGCGGCGCCAACGTGGTGATCAACCTGTCCGGCGATAACGCCCGTGTGATGCAGGCGTTCGGCGACAAGCAGATGGTCGATCAGGTGCTGATCCGTCTGCACGCGTTTTACCCACAGGCCCGTGGCTCGTTCACCGGTTATGAAATCCGTCGCTACAGCACCGATCCGTCGATGGGCGGCGCCTACCTGGCTTACGGCCCGGGGCAGATCAGCAAGTTCTGGCGCCTGTGGGAACGTCCGCTGCAACGCGTAGCGTTCGCCGGCGAACACACCGACACCTTGTACCCGGGCACCTTGGAAGGCGCACTGCGCACCGGCCAGCGCGCGGCTAGCCAGGTTGAAGATCTGGCGGCAGGCAAGTCGTTCGAACCGGCCAAAGTGGTTCCGGCTGCAGCTGCGGCAGGCGCGGCGGGTGCGGTAGCGGCGAAGAAGGGCAACTTCTTCAGCAACCTGTTCGGCGGTTCGGATGACGAGAAGAAGCCAGAGCCTGTGAAGGCGCCAGAGCCTGCGCCAGCACCTGTTGCTCCAGCGCCTGCGCCGACCCCGGCACCTGCACCTGCGCCGGTGGAAGCACCGAAGCCAGCGGCCCCGGTAAAAGCCGAGCCGGCGAAAAAAGCAGCGGCCAAGCCAGCGGCGAAGAAACCGGCGGCAAAAACCGAAACGAAAAAGCCGGCGGCCAAACCGGCGGCGAAGAAGGCTGAACCGGCGAAGAAGCCAGCGGCCAAGCCTGCTGCAACGACCGAGACCAAGGCGCAGTAAGGCTTTGTTCACATGAAAACGCGGCCCTCGGGTCGCGTTTTTTTTTGCCCTGCGTTTCAGTCCTTCGTCATCCGGTTACGGGACTTACCGGCGTACCGGAGCCTTCCCACAAGATGCTCGGAATGAGGTGATAGCCGCTGCCAGCGCGCCAATTTTATGCTGGAAAAAATTGGAGGCATGCTATGAAAACGCTTATCGCGATACTGGTTTTGATTGCACTTTCCGGATGTAGCAACGGGCAATTTTTCCCCGGCGGCTATGGTTCTGAACTGGCGCACAAGTGCCACATAGACCCCTACAGTGCCGAATGCCTGCAACCGCCGGCAGTACTCCATAACTGATCGGCCATGAATGGCTGGTCAGTCAAAACTCCCACTTGAAGAATTCTGTCCCGTTCGGCAGTTTCCTCAGCCACTTTTGCTTGGGTTTGCGCAGGCGCCCGGGAATGAAACCGAAACGCGCCCAGCGCAGACTGCCCGTGCGCTGGTCGTAAATCACCAGGTTTCCATCGTCCTGCACAGTCATGTATGTGTTGTACCAAAGCGACTTGTCGGTGCTGTGCGTGCTTTCCGCGATCCATAATCGTCGCCTGGAGGGGTCATAAAGAAAGCCGCTGTTGCTGATCACAAACTGCAGCGGCTCGCGCATCTTCTTCGGGTGCAAAGTTGCGCTGTAAGGTTGATTGGCGTCGGCGATCCAGATGATCGCCTCACCGTCCTTGAGCACGAGGTTCCCGTCGCTTTGCAGCATCAGACGAAATCGACCGTTCTCGGATTGCAGGAATTGGCCCGCAGACATCGTTTGATTGGGCGGCAGTACAGACGAACCACTTGCTTGAAAGGGCGTATATCGCAGAGCCATGTTTTCGTGCCTGTTTGAATAATGAAAAGAAGCATCATTCGAGCAGGTTTGAATTGCGCATCAGCGGTACATAGTTATCAGGGTCGAGTTTCGCCGTCTGCGTGTGCAGAGATGACGATGGTCAATGCAGCCCCCGTCATTTGTACAAGCGCTCTACGCAGGAATCGCCTTTAATCCTTCCTTAACACCCCGCTCGCAGACTCTTGATCGTATTTATCGATATTTCAAAGCAAAATTTTCCGCTTTAATTCGATAGATAACTCGCTAGTCTTGGTTCGCAGTTCTCACAGGATTTGGGCAATGCAGCTACGTAACTCTTCTTCGCGCTATGGTTGGGTCAGCATCTTCATGCACTGGGGCGTGGCGCTGGCGGTCTTCGGGCTGTTTGCACTGGGTCTGTGGATGGTTGGGCTGGATTACTACAGCACTTGGCGCAAAGACGCGCCGGATCTGCACAAGAGCATCGGTCTGGTGCTGCTTGGTGTGATGGTGTTGCGGGTGCTGTGGCGCTTCATCAGCCCACCGCCGCCAACGCTGCAAAGCTACAGCCGCATGACCCGTATCGGCGCTAAGTTCGGCCACGGGTTTCTGTATCTGGCGCTGTTCGCTGTGATGATTGCCGGTTACCTGATTTCCACCGCAGACGGTGTCGGGATCCCGGTGTTTGGCCTGTTTGAAGTCCCTGCTCTGCTCTCCGGACTACCGGATCAGGCAGATACCGCTGGGGTGATTCATCTGTGGCTGGCGTGGGCACTGGTAATTTTTTCCGGTCTCCATGCGTTGGCAGCATTGAAGCACCACTTTATCGATCGTGATGCGACCCTCACTCGAATGCTCGGTCGCAAAGCCTGAAATTCAACCTCGACTCAAAGGAAAAGAAAGCATGTTGAAAAAGACTCTGGCCGCTCTGGCAATCGGTTCGGCCGTGCTGTCCGCCAACGTAATGGCTGCTGACTATGTAGTAGACAAGGAAGGCCAGCACGCCTTCGTCGACTTCAAGATCAGCCACCTGGGCTACAGCTACATCACCGGTACCTTCAAGGACATCGACGGCAAGTTCAGCTTCGACGCTGCCAAGCCTGAAGACAGCAAGATCGAGTTCAACGTCAACACTGCCAGCGTGTTCACCAACCACGCCGAGCGCGACAAGCACATCGCCAGCGCTGACTTCCTCAACGCCAGCAAGTTCGGCAAGGCTACTTTCGTATCCACCAGCGTCAAGTCCACCGGTGCCAACACCGCTGACGTGACCGGCGACCTGACCCTGCTGGGCGTGACCAAGCCAGTTGTCGTCAAGGCCACCTTCCTGGGCGAAGGCAAGGATCCATGGGGCGGCTACCGTGCCGGCTTCGAAGGCACCACCACCATCAAGCGTTCCGATTTCGGCAAGCAGAAAGACCTCGGTCCGAAGTCCGATGCGGTCGAGCTGTATGTTTCGTTTGAAGGTGTGAAAGCGAAATAACTTTCGCCGCCACATGAAAACGCCCCCGGTCGAAAGGCCGGGGGCGTTTTTTTTGCCACAACACGCTATTCCTTGTGGGAGCGAGCCTGCTCGCGAAAGCGGTGTGTCAATCGGCATAGATGCAGCTGACCCGCCGCCTTCGCGAGCAGGCTCGCTCCCAAAGGGGTATTGCGGTGTGGCAGAGATAATCGAGGTAAAAAAATGCCCCGGCTCTTTCGAGTCGGGGCATTTTTCATGACGGTATGAAACTCAGCGATTGCGGGTCAGCAGTGCTGGTTTCTCGCCACGCGGGCGGCTTGGCAGTTGATCGAGTTGCTCAGGCGTCGGGAAGCGGTCGGCTTTCGATTCCTTGTGCATGATCTTCGGCCCGTTGCTGCGCGGGTTCTGCACGGCCGGTTCGCTGCGAGGCTGATCGTCACGGGCCGGGCGGCGATTGCGCGGCGCGGATTCGTCGCGACGACCCTGACCGTCACGCGGTGCGCCATTGCGCGGGCCGCTGCGTTTGGCTGGTGGCGTGCCGGTGCTCGAGCCGTTGCTGTTGCGCGGACCGTTCTGGCGACCCTGAGGCTGGCCACCGCGTGGTGCGGGTGCGCCAGCGCCTTGCGCCGGTGCGCCCGGACGACGGCCACGGCCGCCGGCAGGGGCGGCTTTCGGCACGTAGTCGACGCGGTTACCGAAGTTATCGATATCGTCGTCGAGGAATTCGTCCGGGGCACGGTCAGCCGCTGCACGCGGTGGCTGGCTCGGGCGCTGGTCGCGGCTCGGGGTGCCTTCGCGCGGTTTCTGCTGACGGGCAGGGCGCTCGCCACGTTCACCGGCCGGTTTTTCCTTGCCCTTGTCTTTGCCTTTGTCCTTGCGACCACCACCACCGCCGCCGCCATTCGGACCGTCGCCACGCGGGCCACGGGAATTGCGCGGGTTGCGGATGTCCGGACGCTCGCGGGCTTCCGGCTTCTCGGCTTCGATGGTGCTGGAGTCGAAGCCCATCAGATCGCCGTCGGCAATCTTCTGCTTGGTCATGCGCTCGATGCTTTTCAGCAGTTTTTCTTCGTCCGGCGCGACCAGCGAGATCGCCTCGCCCGAACGACCGGCGCGGCCGGTACGGCCGATACGGTGCACATAGTCTTCATCGACGTTCGGCAGCTCGAAGTTGACCACATGCGGCAACTGATCGATGTCCAGGCCACGGGCAGCGATGTCGGTGGCAACCAGAATGCGTACTTCGCCGGCCTTGAAGTCGGCCAGGGCTTTGGTGCGCGCGTTCTGGCTCTTGTTACCGTGGATTGCCACAGCCGGCAGGCCGTGTTTGTCCAGGTATTCAGCGAGACGGTTGGCGCCGTGCTTGGTGCGGGTAAAAACCAGCACCTGTTCCCACGCGCCGGCGGTGATCAGGTGCGCCAGCAGCGCACGCTTGTGGCTGGCCGGCAGGCGGAAAACGCGTTGTTCGATGCGCTCGACCGTGGTGTTTGGCGGCGTGACTTCGATGCGTTCCGGGTTGTGCAGCAGCTTGCCGGCGAGGTCGGTGATGTCTTTGGAGAAGGTCGCCGAGAACAACAGGTTCTGGCGCTTGGCCGGCAGACGCGCGAGGACTTTCTTCACGTCGTGGACAAAACCCATGTCGAGCATGCGGTCGGCTTCGTCGAGAACGAGAATTTCCACGTGGGACAGATCGACGCTGCCCTGGCCGGCGAGGTCGAGCAAGCGACCCGGGCAGGCGACGAGAACGTCGACGCCACGGGACATGGCCTGGACCTGCGGGTTCATGCCGACGCCGCCGAAGATGCAGGCGCTGACGAATTTCAGGTCACGGGCGTAGATCTTGAAGCTCTCGTGCACCTGGGCCGCGAGTTCGCGGGTCGGGGTCAGGACCAGCACGCGCGGTTGGCGCGGGCCGTGACGCTGGGATTTGTCCGGGTGACCGTTGGGGAACAACCGCTCCAGAATCGGGAGGGCGAAGCCGCCGGTTTTACCGGTACCTGTCTGAGCCGCCACCATCAGGTCGCGACCTTGCAACACGGCGGGAATGGCCCGCTGTTGCACCGGAGTAGGCTCGGTATAGCCCGCATCTTCGATGGCACGGACTAAAGCCTCGGAGAGACCGAGGGAAGCAAAGGACATGAGTAATCCTGTTTTAGTTAGGGCTTGGCCCAATGGGAGTCTTGCCTGGCGCGAATCACGTTTAAGAGGACGCAATCCCGTCCGGTCCAGCGGCGGTTCCGAAGGCACGTCAGGAGCGCTCGCGCGGGCTGAAAGCTGCGCTGTAGCGGGTCGAGAGGCCTGTTACGGTTCCGGGCGTCCGGGCGTGAGCCTGGCGGGAACGCCGGAGTATAACAGAGCAATCACTGCGCGCTGCTTTCCTGCTGCTCAACGGTTTCGCCGCTGGCCGTGGCCGAGCGCAGTGATGCCCTATCGACAGGCGCGGCACCGTAGCGCGCGCTGAGCTCCGCGTAGGCCGGTTCGCGCTTGAAACGCTTGAGCTCGGCACCGAAACGCTGCACCAGCAAATCCATGCCGGCATTGCGCCGAACTGCAAGAAACTGGCTCTGGCGACTGATAACCGTCGGGTTTTCCGTGATCAGATCGCGAATATCAAGTTCATCGAGCAAATGCTGACCGACGCGGCGATCGGTAATCAACAGGTCGATGCGTCCGCGCACCAGTTTGCCGAAATTGGCTTCATGGGTTGGCGCCGGCTCACGGGTAAACAGGTCCGACTGGCTGAAGTCAGGGCTGTACAGATAACCCGGCGAGGTGCCGATGGTCAGGCCTTTGAGTTGTTCGAGGGTGTTGAATGGATGCGGCCGCTCGTTGGCGTAGAACATCACGAATTCGACGTCGGACAGCGGTTCGCTGGGGTAGAGCAGAGTGGCGTCGCGTTCGGCGCTGTGAAAGATGTCCAGCGCACCGTCGGCTTGACCGGTCTCGAGCATCGACAGGCAGCGCTTCCACGGCAGGAACTGCCATTCCACTTCAATGCCCAGGCGCTGGAACACGATGGCGGTGGTTTCGTAGTCAAGACCGAGGTTTTTACCACCCTGTTCGTAGACGTAAGGCGCCCACGGCTCGGTGACAATACGCAACTTCTCCCCCCGAGCGGCGACGCTCAGGCAAGTCAGAAGAATAACGCTCAGCAGTTGGGCAATAAGGGGCATGGCCTGAGGTTAGTACGCGAAACGCCTGATGAGAAGCTCTGGCATGCATGTTTCGCGCAGACCCCGGGCGCAATGGCCGCGATGGCCTTATTTGCTTGCGGTTTTCAGGAGGTGTTGGTGGACCTTCGCGTGACGCGCACCAAGGATCCGCTTGACCAGGCCGCGACTGAACCAGTCCCTGAGCAAATGCTGACAAACCGGCTTGCCAATGCGTTGCTGCTGGTTTTCCAGCGCCTTGTCCCACCAGACCGCTGCACACGCCTGATCAAACTCGTTGGGATGTTCATAGCAGCCGTAAAGAATTTCGCGAATGAACTGACGCAGATGTGCCGGCAGCAGCAGTGTGACGAGCTTGTAGAACATCCGCTGCAGTCGCGGTGGTCGAGGCAGTTGCGGTGATACACGTCGGGTGTCGTCCAGTGCAGCCTCGCCGGTCGGGTTGTCGCCATGTTTGGCGACCCAGGCCTGAACCTTGGCCCTGAACAGGTGCTTGCGGCTCCAGTAATGGTGAATCAAATCAGGGCACTTGTTGACGTCCAGCGTGCGATAGGCAGCCACTGACAGGCAGAACTCTTCGAGGGTGTAGGCGCCCTGTGCCGACGGGAACAGCTCATCGATCAAAGCGATGGAGCGGTCGAGCACGTGAGCGTCCTGGCGGTGCAAGCCGATGACGCCGGAGTTGAGCAGGCGCATGTGATCGTCAGTCAGACCTTTGTCCAGCAGTGTGGCCGACAGCGTGCGGTAGAGCAGGCTCATCTTGTTGTCGCCATAGCGGGCGTAGTAGTCATTGCACAGCAGGGTGCCGGGCTGTACCCGCTCGAACAGTTTGAGCGGCGAGCAGTGGAAGAACGTGTCGGTGTCGATCAACAGCGCCGTTTCATGCTCTTCAAGTACCGAGCGCAAAGCGACATGTTTGATGCGGAAATGATAACCGTGGGGCTCGCTCCATTTCTGGCGCGTTTCGGCGTCCAGCGGGCGAACGCGTACGGGGAGATGTGCATAGGGTTGCGGATTGTCGCTGAAGACCTGGATATCGATCGGGGCATCCGGTGTCTCGCGCAACCACGCCAGAGCACTGGCGATGCTGAAAACAGCTTCCTGATGGTAAGTCTCGGCACCGAAAACCAGATAGACCAGTTGAGGGCGTGTTTTTGTTTGCGCGCAGATCATCGACGACAATATTCCATTTGTGCTTTTCAGTGAAAAGGCCCGGTGAGGGCCTTTTTTATCGCATGGAAAACCTTCAGCGCGGCAGCTTGAGGTTGTTCCAGATGGCCAGGCTAGGTTCGGCCTGGTTCATCGAGTAGAAGTGCAGCCCCGGTGCGCCGCCCTGCAGCAGGCGTTCGCACATTTCGCTGACGACTTGTTCGCCAAAGCTTTGAATGCTTCGCGTGTCATCGCCGTAGGCTTCCAGCTGCTTGCGGATCCAGCGCGGGATTTCCGCACCGCAGGCATCGGAGAAGCGCGCGAGTTTGCTGTAGTTGGTGATCGGCATGATCCCCGGCACGATCGGCAGATCCACGCCCAGCGCCTGCAAACGGTCGACGAAGTAGAAGTAGCTGTCGGCGTTGAAGAAGTACTGGGTGATCGCGCTGTCGGCACCGGCCTTTGCCTTGCGCACGAAGTTGGCGAGATCGTCTTCGTAGTTGCGTGCTTGCGGATGCATCTCCGGGTAAGCCGCGACTTCGATATGGAAATGATCGGCGGTTTCTTCACGAATGAATTCCACCAGTTCATTGGCGTGACGCAGCTCACCGCTGGTCATGCCCATGCCGGACGGCAGGTCGCCACGCAGGGCAACGATGCGCTTGATGCCGGCAGCCTTGTATTCGTTCAGCAGGCCGCGCAGGTCGTCCTTGCTGTCACCGACGCACGACAGGTGCGGTGCGGCGGGTACTTTGACTTCGCTTTCCAGCTGCAACACGGTGTTGAGCGTGCGATCACGGGTCGAACCGCCAGCGCCGTAGGTGCAGGAAAAGAAATCAGGGTTGTAGGTGGCCAACTGGCGGGCAGTGGCGAGCAGCTTTTCTTGCCCGGCATCGGTCTTGGTCGGGAAAAACTCGAAGCTGTAGCGACGGTCTTGGGACATGGTCATACCCTTGGAAACAAGTACCTTCGAGGCGCTGCAATCCGGTGTGGTAGCGAGCCTGCTCGCGGAAGAGCTGGGTCAGACAACACGGATGTTGAATGATAAGCCGCCTTCGCGCGCAAGCTCGCTCCCACAGGGAGAGCGAGCATTCAGCGCCTGTTAGTAGCGGTAGGCGTGCGGCTTGAACGGGCCTTCGACGGTGACGCCGATGTAGTCAGCCTGTTGCTTGGTCAGTTGGGTGACCACGCCGCCGAAGCCGCGAACCATTTCCAGGGCCACTTCTTCGTCGAGTTTCTTCGGCAGCACTTCAACGGTCAGACGCTCGGCTTTCTGCGCTGGCGACAGGTCGGCGTACTTCTGGCCGAACAGGAAGATCTGTGCCAGAACCTGGTTGGCGAACGAACCGTCCATGATGCGGCTCGGGTGACCGGTGGCGTTGCCCAGGTTCACCAGACGGCCTTCGGCCAGCAGGATCAGGTAATCGTCGTTCTGTGGATCGAAGCTGCCAGCGCCGGTGCGGTGAACCTTGTGCACCTGTGGCTTCACTTCTTCCCATGCCCAGTTCTTGCGCATGAAAGCGGTGTCGATTTCGTTGTCGAAGTGACCGATGTTGCAGACCACGGCGCGCTTCTTCAGGGCTTTGAGCATGTTCGCGTCGCAAACATTGACGTTACCGGTGGTGGTCACGATCAGGTCGATCTTGCCCAGCAGCGCTTTGTCGATGCTCGCTTCGGAACCGTCGTTGATACCGTCGATGAACGGCGACACCAGTTCGAAGCCGTCCATGCAGGCTTGCATGGCGCAGATCGGGTCAACTTCGGAGACTTTAACGATCATGCCTTCCTGACGCAGCGACTGGGCCGAGCCCTTGCCCACGTCACCGTAACCGATGACCAGCGCTTGCTTGCCGGACAGCAGGTGGTCGGTGCCGCGCTTGATCGCATCGTTCAGGCTGTGACGGCAGCCGTACTTGTTGTCGTTCTTGGACTTGGTCACCGAGTCGTTGACGTTGATCGCCGGGATCTTCAGCTCGCCCTTGGCCAGCATGTCCAGCAGACGGTGTACACCAGTGGTGGTTTCTTCGGTCACGCCGTGAACGCGATCGAGCACTTGCGGGTATTTCTTGTGCAGCAGCTCGGTCAGGTCGCCGCCGTCGTCGAGGATCATGTTGGCGTCCCATGGCTGGCCATCCTTGAGGATGGTCTGCTCCAGGCACCACTCGTACTCTTCTTCAGTCTCGCCTTTCCAGGCGAACACCGGGATACCGGCGGCAGCGATAGCGGCAGCGGCCTGATCCTGAGTGGAGAAAATGTTGCAGGACGACCAGCGTACTTCGGCACCCAGGGCAACCAGGGTTTCGATCAGCACGGCGGTCTGAATGGTCATGTGGATGCAGCCGAGGATTTTTGCGCCTTTGAGCGGCTGCTCGGCAGCGTATTTGCGGCGCAGACCCATCAGGGCAGGCATTTCCGATTCGGCGATGATGGTTTCGCGACGGCCCCAGGCAGCCAGGGACATGTCGGCAACTTTGTAATCGGTAAAATCGGCAGGCGTGTTGACAGCGCTCATGAAGAGCCTCCATTCGTAATGTATGCGAATGGGCGCCGTTGTGCGTTTAGTGTCCGGCGTGAGCCGGTCAACGCCCCATCCGAGCCTGACAGGTCGAACCTGCTGCAGCGCCCCTCGGACAGGTGGCGGGAAAACGGTAGCCAATGAACGTTACCGTTTTTTGAAACGGGGGCGATTATAGCCGCCCGGGCTGATCTTCCAAAGGGTTTCTGTCGGCCAGATGAAGATCGCCAATGGCGACCATAGTCGCAGCTGCCTGGAGCCTGACTGAGCAGTCTGCCAAGATGGGCGCATCTTTCGGCAAGCGCTCAGGAGTGAACATGAATTTCCACACCCGCAAATGGGTTAAACCCGAAGACCTCAACCCCAACGGCACCCTGTTCGGCGGCAGCCTGCTGCGCTGGATCGATGAAGAAGCGGCGATTTACGCCATCGTGCAATTGGGCAACCAGCGCGTGGTGACCAAGTACATCTCGGAAATCAACTTCGTCAGCGCCTCGCGCCAGGGCGACATCATCGAACTGGGCATCACCGCCACCGAATTCGGCCGCACCTCGATCACCCTGACCTGCGAAGTGCGCAACAAGATCACCCGCAAGAGCATCCTGACCGTCGAGAAAATGGTGTTCGTCAACCTCGGCGAAGACGGCCTGCCGGCGCCGCACGGGCGGACCGAGATCAAATACGTGAAAGACCAGTTCAAGGATGACGAAGCCGTCAGCGAGTAATGCGAGCCCTGTAGGAGCTGCCGAAGGCTGCGATCTTTTGATCTTGTTTCTGAAAATCAAAATCAAAAGATCGCAGCCTTCGGCAGCTCCTACCCTGGATTGGCGTGCATCCAGAGATTTGCGCCGCGCCTACAGAACGTATTCCCAAGCGCAACGGTCGTAGCTACATCGCCCCCCACCGGTTGCCACGCCATGACCACCCCCACCAGCGAAAAGACCCCCGACCTCTCGGCCAAGGAGCAGCACGAAGTCGAGAAGAGCCAGCCGCCGCGCGCGGCCGTTCTGCATGAAATCATCCGCACCCAGGGCGACCAGGAACTGGAGCGCAGCATTGCCGCGCTGTGGTGGTCGGCGCTGGCGGCAGGATTGACCATGGGCCTGTCCCTGATGGGCATGGGCCTGCTCAATTCGCGTCTGCCCGATGGCGA
This sequence comes from Pseudomonas siliginis, assembly GCF_024072275.1. NCBI lineage: Bacteria > Pseudomonadati > Pseudomonadota > Gammaproteobacteria > Pseudomonadales > Pseudomonadaceae > Pseudomonas > Pseudomonas siliginis. Next base: position 5,498,257 of record NZ_CP099598.1, on the reverse strand, counting down.
TGAATTCAAGGTGATCGCCAGCTTCGGCTACTGCGCCGGTTTCCTCGCGGTGATCCTTGCCCGCCAGCAGCTGTTCACCGAAAACACCTTGACCGCCGTGCTGCCGGTGATGACCAAGCCGACGCTGAAGAACTTCCTGCGACTGATCCGTCTGTGGACAGTGGTACTGGTCGGCAACCTCTGCGGGACGATTCTGGTCGCCTACGTGATGCTGGAACTGCCGATTTTCGACAGCAAGACCGACGTCGCCTTCCTCGAGATCGGCCGCAAGGTCATGGAGCACAGCGCCAGTCAGATGTTCGCCAAGGGCATCGTCTCCGGCTGGATGATCGCCACCATGGTCTGGATGATCCCCTCCATGGAGAGCGCGAAGATGTGGATCATCATCCTCATCACCTACTTCATGGCGCTGGGCGACTTCACCCATATCGTCGTCGGATCGGCGGAAGTGTCCTATCTGGTGTTTGCCGGCGAGTTGCCGTGGAGTGATTTCTGGGCGGTGTTCGCCGGGCCGACGCTGGCAGGAAATATCATCGGCGGCAGCTTTATCTTCGCGCTGATCAGCCATGCGCAGATTCGCAGCGAAAGCGGTGCGCCGAAGGAATCTGCGGATCAGGCTGTTAAGCCCGATCCGCAGTCGATCAAGAAATGATCAGTGGTGGGCTGGCTCAGCCACGCTCGCGGGCTCGTTGCGCGTCGCGTGCTTGACCAGTTTGCCGATGGTCAGGCCCTGCAGCAGGATCGACGACAGCACGACGATGTAGGTGATGCTCAGCAGCAGATCGCGCTCCGGGCCCAGCGGCAGCGCCAGCGCCAGTGCCACCGAAACACCGCCGCGCAAACCGCCCCAAGTGAGGATGCGGATGGTGCCGGCCGGCACTGAGCGCCAGCGCCGCAGCAGCAGGATCGCCGGCGCCACGGTAAGCAGGCGCGACAACAGAATCGCCACCGCCAGCAGACCTGCGGCGGCCATGTGCAGCCAGTTGAACGGCAGCAGCAACAACTCCATGCCGATCAGCGCAAACAGCAGCGCGTTGAGCATGTCATCGAGCAATTCCCAGAAACCGTCCAGATAGCGCCTGGTCATGTCGTTCATCGCCAGATTGCGCCCGAGGTTCCCGATGATCAGACCGGCCACCACCATCGCAATCGGCGCCGAGACGTGCAACTCGGTGGACATCGCCGAGCCACCGATCACCAGGGCCAGGGTCAGCATCACGGTGATCTGATGCTGCTCGACGCTTTTGATCATCCGATAGACCAGATAACCGATCAGCCCGCCGAACAACACACCGCCAATGGCCTCATGGACGAAGAGCATGGCCGTGGCGCTGACGGTCGGGGTTTCGCCCAGTTGCGCGATGCCCAGCAGCACGGTGAAGACCACCACCGCCGTGCCGTCGTTGAACAGTGATTCGCCGACGATGGTGGTTTTCAGTGGCTTCGAAGCGTTGGCGGTACGCAACACGCCGAGTACCGCAATTGGGTCGGTCGGTGAGATCAGCGCGCCGAACAACAGGCAGTAGAGGAAACTCACGTGCCAGCCGAACAGGGCAAAAATGTAGAAGGCCAGGCTGCCGATCACCACGGTGGCGATCAACACGCCGAAGGTCGCCAGCAGGCCGATCGGCCAGCGGTAGCTACGCAAATCATTGAGGTTGACGTGCAGGGCGCCGGCGAACAGCAGGAACGAGAGCATCCAGTTCATCAGCAGATCGCCGAAATCGATCTGGCCGATCAGTTGCTGCACGCGGTCTTCGAGGCCGGGAAAGCCGAGGACGCTGAGGCCTTGCAGGAGCAGTGAGAACAGCAGGGCGGTAACCATCACGCCGATGGTCGGCGGCAGGCCGATAAAGCGGAAATTGACGAAGGTCAGGAGGGTGGTGAGGCAGATGAAAGCGGCGACAAGTTCAAGCATCCGGGGTCCTTTGGATGAAGGGTGAATGGAGCGCGACCGGAGGTTGGACGCAGGGGTTTGATGGGGCGGGGTTGGCTGAGGGCACATTCGAATGGCGCGTCATGCTCAACAACAACCCCCTCACCCCAGCCCTCTCCCGAGAGAGAGGGAGCTGACCGAGGTGTCTGGCGAGGTGCATCGACCTGGACGATCGGGTCGATTATGGATTCAGCAATGCACGTTCAAGTCGGCGTGGGTATCGAGCATCCCCCGATCAGTCCCCTCTCCCTTCGGGAGAGGGCTAGGGTAGGGCTCTATCTGACACACCACGATCAGCCAGTCACATTGACCGCACTCGCCTGCCGACGTTGCAGGTAAATGAACAACAGCGCCGTCAGCACCGTCAGCACGCCAACCAGCGCCCCGGTCCACGGCAGATCCGCCAGATCCGCGCCGCTGGCAACCACCAGTCCGCCAATCCAGGCACCTGCTGCGTTGCCCAGATTGAACGCGCTCTGGTTCAGCGTCGAACCCAGATTCGGCGCTTCATGCGCTTGATCGATGATCAGCAGCTGCAGAATCGGGCACAGCGCAAAAGCGAAAATTCCCCACAGCACCAGAGTGATCGCCGCCGGAATCACCGCACGGCTGGTCTGGCTGAACGCCGCCAGAATCACCACAACTGCCAGTGCCACGCCGACCAGTGACGGCAGCAAGCGGCTATCGGCCAGACGCCCGCCGAGCATGCTGCCCGCTGTCAGGCCGACGCCGAACAACAGCAGCATCACCGTCACGCCGTGGGGGCTGACGCCAGTGATGTCTTGCAGGATCGGTGCGATATACGTGAACACGCTGAACAGGCTGGTCGAGGCCAGCACGCTCATGCCCAGCGCCAACAAGACGTTGGCCTTGCCCAGCACTTTGAATTCGCTGGCGAGATTGGCCTTGTCCATCGCGATGTGTTTGGGCAACCACAACCATTGCGCCAACGCCGCCACAATGCCGATCACCGACACCGCCCAGAAGGTCGAGCGCCAGCCAGCGTATTGGCCCAGCGCTGTGCCGAGTGGCACGCCGAGCACGTTGGCCAGGGTCAGGCCGGTGAACATCATGGCAATGGCTTGCGCGCGTTTGTTCGGCGCAACCAGGCCGGCGGCAACCACCGAGCCAATGCCGAAAAACGCGCCATGACACAGCGCCGTGACCACGCGCGCCGCCATCAGCGTCGCGTAGTTCGGCGCGAGCGCGCAGAGCACGTTGCCGAGGATGAACATCAGCGTCATGCCCAGCAGTGTCGCTTTGCGCGGCATATTGGCGGTGCCGATCGCCAGGATCGGTGCGCCGAACACCACGCCCAGGGCGTAACCGGTGATCAGCAGCCCGGCATGAGGAATGCTCACCGCCAGATCGCGGGCAACGTCGGGCAGCAGGCCCATGATGACGAATTCGGTGGTGCCGATGCCGAATGCGGCAACGGCGAGTGCAAGTAAAGCGAGGGGCATGCGCAAGGTCTCTGTCGGTAGTCTTGACGCTTTGATCAGGCATACGCGTGCCAGCGACCGTTTTCGAAGAAAGCGGAGCAGGCAGCTTTTATTGGAGTTTTTGGTGTGCAGCTGAGTACGGCGTGGTGGGTTGCAGTATAAACAGCTGCTGACACATGGCGAATCAATAATCTGACTAATCGACGGCTCACTGGAATTGCCGTGTTATATCCAGCTGAAAGAACCTTTCGGCCGGGCGCTGCTCTTAGCCTGTGGGCAGGTGCTGATCGGCATGCTGGTGATGAAGTTCTGACCGCTCGCCAATTTCTCCAATCGAAAAAAGGACGACGTTATGACAGTGGCTCTGTGGTGTGTGTTGATCGCGATTTTCCTGCCGTACGTGTGCACGATCGTGGCGAAGGCCACCGGCGGTTTCCGCCTCAAGGACAATTACGATCCACGGGACTTTCTCGACAGCGTCGATGGCGTCGCCCGTCGCGCCCACGCCGCGCAACTGAACAGCTTTGAAGTAACGCCCGCGTTTGCCGCTGCGGTGATCGTTGCGCATCTGGTCGGCACTGCGGAGCTGGTGACGGTCAATGTGCTGGCCGTGCTGTTTATCACCAGTCGCCTGCTGTACATCATTTGCTACCTGGCTGACTGGGCTGCACTGCGTTCGGTGGTGTGGTTTATCGGGATGGGGCTGATTGCTTCGTTCTTCTTTGTGTCGATCTGACTATCGGCTGTTGCTGCCGGCCTCTTCGCGAGCAGGCTCGCTCCCACATGGAATGCATTCCAGATGTGGGAGCGAGCCTGCTCGCGAAAGCGATGGATCAGACCACGAAGAACCTAAGACTTTTGCTTCGGTGTATCCGCCACCTGCGGCACTTGCGGCAACTCTTTTCCTTTAGGCCAGAGCATCCAGATCTGCCCCTGCTGTTTCATGTCCCCGGCCAGTTGCCCGGCCGCATCGCCGGTGCCCCAGAACAGATCCGCGCGCACCTCGCCGGCAATCGCGCCGCCGGTGTCCTGCGCCGCGACCGGGCGCACCAGTGGGGTGCCATCCGGTTTGGTGGTCGACAGCCATAACAGACTGCCCAACGGAATTACTTTGCGATCCACTGCCGCGCTGTAGCCGGCGGTCAACGGCACGTTCAGCGAGCCGCGCGGGCCTTCGTTGCTGTCCGGGTTGCGGGTGAAGAACACGTAGCTCGGGTTGCTGGCCAGCAGTTGCGGAATGCGCGTGGGGTTGGCCTTGGCCCAGTTGCTGATCGCGGTCATGGTCACGTCTTCTTTCTTCAGCTCGCCTTGCTCGACCAGCCAGCGACCGATCGGTCGGTACGGGTGGCCGTTCTGATCGGCGTAGGCAATGCGCAGCTGTTTGCCGTCCTCGGTCTGAATCCGGCCCGAGCCCTGGATCTGCAGAAATTGCAGGTTCATCGGATCAGTCAGATAGGCGACCACTGGCGCTTTCACGCCATTGGATTCAATGGTCGCCGCGTCGTCGTAAGGCTTGAGCACGCGTCCTTCGAGGCGGCCGCGCAGGCGCTTGCCTTTCAATTCCGGGTAGATGCTGTCGAGCGAGACGATGATCATGTCTTCCGGCACGCCATACACCGGCACGTTCGCCGTTGCGGTTGGCGTCAGGCTGCCGGGGTACACCGGTTCGTAGTAGCCAGTGATCAGGCCGTTGGGGTTGTCGTTCTCGGCGCGCAGGCCGTAGACATCGAGATTCTGCTTGAGGAATGCACGAATCTCGGCGGCGCTTTGCGGCACATTCGCCGCCGCAGCGCAGGTCGGCCCCCAGACTGCGTCGGCTTTGAGTCGGGTGCACGCGCTGCGCCAGGAACCGAAACCGGCGACCAGATCGCTGTCGGAGACCGCGGGCAAGGCTTCCCAGGTCGCGCTGGAATAGGTGGCCAGCGCATGGGTTTTTGGTTTGGCGCTGTCGCCGCCTGTGCAACCGGCGAGGATGGCGAGCAGTGGAAGGGTGACGATAAGCGGGTGACGCCAGGCCGTGAAGCGGCTGTTCATGGAGTGATTCCTGTGCCGATTGGCCGAGAGCTCCATGCGCTCGACCAACCCGTATTTTTAATAGGGCTATTGGTGTTTGGCGGTGAGCCTAGGATACTGGCCGCCGATTTCCGCGACCTGAAGCCATCATGACTCTGAAACCAATTGCTGTTGTATTGCTGGCCTGTCTGACCTTGTCCGCCTGTGGCGGCGTCGACCCGAATTCGCCGCTGGGCCAGCGCAAGGCCATCTTCAAGCAGATGCTCAAGACCAGCGAAGACCTCGGCGGCATGTTGCGTGGGCGCATTGCCTTCGACGGACCGAAATTTGCCGAGGGCGCGGTCAGACTTGATGCGTTGGCCCATGAACCGTGGAAGCATTTTCCGCAGGTGCGCGAGGAAGATCACACCAGCGCCAAGGATGATGTCTGGCAGAAACAGGCGCGTTTTCAGCAACTGGCCCGCGCCCTCGAAGCGGCAACCGGTGAACTGGTGGTCGCCAGTCAGGTTCAGCCGTACAAGGCCAGCAATCTCGGACCGGCAGTGCAGAAAGTCGAGGATGCCTGCAGTGCTTGCCATAAAGAGTTTCGCGATCATTGATTCCTGAGGCTGCTGAGTACCTTGTGGCGAGGGGATTTATCCCCGATGGGCTGCGAAGCAGCCCAAAAACCATATAACCGAGTTTTTTCAGTCGGACCCGACCAGTCGAATTTGCGACGGCTTCGCCGCCGGACGGGGATAAATCCCCTCACCACAGGGCTTGGGTTACTTATCGATCTCGTCCAGCGCTTCCTGCAGTTCCTTGCGCGACTCGGCGAGCTTTTCCTTGCGCTTGTTGATCTTCTCCGGATCGCCCTTCTTCATGGCCTTGTCGAGGTCCGCCTGACGCTGGCTGACTTCATGCTTGGCCTCAAGCACCTTGTTCTCACGCTCTTTCTTCAGCCCGGCGTCGGTGCAATGTTCGTTCACTTCACGCAGTGCGGTTTCCAGGCCTGCCTGCTGCTCCATGTTGCCGCGCGACTTGGCCTGTTCGATCTGATTGATGATGCCCTGCTTCTTGGCAGCGCAACCGGTCAGGCCCGGGCCGTCTTCTTCGGCCATGACCGGGGCGGCCATGACGCCGCAAAGAGTAAGCAGGGCGAGCGGTGCGAGAAATTTCATAAAAGCTCCATGTGCAAAGGCAATCGGGGTGGGAGGGCACTGCGCTGTTGGAGCGTCTGGCCGGCCGTTGGGTTCCCGCCGGGCGGGGATTGCAGGTTCAGAAGCCGTCGATTCCGGCGGCTTTCAGGGTGTCACTCAAAGCCAGTACCTGCGGGTCGCGAAAGAATGCGCTCAGTTGCGCCGCGCGTCCCGGGCCGATACCGGCTTCTGCCTGCCATTGTTCAGTGTCGCGTTGTGCCAGGGCCTGCCACGAATCGTCCAGTTGTGCCTGTCCGGTCGGCGGCATGCCCAGCGCTTTCAACCATCGAGCGAACGGCTGTTGCCGCGCGCCCTGAAAACTGTCGATCAGCCGTGCGCTGCTGCGCTCGCCGAGGCCGGCAATGTTAGCAAGCTCTGACGCATCGAGGGTCAGCCAATCCAGCAGGTGTTTCAGACGGCCTGTTTCCAAAAGTTTCTCCCAAGTGCCGCGACCGACATGCTGCATGGCCAGGCCCTGCTTGCCACTGAGCCAGGTAAGACGCGCGAGAAACTGGCTTTCACACCCCGGCGTCGGTTGCCAGCAGCTCAGGGCGTGGTAGTCGCCAGCATCGGGGATGTTGATGTCCGCCCGTTCGCTGGTGCGCAGCACGACACTGTCGAGGCGCGGAATGGTCAGCCCGGCCAGACTGATTGCCACCTGATCGCCGGGGCGGATGTCGAGGGTTTGCCAGCGCTTGAGCGAGCTGACGCTGACCCGTTTGATTTCGCGGTCATCGAGTCTGACCGGCAGCAGTTCCAGCACCGGCGTGATCCGCCCGGTGCGGCCGATTTTGAAGTTGACCTTGCGCACTTCGGCCAATGCCTGGGCGAACGGGTATTTCCAGGCAATCGCCCAATACGGCGCGCGAGCCTGCCAGCGTTCGGCGGGTGGCCGTTGGCTCTGACGCAGCACCACGCCGTCGCTGGCAAAGGGCAGTGGCGAGCGATACCAGTGCTCGCGCCATTTTTGCGCGTCTTCGAATCGGGTGACGGGCTGGGTATAGGGCTCGGTTGTGGCGAACCCCAATGTCTGAAGTTCGGACAATCTTTCCGGCAGCCGCACAGGACCTTGCGGCCAGTCCCAGACAAACAGGCCGATCCCGGCGGCCTGTTCAACATCGAGTGTTTTACGTCCCATCAGCCCGGCGACGGTGGCGCGGGCATTGACGCTGCCGGACTGTGATTGAACATGCGCGCTCAGGCGCCAATAGAGTTCGCCCTGTACCAGCAGATCCCGTGGCTGCCTCAATCGTTGCGGAATGGCTGCAATCCTGCGCGCGGAGGCTGTCCAGTCCTGGCCGTTGACCCCATCACCGCGACTGATCGCCTGCTGCAATACCCCCTGGCGGTAGATCAGCGTGACAGCCACGCCGTCGACCTTGGGTTGCACCCAGACGTTCTGGCGATCACGCAACCAGTGGGCGACGTCTTCGACTTTGTGCAGCTTGTCCAGGCCGGTGTGGGCGATGGGGTGGGTGACCGTGCCGGACGCGGTGCGCAACGGCTGCGGGGATGTGGGTTGGTTGAAACAGGCTTGCCATTCTTTCAGCCGCAGTCGGGACTGGTCATAGAGTTCGTCGCTGATCAATGAACGGCCTTCGCGGTGATAGGCGTCGTCCCATTGGTCGATCCGGTTTTGCAGGCTGGTGATTTCGCGTTGGGCTTGGGAAAGATCCCAGTTCGGACAGTTGGCTTGGCTGACAAGGGTGATGAGTGCCAGCAGGAAGGCCAGCAACAGGCGCAGTGTGAAGAGCATCGTTGAGCGTCCTTGCTCGGGGGTAATATTTGAAGGGTAGGTGAGGATTCGAAATGCGTTACCGGGGGTGTTTTTCGAGGTGTTTCCGGATTCTGAATTGACGTTGCATGGGCGGGCGCCTTCGCGAGCAGGCTCGCTCCCGCAGGGATCTCAAAAATCTGTCAGGCATGAAAAAGCCCCGCACGGCGCGAACCGTGCGGGGCTTTCTTGCAGCCAGGGTATTACAGGCCAGCGGCGGAACGCAGGGCGTCGGCGCGGTCGGTTTTTTCCCAGGTGAACGTGGTGAAGCTGTCTTCGCCAACGGTCTTGGTCTGCGGCGCGCGACCGAAGTGGCCGTAGGCTGCGGTTTCCTGGTACATCGGGTGCAGCAGGTCGAGCATGGTGGTGATCGCGTATGGACGCAGGTCGAACACTTCACGCACCAGTTTGATGATCTTGTCATCGCTGATCTTGCCGGTGCCGAAGGTGTTCAACGAGATCGACGTAGGCTGGGCCACACCGATCGCGTAGGACACCTGAATCTCGCAACGCTCGGCAAGGCCGGCCGCAACGATGTTCTTGGCCACGTAACGGCCTGCGTAGGCAGCCGAACGGTCAACCTTCGATGGATCCTTGCCGGAGAACGCGCCGCCGCCGTGACGGGCCATGCCGCCGTAGCTGTCGACGATGATCTTGCGACCGGTCAGACCGCAGTCACCTACCGGGCCACCAATGATGAACTGGCCGGTCGGGTTGATGTGGAACTGGGTGTCCTTGCTCAGCAGTTCGGCAGGCAGTACGTGCTTGACGATCAGCTCCATCACGCCTTCGCGCAGGTCTTTGTACGACACTTCCGGGTTGTGCTGGGTCGACAGAACCACAGCGTCGATGCCGACAACCTTGCCGCCTTCGTAACGGCAGGTCACTTGCGACTTGGCATCCGGACGCAGCCACGGCAGCAGGCCCGACTTGCGTGCTTCAGCCTGACGCTGCACCAGCTGGTGCGAGAAGGTGATCGGCGCTGGCATCAAAACGTCGGTTTCGTTGCTGGCGTAACCGAACATCAGGCCCTGGTCGCCGGCGCCCTGATCTTCAGGCTTGGCGCGGTCGACACCCTGGTTGATGTCAGGGGACTGCTTGCCGATGATGTTCATCACGCCGCAGGTCGCGCCGTCGAAGCCGACTTCGGAGCTGGTGTAGCCGATGTCGCAAATCACGTCACGAACGATCTGCTCCAGGTCGACCCAGGCGCTGGTGGTCACTTCACCAGCAACGATGGCCACGCCGGTCTTGACCAGGGTTTCCACGGCCACGCGAGCGTGTTTGTCCTGGGCAATAATGGCGTCCAGCACCGCATCGGAAATCTGGTCGGCGATTTTGTCCGGATGTCCTTCAGACACGGACTCGGAGGTGAAGAGGGAGTATTCGCTCATCTCGATGTTTTCCTGAATTTACCGATGGTGAGTGTCGCCAGCCGGTCGCTGAAAGTGGCGAACCTGGATCTGGAAACCATTACGTAAGCCTACATAGAGGCTTTCCCCGGGAACGAGTCCCGCAGCGGTGGCCCAACGGGCCAGATCGTCCTGTTCAAACCCCAACCAGAGATCACCGCAGGCCTCCCTGGCCCAACTCTGGTTGTGGCTACATAACTCTGTCACGAGCAGGCTACCGCCCGGTTGCAGCAAATCGGCCATGTGCCTGAGCGCATCGGCCGGAGCGGCGAAATGGTGCAGGACCATGTTCAGCACCACGCAATGGGCCTTGAGGCTTGTGCCGTTCAATGCATCGGCCAATTGCAGGCTGACGTTAGCCAACTGTTCACGTTCACACACCTGACGCGCCAGTTCGAGCATCGCCGGGCTGTTGTCCAGCGCGGTTACGGTGCCGAAACGACGGGCCAGTTCCGGCAGAAAAGCACCATCGCCGGGGCCGACTTCAATGGCCGTGGCTGCACCATCGAAGTTCAGTTTGTCGAGCAGGGCCAGCACGCTGTCACGGTACTGCGGCAGGCCTGCGATCAAATCTTGCTGGGCACGGAATTTCTCCGCGACCCGGGCGAAAAAGTCCCGGCTGGCGGCGGCACGCTGACCATGAACCTGCTCGATGCGTGCTTGCACTTCATCAGGCAGATCCAGATTGTCGACTTCTTCCAGCAATGCCGCGTGCAGCTTGCCGCCGAGCAATTCGCTGTGGGGCAGGGCACGACGATAGAAAATCGCGTTGCCCTCACGGCGTGTCGCCACCAGATCGGCTTGCGCCAGCACCTTGAGGTGATGGCTCATGCCCGACTGGCCGATGCCAAAAATCTGCGCCAGCTCCAGCACGCCAAACGAATCGTTGGCCAGCGCGCGCAATACATTCAGCCGCAGCGGATCGCCGCCGGCCTTGCACAGGGCCGCCAGCTCGTCGCAATCGTCATGGCGAATGGAAGGCACGCGTAAGTTCATAGGGCTGGCAGTCTAGAGACGGGGACAAGGCACCGCAAGGTCAATATCAAAAAGTTTTGATATTGCTCGATAAATGGCACTTCTCGGCGGACGGCAGTCTCTACAAACGAATAGCGGAAAGGTTTCACCAAGCGAAACCTGTGCTATCGATTGGAAAAACGCCTGCCGATGACTATCTGTCATTGCCCCGAGGCGCATGGGTGAGGGAAAATGCCCTCCTTTTTTCCGTTTCAGTCTATTCACACCCAGGAGATCAGCGATGCCTAGCCGTCGTGAGCGTGCCAACGCCATTCGTGCCCTCAGCATGGATGCCGTGCAAAAAGCCAACAGCGGCCATCCCGGTGCCCCTATGGGTATGGCAGATATTGCCGAAGTGCTGTGGCGCGACTACCTCAAGCACAACCCGAGCAACCCGTCGTTCGCCGACCGTGACCGCTTCGTGCTGTCCAACGGCCACGGCTCGATGTTGATCTACTCGCTGCTGCACCTGACCGGCTACGACCTGTCGATCGACGACCTCAAGCAGTTCCGTCAACTGCACAGCCGCACTCCAGGCCACCCGGAATTCGGTTACACCCCGGGCGTCGAAACCACCACCGGCCCGCTGGGTCAGGGTCTGGCCAACGCCGTCGGTTTCGCCCTGGCTGAAAAAGTCATGGGCGCGCAGTTCAACCGTCCCGGCCACAACATCGTTGATCACCACACCTACGTGTTCCTCGGTGATGGCTGCATGATGGAAGGCATTTCCCACGAGGTCGCCTCCCTGGCCGGCACGCTGGGCCTGGGCAAGCTGATTGCCTTCTACGATGACAACGGCATTTCCATCGACGGTGAAGTCGAAGGCTGGTTCACCGATGACACGCCGAAGCGTTTCGAAGCCTACAACTGGCAGGTGATCCGCAACGTCGACGGCCACGATCCGGAAGAGATCAAGACCGCCATCGAAACCGCACGCAAGAGCGCTCAACCGACGCTGATCTGCTGCAAGACCACCATCGGTTTCGGTTCGCCGAACAAGCAGGGCAAGGAAGATTGCCACGGCGCCCCACTGGGTGACGCGGAAATCGCCCTGACCCGTCAGGCGCTGAACTGGAACTACGGCCCGTTCGAAATTCCGGCCGAGATCTATGCCGAGTGGGACGCCAAAGAAGCTGGCCGCGCGGTCGAAGCCGAGTGGGATCAGCGTTTCGCCGCCTACTCCGCTGCATTCCCGACTGAAGCCAACGAGCTGATCCGTCGTCTGAGCGGCGAACTGCCGGCCGACTTCTCGGAAAAAGCCTCGGCTTACATCGCCGAAGTCGCCGCCAAGGGCGAAACCATCGCCAGCCGCAAAGCCAGCCAGAACACCCTCAACGCTTTCGGCCCGCTGCTGCCGGAAATGCTCGGCGGTTCGGCTGACCTCGCCGGCTCCAACCTGACCCTGTGGAAAGGCTGCAAAGGCGTCAGCGCTGAAGACGCCAGCGGCAACTACATGTACTACGGCGTGCGCGAGTTCGGCATGACCGCGATCATGAACGGCGTTGCCCTGCACGGCGGTCTGGTGCCTTACGGCGCGACCTTCCTGATGTTCATGGAATACGCGCGCAACGCCGTACGTATGTCGGCTTTGATGAAGAAGCGCGTGATTCACGTCTACACCCACGACTCCATCGGTCTGGGCGAAGACGGCCCGACGCACCAGCCGATCGAGCAATTGACCAGCCTGCGCAGCACGCCGAACCTCGACACCTGGCGTCCAGCCGATGCCGTGGAATCGGCAGTGGCCTGGAAAAACGCTCTGGAGCGCAAGGACGGCCCGTCGGCGCTGATCTTCTCCCGGCAGAACCTGCAGCACCAGGAACGCGATGCTGGCCAGATTGCCAACATCAGCCGTGGTGGTTATGTGCTCAAGGACTGCGCAGGCGAGCCTGAGCTGATCCTGATCGCCACCGGTTCGGAAGTCGGTCTGGCCGTACAGGCCTTCGACAAACTGACCGAGCAGGGCCGCAAGGTTCGCGTGGTTTCGATGCCTTGCACCAGCGCGTTCGATGCTCAGGATGCGGAGTACAAGCAGTCGGTTCTGCCATTGCAGGTCAGCGCGCGTATCGCCATCGAAGCGGCCCACGCCGATTTCTGGTTCAAGTACGTGGGTCTGGAAGGTCGTGTGATCGGCATGACCACCTACGGTGAGTCGGCGCCGGCTTCGGCATTGTTCGAAGAGTTCGGCTTCACCCTGGAAAACATCCTCGGTCAGGCTGAAGAGCTGCTGGAAGACTAAGCAGTACGAATGCGGTGGCCCTGGCCGCCGCGTTCCCCTGTAGGAGCTGCCGAAGGCTGCGATCTTTTGATCTTGATCTTAAAAACAAGATCAAAAGATCGCAGCCTCGTTTCACTCGTCAGCTCCTACATGGGGTTGTGTTGTTAGCGAATCTATCGAGAACCCCATGCCTCAACCGCGTCCCTACAAAGTTGCACTCAACGGCTACGGCCGGATTGGTCGTTGCGTCTTGCGGGCGTTGTTCGAGCGCGGCGCTAAGGCCGGGTTTGAAATTGTCGCGATCAACGATCTGGCCGACATGGCCAGCATCGAATACCTGACACGCTTCGACTCCACCCACGGCCGCTTTCCCGGCGAAGTGCGGGTTGAAGGCGATTGTCTGCATATCAATGGCGACTGCGTGAAGGTCCTGCGCAGTGCCACCCCCGAAGGCATCGATTGGGCGTCGCTGGGCGTCGATCTGGTGCTTGAGTGCTCCGGCGCTTACCACACCCGTGCCGATGGCCAGCGTTTTCTCGACGCCGGCGCACCGCGCGTGCTGTTTTCGCAGCCGATGGCCAGCGAAGCGGATGTCGACGCCACCATCGTCTACGGCGTCAATCAGGACTGCCTGACCGGCGACGAACTGCTGGTGTCCAATGCCTCCTGCACGACAAATTGCGGCGTGCCGCTGCTGCGCCTGCTCGATCAGGCGATCGGCCTCGATTACGTGTCGATCACCACGATTCACTCGGCGATGAACGATCAGCCAGTGATCGACGCCTATCACCACGAAGACCTGCGCCGCACGCGTTCGGCGTTCCAGTCGGTGATCCCGGTGTCCACTGGTCTGGCGCGCGGTATCGAGCGCCTGCTGCCGGAACTTGCCGGGCGAATTCAGGCCAAAGCCGTGCGCGTGCCGACAGTCAACGTGTCCTGCCTCGACATCACGATGCAGACCGCCACGGCGACTGACGCCAATGAGGTCAACCGGATCCTGCGCGAAGCCGCCACCAGCGGCCCGCTCAAAGGCCTTCTGGCCTATACCGAGTTGCCGCACGCCAGCTGTGATTTCAACCATGACCCACATTCGGCCATCGTCGATGCCAGCCAGACCCGAGTTTCCGGCCCCAAACTGGTGAACATCCTGGCCTGGTTCGACAACGAGTGGGGTTTTGCCAACCGAATGCTGGACGTTGCAGATCACTATCTGCAAACAGCAACTTCAAAAAAACCGTAGGAAGTGCGACCCATGACCGTGTTGAAGATGTCCGACCTCGATCTGCAAGGTAAGCGCGTATTGATCCGCGAAGACCTCAACGTCCCCGTCAAGGACGGTGTTGTCACTAGCGACGCGCGCATCCTGGCTTCGCTGCCGACCATCAAGCTGGCCCTGGAAAAAGGCGCGGCGGTGATGGTCTGCTCGCACCTGGGCCGTCCGACCGAAGGCGAGTTCTCCGCCGAAAACAGCCTGAAACCTGTCGCCGACTACCTGAGCAAAGCGCTGGGCCGCGAAGTGCCGCTGGTGGCTGACTACCTCGGTGGCGTGGAGGTCAAGGCTGGCGACATCGTGCTGTTCGAAAACGTACGCTTCAACAAGGGCGAGAAGAAGAACGCCGACGACCTGGCCCAGCAATACGCAGCCCTGTGCGATGTGTTCGTGATGGATGCTTTCGGTACTGCTCACCGCGCCGAGGGTTCGACCCATGGTGTAGCCAAGTTCGCCAAAGTCGCTGCCGCCGGCCCGTTGCTGGCCGCTGAGCTGGATGCACTGGGCAAAGCCCTCGGCGCGCCGGCCAAGCCAATGGCAGCCATCGTTGCCGGCTCCAAGGTGTCGACCAAACTCGACGTGCTGAACAGCCTGAGCCAGATCTGCGATCAACTGATCGTCGGCGGCGGCATCGCCAACACCTTCCTCGCGGCGGCTGGTCACCCGGTCGGCAAGTCGCTGTACGAACCGGACCTGCTCGACACCGCCCGTGAAATCGCTGCCAAAGTCAGCGTACCGTTGCCGGTTGACGTTGTGGTCGCCAAGGAATTTGCCGAAAGCGCTGAAGCGACCGTCAAGCTGATCGCTGACGTGGCGGCTGACGACATGATTCTCGACATCGGTCCGCAAACTGCAGCCAATTTCGCCGAGCTGCTGAAATCGTCGAAAACCATTCTGTGGAACGGCCCGGTTGGCGTGTTCGAGTTCGATCAGTTCGGCAACGGCACCAAAGTGCTGGCCCAGGCTATCGCCGAAAGCTCGGCATTCTCCATCGCGGGCGGTGGCGACACCCTGGCGGCGATCGATAAATATGGCGTGGCTGAGCAGATCTCCTACATTTCCACCGGTGGTGGCGCGTTCCTCGAATTCGTCGAGGGCAAGGTGCTGCCTGCCGTTGAAGTCCTGGAAAGCCGGGCCAAGGCCTGAGGCCGCCCGTTTGGCCAGGCAAAGGAGTGTTCACATGGTCAAGTCGTTAGCGCTGTTGTTGCTGACCGGTACGCTGGCGGCCTGCGGGAGCACCCCGAAGGCTGACGCGACGCCAGCACCGAGCGAGCCGCAGAAGGGCTGTTATCAGGCCGACTGGCAGGCCGAAACCAACCCGGTGCTGAACAAGCGCTCGGGGCCGGACGGCCTGGACAAATACGAGACGCAAACCCCGGTCAAGGAACATGGTTGTCCTTGACGGGTCTGACTCTTTAACTCAGGGCTGGCGGCATGCGTCGTCAGCCGAGGAACACGGATGAAAGGCTTGATCGCCGTTGCGGCGTTGGCATTGTTGGGTGGTTGCGCGCAGTTGAACCTGTTTCAGTCGTCGGCCCCGGCAGACAACTGGACGACCTGGACCTGCGACAGTCAGGCCAAGGTGTTTTGGCGTTACGCCGATGCCGGCCAGAAGGAAGTCGACGTTCGCCTCGGCGGCGGTGATCAGGTCTATCGCCTGAAAGAAGAGCCGGGCGCCTCGGGCACGCTGTACAGCGACGGCATGCTGGCGTTTCACGTCAAGGGTGACGAAGGCCTGGTGTACTGGTTCGCCACCAATGACCTGATTGGCCGTGGTTGCAAGGCGCAGTAATTGACACACCACAGTTCTACTGTGGGAGCGAGCCTGCTCGCGAAAGCGGCCTGGCAGGCACTGCATCAGCGACTGCAAGATTGCTTTCGCGAGCAGGCTCGCTCCCACAGGGGATCTGTGTAGTTCTTGGAATTTGCTTTACCGAATCACCAGGTCGGGCCTCAACCCCCGATCTGCATTAACTTGAATAGCCGCCGCCGCTCCGGCAGGCTGGCACGATCAACGACCCTCAACCGGGAGAGACACACACAATGGCACTTATCAGCATGCGCCAGATGCTGGACCACGCAGCCGAGTTCGGCTACGGCGTTCCAGCCTTCAACGTCAACAACCTTGAGCAGATGCGCGCCATCATGGAAGCCGCTGACAAGACTGACTCCCCGGTGATCGTCCAGGCTTCGGCCGGCGCCCGCAAATACGCCGGCGCACCGTTCCTGCGTCACTTGATCCTGGCCGCGATCGAAGAATTTCCGCACATCCCGGTGTGCATGCACCAGGACCATGGCACCAGCCCTGACGTTTGCCAGCGCTCGATTCAACTGGGCTTCAGCTCGGTGATGATGGACGGCTCGCTGGGCGAAGACGGCAAGACCCCGACCGACTACGACTACAACGTCCGCGTTACCCAACAAACCGTAGCCATGGCCCACGCCTGCGGCGTCTCGGTTGAAGGCGAGCTGGGCTGCCTGGGTTCGCTGGAAACCGGTATGGCCGGTGAAGAAGACGGCATCGGCGCTGAAGGCGTTCTGGATCACAGCCAGATGCTGACCGACCCGGAAGAAGCCGCTGACTTCGTCAAGCGCACCCAGGTCGATGCCCTGGCCATCGCCATCGGCACCAGCCACGGTGCCTACAAGTTCACCAAGCCACCCACCGGCGACGTGCTGGCGATCGACCGCATCAAGGAAATCCACAAGCGCATCCCGAATACCCACCTGGTGATGCACGGTTCGTCTTCGGTTCCGCAAGAGTGGCTGGCGATCATCAACCAGTACGGCGGCGATATCAAAGAAACCTACGGCGTCCCGGTTGAAGAAATCGTCGAAGGCATCAAGCACGGCGTGCGCAAGGTCAACATCGACACCGACCTGCGCCTGGCCTCCACTGGCGCCATGCGTCGCCTGATGGCCACCAACCCGAGCGAATTCGACCCACGTAAATTCTTCGGCGCCACCGTGACCGCAATGCGCGATGTATGTATCGCTCGTTATGAAGCGTTCGGTACTGCCGGCAATGCTTCGAAGATCAAACCGATCTCGCTGGAAGCGATGTACCAGCGTTATCTGAAGGGTGAGTTGAACGCCAAGGTCAACTGAGCCTGAGCGTTGAGCTGATTAAAAAGAAACCCGCCGAGAGGCGGGTTTTTTTGTGGTGGAAGCGTTGTGACAAGACATCGGCATCCTTTTGCTTGAAATGTCACCTAAAGGGGACTTTACTGGTAATAATCTATTTAAAGTCCGATATGGGTGACATTTTGCTTCTCGATAACCCAGCAACGTTTGCCCAGCGTATTCGCCAATTGCGCAAAGCCAAGGGCTACAGTCAAGCGCTGCTTGCGCATAGGGCTCATTGCAGCCGCAAAACCATCATCGATCTAGAAGCAGGCGAAAACGTCGCTTTTTATACGGTGTTTAGAGTTATTGCCGCGTTAGGCATGGCGTTGGAGATTGTCGATAACCGAATCGATCTCAAATCACTCGCCGAATTGGTAGAGCATGATGAGTAAGGTGAAACGACTGAATGTCATGACGCCTCAGGGCCATTCCGGCGAGTTGTCCAAAGGTTCGCAGTTTTCATTCGCTTACCAGTCAGCGTCGCCACTCAAGGAAGTTTCCCTGGTCATGCCCTATGACCCGACACCGTCGGTGAGCAGCGTATTGCAGCCCATCTTCGATATGAATGTGCCTGAGGGATATCTGGCCGACCAAATCAAGCGGCGCATGGCCAAGCATATGCAAGTGGATGAAATGCGCCTGTTGTCCGTCATTGGCGGTAATCAGATCGGTCGCCTCACGTATGAGAATCCGGTAGAACCTTCAGGCTCTGTTCGTGCGCAGGTCGGCCTGCAGGAGATCCTGTCGGCGGACACCTCTCAGCATGTTTTCGGTTTTTTGGTCGAAACCTACTTCGAATCGGGGATTTCAGGTGTTCAGCCCAAGGTTCTGGTGCCCGATCTGGACAAACTGACTGGTAGCCGAAAAACAGTGATCAGCTCCGACCTTATCGTCAAATCAGGAGCGGAAGAGTATGAGCACCTGGCTCAAAACGAGTTTCTGTGTCTGGAAGCAGCGCGGCTGGCTGGACTGTACACGCCGCCTTTCTGGCTTTCCGATAACGGTGAGCTGTTTGTCATGGAGCGTTTTGATCTGACAGCGTCTGATCGCCTTGGCTTTGAAGACATGGCGGTGCTGCTGGGGTTAAACAAGGATCCCCACGACAACTATAAATATTCGCAGAGCTACGAAACCCTTGCTGCAGTGATCCGTCAGGTATGCAGGCATGCCGACCCGATACGAGAACTGGAACGATTTTTTTCATCCGTCTGTCTTTCGGTCATGGTGCGTAACGGCGATGCGCATTTGAAAAACTTCGGGGTGACCTACACGCACCCCGCGGCCTCTGAAACGGTGCAGTTGGCGCCGGTATACGATGTCACGACGACAACCGTATACGAGAACTACAACCCCAGGACCGGGCGATCGCTGGTTGACCGTACTCTCGCCATCAAGATGAACAAGGCCAAAGCTTATCCGGATCGTCAGCAGTTGATTGAGTTTGGTCGTAAACACTGCGCTGTGGATAAGCCAGCACTGATCGTCGACCGGATAGCCGAGGCAATGAGTCAGGCGCTTTTGATTCACCGACCACGGATAGACGTTGAATTGTTTGCAAGGATGCAACGCGAATGGGACATCGGGCGCATGGTTGCGTTGAATGACTCGGTCGGTTCGGGTTTGAAGCGTCATCCTTTATCAAGCGGTAGAAAGGAAAAGGCTGATAAATGATAAGCGGTGTACCGCTACGGTGACATTTGCTACTCAAAGTCGCGTATACGCGACATTTCGCCAAGGCAGCGGCCCGCATTTGGAGGTGGCGCAGTCCGCAGCCCACCCCTGAAGCCCTTGCAGGAGTGAGCCTGCTCGCGATAGCGGAGTTTCAGACACATGAATATTGAATGACACACCGTTATCGCGAGCAGGCCCACTCCTACAATTGGAGCGAGTGTGGTCTGCAAGTTATGGGTTGTTTGTCATTTTGGCGGCTAGCTACTTGTCGTGATCAATATCCAGTTTGGTAAACGTCACCTGCCCACCTTCACTGGTATAGCCGGTGTTGTCCTGCACATACACGCCGGCCTTGAAGTACAGCGGCTTGTCGCGCCAGGTCGCGCTGATCTGGGAGTCCCACTGATAGCCCGCCGCACTCACGCCCAGCGCACCGCCGGGGCTCAAGTGGATGAGATAGTTGAATTCGCGATCAAGCTTGACGCCGGTGGCGAGGGTGATGACGCGGCTTTCGGCGTCGTCCGGGCGCATGCGCACTTTGATCACCAGATTGCCGGTCTGGGTTTTTTCCTTGTACTGATATTCGAGCTTGACCATCGGCCGCTGGCTTTCGTACGCGTGGATCTGGCCAATGACGATCTTGCCCGAGCTCGGCACCTTGTTCACCGCGAGGGTGGCGCGCAGCAGGTTGTCGGCGTCCGGGTAGTACCAGTTGCGCAGGGTGCCGTTGCTGTAGGTTTCGCGCAGTTCGGTACGCGGGTAGATGGCGTTTTCGGTTTTCGAGCCAGTCACCGGGGACCAGAAGAACAGGGTGCCGGTGTCGGAATGGAAGTACTGATCCTTGAAGCCATCCACCAGTTTCGAGGTTTCGACGGTGTACGGCGGGCTGCCAACAGGAACGCTGAGGTTCCAGGTTGCGAGGTCGATCATGACGGTTCTTCCAATCAATTCATCCGGAACGCCGGTGCCAGAAGCTCTAGCCCGCGCGTTTTCGGGCGTCTTTATAAGCGTAGCGGCAATTTTTGTTAATGCCCGCCCGGCGATTACTTGACGTCAACATCCTGTCGAAATGCCATCCCGCCCGGTTTTCGGGGGCTGTAGCGGTGACCGTTAGTCGGCTGGGTTGAGCATTGTTTAAATGATGGCGGGATGACAGCTTCTGCTTTCACTGATCCGCGTCTAGAGTGAAGGCTCAGTACGTCTATGGTTTTGCCGGCAACCGGTCCCGATAAGAGAAGCAGCATGGAATGCGCGCAACCCCAGCCAGGTGAAGGCAGCTCGGTCCTTTTGATCGTCGATGATTACCCCGAAAATCTGATCAGCATGCGCGCTTTGCTGCAGCGTCAGGATTGGCACGTGATGACCGCCGCCTCCGGTTTCGAGGCGCTGAACCTTTTGCTCGAACACGACATCGACCTGGTCCTGCTTGATGTGCAGATGCCCGGCATGGACGGTTTCGAGGTCGCACGGTTGATGCGCGGCAGCCAGCGTACGCGCCTGACGCCGATCATTTTCCTCACCGCCAACGAGCAATCTCAGGACGCCGTGATCAAAGGCTATGCCAGCGGCGCGGTGGATTACCTGTTCAAGCCGTTCGATCCGCAAATCCTCAAGCCCAAGGTCCAGGCGCTGCTCGAGCACCAGCGCAATCGCCGTGCCTTGCAACGCCTGAGTCATGACCTGGAAGTGGCGCGCGCCTTCAATGCCTCAGTGCTGGACAACGCCGCCGAAGGCATTCTGGTGTTGAGCGAGGACGGCGTGATCCGCTTCGCCAACCCGGCGATTTCGCGGTTGCTCAATGCGCCGGTGAAGGATCTGCAAGGCAAGGAGTTTCTCGATTTCCTGCAGAAGCCACACATTCCCCTGTGGGCCGATTCCGAGTTCTACGCCGGCTACCAGCGCGGTGAAACCCTGCGTCTGCACGATGCGTTGCTGCGCACGGCGCCCGGACAGCAAGTGCCGGTGGCATTGTCCTGTGCGCCGCTGTCCTCGGAGCAGCATGCGATGGTGGTGACGGTGCTGGACATGTCGGTGGTGCGTCACTTGCACCAGCAACTGGAATTCCAGGCGGTAACCGATCCGCTGACCGGGCTGCTCAACCGGCGCGGGTTCTACCAGACCGTCGAAAACCTGCTGTTGCGCGGCGAGCGCAGCGACAGCAGCTGGGTGCTGCTCTACCTCGATCTCGATGGCTTCAAGCGGGTCAATGATTCTCTCGGTCACGATGCCGGCGACCGCGTGTTGCGCTGGGTTTCCGAGCAATTGAAAGCGTGCCTGCGGCCGTTCGATATTCTCGCGCGCATGGGCGGCGATGAATTCACCGCGCTGCTGGATCTGGAATTCCCCGAGCAAGCGGCGAAGATTGCCGAAAAACTCATCGAACGGGTATCGGTGTGTCAGCAGATCGAAGGTCTGGATATCGTTCTTGGCGCCAGTATCGGCATCGCCACCTATCCTGACTGCGGGCGCAATCTGGACGGCTTGCTGCGCGCCTCGGACATCGCTATGTACGAGGCCAAGCGCGCCGGGCGTCAGCAATATCGTTTCTATGACCCTGAAATGAACGGCCGCGCACGCTCGCGTCTGATGCTGGAAGACAGCGTGCGCGAGGCCATCGAGAATCGCGATTTCAATCTGGTCTATCAGCCGCAGGTGGCGATCGGCAGCGGACAGATCCGTGGGTTCGAAGCGTTGCTGCGCTGGCAGCATCCGAGCGTCGGCGATGTGCCGCCGGGGTTGTTTCTGCCGTTGCTGGAAGAGGCGCGCTTGATCAGTCGCCTCGGCAGCTGGATCTATCACCGTGGCGCCGGTCAGCGCAAAGCCTGGGAAACCTTGTTCGCTGAAGATCTGGTGCTCGGCGTGAGCCTGAGCAATACCCAGTTCGGCCTGCCGAATCTGGTCACTGAATTGCGTCAAGTCATGGAACGCCATGCGCTGCAACCGCGGCAACTGGAAGTCGAAGTCACCGAAGAAGCGTTGATGCAAGACCCGGACGAAACCCGCAAGCAACTGCGGCTGCTGCGTCATCTCGGGGTGCGCGTGGCGCTGGATGATTTTGGTTCGGGGCCGTGCTCGCTGGCGCATCTGCGCGATCTGGAACTGGACACGCTGAAGCTCGACCGCCACTTGATCGCGCGCCTGCCGGACTCGCCACGTGATGCGGCGCTGGTGCGCATGGTCATCGACCTGTGCAAGCAATACGGTCTGCTGGTGATCGCCGAAGGAGTGGAAACCCTCGAGCAATATCAGTGGCTGCAAGCCCATGGCTGCGAATACGTGCAGGGCTTCCTCGTCGCGCGGCCGTTGATCGCCGAAGACGCGGTCAGCTTCGTCGAGCCGTTTGACTGGAGCGCGCTGCCCGGTTGAATTCGCTACACTGGCGGACCTTTTTCGAACCGCGTCGCTTGTCCATGACTGTGTTGAAGTACCTCCAGGCCTACCCCGCGCAATTGCAGGATCAGGTGCGCCAACTGATTGCCGATGGGCGTCTGGGTGAATACCTGAATCAGCGCTATTCAGGGCGACACGACGTGCAGAGCGACAAGGCCTTGTACAGCTACGCGCTGGATCTCAAGCAGCAGTACATGCGTAATGCGCCGGCGATCGACAAAGTGCTGTTCGACAACCGCCTCGACCTGACCCACCGCGCGCTCGGTCTGCACACCACGGTGTCACGGGTGCAGGGCGGCAAGCTCAAGGCCAACAAGGAAATCCGCATCGCCGCGCTGTTCAAGGACGCCGCGCCGGATTTTCTGAAGATGATCGTGGTGCACGAGCTGGCGCACTTCAAGGAATCGGATCACAACAAGGCGTTCTATAAACTGTGCGAGCACATGCTGCCGGGGTATCACCAGATCGAGTTCGATCTGCGTGTGTACCTGACGTGGCGGGATATGCAGGCTTGACCAATCAGGAAGGTGTGGATGGACGTCAGCAAGACCAAAAGCAGTTTCTATCGCCGTTTGTACGTGGCTTATCTCATCGATAGCGGCCTGGCGCCGAGTGTGCCGACGCTGACCGAAGTCACTGGCATGCCGCGACGCACGGCGCAGGACACGATTGCCGCGCTGGCTGATCTGGACATCATCTGCGAGTTCGAACAGGAAGAGGGCGCACGCAATCATGCCGGGCGCTATCGGATTCGTGAGTGGGGAGCGATTGATCGCGGATGGATCGAGCGCAATTTGCGGCAGATAAAAGCGGTGCTGGAATACCCCTGATTCCTGCGGCGCCTGAACTGACGCAATCGCTGGCAAGCCAGCTCCCACAGGGATCTCCAGCGAACACGGTTTTCGTGAACGAGCGATGAACCTGTGGGAGCTGGCTTGCCAGCGATGAGGCCCTCAAGAACGACGCATGCCGATGTGTGGAATGTCATCCTCAAGATATTCCTCACCCACCACGACAAACCCGTACTTGCCGTAATACCCCTGCAGATGCGCCTGCGCTGACAAATAGATCGGCACCTGCGGCCAGTGCTTTTCGGCCTGTCTCAGCGCCTGTTCCATCATCGCGTGGCCCAACCCTTTGCCACGGCCGGCGGGCGCGGTCACCACGCGGCCAATCACCACGTCGCCGCCCTGGGATTCCGGATCCAGCAGGCGCAGGTAAGCCATCAACTGATCATCCTCCCAACCCATCAGGTGATGGGTATCGCCCTCCAGATCCTGGCCGTCGAGATCCGGGTAGGCGCATTTCTGTTCGACCACGAATACATCAGAGCGCAGCTTCAACGAGGCGTACAACTGCTCTTTGCCCAAATCGCGATGATGTTTGCAGATCCACTCGATTGTCATTTTTCGATTCCTTGACCATGTCGCCCGATACTAAGCGCAGCTGCGCCATATGTCTGTATGGCGCAACAGTCTGTGATAAAGGTCAAAATGCCACCATTCCTTTCTCGCGGCCGCCGAGACTTTGTGTAATCTGCTCAAGAGCACTGCGCACTGGTTCCCATGAGCTAATGTTCAATGCTTGGGTTTTGCCGGTAAGGGGCCTTTGGTTTTGACGTGAAACCACGTCGGGCGGTTGCCCGCTGAGGATGTTCAAGCATGCTGCGATTGCTTCAAGCCGTTGCTTTGATCGGACTGCTGGTGCTGGGCCAGGATGCTGCGGCGCAGAAGCTGCGGCTGGCGTTCGATAATTGGCCGCCGTTTACCGACGATGCACTGGTCAACGGTGGACTGGCCACCGACATTGTCAGCACCGCACTGGCTCGCGCCGGTTATGCCAGCGGTTACGAACAAGTGCCGTGGGCGCGAGCATTGCTGGGGATTGGCGAGGGGCGTTACGACGTACTGGTCAACGCCTGGTACAACGACGAACGCACACAGATCGGTCAGTTTTCCGGTGAGTACCTGATCAACCGCATCCGCTTCCTCAAGCGCAAAGACGCACCCATCGACTACAGCAACCTCGAGCAACTGCACACTTACCCGATTGCCGTGGTGCGCGGGTACGCCTATTCCGCACCTTTCGATGCCGATACGGCGATGCAGAAAGTCCCTGTGCACAACTTCGCCATGGGCGTGCGCATGCTCGCGGCGGACCGGGTCAAGCTGACCCTGGAGGATGAGTACGTGGCCAAGTATTACCTGGCACGGGAATCGGCCAAGGTACGCAATTCGGTGGAGTTTTTACCCAAGCCGTTGAGTGAGAACAGCCTGCATATTCTGGTCAGTCTGAAGAACCCGCAGCATGAGCAGATCGTCGCCGGGTTTGATCGTGCGATCGAGGCGATGAAGGCTGACGGGACTTATGAGAAGTTATTGCGGCGGCATGGAATGTGAAGGGTGATCCGGCAATTTCTTTGTGGCTGATGACCTCTTCGCGAGCAGGCTCGCTCCCACAATTTGAAATGCATACCCTGTGGGAGCGAGCCTGCTCGCGAACGCGTCGTCTCAGGCGCCGCTGATTTCGGCAGTGTCCTTGATCAAATGCGCCGCCAACGTCCGAAGCGGCCCCAACTGCCGGCAAATCAGCGCCAATTGTGTCTGCACCAGTCGCTGCCCCTCATCAATCTCGTCCGGCATCTGCTCCAGCTCATTGGCCAGCGCTTCCTCGTCATCACTCTGAATCGCAATCGGCTGCTTGCTCGCCAGGCCTTGGGCGATTTCGTCGATGCTGGTCGCCAGTTTCACCCCGGCGCCTTCGATCAAATGCTCGCGCACCTCCGCTGGCAACTGTGTTTCACGGTGCGCGCCGAGCCCTGACAAATAGCTGAGCAACGTGTGCGATAGCACCAGGAAGCGGAAGCCGACATCCGCCTCCTTACGGAAATGCCCCGGCTCCATGAGCATGTTCGCCAGTGTCGTCGACAGCGCCGCGTCAGCGTTATGGGCGTTGCGTCGGGCCAGGCGATAAGCGAGGTCATCGCTTTTGCCGGCGGCGTATTGCTGCATGATCTGGCGCAGGTAGATGCTGTTGCAGGTCAGGGTGTTGGCCAGCACTTTGTTCAGGCGCCGACCCTGCCAGTCCGGCAGGAACAGGAACACCGCCAGACCTGCGATCAGGCTGCCCAGCAGGGTATCGAACAGCCGTGGCAGGAACAGCCCGTAGCCATCGCCGACCTGATTGAAGCAGAACAGCACCATGATCGTGATCGCCGCCGTTGCCAGGGTGTAGCGGGTGGTGCGGTTGGTAAAGAACACCACACCGGCAGCGATGGCGAAGCACGATTGCACCACCGGGTTGGGGAACAGATCGAACAGCGCCCAGGCCACCGTCAGGCCAATGGCCGTGCCGATGATCCGCTGGCCGAGTTTGCGCCGGGTCGCGCCGTAGTTCGGCTGGCAGACGAACAGCGTGGTGAGGATGATCCAGTAGCCTTGCGACGGGTGGATCAGGTGCACCATGCCGTAGCCGATGCTCAGTGCCAGCGGTAGGCGCAGGGCATGGCGGAACAGCAGCGAGGTCGGCGTCAGTTGCGTACGCAGGCGAATCCACACGTCCTTGAGATTACGCGGTGAGCGGTCGAGCAGGCTGCTGTCGGTGGCGTCCGCCAGGGCATCGGGGTTGCTGGCATCGCTGAGCAGTCGGTCGAGGGTGCCGAGGTTGGCCGCCAAGGCGCGCAGCGAGCGCAGCAGGCCGCGCCATGCCGGGTTGCTCTGGATGCGTAAATGTTCGAGGGAGGCATGCAGGTCGTTCAGGGCTTCGGCGAAACTGGCGTCATAGATGAACGGCTGGCGCATCTGGATCGATTCGGCCAACGCCCGGCAGGCCTTGCCTTGCTGGCGCAGCAGGCGCTGGCAGCGGAACAGCACGTCGCTGTGGAAGAACGCCTCGGCCAGCGCGTTGTAAGGATAGTGCGAAGAGCTGGCGCGTTCGTGAATGTCCTGCGCGAGGAAATACAGCTTCAGATAACGGCTGACTTTCGAGCCGGGTCGACCGTTGCCGACCCGATGCAGGATGATTTCCTTGGCCGTGTTCAGGGCGGCGACCACCCGGCCATTCTGCTGCGCCAGTTCGAGCCGCCGGGCTTCGACATCCATCTGCCGGATCGGCTCGAACAGCGAAGATTTCAGCTTCAGATAAAGGCCCAGCTCGCGGAACAGCCGCGCCAGGCTCTGCTGCACCGGTTGATTGGAAAACAGCGCCTGCCACAGCACCGAGAGCAGGCCGTACCACGCCGCACCAGCGACCAGCAGCATCGGTTCGTGCCAGAAATCAGTGACCGCGCCGCCGCGCTGATCAACGCCGATCATTGTGTACACCGACAGAATCAGCGTCGCCGAGGCGATCGCACCGTAGCGCTCGCCCAGCGCACCGAGCATGGTCAGGCCGAAACTGGCCAGTGCCAGGGCCACGGCGAAAATGATCGGGTAGGGAAACAGCAATTCCACCGACAGCGCGGCGATGCTGAAACACACCAGTGTCACCGCGAGGGCGTTGAGACGACCCTGCCAACTGTCGTCGGTCTCGGCCAGGGCGCTGGCGATGATGCCGAGGAACAACGGGATCAGCAGGCCCATTTCATCCTGATACCAGCACAGCGCCATGCTGCCGGTCAGGGCGATGAATACCCGCACGCTGTAGCTGAATTTATCCAGCGCCCACAGGCGCCGCAAAGACTGACGAAACGAGGTCGAGGACATGAAGTGCGAAGGCCTTCCGAGGCGATGCCGCTAAATTGAGCCAGTAATGACGCCGACGCAATGGCGCCGAGCACATCTGACAGCAAAAAGTGTTCCTTTTACTTACACCACAAACCATTGTGGGAGCGAGCCTGCTCGCGAAAGCGGAGTGTCATTCAACATTGATGTCGACTGGTACACCGCATTCGCGAGCAGGCTCGCTCCCACAGGGTTTTTTATTTGGCCTTGAGTTAAGCGTACTGCGCGGCGGCGTAACCGGAGGCCCAGGCCCACTGGAAATTGAAGCCGCCCAGATGCCCAGTGACGTCGAGCACTTCCCCAATAAAGTACAGGCCCGGGCTTTTCAGCGATTCCATGGTCTTGGACGACACCTCGCGGGTGTCGACGCCACCCAGAGTCACCTCAGCCGTGCGATAGCCTTCAGTTCCCGCCGGCACAACCTTCCAACTGCCGAGCTTCTCGGCAATCTCCGCCAGTTCGGCGTGGGTGTACTGCTTCATCGGTTTGGAGACAAACCAGTTGTCCGCCAGCAGATTGGCCATCTTCTTGGTGAAGATCTCGCCAAGCAAAGTTTTCAACTCGCTGTTCGGGCGTTCAGCGACTTGCTGTTGCAACCAGCTCGCGGCGTCGTGATCCGGCAGCAGGTTGATCTCCACCGTGTCGCCGGGCTCCCAGAACGAACTGATCTGCAAGATCGCCGGGCCACTGAGGCCACGATGGGTGAACAGGATGTTCTCGCGAAAGCTCTGTTCGTTGCAGCTGACCAGACAATCCACCGAGGTGCCGGACAGCTCTGTGCACAACTCCTTCAGCTGGTCGGTGATGGTGAACGGCACCAGCCCGGCGCGGGTCGGCAGCAGTTCATGGCCGAACTGTTTGGCGACCTGGTAACCGAAACCGGTAGCGCCCAGGGTCGGAATCGACAGGCCGCCGGTGGCGATCACCAACGATTGGCACTGGACCTGACCGAGGGTGGTGTCGAGCAGGTAGCCGCTGTCGGTTTTTTCGATGGTCTGGATCGAGGTGTCCAGGTGCAGCTCGACGCCGGCCTGATCGCATTCATCAAGCAGCATGCCGAGGATGTCGCTGGACTTGTTATCGCAAAACAGTTGGCCGAGTTTCTTCTCGTGGTACGGCACACCGTGCTTGCCCACCAGACCGATGAAATCCCACTGGGTGTAACGCGCCAGCGCCGATTTGCAGAAATGCGGATTCTGCGAGAGGAAATTGCTCGGTTCGGTGTACATGTTGGTGAAATTGCAGCGACCGCCGCCGGACATGAGGATTTTCTTGCCGGCCTTGTTCGCGTGGTCGAGCAGCAACACCTGACGCCCGCGCCCGGCGGCGGTCAGGGCACACATTAAGCCGGCCGCGCCAGCGCCAATGATCACGACTTCGGTAGAGCGCAAAACGGTGTCCTCTTGGTGGGTCGCTACAAAACAAACTGTGGGAGCGAGCCTGCTCGCGAAAGCGTTGTGTCATTCAACAATGATGTCGACTGACAGATTGCATTCGCGAGCAGGCTCGCTCCCACAGGGGATCTCCTATGGATGGAAGATCGCTTACAGAATACGCACGCGCAACGAGCGGCCCTTGATCTTGCCGTCGTTCAGGCGCTGCAAGGCCTGCATGGCCACGGTGCGCTCGACAGCGACGTAGGCCTGGAAATCGAAGATGGCGATCTTGCCGACCTGCGCACCGGGAATGCCCGCTTCGCCGGTCAGTGCGCCAAGAATGTCGCCCGGGCGCACTTTGTCTTTGCGGCCAGCGCCGATGCACAGGGTGGTCATCGGCGGTTGCAGCGGCGCCAGGCCCTGGGACTTGAGGTTGTCGATCTGATCCCAGTTCAGCGGCGCTTTCTGCAGTTGTTCGATGGCTTGCGCACGATGAGCTTCGGACGGCGCGACCAGGCTGATGGCGATGCCTTTCTCGCCGGCACGACCGGTACGGCCAACGCGGTGGATGTGGATTTCCGAATCGCGCGCCAGCTCGACGTTGATCACCATGTCCAGCGCATCGATATCCAGACCACGGGCCGCGACGTCGGTGGCAACCAGCACCGAGGTGCTGCGGTTGGCGAACATTGCCAGCACCTGATCGCGGTCACGCTGTTCCAGATCGCCGTGCAGGCCAACAGCGGAAATGCCTTTGGCGGTCAGGTGATCGACGGTTTCCTGCACTTGCTGCTTGGTGAAGCAGAACGCCACGCAGGACGCCGGACGGAAGTGGTGCAGGACTTTGGTCACCGCGCTCATGCGCTCTTCCGGGGAAATCTCGTAGAAGCGCTGCTCGATCTGCGTGTCGTCGTGGAAGGCTTCAGCCTTGACGGTCTGCGGATCGCGCATGAATTTCGAGGCCAGTTGCTTGATGCCCACCGGGTAGGTCGCGGAGAACAGCAGAGTCTGCCGGCGCTCCGGGGTCTTGATGATGATGTCTTCGATCGCGTCGTAGAAGCCCATGTCGAGCATGCGGTCGGCTTCGTCGAGGATCAGCGTGTTCAGGCCATCGAGCACCAGCGAACCCTTGCGCAAATGCTGCTGAATGCGCCCCGGGGTGCCGACGATGATGTGCGCGCCGTGCTCCAGCGAAGCGATCTGCGGGCCGAACGAGACGCCGCCGCACAAGGTCAGGACCTTGATGTTGTCTTCGGCGCGGGCCAGACGGCGGACTTCCTTGGCCACCTGGTCGGCCAGCTCACGGGTCGGGCAGATCACCAGCGCCTGGCACCCGAAGTAGCGCGGGTTGATCGGGTTGAGCAGGCCGATGCCGAACGCGGCGGTCTTGCCGCTGCCGGTCTTGGCCTGGGCGATCAGGTCCATCCCCTTGAGGATCACCGGCAAGCTCTGCGCCTGGATCGGCGTCATCTGGGCATAACCGAGTGATTCGAGGTTAGCCAGCATGGCGGCGGACAGCGGCAGAGTATTAAAAGCGGTGGCGATGGTGGTCACGGGACTGGCCTGCAAAACAAAATGTCGCGCAGTGTAGCAGCCCCGTGCCGGTTTCCTCGACAGTTCTGGACGAACAGCGATTGAACCCGAGGCAGGGATTACCTGTGGCGAGGGGATTTATCTGTGGCGAGGGGATTTATCCCCGATGGGGTGCGCAGCACCCCCAATACCTGCCACCTCGATTCATCAGGCTGACCGCATCCAACCTTTTTGGGGCTGCTGCGCAACCCAGCGGGGATAAATCCCCTCGCCACAGAAGTCAAAGAACTCCTTCAGCAGAATCAGTGTTCGATGTGTTCTTGTGGACGTTTCGCCCGGCGCCCGTCTTCCTTCGACAGTTGCGAGAAGATCGTCGCCGCCAGCATCGCCATCACGCCGACCGTGACGAAGGTCAGCTGGAACGCACCGAGTACGGTTTCCACGCCATCGTTGCCGACCTTCGCAGTGAAGCCGCCGAGCAGCGCGCCGGCGCAGGCCACGCCGAGGCTCAGCGACAATTGCGCGACCACCGACAGCAGACTGTTGCCGCTGCTGGCGCTGGCATCGTCGAGGTCGATCAGCGTCACCGTATTCATCGCGGTGAATTGCAGCGAGTTGATTGCCCCCAGCACCGCCAGCAGGCATAGCAGCAGCCAGTACGGCGTCTGCTCGCTGACCAGGCCCATGCTCGCCAGCATGATCCCCAACGCCAGGGTGTTGCCGGTGAGCACGATGCGATAGCCGAGGCGTTCGATCAGCGGCCGCGCGACCCACTTGGCGACCATCGCCGCAGCGGCCAGCGGCAACATGCTCATCCCGGCTTGCGACGGCGAATAGCCCAACGCCACTTGCAACAGCAGCGGAACCAGAAATGGCAGAGCACCGCTGCCCAGTCGCGCGAACAGGTTGCCGAGAATGCCCACGGCGAACGTGCGGGTCTTGAACAGCGAAGGCGCAAACAGCGGATTCTCGATATGCCCGGCGCGCAGCCAGTACGCCGCCAGACAGGCCATGCCGGCGAACAGCAGCAGCATCACCCGCAGGTGCGGCAGGTGCAGTTCGCCAAGACCTTCCATGGCGATGGTGATGAGGATCATCGCTGCGCCGAACAGCAGAAAGCCGAGGCTATCGAAGCGGGTGCGCTCCGTGCCGCGCAGGTCGGGAATGAACTTCCACACCGCATAACAGCCGATCACCCCGACCGGCAGATTGATCAGGAAGATCCAGTGCCACGTCACGTATTCCACCATCCAGCCGCCCATGGTCGGGCCGATCAGCGGGCCGAGCAGGCCGGGAATGGTGATGAAACCCATGATCCGCACCAGTTCCGAGCGCGGGTACGCACGCAGCACCACCAGCCGCCCGACCGGCAACATCAGCGCACCGCCGAGGCCCTGGATCACCCGTGCGCCGATAAGCATGCTCAGGCTGCTGGATAACGCGCAGAGCAACGAGCCGAAGCTGAACAGCAGAATCGCGCCGAAGAAGATTTTCTTGGTGCCGAAGCGGTCGGCGATCCAGCCAGAGGCCGGGATCAGCAGGGCCACGGTAAGCATGTAGGCGATGATCACGCCCTGCATGCGCAACGGGTCTTCGGCCAGATCGCTGGCCATGGCCGGCAGCGCGGTATTGAGGATGGTCCCGTCGAGGGACTGCATGAAGAACGCAATGGCGACGACCCACGGCAACCAGCGGGCGGTGATGGCGTCGAGAGGCGGGCGGTTGGGCATGGAACCTCTTGTGTCAGTGCATATTCAGAGTCGAGCGCGGTCAGTGTGGGAGCGAGCCTGCTCGCGAAGAGGCCATTTCATTCAACATTGATGTCGATTGATCTAACGCTTTCGCGAGCAGGCTCGCTCCCACAGGTTTTGCATTTACAGCGTCAGCGTGAGTCGGCTGACCAGCGCCCCCGGCAACAGCGATGACGAGGTATTGCGCTGGCTGTACGTACTCGCCGACAGCAGCAGCTCACGCTCGGTGGTCAGTGCCTCCAACTGCGAACCGAGCAGGTTGTAGGCGCTATCGTCGAAGCGCATGGTGCTGACCGGCGCCTGGATTTCGCCGTTCTCGACCCAGAAGGTCGCGAAGCGGGTCATGCCGGTCATGCGCGCCGCCGGTTGATCCGAGTAGTTCAGATACCACAAGTTGCTGATATACAGCCCGGTGCCCAACTGCTTGAGGATCTCTTGCTGCGACAGATCACCGGCGGCCATGTTCAACGCACTGGGCATCTCGCCGCCGCCCGCACCGTTCGCCGCCAGACCATATTCGGCGGCGCTGCGCGAGCCGACCAGTTGATCGCCGGCCTTGCCTTCGATGATCAGACGCAGATCGCTGCGCGGATAACCCTCGGCGGAAAACGCCGGGCTCAGGGACTCGCTGACTTTTTCATCCAGCGACAGCAACGGGCTGAACGCCTGATCGCCGACGTAGAGCTTCTGCAACGGGCTGCTCTTGCTGGCGATCGATTGCGCCGAGAACCCGCCCCAACTGAGCATGCCCATGATTTCTTCCAGTGCCGCCGGCGCCAGATAGGCGCGGTACTGTCCCGGTGCCAAAGTGCGTAACGGTCGGCCGAGAAACTCCAGCTGTTCGCGGGCCTGGGCGAAACGCCGGGCAAACCCTTCGTCTCTCCAGTCGTGCCCGGCGTAGCTGGCCTTCACCGCTTCGCCGTTTTCGTGGAACAGGCTGAAGTCGAAATTGAAGCTGTTGGCTTCATGCCAGCCGAACGCGCCGGCGGAGCTGGCGAACCCGCGACTGATCGGGCCGGCAGCATAGAAACCGACCAGATCCAGACCTTCAGCGGCAGCGCAGATTTGCCCGACGACATCTTCGGTGTCCGGCAGCGGATGCGCTTGTACGTGCGTGCTCTGCCAGCTGTTGTGATTGAGCAGCAGGTACGGATCCTGCGGCAGCAGCGGCAGGGTTTCGCGCAGTTGTTGCAGGCCCTCGGCGAGCCGTTGCAGATCGGCTTCCTGATCCCCGGACAAGGTGATCTGCAGGTCGGCGTGGCGACCGTCGTCGATCAGTTTCAGGCCGATGTTGGCCTGCTGTACTTGCCCGGCCTGGCGCACCTTGGCGTGATTGAAGCGCACGAACGCCGAGGCTTCGGCGGCGTAACTGAGCGTGAACTGTTCCGGCTCGCGCACGCTGTCGCGCAGCCAGTTGACCATGACCTTGAAGGCGTCGGACTGACGCTTCGAAATGCTCATCAGGCGTCTCCCCCAAACACATCAATGTTGCTGAATACGCAGGCCGGCGAAGCGTGGCCGACGCGAATCACCTGGTTCGGTTCGCCCTTGCCGCAGTTCGGCGTGCCCAGCACCTTGACGGTGTTGGCATCGCCGACGGCGCGCAGGCTCTTCCAGAAGTGCGCGGAAATCGCCCGGTAGTTGGGATTTTTCACCACGCCTTTAAGTTCACCATGCTCGATCAACTGGCCCCATTCGCAGCCGAACTGGAATTTGTTGCGTGCATCGTCGATCGACCACGAGCGGTTGGTGCTCATCAGAATGCCGTGCTCGATACCACCGATCATCTGCTCCAGCGTCTGATCGCCCGGCTCGATGTTGAGGTTGGCCATGCGGTCGATCGGTGGCCGGTTCCAGCCGCAGGCGCGGCTGTTGGCAACGCCATCGAGGCCGGCGCGATATTGCGACAGCGCTCCGCCCAGCGGCCGCAGTAAAAGGCCGTCGCGAATCAGGAATTGTTTGCTCGCCGCGGTGCCGTCGTCGTCATGGCCGTAGCTGGCGAGTTCTTCCGGGATGCCGGGGTCGAAAGTCACGTTGAGCAAATTCGAGCCGTATTGCAGGCTGCCGAAATCGCTGGTCTTGACGAAACTGGTGCCGGCGTAATTGCGCTCATCGCCGAGGATGCGGTCGAGCTCCAGCGGGTGACCGATGGATTCGTGGATCTGCAGCATCATCTGATCGGGCATCAGCAGCAGGTCGCGCCGGCCTTGCGGGGTGTTCGGCGCGAGCAGCAGTTGCAGGGCCTGTTCGGCGACTTGCGGGCCGGCACCGACCAGACCGCAGCGGCTGATGACATCGGCGCCACCCTGTTGGCCGAAGTTCTCGCGGCCGAGGCTGCGGGTCTGGCTGTCGTTGCCGTCGTAGGCGGTGACGTCGAGGCTCGGATAGACGAAGCGCTGGGCCTGACGCAATTCGGCGCCGGCGCTGCTCAGGTAGATCTGCTCGACATGGGTGATGCCGATGCTTACCTGCCAATTGACCAGGCGCTTATCCTTGGGCACCGAGGCGGATTCCGCGCCGAGCAGATCGAAGCATTCGCTCAGGGACGGGAAGGGCTGTTCGAGATTGGGTGAAAAATAATCAGCGCGATCGCTGGAAAGCGGCTGCTCGCGCAGATCGAGCAAGGCGTGCGGCTTGAGCCGGCGGGCCTGTTGCTCAGCGCGCTCGAGAGCGGCTTGCAGGCCTTGTTGCGAGAGGTCATTGGTCGCCGCATAGGCTTCGACGCCATTCACGCGCACGGTGAGCATCGCCCCTTCATCGCGGCTCAAACTCGGCGGTTCGGCGACGTTCTTGCGCACCGACAGAAACTGCCCGGACTCGCGCACATACCGCAGGGAAAAAAATTCAGCGCCCGTGCGCAAGGCAGCAAAGCGCTGCTTGAGCTGGGGGTGGAAATCGAACATTCGGGAACCTCCTTGTAATGGAGTAGCGGCATGGCGACAGCGGGGAGGGGTGAAACGGTTGCGCGAGGTCTAGAGTAGGCCTGCGTGGGGGTAGGATCAAGTGAAGAGGGGGTGTAGGGGGATTTACTGTGCAGCGGGGAAGTGTGTGTTGCTGTGAGGGCCTCTTCGCGAGCAGGCTCGCTCCCACAGGGGATTTGTGAATGCCACAGATCCAGTGTGGGAGCGAGCCTGCTCGCGAAGGCGGCGCCTCGGTACTACGACTTACTGCGTAACCGGGGTGATATCCCGCATCGGCTTGCCTTTGACCGGTGCGCCGTTCGCGACGTAATAAGCAGCGGTGCTGCGCGGCAGCGGCTTGCGGCCACGGATCTTGTCGGCGATTTTCTCGGCCATCATGATCGTCGGCGCGTTGAGGTTGCCGGTGGTGATGATCGGCATGATCGAGGCATCGACCACGCGCAGGCTCTGCATGCCGTGCACACGACCTTCGCCATCGACCACGGCCATCTCGTCGGTGCCCATCTTGCACGAGCAGGACGGGTGGAACGCGGTTTCGGCGTGCTCGCGGATGAACTTGTCGAGCTGCTCATCGGTTTGCACGTCGATGCCCGGGCTGATTTCGCGGCCACGGAAGGCGTCGAGGGCCGGCTGCTGCATGATTTCGCGGGTCAGGCGGATGCCGTCGCGGAACTCCTGCCAGTCCTGCTCGGTGGCCATGTAGTTGAAGAGGATGCTCGGGTGCTGACGCGGATCCTTGGATTTGACCTGGATGCGGCCACGGCTCGGCGAGCGCATGGAACCCATGTGCGCCTGGAAACCATGTTCTTTCACGCCGTTGCTGCCGTTGTAGTTAATCGCCACCGGCAGGAAGTGGTACTGGATGTTCGGCCATTCGAATTCCGGACGCGAACGAATGAAACCGCCGGCCTCGAACTGGTTGCTGGCGCCGATGCCGGTGCCGTTGAACAGCCACTCGGCACCGATCGCCGGCTGGTTGTACCAAAGCAGCGACGGGTACAGCGAAACCGGTTGGGTGCAGGCGTATTGCAGGTACAGCTCGAGGTGATCCTGCAGGTTTTCACCGACGCCCGGCAGATCGTGGACCACCGGGATGTCGAGGCTTTCCAGCAATTTCGCCGGGCCGACACCGGAGCGCTGCAGAATCTGCGGCGAAGCGATGGCGCCGGAGCACAGCAGGACTTCCTTGCGCGCCTTGGCTTCAACACGTTCTTCAGCGTCACCGATCAGGTAACGCACGCCGACCGCACGCTTGCCTTCAAAGAGAATCTTGTCGGTCAGGGCGTGGGTGACGATGGTCAGGGTCGAGCGTTTTTTGGCGATGTCGAGGTAGCCACGCGCGGTGGAAGCACGGCGGCCGTTCGGCGTCACGGTGCGGTCCATCGGGCCGAAGCCTTCCTGCTGGTAACCGTTGAGGTCTTCGGTACGCGGGTAACCGGCCTGCACGCCAGCTTCAACCATGGCGTGGAACAGCGGGTTGTTGCCGGCTTTCGGCGTGGTCACGCTGACCGGGCCGTCGCCACCGTGGTAATCGTTCGGGCCGATGTCGCGGGTTTCGGCTTTGCGGAAATACGGCAGGCAATCGAGGTACGACCAGTCTTCCAGGCCCGGCAGTTTCGCCCAGCCGTCGTAGTCCATCGCGTTGCCACGGATGTAGCACATGCCGTTGATCAGCGAAGAGCCGCCAAGGCCCTTGCCGCGACCGCATTCCATCCGGCGACCGTCCATGTGTGGCTCTGGATCGGTTTCGTAAGCCCAGTTGTAGCGACGCCCCTGCAGCGGGAACGCCAGCGCGGCGGGCATCTGGGTACGGAAGTCGAGGCGGTAGTCCGGCCCCCCGGCTTCGAGCAGCAGAACGGTGACGCCTTCGTCTTCAGTCAGACGGGTCGCCAGGGTGTTACCGGCCGAGCCGGCACCGATGATGATGTAGTCGAATTCTTGGGACATTGAATGCACCCTCTTTGATAGTGGTCAGGTCGGACCTTGGCGAGTGCTGTGCACTCGAATCGCTGGCAAGCCAGCTCCCACAGGGATTGGGGGCTGCCACAAATTGGGTGGACGACTCCAAACCTGTGGGAGCGGGCTTGCCCGCGAAGAGGCCTTCGCGAGCAATGCAAATCTCGGGTCTTAGAACACCGAAACGTAATCGCCCAGCTCGACCTGTACCGATTTGATGCGTGTGAAGTTGTTCAGCGAGCTGATCCCGTTCTCACGGCCCACACCCGACTGCTTGTAACCGCCAACCGGCATTTTTGCGTCGGACTCGCCCCAGGCGTTGATCCAGCAGATACCGGCTTCCAGTTGATGAATCACGCGGTGGGCGCGGTTCAGGTCTTTGGTGACGATACCGGCGGCCAGGCCGAAGTCGGTGTCGTTGGCGCGGCGGATCACTTCTTCTTCGGTTTCGTAGGAGAGGATCGCCATCACCGGGCCAAAGATCTCTTCACGAACGATGGTCATGTCGTCGGTGCAGTCGGTGAACACGGTGGGCGCAACGAATGCGCCTTTGGCGAATTCGCCGTCGGTCAGGCGACCACCGCCGCACAGGACGCGTGCGCCTTCTTCTTTACCCTTGGCGATGTAAGCCAACACGCTTTCCATGTGCGGGAAGCTGACCAGCGGGCCGAAGTTGGTGTTTTCGTCTTCCGGGTTGCCGACGCGGATGCGCGCAACGCGCTCAACGATCTTGGCCTCGAACGCGGCTTTCAGATGCGCCGGTACGAATACGCGAGTGCCGTTGGTGCAGACCTGACCGGAGCTGTAGAAGTTGGCCATCATCGCCGTGTCGGCGGCGCGATCGAGGTCGGCGTCGTCGCAGATGATCAGCGGCGACTTGCCGCCCAGTTCCATGGTCACGTCTTTGAGCGACGAAGCCGAAGCGCTGGCCATGACTTTCTTGCCAGTGTCGGTGCCGCCAGTGAAGGAGATTTTCTCGATGCGCGGGTGCTCGGTCAGCCAGGTGCCGACTTCGCGGCCGCTGCCGGTCAGCACGTTGAACACGCCGTTCGGCACGCCGGCTTCGGTGTAGATCTCAGCCAGTTTCAGGGTGGTCAGCGAGGTGACTTCGCTTGGCTTGAAGATCATCGCGTTACCGGCCGCCAGGGCTGGAGCGGATTTCCACAGCGCGATCTGGATCGGGTAGTTCCACGCGCCGATACCGGCGACCACGCCCAGCGGCTCGCGACGGGTGTAAACGAAAGAGGTGTCACGCAGCGGAATCTGCTCGCCTTCGATGGCGGGCACCAGGCCTGCGTAGTATTCCAGCACGTCAGCGCCGGTGACGATGTCGACGTACTTGGTTTCGGAGAAGGATTTGCCGGTGTCCAGGGTTTCCAGCGCAGCCAGCTCATCGTTGCGCTCGCGCAGGATGTCGACGGCGCGACGCAGGATGCGCGAACGCTCCATGGCGGTCATCGCGGCCCAGATTTTCTGGCCCTTTTCGGCGCTGACCACGGCGCGCTCGACGTCGTCTTTGGTCGCACGTTGCACCAGTGCGAGGACTTCACCGTTCGCCGGGTTGATGGCTTCGAAGGTGGCGTCGCTGCCGGCGTCGGTGTACGCGCCATCGATGTAGAGTTTTTGCAGTTCGAAACGGGCCATAGTGTCCTCGCAAGTGCATTGGTGGTTGGCGTTGACCACCGCGATGACGCTGCGGTGGAGTTCAGGGGCCGAGCATTTTCTGTGTGCTCTAGCTCACCTTCTTGGCCAATTGGAAATCCATGTATTCGTAAGCGATCTGTTGCGCCTGCGCCGTGTCGAAAGCGTCTCCCGACAGCGCGCCGCGCAACCACAAGCCGTCAATCAACGCTGCCAGACCCCGGGCGGCGCTGCGCGCATCTTCGAGCGGCAGCACACGGCGGAACTGGCAGCACAGGTTGGAATACAGACGGTGATCGTTGATCCGCTGCAACCTGTGCAAAGACGGCTGGTGCATGCTGGTGGCCCAAAAGGCCAACCAGGTTTTCATTGCCGGGCCATTGACCTGGCTGGCGTCGAA
Source organism: Pseudomonas siliginis (assembly GCF_024072275.1). Lineage (NCBI taxonomy): Bacteria > Pseudomonadati > Pseudomonadota > Gammaproteobacteria > Pseudomonadales > Pseudomonadaceae > Pseudomonas > Pseudomonas siliginis. The sequence continues at coordinate 5,459,514 of NZ_CP099598.1, read as the reverse complement.
GTTGCCTTCGATGATCACCTGCAGATGCGCCCGTGGGCTGTCATCTGCCAGCGCCTGACGGCGCGCGGTGACGCTCTCGCTGAGGGCGGTCATCAGGTACCGCATCGTGGCGGCGATCAGGCCGTTCTTGTCCTGAAAGTAATGACTGATGATGCCATTCGAGACACCGGCCAAACGGGCGATCAGCGCAATGCTGGCGTCCCCCATTCCGACCTGATCGACCGCTTGCAAAGTGGCTTCGATCAATTGTTGGCGGCGGATGGGTTGCATACCGACCTTGGGCATCTTGCACATCTCCTTAGGCCTTCCGAGAGGCGAATGACGCCGATCGGATTGAGGGCCAGTCTATTTTGTTTTGATTGAACGTTCAATCAACAAAGAATAAGATCTGCGACAATTCGTCGCTGCCTACAGAAAATTCCTACGTGTAATGACGATAAAAACCGACACCTGAAACGGCTCGAAACCTGCGTGGGGCATGGCGCGGTTCGCGATTCGATGGACGTGTTGAAAGGGCAAGACGCTCGGGGCCAGGTTTCGGATGAACGTCCGTCGCCTCTGGCCACGAAAGCGAATACGCAACGCCATTTCGGCAGGTTCGGGCTTTTTTCGGAGTGTCTTTATATCACCCGCCGGTCGGCTGCCAACTAACCGATTGGTCGGGTTCCGTGATGCCTTGTGTTCTTCTCTCGCACTGCCTGGAGCATTTGTGCCATGAGTTCTGCCTCGCTAATAAAGACCCCGCCCGAGAAGGTGACGGTCAACGGTTGGGTGTTCTACACCTCGACCGCGCTGATTCTGTTGTTGACCGCCATTCTGATCATCGCCCCGCAAGAGGCCGGCAGAATGTTGGGCATGGCCCAGGCCTGGTTGTCGCGCAGCTTCGGCTGGTACTACATGGTGGTGATCGCCGCCTACCTGGTGTTCGTGGTCGGTCTGGCGTTTTCCTCGTACGGCAAACTCAAACTGGGCAGCAAGGACGACACCCCGGATTTCAGCTACGGCGCCTGGGCGGGGATGCTGTTCTCGTCGGGCATCGGCATTTCGCTGCTGTACTTCGGCGCGTCCGAGCCGCTGGATCACTACTTCAATCCGCCGGAAGGCACCTCGGCGACGAATATGGCGGCGCGGCAGGCGGTGCAACTGACTTTCCTGCACTGGGGCCTGCACGGCTGGGCGATCTACGCACTGGTCGGCCTGGCCGTCGCGTATTTCGCCTATCGGCATAACCAGCCGCTGGCCCTGCGTTCGGCGCTGTATCCGCTGGTCGGCGAGCGCTGGGTCAAAGGCGCGGCCGGGCACGCGGTGGACGGCTTCGGCATGTTCGTAACGCTGCTGGGCCTGGTGACCAACCTGGGGATTGGCTCGCTGCAAGTGTCGTCCGGGCTGGAAAACCTGTTCGGCATGGAGCACAGCAACACCAACCTGCTGATCGTCATCATCGTCATGAGCACAGTAGCGACCATCGCTGCCGTGTCAGGTGTTGAAAACGGCATCCGTCGTCTGTCCAACCTGAACATCGTGCTGTTCAGCGGCCTGCTGATTTTCGTCCTGCTGTTCGGCCCGACCCTGCACCTGCTCAACGGCTTCGTGCAGAACATTGGCGACTATCTCAACGGCGTGGTGCTGAAGACCTTCGACCTTTACGTCTATGAAGGCGACAGCGCCAAGTCCGACCGCTGGCTGGGCCTGTGGACGCTGTTCTATTGGGCCTGGTGGATTTCCTGGGCGCCATTCGTGGGCATGTTCATTGCGCGGATTTCCCGTGGCCGCGGCGTGCGTGAACTGGTCGCTGGCGTGCTGCTGATTCCGCTGGGCTTCACCTTGGCGTGGCTGTCGATCTTCGGCAACTCGGCGCTGGATCTGGTGATGAATCAGGGCGCGGTGGAGCTGGGCAAGACGGCGCTGGAACAGCCGTCGATGGCGATCTATCAGTTGCTTGAGCATTATCCGGCGTCGAAAGTCGTGATTGGTGTGTCGATCTTTGTCGGCTTCGTGCTGTTCCTGACCCCGGCCGACTCCGGCGCGGTGATGATGGCGAATCTTTCCTGCAAGGGCGGCAACGTCGACGAAGACGCGCCGCACTGGCTGCGGATCTTCTGGTCGGTGGTGATCACGCTGGTGACCATCGGCCTGCTGTTCGCCGGCAACTTCGAAGCCATGCAAACCATGGTCGTGCTGGCCGGCCTGCCGTTCTCGGTGGTGCTGATCTGCTTCATGTTCGGCCTGCACAAGGCGATGCGCCAGGACGTGCAGATCGAACAGGAGCAAGCACAACTGGCCGAGCGCGGACGCCGTGGTTTCAGCGAGCGCCTGACGCAACTGGATCTGCAGCCGAGCCAATCGGTGGTGCAGCGCTTCATGGACAAGCACGTCACTCCGGCGCTGGAAGATGCAGCGGCGCAATTGCGCAATCAGGGCATTGAAGTGCAGACGCTGCTGGGCAAGGCCAAGCGTTGCATGGGCGTGCGGGTCGAGATGGAAGAGGGCAACCCTTTCGTCTACGAAGTGAGCCTGGATGGTTATCTGGCGACCCCGACCGAATCGGCGCAGTCCGATGAAGCGCGTCAGCGTTATTACCGCGCTGAGGTGTATCTGCACAATGGCAGTCAGGACTATGACTTGATGGGCTTCACCCCGGAGCAGATTACCCGGGATGTGCTCGATCAGTTCGAAAGCCATCGGCAGTTGTTGGGGCGGGTTTATAGCTAAAGTCAAAAGCTGACCCTCACCCCAGCCCTCCCGAAACGTCGGACCGCCCGTAGGGAGAGGGAGCCGACTGAGGTGTCTGGCGTTGTACATTGACCTGAAAGATCGAGTCGATTATGGATTCGGTAAAGCAAGATCAGGTCGGTGCAGATCTGCAGCATCCCCCGATCGGTCCCCTCTCCCTCTGGGAGAGGGCTAGGGTGAGGGGCTATTCCTAACCCAACAAAAAGGGATCGCTCACCGCGATCCCTTTTTTTATCCCACCTGGCGCATTACCCCAGATTCTTGCCCAACAACGCGTGATACAACTCGCTGTCGCCGAGAATCCCCACCACATGATTGTTATCGTGCAGCACCAGCTTGTTGCCGGTCTGATAACGGATCTGCAGCGCGTCACGCATGCCGATGTTCGAGTCCACCAGCGTCGGTTTGCGCTCCAGGCCTTCCACCGCTTGCCCCGGTGCCCAGTTCTGCAGGTTCAGCACCGAGCCGTTCTGCCGTGCGCCTTTGATGGTGTTGCCTTCGGCCAGGTCCAGCCACGAGTCGCCGCCCGGATCGAGGCACACCGAGCCGTTGATGCGTTTGCACTTGTCCAGCGTGCGCATCAGGCTGCGGCCGCAGAGCACGTTGAGCGGGTTGGTGTGGGCGACAAAGGTGCGCACATAGTCGTCCGCCGGGTTGAGGACGATTTCCTCCGGCACGCTGTACTGGATGATCCGACCGTCCTTCATGATCGCGATGCGGCTACCCAATTTGAGTGCTTCATCGAGGTCGTGGCTCACAAACACGATGGTCTTGCTCAGCTTGCGTTGCAGCTCCAGCAGTTCATCCTGCAGACCCTGGCGGATCAACGGGTCGAGGGCCGAGAACGGTTCGTCCATCAGCAGAATGTCGGCGTCCATGGCCAGCGCGCGGGCGAGGCCGACGCGCTGCTGCATGCCGCCGGATAGCTCATCAGGCTTCTTGTTGCGCCATTGGGTCAGGCCGACCAGTTCGAGTTTCTCATCGACCAGTTTCTTGCGTTCCTTCTCCGGTCGGCCCTGCATCTCCAGACCGAAACTGATGTTCTCGCGCACCGTCAGCCACGGCATCAGAGCGAATTTCTGAAAGACCATGGCAATGCGCTTGGTGCGCATCATTTTCAGCTCGGCGGGCGTGCAGGAGGCGATGTCGATCTGGCGGTTTTCATGCTCGACGAACAGCTTGCCGCGGCTCACGGTGTTGAGGCCGTTGATGCAGCGCAGCAGGCTCGATTTGCCCGAGCCGGACAGGCCCATCAGCACGCAGATCTCGCCTTTGTTGATGTCCAGGGTGGCTTTTTCCACGCCGACGATCTGACCGGTCTTCTTCAGGATCTCGTTGCGGGTCATGCCCTGATCGAGCAGCTTGAGTGCCTCGCGCGGATCCTTGGAGAAGATTACGTCGACGTCTTCGAAGCGAATTATGCTCATGCGTCACCCCCTACTTTGGCGTCGGGTTGTTTGCAGATACGGTCGAGCATGATCGCCAGCAGTACGATTGCCAGGCCTGCTTCGAAGCCCAGCGCGATATCAGCAGTGTTCAGTGCGTTGACCACCGGTTTGCCGAGTCCGTCGGCGCCGACCAGTGCCGCGATCACCACCATCGACAGCGACAGCATGATGCACTGGGTGATGCCGGCCGCGATGCTCGGCATGGCGTGCGGCAATTCGATCCTTGAGAGCAATTGGCGACGCGAGCAGCCGAAGGCCTTGCCGGCGTCCATCAGTTCTTGCGGGACATCACGGATGCCCAGGTAGGTCAGGCGGATCGGCGCCGCGATGGCGAAGACCACCGTGGAGATCAGGCCCGGGACCACACCCAGCCCGAAGAGGGTCAGGGTAGGAATGAGGTAAACGAAGGTCGGCACGGTCTGCATCAGATCGAGCACCGGCCGCATCATGGTGTAGAACATCGGTTTGTGCGCGGCGACGATGCCCAGCGGCACGCCGATCAACACGCAGACCAGGGTGGCGAACAGCACCTGGGCGAGGGTTTCCATGGTTTCCTGCCAGTACCCCAGGTTGAGGATCAGCAGGAACGAGGCGACCACGAACGCGGTCAGGCCCCACTTGCGTTGAATCAGATGGGCGATGATGGCAATCAGGCCAATCAGCACCAGTGGGTTGAACCAGGTCAGCGCAAACGTCACGCCGTGGATCATCGTTTCCAGTGTCACGGCGATTGCGTCGAAGGTGTTGGCGCCGTGTTGCGTCAACCATTCGACGAAGCCCGCGATGTACTGGCCTAAAGGTATTTTCTGATCAATCAGCATGGTAGTGAACGTCCGCATGCAAGGAAATTAACAGCCCGGGCAGGCACGCCTGCCCGGCATAAGCGGTGCCCCTCAAATCAAGGCGCGAGCTTGGCTTTCACGGCCTCCAGGCCTGGTTTACCGTCAATGGTGGTCACGCCAGCGAGCCAGGTTTCGAGCACCTGTGGATTCTTTTTCAGCCAGGCCTTGGCGGCCGCGTCAGGCTTCATCTTGTCGTCGAGAATGTTGCCCATCAGTTCACTTTCCATGTCGACGGTGAACTCCAGGTTTTTCAACAGCTGACCGACGTTGCTGCATTCTTCGGCGTAACCCTTGCGGGTGTTGGTCGCCACGGTGGCTGCGCCGAAATCGGGGCCGAAGAAGTCGTCGCCGCCGGTCAGGTATTGAATCTTGAAGCGCTTGTTCATCGGGTGCGGTGCCCAGCCGAGGAAGACCACGGCGGTGTCGCGCTTCTGCGCCCGGTCGACTTGCGAGAGCATGCCGGCCTCGGAGGATTCGACGATCTTGAAGCCAGCGGTTTTCAGGCCGAAGGCATCCTTGTCGATCATGCTCTGGATCAGCCGATTGCCGTCGTTGCCCGGCTCGATGCCGTAGATCTTGCCGTCGAGTTCTTTCTTGAATTTGGCGATGTCGGCGAAGTCATGCAGGCCTTTGTCATACAGGGCTTGCGGCACGGCGAGGGTGTATTTGGCACCCTTGAGGTTGGTGCGCACGGTGTCGACGGTGCCGGCATCGCGATACGGCTTGATGTCGTTCTCCATGGTCGGCATCCAGTTACCGAGAAACACGTCCATGTTCTTGCCGTCGGCCAGCGACTTGTAGGTCACGGGCACGGAGATCATGGTGGTTTTGGTCTTGTAGCCGAGGGCGTTGAGAACAACGGAAGTGGTGGCGGTGGTTGCAGTGATGTCGGTCCAGCCGACATCGGAGAAGTTAACGAGGCTGCACTGTGCCGGTTCTGCGGCTTGCGCCAGTAACGGCAGACTCAGCAGGGCGGCCAACAACAACGACGGGGAACCTTTCATGGATGGACTCCTTGGTGTTTTTTTTGGCAGTGTTCCGACTGTGGACCACCGCACTTATGGGTTGCGGTTGGTGGCGTTTTTGAGACAGCTCTACCGCAGCGCCTTGCAATCGAGTCATCCCGATCATGTACCAGTGAAAATCTGACGCCTACAGGGAGGGTCGTATCCAGTACAGGGATGGTCGCTTCCAGTGTCGGTGACGTCGCTTACAGCTTTTTTCCGCCCCCGATGACCTGCTCGACTGCATAAAAACGGCGTATTTGCGGGGCGAAAACGTGACGACGCTGCTGGACATGACTGCGTCGGTGTCAGACGCCGTGCGCGCCGACAAAAGCCCGATGATGCCGGCATTCGGCGGATCGCAGCTTGAGCGTAGCAGCTCCGCCAGCGGGCGCTTTTGCAGCCCGGACCGGTATTCTCAGGAGCTTCGCAGCAATGGCTATCAGCGTTTTCGACCTGTTCAAAATCGGCATCGGCCCTTCCAGTTCCCACACCGTCGGCCCGATGCGCGCCGCCGCACTATTTGTCGAGTCGCTGCGCGGCAAGCATCAACTGGAGCAGGTGCGGCGCATCGAGGTGCAGTTGTTCGGATCGCTATCGGCCACCGGCATCGGCCACGGCAGCGACAACGCGGTGATCATGGGCCTGATGGGCGAGTGGCCGGACGCAATCGACCCGGCGCAGATCGGCCCGCGCATTCAGGCGCTGCGCGAAACTCATACGCTTTTATTGGATGGCCGTCTGGCTGTGCCGTTTATCTGGGCGCGGGACATGCGCCTGATCGACGAAAACCTGCCATTCCATCCCAACGCCATGACCCTGGTTGCCGAAGGCGAATTCGGTGAGCTGCATCGTGACACCTACTATTCAGTCGGCGGCGGCTTCGTCGTTGATGAGGCGCAAGCGGCCAGCGGTGTGGTCGATCTGGATCGCACCGAATTGCCCTACGATTTCTCCAGTGCGGTCGAGCTGCTGCAGTTGTGCAAAACGCACAACCTGCGCGTCGCCGAACTAATGATGGCCAACGAAAAGGTCTGGCGCAGTGAAGAAGAGATCCGTGCCGGGCTGATGAAACTGTGGCGGGCGATGCAGGATTGCGTCGAGCAGGGCCTCAAGCACGAAGGCATTCTGCCCGGCGGCCTGAACGTTCGCCGGCGTGCGGCGAAGTTGCACCGCAGCCTGCAAGAGCTGAACAAACCGAATGTCATCGGCTCGACCCTGAGCGCGATGGAGTGGGTCAACCTGTTCGCCCTGGCCGTCAATGAAGAGAATGCTGCCGGCGGGCGCATGGTCACTGCACCGACCAACGGCGCGGCGGGGATCATCCCGGCGGTGCTGCACTACTTCATGAAATTCAGCGAAGCGGTCACCGACGCCAACGTCGTCGACTATTTCCTCGGCGCGGCGGCGGTGGGCATTCTTTGCAAAAAGAATGCGTCGATCTCTGGGGCCGAGGTCGGTTGCCAGGGCGAGGTCGGTTCGGCCTGCGCCATGGCGGCGGCAGGGCTGGCGGAGATTCTCGGCGCCACCCCTGAGCAACTGTGCAACGCGGCGGAAATCGGCCTGGAACACAATCTGGGCCTGACCTGCGACCCGGTCGGTGGCCTGGTGCAAGTGCCGTGCATCGAGCGCAATGCGATTGCCGCAGTGAAAGCCATCAACGCGGCGCAAATGGCCCTGCGTGGCGACGGTCAGCACTTTATCTCGCTGGACCGGGTGATCCGCACCATGCGTGATACCGGCGCCGATATGCATGACAAATATAAGGAAACTTCGCGCGGTGGCTTGGCGGTCAGTGCGGTTGAGTGCTGAGCCAGCCACACCGAGGTGGATTCTTCGCGAGCAGGCTCGCTCCCACAATAGATCTCCAGGAACACAATATTTGTGAACCCCAGATTCCAGTGTGGGAGCGAGCCTGCTCGCGAAGACGCCAGACCAGTCAAAACTGCTCAACAAAAGAACACCCCAATCCAGCCGCGCCACCTTTTGGCGCGTCGCAATCAGACAAGCGTCATTGTCAGTCGTGACTTGTCAGTCGTTACCTGACCGTCCGTCGTCCGTGCTTGCGGTGACACTCTGTGCAAATCCTCTGCAGGCCAGTTCCCACAAGTGCTACCGATCTGCTCACAGGCTGCGCGGCAGGGCTCTCGCGGCATCTGATGGCACTTCGAAATGGCGTGTTCCGAGGTCTCGTATAGACGCGTCGCGAGGTCGTTTTCAGGAGTTATTGAATGGCCGTCCAATTTCAGGCACGGCAATTGCTCTGTCATAACAAAGCCTGCTTTCTCTGTGAGACGCGGGCAATAACAAGAGCCTCCGCCTGAGGCCGCCACCCGCTTTGTGTGAGGAGATACCGCGATGACGTCGTTCAACTCCGGGGCCCAACCCCAGAACCGTGCGCCTCAATCCATTGGCTTTCTGCTGCTGGACAATTTCACGCTGATTTCCCTGGCGTCCGCCGTTGAGCCGCTGCGCATGGCCAACCAGTTGTCCGGTCGCGAGCTGTATCGCTGGAGCACCCTCACCGTCGATGGCGGCCAGGTCTGGGCCAGTGACGGTCTGCAGATCACTCCCGACGCCTCCATGCACAAAGCCCCGCCTCTGGACACTGTGATTGTCTGCGGCGGCATCGGCATTCAACGCACCGTGACCCGTGAACACGTCTCTTGGCTGCAAAGTCAGGCGCGCCAGTCCAAGCGCCTTGGCGCGGTGTGCACCGGTAGTTGGGCGCTGGCCTGCGCGGGTCTGCTCGACGGCTTCGATTGCAGCGTGCACTGGGAATGTCTGGCGGCGATGCAGGAAGCTTTCCCGCGCGTGGCCATGAGCACACGCCTGTTCACCCTCGACCGTAACCGCTTCACCAGTTCCGGCGGTACCGCGCCGCTGGACATGATGCTGCACCTGATCAGCCGCGATCACGGGCGTGAACTGTCGGCAGCGATCTCGGAAATGTTCGTCTACGAGCGCATCCGCAACGAACAGGATCATCAGCGTGTGCCGCTCAAGCACATGCTCGGCACCAACCAGCCGAAGCTGCAGGAAATCGTCGCGTTGATGGAGGCCAATCTGGAAGAGCCGATCGACCTTGATGAGCTGGCAGTGTATGTCGCGGTGTCGCGTCGACAGCTGGAGCGGTTGTTCCAGAAATACCTGCACTGCTCCCCATCGCGCTACTACCTGAAGCTGCGCCTGATCCGCGCCCGGCAACTGCTCAAGCAGACGCCGATGTCGATCATCGAGGTGGCGTCGGTGTGTGGGTTCGTCTCCACGCCGCACTTCTCCAAGTGCTATCGCGAGTACTTCGGCATTCCGCCACGTGACGAGCGCGTGGGCTCCAACACCACCCAGCAGGTAGCCATGCTGCCGCTGCCGCAGGCCATCGTGATGTCGCCGCTGTCGGGGCCGATGTCAGCGTTGAGTCAGGCGCGCAATGAGTCGACGTTTGCCAGCGTAAGGCTGTAGACCGAGTCTGATCGTTCCCACGCAGAGCGTGGGAACGATCAGGTGGGAGCGAGCCTGCTCGCGAAGGGGTTTTTCAGGCGCTGTGGGACTGCTGGTAATCCGCAAGGGCCGGCAACAACTGTTTGTCGATCGCCTGACGCACCGCCGGCTGAATGCTGGCGCCGCTGGTGTACATGTCCTTGACCATCTTGCGCAGTTCGAATGCGCGAACATTATCCAGGCCACGCACCGCGCACTCACAGGCCTGCTCGGCGGTGGTACCGCTCGGCACCTGAATACCCAAGGCCTTGAGCTGGCCCAACAGATCTTCCTGGTCAATCAAATCGGCGTACATCATTACGCAAATCCTTCTGTGGCAACGGAGGTCTTGGCTCGATTCTGGTGGCCCCGACCGGACGCGGCAAGGGCGTTTTGTCGCGGTGGCCGGGACGACTATGAACAGGTCGTTTTCGGCTAACCGACTGGATTGTCGACTAGGCACACTGGCGCCAGCTCGCTTCACGAAGGTTTGGTCACCCTCGCCTGGCAGCTCCTCAACAGTACCCTCCTCAGCTCCGATCCTGTCACGGCTTGATCGGAGTTTTTTTTGCTTGTGAATCAGTCAGAGATTAGTTGTTCCCGCTGACGCTTTCGCGAGCAGGCTCGCTCCCACTTTGGAATGCGTACCCCTGTGGGAGCGAGCCTGCTCGCGAAGAACGATGACGCGGTTCAACGTTGCAACACCAGAATCCGCGACAACAACTCATCCCGGTCGACATAGCAGCCCTGAAAATGTCGCGCCCCGGTGGCTGGATCAAAGGCATTGCGCGCATGCAGCGTGCGGCGGTTGTCAAAGCACCACAATTCGCCCGGCTTGAGCCGCTGCATCAGCCGGAATCGCGGCTCGCGGGTCATCGCAATAAAGCGCCGATAGGCGCGATATAGCAACGGCATCTGCGCCACCGACGTATCGAACGCCCCGCGCAGAAAGTTCGCCATGCGAATCTCCGCCACCCGGCCCAGCGCATCCAAAGCGATGACCGGCGCCAGGCAGCGATAGTCGCTGTGCCGGTCCTTGTTGCGGAACTCCACGGGTATTTCACACAGGACCTCAAACAGCTGCGGCTCCTCCTGACGCAAGGCGTCGGCGATCGCAAAACCATCGACGAAAATGCTCTCGCCACCCTCGGCATCATTCACCAGGCAATGCAGAAATTGCAGCCCCGGTTGCAGCTCGCGAGTCGGCAAATCCGTGTGCAATGGCAGGTTGAAGGCGGTGTAGGCGTTGCTGTCGGCGTCGGCTTTGGATTGCACATTGAACAGCACGCCGAAGTTGCTTTCGCGAATGAAGGAAATCCGCTGCGCGATGAGCTTCAGCGAGCCCGGCTCGGTGGGCACGCCGCGCACTTGGGTCAGGCCGATGTCGCGCACGGCGAGCAACCATTGCAGCAGCGCGGCGTTGTCGTTCATCAGCGCGGTGTAGTCGAACACCGGCAACTGCAGATCGCTGTGCCACAAACGGGGCTGCGGTTTGCCGGCCAGGCGTTCGGCGCGGGATTCATCGTCATAGGCATGTGCGCGCAGCCAGCCCGGATCGAAGCGGCTGAGGTGACCGTCCTGCCAGTCGATGCGCAGGCAGCCATCGGTGTCGATGCGCGTGGCCAGCGGTTGCAAATCCTCGGCGGCATCGACGCTTTCGAAGACTTGTTCGCGAGTAACGCTGTAGACACATTGATCACACGGGCAATTGTCGCGCAGCCATATGTGGTGAAACGGGCTGACACGTCCGTCAGCCCATTCGATGACAACGCGATCCGCCAGACCCTGCACGCCACCGAGCGCGCTGATCAACGGATAAGTACGAAAATCGGCAACAGCGACGGCGGTGTTCATGGCGGCTCCTTGGCAGTGGGGATTTACCGAGCGGGTGGCAGCGCGATCACGCGGCCGATGTAAGCGGGAGCGGGCAGGTCGGTCTGATCGGCGACGATGGCTTGCAGGCGATGCAACGTATCAGGGCTGAACGGCGCCGAGCGCGGGCCGGCGAGGTCGACGTGCAAAAGCATCTGTTCATTGCCGGCCAGCGCTTGCTCATCGCCGATTTTGTGCAGGCTGTGGTAGAGGTGCAGGCGCTTGCTGTCGTGGCCGATGATTTGCGTGCGCACTTCCACCTCAGTGGCGATCTTCACTTCGTGCAGGTAATTGAGGTGCAGCTCAAGGGTGAACAGCGAATGGCCACTGGCCTCGCGGTTGCTGCTGTCCATGCCGAGGCGGTCCATCAGCGCATCGGTGGCGTAGCTGAAGATCAGCAGGTAGAAGGCATCGCGCAGGTGGCCGTTGTAGTCGACCCAGTCGGGGATGATGGTGGTTTGGTAGGTGGTGAGGTGGGGCATGGTCTCGGTTCCAACATTGATGATGACTGGACTGCCGTCTTCGCGAGCAGGCTCGCTCCCACATTGAAATGCGTTTACCTGTGGGAGCGAGCCTGCTCGCGAAGGGGCCGGAAGCGCTCTGCAAGGTCTATTCGCTGAAACTCATTCCATGCTTTTCCTTGGTGGTCTTCACCGCTTCAAGCACCGCCAGCAAACAATCATCACGATAGCGCTCCAGCGCTGAAATGCTGTGCCGACCGAGCTGATCAGTGGTGCCATCGACCACATCATCAATCAGCTTGTCGGTCAGCTCCGGTGCTGGCAGATATGTCCACGGCAACTGCAACGCCGGACCGAATTGCGACATGAAGTGGCGCATGCCGGCATCGCCGCCGGCCAAGGTGTAGGTCAAGAACGTGCCCATGAACGACCAGCGCAGACCAGCGCCAAAACGGATTGCATCGTCGATCTCGCCGGTCGTCGCGACGCCGTCGTTGACCAGGTGCAACGCCTCGCGCCACAGCGCTTCAAGCAAGCGATCGGCGATGAAGCCCGGCACTTCCTTGCGCACATGCAACGGGCGCATGCCGAGGGATTGGTAGACTTGCATCGCTGCTTGCACCGCTTCCGGCGCGGTATTTTTGCCGCCGACCACTTCCACCAGTGGCAACAGATAAACCGGGTTGAACGGATGCCCGACCACGCAGCGTTCAGGGTGCGTCGAACTCTCGTAGAACTCGCTGGGCAACAGGCCTGAAGTGCTTGAACCGATCAATGCGTCGGGCTTGGCGGCGGCGCTGATCTTGCTGTGCAGGTCGAGCTTCAGTTCCAGCCGTTCCGGGGCGCTTTCCTGGATGAAGTCGGCGTCACGCACGCACTCCTCGATGGTCGCGACAAAGCGCAGACGATCCTGCGAAGCACCCGGCGCCAGGCCGTTTTTCTCCAGCGCGCCCCACGCATTGGCCACGCGTTGGCGCAATGCCGCTTCCGCGCCGGGCGCCGGGTCCCAAGCCACTACATCGAGGCCGTGGGCGAGCGCGCGGGCGACCCAGCCACTGCCGATGACACCGCTACCGAGAGCGGCGAAGGTTTTGATTTCGGTGATAAAGCGCATGGTGATGTCCTGAAGAGTTCGAAGAGCCCTGTAGGAGCTGCCGAAGGCTGCGATCTTTTGATCTTGCTTCTAAAAAATCAAAGTCAAAAGATCGCAGCCTTCGGCAGCTCCTACAGGTGAAATGGGTGATGGATCAGCCGCGCTGGGTCAGGCCCATTTTCTGGCGGCCTTCTGCCGGTGTCAGCACCCGGGCACCGAGGCGGCTGAGGATTTCCGTAGCGCGCTCAACCAATTGGCCATTGGTCGCCAGCACACCTTTGTCCAGCCACAGGTTGTCTTCCAGGCCGACCCGCACGTTGCCGCCGAGCAGCACCGCTTGCGCCGCCATCGGCATCTGCATGCGGCCGATGCCGAAGCCGGCCCACACCGCGTCGGCGGGCAGGTTGTCGACCATGGCTTTCATCGTGGTGGTGTCGGCCGGTGCGCCCCACGGGATGCCCAGGCACAGTTGAAACAGCGGGTTGTCGAGCAAGCCTTCCTTGATCATCTGCTTGGCGAACCACAGATGCCCGGTGTCGAAAATCTCCAGTTCGGCCTTCACCCCCAGTTCGGTGATGCGCTTGGCGCCGGCGCGCAGTTGCGCCGGGGTGGAGACGTAAATGGTGTCGCCGTCGCCGAAGTTCAGCGTGCCGCAATCGAGGGTGCAGATTTCCGGCAGCAACTGTTCAACGTGGGCGAGACGGGTCAGCGGACCGATCAGATCGGTGTTCGGGCCGAACTCCATCGGGTTCTCGCCAGCGCCGATTTCCAGGTCGCCGCCCATCCCGGCGGTCAGGTTGACGATGATGTCGACGTCCGCCTCGCGGATGCGCTCCATCACTTCGCGGTACAGCGCCACGTCACGGCTGAACTTGCCGGTCTGCGGATCGCGCACATGGCAGTGCACCACGGTGGCGCCAGCCTTGGCCGCTTCCACCGCTGCAGCGGCAATCTGTTTCGGGGTGATCGGCACGTGTGGACTTTTGGCGGTCGTGTCGCCAGCACCGGTAAGTGCGCAGGTGATGATGACGTCGTGGTTCATGGTGCGTTTCCTTCAGGCGTGATGGGTCTGTCCGCAGCCCGTTGCGGGGCTGCGAAGCTTGATTGAAATACCCTCTCCCTGTGGGAGAGGGTCAGGGTGAGGGGCTCTTCAATCGAGGGGTTATTTGCTGGTCAGTTGCAGATTTTCAGCAGCCGGTTTGCCATCGAAAGTCGTCACACCTTCAAGCCAGCGCTGTTTGTCTTCGGGGTGATCCTTGAGCCACTGCTTCGCCGATTCGAAGGCATCCTTGTGATCGAGCAGCGGCTGCATCATCCGGCTCTCGGATTCGGCGGTGAAAGTCAGGTTGGCCAGCAGGCGGCCGATGTTCGGGCATTGCTCGGCGTATTTCGGCGCGGTGACCGTCCACACCGTGGCCATGCCTTCGTTCGGGCCGAGGGCGTCTTCGCTGCCGGTCAGATAGGTCATCTGGATGTTGACGTTCATCGGGTGCGGCGCCCAGCCGAAGAACACCACGGCTTCCTTGCGGCGCACGGCGCGATCGACGGCGGCGAGCATGCCGGCCTCGCTTGATTCGACGAGCTGGAACTTACCGAGGCCAAACTGGTTCTTGGCGATCATCGCTTTGATCTGCGTGTTGGCGCCCGAGCCTGGCTCGATGCCGTAGATCTTGCCGCCCAATTCCTTCTCGAATTTGGCGATGTCGGCGAAAGTTTTCAGCCCCTTGTCGGCCAGATAAGTCGGTACGGCGAGAGTGGCGCGGGCATCTTTCAGGCTCGGTGCTTCGAGCACTTTCACCTGATTGGCCTCGACGAACGGCGTGATGGTCTGCGTCATCAGCGGGTTCCAGTAGCCGAGGAACAGGTCCAGGCGCTGATCGCGAATCCCGGCAAAGATAATCTGCTGGGAGGCGCTGGTCTGTTTGGTGCTGTAGCCGAGGCCGTCGAGCAGGACCTGGGTCATGGCACTGGTGGCGATCACGTCAGTCCAGTTGACCACGCCCATGCGTACGTTCTTGCAGGAGGCCGGTTCGGCCGCCATTACGCCGGTGCTGAAAAAAGCGGTACCGCTGAGTGCAAGAACGCAGCTGCTGATCAGTCGTTTCATGTCGGGTTCCTCGGCAGTTCGATTATTGTCGTTCCCGGCATCTGCGCGCCGGTGAGGCCAAGTTACGCAGCTATGCACCCGTGAAAGCGCACTGCGGCGACTGGCATTTGCACTGTAGCGACCTGCACGCTTGAACGCCGCCGATAATCGGCGTATCAACGAGCCACGCGACCCGCCAACCGAGTGCGCCCATGTCCCAGGATTTCTACTTTTTGCTGATGCCGGGGTTCTCCGCCATCGGCTTTATTTCCGCGATCGAACCGTTGCGCGTGGCCAACCGTTTTCGCGGCGAGTTGTATCGCTGGCATGTGCTCAGCGCCGATGGCGGCGCGGTATTGGCGAGCAACGGCATGTCGGTCAACGCCGATGCAGCGCTGGAGCCGCTGAAGAAAGGCGCGACCTTGCTGGTGGTGGCCGGCTTCGAACCGCTGAAGTTCATCACGCCGACGCTGGAGCACTGGTTGCGCAGGCTGGACAACGACGGCGTAACCCTCGGTGCGATCGACACCGGCAGCTTCGTCCTTGCCGAAGCAGGCCTGCTCGACGGCCATCGCCTGACCCTGCACTGGGAGGCGATCGATGCCTTCAAGGAATCTTATCCACAGCTCAGCGTCACCCAGGAGCTGTTCGAGATCGATCGGCGGCGGATCACCTCGGCGGGAGGTACGGCCTCGATTGATCTGATGCTCGACCTGATCGCCCAGGCCCACGGCCCGCAACTGGCGATTCAGGTCAGCGAGCAGTTTGTGCTCGGGCGCATACGCCCGCGCAAGGATCACCAGCGCATGGAAGTCGCCACGCGCTACGGGATCAGCAACAAGAAACTGGTGCAGGTGATCGGCGAGATGGAACAGCACAGCGAACCACCGCTGACCACGCTGCAACTGGCGGAGTCGATCAAGGTGACCCGGCGGCAACTGGAGCGCTTGTTCCGGCTGCACCTGAACGATACGCCGAGCAATTTCTATCTGCGGTTAAGGCTGGAAAAGGCCCGGCAGTTGCTGCGCCAGACCGACATGAGCGTGCTCGAAGTGAGCATTGCCTGCGGGTTTGAATCGCCGTCGTATTTCACCCGCAGTTATCGCGCGCGTTTCGCCCGCTGCCCCCGGGAAGACCGGCGTACCGCGCAGGCGTGAATGGTTTCAGCACCACCCTAGAACCCTGTGGGAGCGGGCTTGCCCGCGATGAGGCCAGCACATCCAACATTGTTATTGCCGGACACACCGCCATCGCGGGCAAGCCCGCTCCCACAGGTTCCAAGGTGATTTCGGGAATCGGCTTATTTCTTCACCAACGCCGAGCACGCCGCCTTGTAAGCCTCATGCTGATATTTGTTCAACGTCCCGGGCAGTTCGAAATTGTGCTTCTTGGCCTGGGCATTGATCGTCTGCGGCGACAGCAGCGTTACCTCACAACCATCGAGCAGTTGAAACACGCCCTCGATCTTGAATGTCGTCGGCCCACCGGCAAACTCGCCCTTTTTGCTGCGCTTCTTGATCGCAATCCGGTCCACCGAGTTCTCCCGCACAAACGATGCCACCTGCGCCGCGAACCGCCGCACGTTCGCCGCCTCGTCGTCGTCATCCAGAGCAATCTTCTTCGTGGCGAGAGGGACGTGGCTCAACGTCGAACCATCGAGCGCCGCCACGGCGATGATCGCTTCGCTGCCTTTGATTTCAATGCCGCAGATGTTCATGGGAATCCTTAGACTGGCTTAAGAGGTTCAGCTTACAGCTCAAAACACTCACTCCTGCCCAATCGACTCCAAAAACTCCGACCGTTCATCACTCATCCGCGCGACACAATCATTCTGCGCAATGGTGAACGCCTTGCTTCCCGCCGTGGACGGGAACGCTTCCACCGCGCAATCCGCATCCCGCGTCTTCAACCACTGCTGCTGGGCGGTTTTCAGTTTGGCGGTGATGTTGGCCAGTTGCGTCGGGTTTTTGCCGTAGGCGGCCTGCATGCGTTCGTTGAGGCTGGCGTAGTTGTCTTTGAGCAGGTCTTCGGCGGTGCTGCGGCTGTAGGCGGAGCATTCCAGGGTCTGGATGTCGTTTTCCACCGCGTCGCACGGGTTGTTCTCGGATTCTTCGGCGGCGTGGGCGCCGGTCGCAATCAGTGCCAGGGCGAGGATTATTGATTTCATTGGGGTCGCTCTAATCCGTTGGTAGGTGCAGGCTGCGGCAGATTCTGGCGCAAGCGCGCGGGCTTGAACAGCCAGCCGAGGAGGGCGGCTGACGACCCTTTGTCGCGGATTGACGCTTTCGGCAATTCCCCTGTCGTTTTTGCACCCGGTCGCCCCGGCACCGAGGCATATGCTGGCCCCAAAGCGCCGGCAGACGATTCGGCGCATGAATCGCCAATAAGGGGACGCCTGATGAGCCCAGCCGAATTACACGCCGACAGCATCGTTATCGACGGTCTGATCATTGCCAAATGGAACCGCGAGCTGTTCGAAGACATGCGCAAGGGCGGTCTGACGGCGGCCAACTGCACTGTGTCGGTGTGGGAAGGCTTTCAGGCGACCGTGAACAACATCGCTGCCAGCCAGAAACTGATCCGCGAAAACAGCGACCTGGTGATGCCTGTGCGCACCACCGCCGACATCCGTCGCGCCAAGGAACAAGGCAAGACCGGCATCCTCTTCGGCTTCCAGAATGCCCATGCCTTTGAAGATCAGATCGGCTATGTCGAGGTGTTCAAGCAGCTCGGCGTTGGCATCGTGCAGATGTGCTACAACACCCAGAATCTGGTCGGCACCGGTTGCTACGAGCGTGACGGCGGCCTGTCAGGTTTCGGTCGCGAAATCGTTGCCGAGATGAACCGCGTCGGCGTCATGTGCGACCTGTCCCACGTCGGTTCCAAGACCTCCGAAGAAGTCATTCTCGAATCGAAAAAACCGGTCTGCTATTCGCACTGCCTGCCGTCGGGTCTCAAAGAGCACCCGCGCAACAAATCCGATGCAGAGTTGAAGTTCATTGCCGACCACGGCGGTTTCGTCGGTGTGACCATGTTCGCGCCGTTCCTCGCCAAGGGCATTGATTCGACCATCGACGATTACGCCGAAGCCATCGAATACACCATGAACATCGTCGGCGAAGACGCCATCGGTATCGGCACCGATTTCACTCAGGGTCACGGCCAGGACTTCTTCGAATACCTGACCCACGACAAGGGCTACGCCCGCCGCCTGACCAGCTTCGGCAAGATCATCAACCCGCTGGGCATCCGCACCGTCGGCGAATTCCCCAACCTCACCGAAACCCTGCTCAAGCGCGGCCATTCCGAGCGTGTGGTGCGCAAGATCATGGGTGAGAACTGGGTAAGCGTTCTTAAGAACGTCTGGGGCGAATAACGCTTTCTCAAGACCGCCGCCGATCTGCCCCCTCTCCTGCGGGAGAGGGCTGGGGTGAGGGCCGCGGCCAACACTGAACCATCATTTTTCTGGAGTTAAGTTTCCATGGCCAAGATCGCCCCGCAATTGCCAATCGAAGTCGACAGCGAGACCGGTGTCTGGACCTCCGACGCCCTGCCAATGCTCTATGTGCCGCGTCACTTTTTCGTCAACAACCACATGGGCATCGAGGAAGTGCTCGGCGCTGAAGCCTACGCCGAGATCCTCTACAAGGCCGGCTACAAATCCGCCTGGCACTGGTGTGAAAAGGAAGCCGAATGCCACGGCCTGGAAGGCGTCGCGGTGTTCGAGCACTACATGAAACGCCTGTCGCAGCGCGGCTGGGGCCTGTTCAAGATCCAGGAGATCGACCTCGACAAAGGCACCGCCAGCGTCAAGCTCGAGCACTCGGCGTTTGTCTATGTCTACGGCAAGGTCGGGCGCAAGGTCGATTACATGTTCACCGGCTGGTTCGCCGGCGCCATGGATCAGATCCTCGAAGCCCGTGGCAGCAAGATTCGTACTGTGGCCGAACAAGTCTACGGGGGCTCCGAAGAGGGCCACGATGACGGCTTGTTTATCGTCAAGCCGTTGTAAGCCGAGGACCGTGCCATGGCTTTCGAAGCAATGTTCCAGCCGATCCAGATCGGCAAACTGACCATCCGCAACCGCGTGCTCAGCACCGCGCACGCCGAGGTCTATGCGACTGACGGTGGCATGACCACCGACCGCTACGTCAAATACTACGAAGAGAAAGCCAAGGGCGGCATCGGCCTGGCCATCTGTGGCGGTTCGTCCGTGGTGGCGATCGACAGCCCGCAGGAATGGTGGAGTTCGGTCAATCTGTCCACCGACCGGATCATTCCGCACTTCCAGAATCTGGCCGACGCCATGCACAAGCATGGCGCCAAGATCATGATCCAGATTACCCACATGGGCCGTCGCTCGCGCTGGGACGGCTTCAACTGGCCGACCTTGATGTCGCCCTCGGGCATCCGTGAACCGGTGCACCGCGCCACTTGCAAAACCATCGAGCCGGAAGAGATCTGGCGGGTGATCGGCAACTACGCTCAGGCGGCGCGCCGGGCCAAGGCCGGTGGCCTTGATGGTGTCGAACTGTCGGCAGTGCACCAGCACATGATCGACCAGTTCTGGAGCCCGCGCGTCAACAAGCGTACCGACGAATGGGGCGGCACCTTCGAAGGGCGGATGAAGTTCGGCCTGGAAGTCCTCAAAGCCGTGCGCGCCGAGGTCGGTGACGATTTCTGCGTGGGCATGCGCCTGTGCGGTGACGAGTTCCACCCGGACGGCTTGTCCCACGAGGACATGAAGCAGATCGCCAAGTATTACGACGACACCGGCATGCTCGACTTCATCGGCGTGGTCGGCTCGGGTTGCGACACCCACAACACCCTGGCCAACGTCATTCCGAACATGAGTTATCCACCGGAGCCGTTCCTGCATCTGGCTGCCGGGATCAAGGAAGTGGTCAAGGTGCCGGTGCTGCACGCGCAGAACATCAAGGACCCGAACCAGGCCACGCGCATCCTTGAAGGCGGTTACGTCGACATGGTCGGCATGACCCGCGCGCACATCGCCGACCCGCACCTGATCGCCAAGATCAAGATGGGCCAGATCGACCAGATCAAGCAGTGCGTCGGCGCCAACTATTGCATCGACCGCCAGTATCAGGGCCTGGACGTGCTGTGCATCCAGAACGCCGCGACCTCCCGTGAATACATGGGCGTGCCGCACATCATCGAGAAATCCACCGGGCCGAAACGCAAAGTGGTGATCGTCGGTGCCGGCCCGGCCGGGATGGAAGCCGCACGCGTGGCTGCCGAGCGGGGCCACGACGTCACGCTGTTCGAGAAAAAAGACTTCATCGGCGGGCAGATCACCACCGCATCGAAAGCACCGCAGCGTGACCAGATCGCCGGCATCACTCGCTGGTTCCAGCTGGAACTGGCGCGGCTGAAAGTCGATCTGCGCCTGGGCACGGCGGCGGATGCCGACACCATCATGGACCTGCGTCCGGACGTGGTGGTGCTGGCGGTCGGCGGTCATCCGTACCTTGAGCAGAACGAACACTGGGGCGCGGCCGAAGGGCTGGTGGTCAGCAGCTGGGACGTGCTCGACGGCAAGGTTGCGCCGGGCAAGAACGTGCTGGTCTACGACACCATTTGCGAGTTCACCGGCATGTCGGTCGCCGACTTCCTCGCCGACAAGGGCAGCCAGGTCGAGATCGTCACCGACGACATCAAACCGGGCGTGGCCATCGGCGGCACGTCGTTCCCGACCTATTACCGCAGCATGTACCCGAAAGAAGTGATCATGACCGGCGACATGATGCTGGAGAAGGTCTACCGCGAAGGCGACAAGCTGATCGCGGTGCTGGAGAACGAATACACCGGCGCGAAAGAGGAGCGGGTCGTCGATCAGGTGGTCGTCGAAAACGGCGTACGCCCGGACGAGGAAATCTACTACGCGCTCAAGGACGGCTCGCGCAACAAGGGCCAGATCGACGTCGAAGCGCTGTTCGCGATCCAGCCGCAACCTTCGCTGAGCGAAGCGGGCGACGGCTACTTGCTGTTCCGCATCGGCGACTGCGTGGCGCAGCGTAATACCCACGCCGCGATCTATGACGCACTCAGACTGTGTAAAGACTTTTAAGGCTTGCACATAACCCTGTGGGAGCGAGCCTGCTCGCGAATGCTATCTGTCAGTTGACGCTGATGTCGACTGACCCAGCGCTTTCGCGAGCAGGCTCGCTCCCACAGTAAAGCGGATCGTGTTTCTCCAGGCTGTCTGGTGGGAGCTTCACCATGTTGAACACCCTTCTTCCAATCCTGTTGTTCGCAGCCCTGGGCCTTGCTGTCCTCGGCGCGTTGCGGCGGATGAACATGTGGCGCCGGGGGCGGGCGGCGAAGGTCGATCTGCTCGGCGGTCTGCTGGCCATGCCCAAGCGCTACATGGTCGACCTGCACCACGTCGTCGCGCGGGACAAATACATTGCCAACACCCACGTCGCCACGGCGGGCGGTGCGGTGGCGTCGATTGTGCTGGCCATTCTGGTGCACGGTTTCGGCCTGCATAACCGCATCCTTGGCTACGCCTTGCTGCTGATGTCGGCGGTGATGTTTGTCGGCGCGATCTTCATGTATCTGCGCCGGGTCAATCCACCTGCGCGTCTGTCGAAAGGCCCGTGGATGCGCCTGCCGAAAAGCCTGCTGGCCTTCTCCGCGTCGTTTTTCCTGGTGACCCTGCCGGTGGCGGGAATCCTGCCGGAAAACTTCGGCGGTTGGGTGCTCGCCGCCATCCTCGGTGTTGGCGTGCTGTGGGGCGTGTCGGAGCTGTTCTTCGGCATGACCTGGGGCGGGCCGATGAAGCACGCCTTTGCCGGAGCGCTGCACCTGGCCTGGCACCGTCGCCCGGAACGTTTCGGCGGCGGGCGCTCGACCGGTTTGAAACCGCTGGACCTGAACAATCCCGATGCGCCGCTGGGCGTGGAAAAACCCAAGGATTTCACTTGGAACCAGTTGCTCGGTTTCGACGCCTGCGTGCAGTGCGGCAAGTGCGAAGCAGCGTGCCCGGCTTTCGCCGCCGGCCAGCCGCTGAACCCGAAAAAACTGATTCAGGACATGGTCGTCGGCCTCGCCGGCGGCACTGACGCGAAGTTCGCCGGCAGCCCGTATCCAGGCAAACCGATCGGCGAGCATGGCGGCAATCCGCACCAACCGATCGTCAACGGTCTGGTCGATGCTGAAACCCTGTGGTCATGCACCACGTGCCGCGCCTGCGTCGAGGAGTGCCCGATGATGATCGAGCACGTCGATGCGATCGTCGACATGCGCCGGCATCTGACCCTGGAAAAAGGCGCGACGCCGAACAAGGGTGCCGAAGTTCTCGAGAACCTTATTGCAACCGACAACCCCGGCGGTTTCGCCCCGGGCGGGCGGATGAACTGGGCAGCGGACCTGAACCTCACTCTGCTCAGCGAAAAGAAATCCACCGACGTGCTCTTCTGGGTCGGCGACGGCGCCTTCGACATGCGCAACCAGCGCACCTTGCGTGCCTTCGTCAAAGTGCTGAAGGCAGCGAAAGTCGACTTCGCCGTACTCGGTCTTGAGGAGCGCGACAGCGGAGATGTGGCCCGCCGTCTCGGCGACGAAGCAACGTTCCAGCAGCTCGCCAAACGCAATATCCAGACATTGGCCAAATACAGCTTCAACCGCATCGTCACCTGCGATCCGCACAGTTTCCATGTGCTGAAAAACGAGTACGGCGCCTTCGACGGCAACTATCTGGTGCAGCACCACAGCACCTACATGGCCGAGATCATTCAGGCCGGCGCGCTCAACCTCGGGCAGCACAAAGGCAATAGCGTGACCTATCACGATCCGTGCTACCTGGGCCGCTACAACGGCGAGTACGAAGCGCCGCGCGAAGTGCTGCGCGCGCTCGGCATTGAAGTCAAAGAGATGCAACGGTCCGGCTTCCGCTCGCGCTGCTGCGGCGGCGGTGGCGGCGCGCCGATCACTGACATTCCGGGCAAGCAGCGCATCCCCGACATGCGCATGGAAGACATCCGCGAAACCGGCGCCGAACTGGTGGCGGTGGGTTGTCCACAGTGCACGGCGATGCTCGAAGGCGTGGTCGAACCGCGTCCGCTGATCAAGGACATCGCCGAACTGGTGGCCGACGCGCTGCTCGAAGACGCCGCGCCAAGCAAGCCTGCCACGCCGGCCAAACGTGAACCTGCGGAGGTGCACTGATGAGCGACATTATCCGCCGCGACCCGCGCGCCGAATGGATTGCGCGCAACCGCCTGCATCCGCTGCACGCGGCGATGCAACCGGCGCAACACAGCTGGATGGGTCCCAATGGCGTCATCCGCAAGAATCTGCACGGCATGGGTTTTATCGGCCCCAACGGCATCAAACGCATTGACCGCAGCGGCGCGCAGCAGGGTGGGGCGGTCAAACGCTCGGCTGCTGTTGAAGTGCAGTTGCCGCTGCGTCAGGTACCGGCCCCGGCGTTCTACATCAGTGTGGTGCCGGATATGGTCGGTGGTCGCCTGAGCAGCCACGACCGCGATCTGCTCGGCCTTGCTCACCAACTGGCCGGCACCGATGGTGCGGTGCTCGCCGTGGTGTTCGGCGAGCATAAGGAAAGCGCTTTCGAGACCGCTGGCGTCGATCGCCTGTTGCTGCTCGAAGGCGATGAATTCAGCGGTTATGCACCGGAACAACGGGTGCAGGGCTTGCGCGCTGTGGATAACCAATTCAACCCGCGTCACTGGTTGCTGCCGGACAGCCGCAGCGGTGGCGGCGAACTCGGCCGACGCTTTGCTGCAGCGCTGGGTGAGCGTCCGGCCACGCGGGTCTGGCAGGTCAAGGATCAGGAGTGCATCGGCCGCGCCGGGGCCGGATTGCAAGATCTGGCGCGTCCGGTGGCGCGGTTGATTCTCGCCGCTGCCGAATGCGCAGAACCGGTCAGCGAAACTCGTCACGAAGCGTTGCCAGTGGAGTTATCCACAAGCGTCGCGCGCAGCTTGTCGCGAATCGAAGATCTTGGTGCCGTGGCGGTGGATCCGGCAGCGATTCCGATGGCCGAAGCGGAGTTCATTTTTTCCGGCGGCAACGGCGTCAAGGATTGGCAGCTGTTTCACGAAACGGCAGCAGCCCTCGGCGCCACCGAAGGCGCTTCGCGGGTGGCGGTGGACGACGGCTTCATGGCGCGCGATCGTCAGGTCGGCGCGTCCGGCACCTGGGTCACCGCGCGGGTCTATGTGGCTGTGGGTATCTCTGGCGCAATCCAGCACCTGCAAGGCATTGGCGCCTGCGACAAGGTGGTGGCGATCAACCTCGATCCGGGTTGCGACATGATCAAGCGTGCCGACCTCTCGGTGATCGGCGAAAGCGCAGAGATTCTGCAAGCGTTGATCGAAGCGGTCGCGGCTTACCGCAACGAAGCCAAGCGCGATGCGGCGTAAGGAAACCCTATGAACACGAACGTTATCAGTCTGGTTTCAATCGGCGCTCACCCGACCTCAGGTCGGCCACGGCGCGCCGATCAGGATGCGCGCGCGGTGGAACTGGGCCTGCAATTGGCTGGGGATAACCTGCAAGTGCTGCATGCCGGTGATGTTGCCGAACCGGCCCTGCGTGCCTATCTGGGCATGGGCCTGGAACAACTGCATGTGCTGGAACAACCCGCCGGCGCCGATGCCTTGCCGGCGCTGACCGCGTACCTGCGCGACGCCGGGGCGCAAGTGGTGCTGACCGGCAGTCAGGCGGAAACCGGGGAAGGTTCGGGGATGTTGCCGTTCCTGCTGGCCGAAGGTCTGGGCTGGCCGCTGGTGGTGGGCCTGGCGCAGGTCGAATCGATCGCTGACGGTTCGGCGCTGGTTCTGCAAGCGTTGCCGCGCGGGCAGCGACGCCGCTTGAAGGTGAAACTGCCGTTTCTGGCGACTGTGGATAACGCCGCCCCGAAGCCTCGGCAGAGCGCGTACGGCCCGGCACGACGGGGCGAATTGGCCGCCGATGACGTTGAAGTTGTTGAGGACCAATTGTTGGCCGTCGCCACGCTGCAACCGGCCAAGCCACGACCCAAGCGCTTGAAGGTGATCAAGGCCAAGAGCGGCGCCGACCGGATGAAAGCAGCGACAGCTAAGGCCAGTGGTGGCGGTGGGCAGGTGCTCAAAGGCGTCACCGCGCAGGCCGGGGCGGAGGCGATTCTGAAGTTGCTTATTGAAGAGGGCGTTGTCCGCTAGTCACCCTCTTCCAGGCATGGAATAACCTCTGTGGGAGCGAGCCTGCTCGCGAAAGCGCACTGTCAGCCGACACATGCATCGACTGACCCGACGCATTCGCGAGCAGGCTCGCTCCCACATTGGCATTTCTCCACAGCCAATCTTTACTGCTTACCCACAATCGCTGTTGGCGAAGCTGTGGATAACGTGTTCGCCCTTGCTCGTACCCCACGCCATTCAAGCCTTCCAGCCATAAGATCAAAAAACGATCAGCGTAACTCACGGATTTAACGGGCTTTTCCCTCGGTATTAATCGAGAAGTTGCCCCCAATCTCTGTTGGCGCTTCTGTGGATAAGATGTTCGCTATCAGCTGTACGCCATATGGAGCAGGCGTTACATGGGTTTGATCAATTATTGATCAAATGTGATCCCCGGGCGCCGAGAGCTGTTAAGACGAAGGGGTTTTCCCCAGTCATAGGTGTTTTCCACAGAAGATTCAAAGTTGTCCCCGAACTCTGTTGGCGCTTCTGTGGATAACGTGTTCGCTACCCGCTGGAGACCTTGGAAACCGTGGCCTGCATGGCGTTGATCAAAAAACGACCGATCGTTTTCAGAAACTGTGATTCAGAATAAGTCACGGTTTTTCTTTGCAAATCAGCAAGATATTTTTTGACTCATCCACAGTTACCCCCATTTGCTGTGGGCGGGTATGTGGATAACTTGTTTGCGGAAGGCTGGAGGGCTTGATGGGTATGGGGGCGGGGGTGATTGGTCGGAAATTGATCAACTGAAAGATGTAGCGTGGGTCAGGACGCCTTCGCGAGCAGGCTCGCTCCCACAGGGGAATGCATTCCACCTGTAGGAGCCGCCGCAGGCTGCGATCTTTTGCTTCTGATCAGCCCTGAACCGGTACACCTTTGAGGTAAGGCGCAGGCTCAGCCCCGAGGTTGTTCAACATCCGCTCGCTGTACCAGTCGACGAAGTTGACCACGCCGAATTCATAGGTCTTCGAGTAAGGCCCCGGCTGGTAAGCGGTGGAGTTGATCCCGCGCTGGTTTTCCTCAGCCAGACGCCGGTCCTGATCGTTGGTCGCGTCCCACACCTGGCGCATGCGCTCGACGTCGTAATCGACACCTTCCACCGCATCCTTGTGCACCAGCCACTTGGTGGTGACCATGGTTTCCTGAGCGCTGATCGGCCACACGGTGAAGACGATGATGTGATCGCCCATGCAGTGGTTCCACGAGTGCGGCAGGTGCAGGATGCGCATCGAGCCCAGGTCCGGGTTCTTGATGCGGCCCATCAGTTTGGCGCAGCCCTGTTTGCCGTCGAGGGTCATCGACACGGTGCCCTTGAGCAGCGGCATGCGCACGATACGGTTGCGCAAGCCGAAACTGGCGTGAGCGTAAGGGATCTTTTCCGCTTCCCAGGCAGCGGCGGAAGCGGCGACGTGATCCTTGAACGCCTGATCGGCGCGCGGGTCGGTGACGTCGTCCCATTCCAGCAGGGTTTTCAACAGTTCCGGGTGCGATGCGTTGCAGTGGTAGCACTCGCGGTTGTTTTCCAGCACCAGTTTCCAGTTGGCCTTTTCCATCAAGGTGGTGGTGATCGCCACCTTGGTGTTCTCCATGTCGTACGGTTCCATGTAATGGTTGAGCGTCGACAGGAAGTCATCGATGGCCGGGGGGTTCTCTGCCAGGCTGATGAAGATGTATCCGCCAGCGGTTTTCACGTTCACCGGTTTCAGGCCGTACTGCTTCATGTCGAAGTCGGCGCCCATCTCGGTGCCGGCGAACAGCAGGCGACCGTCCAGTTCGTAAGTCCACTGGTGGTAATGGCAGACCAGTTTGGCGACTTTGCCTTTTTCACTGGTGCACAGGCGCGAGCCACGGTGGCGGCAGACGTTGTGGAACGCGTGCACAACGCCCTCGGCGCCACGAATGACGATGATCGGGTTCTTGCCGACCTGCAGGGTCAGGTAGTTGCCCTTGGCCGGGATCTCGCAGGTCATGCCGGCGATCAACCATTCCTTTTGGAAGATCTCCTGCATATCGATATCGAACAGGCGCTCGTCGCTGTAGAACGGTTGCGGCAGGGAAAAGGTGCGCTCGCGCTCCTGCAGCATTTGTGCGGTGGCCTTGCGTGCGGGTTCCAGCGGATCGCCCAGGCTTATTTTTGCGGTGACGTCCATCGATGTAATCCTCATGGCCCTCTGCGTGGCCGGCGAAAGTGGCTGATCAGGTGTGCTGCAAAACGGTTGCTACGCAAGGTGTAAAGAAGTCGTCTTGTGTTGGGGCGAGTGTGGGGCCGGCGCTGGGGGGAACCTTATCCATGCGCGACATGGCGCAATCTGTTCCCGACGCGCAAGCCCCGGTGTTCAAGGGCTGGTCGCGATAAGTATGTCAATGTCGCGGATAGGTAAATGCACGGTCTGCGCTATACGCAGAATCGCCGACAAGAGGCCGACAGTCGGCCGTGGAGAACAGCATGTCCAACAGCTTCCTGAATCCGGTCACCACCCAGACCTGGGCCAATGGCCGACACATTGTCCGTTGCGTCAAAGTCATCCAGGAAACCTGGGATGTGCGCACCTTCTGCTTTATGGCCGACCAGCCGATCCTGTTCTTCTTCAAGCCGGGGCAGTTCGTCACCCTGGAGCTGGAAATCGAAGGCCAGCCGATCATGCGCTCCTACACCATCTCCAGCTCGCCGTCGGTGCCGTACAGCTTTTCGGTGACGATCAAACGCGTGCCGGGCGGCAAGGTCTCCAACTGGTTGCACGACACTTTGCATGAAGGTCAGGAGCTGGCGGTGCATGGCCCGGTCGGGCTGTTCAACGCCATCGACTTCCCGAGCCCGAAAGTCCTCTACCTGAGCGGCGGCGTCGGCATCACCCCGTGCATGTCGATGGCGCGCTGGTTCTACGACACCAACGCCAACGTCGACATGACCTTCGTGCACAGCGCACGGTCGCCGAAAGACATCATTTACCACCGCGAACTCGAGCACATGGCTTCGCGGATCGATAACTTCAGCCTGCACCTGATCTGTGAAAAGCACGGCCTCGGTGAGCCATGGGCCGGTTATCGCGGTTATCTGAATCACAAGATGCTCGAACTGATGGTCCCGGACTTCCTCGAACGCGAAGTGTTCTGCTGCGGCCCGACGCCGTACATGACCGCGGTCAAACGCCTGCTGGAAGCGGCCGGCTACGACATGTCGCGCTACCACGAAGAATCCTTCGGCGCCACGCCACCCGAGGCGCGCGCCGACGCAGTTGAACAGGCCGAACAAGCCGCCGATGCGCCGGAAATCGACGCCGCGGATCTGCATCAGGTGGAATTCACCGCCTCCGGCAAAAGCATTCGCGTCGGCCCGGGCGAAACCGTACACGCAGCCGCCGCCAAGCTCGGCCTGATGATCCCGAAAGCCTGCGGCATGGGCATTTGCGGGACATGCAAGGTGATGAAACTGGGCGGCGAAGTGGAGATGGAACACAACGGCGGGATTACCGAGGACGACGAGGCGGAAGGGTTTATCCTGTCGTGCTGCAGCGTGCCGAAGGGGGATGTGCGGATTGAGTTTTAAATAGGCATGAACTTGGGTCGATCTCCTAAATGAGGAGATCGACCGGGAAAGTGCAATTTCAAATCAGCCCGAACAAAGCGAGCAGGCCGAAGCCCACAAAGGCAAAGCCAAATATTTGCTGGTATTTATTCAGTTTGAGCAGGTCGCGTTTGAGTGTTGGCGGGAAATTCTTAACGTCTCTTGCGCTGACTTTGCCTTGGGAAATGTACCGTGCGGGTTTTTTGAGGATGCCGAAAATTTCACCCAACATATAAATACGTCCCCCCAGGCCCGCTTGCCATAACATGAGCAAAGACGATGTGATTGAACTGCGTTTCAGGCTATTTAGGATCGTTTCCAGTCTTCTCTTGGCGGTATAAAGTAAAATTCCATTTACCACTAAAAGACCTGTGAAACTCACCAGCGTCATGATCACAATTGGATCTTTTACGATATTGTTAATTTGATCTACGGATGAGCTTATTCCCAGGCACATCATAATTGCAAAAAAAATGAAAACCAGTTTGTATAAAATAATCAGGTTCTTTTTCAGTTTTTTGGGGAAGTTTTCGAAGTCTTTCGCGCAAAGCTTTCCTGTGTGAATGTAAAATTCAGGGTTTCGCATGATGTCGAACACTTCTCCCATCATGTAGATTTTGCCCCAAGGACCTCCGTGCCAAAGCATTATCAGTCTGCTCGAAATAGAACTGTTTGTTAGATGGTCCAATATGATTTCGGTCTTTGTTTTCGCGACATACAACATCACTCCTATCAAAGTAAATATGCCGACGAAGTCTACAATACCAATCAACAAGAATATTTTCTCTGAAGTACGAAGAGTCATTTAACAGCCTCGTATACTTTCTGTGCGATCCGTTCGCCGCCTTTCTCGCCCAAAGTCCCGCCGGCATAATTTCCGAGTCCTGCCAGTAGCGCACTGCAAAGTACAGTGCCAAGCCCGCCTGTCGGGAGGCCAGCGCCTACGCAAATCGTTGAGGCAGTCAAGCTTACGAGCGCGCCGGCAACCATTCCGCCACCCACACCACCCATAAAGCTTCCGGTTTCCGTGAACTTCACCTTTTCACATGACTCCGCGCTTCCGTGCATGCAGACATCCTGCACCTTTAAGGCGGAGGCGCCACCACCCACCGCTGTACCGATCCAGCCGCCATATTTAACGTACTGTGATGCTTGGCTGACTGCCCGAATATGCGTGGCATAACCTGGGTTCTGGCCGATTCCGCCGGCTTTTCGCCAGCGGTGCACAAGATAGGGATGATCAATGCCTAGACTGGTCTTCAGGCTCGGGTAATCGGGTATGCCCATACTCTGCCGGGTGAACCGATTGAGTTGGACGTCCAGCTTTTTGAGTAATTGGTCACGCTTGTTTATGAATTCTTCAGAGACCCGGTGGCCTTTTACGTCCAGCGTTTGAACATGCAACTTCTCAAGATCTGCGAGAACATTTTTTATGCCATCCAGATGATTGGCTGCCATGGCCGTGACGACTCCGATCACTTTTGATTCATAGGCGAGTGCGGTCTGGATCACGCCATAGTGCTGCGCCATGAAATCCGCTTCTTCCACGGTCAGCGGTTCCAGCGTCGCACTGACGAAACGCGCGGTCTGCATCAGCAATGCTTCCTCGTATGTGCATTGCTGATTGTCAGGGTCGCTCAGCACGATCATCGAACCGGCTTTAATCATGTCCGGGGTCGGATTCAAACTTCTGAATCTGGCGATGACATTCGGGTTGGCGGAGGGGAGCAGTTGTGCCTCAAGCTTCTCGGCGACAATACTTTTCTGCACGATGTAAAAACCCGGCTCCGATGGGGCCGGACGATCTTGCGGCCAGTGCTCGCTGGGGAAGAACTTCAAGTCGTTGACGGGGTGAGGGCTGCGCGCGGTGCTGCTGTTATTAACGCGCGCCACCCTGAGGTTCTGCTGATGAATCGCGCGCAGCAACCTGTCTGGATCGGAGCGCGAGGCAGGCTGCCTGAGCATCGATAACGGGCGTTTTTTCACCGCTTCAGGAACGGCACCTTTGGTGCCGCGTACCAGAACTCTGGATTGGTTCAGAAGATGACGCTGTTCCTGTGCAAAGGCGTCAAGGCCCATGTCCGCTGAAAGGCGGCCGCTGGCGACATCATCGACAATGCCCTTGGCGAAGCGCGCGACCTCCTGATTGAACTGCACGCGCGCACTGCCGAATGCCAGATGACGTGAGCCGACTGTCTGTGCCTGTGCGAGCAGCTTGCCGGCAACGTGTCGAACGTTGCTGAGACCATGGCGCCGATCGCTCAACCTTCTTCGCCCCACGAGGCATGGCCGCTGGTCCCGGCGAGGTGATGCACCCAGCTGATGCCACGATAACGAATGGCGACCTGCTCCTGAGGTTCCGCGTCGTTGTGCAGAATGACGTGGGGCATATCCAGGTTCAGTTCGGTGAGCACCGCACCGTCGATCGAGACAGAAAAGTATTTTTCCTGCTGACCCTGAGGGGAGGTTCGGTAGAAGTTGATCTTGCAGTCGATCTCTTCACGGTTGGCCAGTGCCTGGGCCAGCAGCGGTGAAGATTTGTCGACGACTTTGGTGACAATGACCGGCGCGTGGGTGGCTCGGTGAGAGTTGTCGAGGTTGGCGAGGTTGTGGCTGTACGACAGCACCATGATTTCATCGGTGTGTGCCGCCTGATATCTGTTGCCCACCGAATCAGGCGTTGAGCAGCCTGCCGAAATCAGCCCTTGGGTCTTGCCCGTGATCGTCATGTAGCCGGGAATTGCCATCGCGTGCGCTCCTTGAATCGGGAGCAAGCAGTCTATGGCGGGATTTTCTTGCTTTCTGTAGGCCTTGGTGTAGGCCGATTCTGAAAATGCAGGTCCGCGACGCGCAGCCTCTGGGTTGCATTCCCGTGCTGAGCATGGGAATGCAACTTGGGAGGGGAATCAGGCCGACATGACCTCGCGAATATCGCGCGCCAGTTCGCGCACGCGCTCTTCTTCGGTGTCCCAGGAGCACATGAAACGTGCGCCGCCCTTGCCGATGAAGGTGTAGAAGCGCCAGTTCTTTGCAGTCAGCGCGGCGATGGCCGGCTCGGACAGTTGCAGGAACACGCCGTTGGCCTGCACCGGGAACATCAGTTCGACGCCGGGAATGTCGCTGACCAGTTCTGCCAGCAGTTGCGCGCAGTGGTTGGCGTGGCGGGCGTATTTGAGCCAGGCGTCGTTTTCCAGAATGCCGACCCACGGTGCCGACAAAAAGCGCATCTTCGATGCCAGTTGCCCGGCCTGCTTGCAGCGGTAGTCGAAGTCTTCGGCCAGTTTGTGGTTGAAGAACAGGATCGCTTCACCCACCGCCATGCCGTTCTTGGTGCCGCCGAAACACAGCACGTCGACGCCGGCTTTCCAGGTCAGGTCGGCGGGCGAGCAGCCGAGGAATGCGCAAGCGTTGGAGAACCGTGCGCCGTCCATGTGCAGGTGCAGGCCCAGTTCCTTGCAGGTTGCGCTGATGGCGCGGACTTCTTCCGGGGTGTAGACGCTGCCGACTTCGGTGGCCTGGGTCAGGGTCACCACGCGCGGTTTCGGGTAGTGGATGTCCTGACGCTTGAGTGCGACTTCGCGGATCGATTGCGGGGTGATCTTGCCGTTTTCAGTGCCGGCGATCAGCAGCTTCGAGCCGTTGGAGAAGAATTCCGGAGCGCCGCATTCGTCGGTTTCGACGTGGGCGGTTTCCGAGCAGATCACGCTGTGGTAACTCTGGCACAGCGACGACAGGGCCAGCGAGTTGGCGGCGGTGCCGTTGAAGGCGAAGAACACTTCGCAGTCGGTTTCGAACAGTTTGCGGAAATGATCGGCCGCGCGGGCGGTCCATTCATCGTCGCCGTAAGCGCGCTGGTGGCCGTGGTTGGCCTGTTCCATGGCAGCCCAGGCTTCAGGGCAGATCCCGGAATAGTTGTCGCTGGCGAATTGTTGGCTCTTGTCGGTCATGGCCGGCTTCCGTAATCGAGACTCTTGTGAAGGCTCGTGGTCAATGAGGATGCGCACTTTACCGAAGATCTTCCGGGGAGCACATGCGATGTCGGGTGGGGAAAATTACCAGTTTATGGGCCGATTATGCACCTGAGCCAACGCGACGGTGCTCTGGATCTGCTCAAGTGGCTGGCGTTGCTGAGCATGTTGCTCGATCACCTGCGATATGTCGGCTTCTCCGCCGATTGGTTGTATGTGCCCGGGCGATTGGCGTTTCCATGGTTTTGCCTGGCGATGGCGGCGAATCTGGCACGAGACGGTTCGCGCAAAATGGAATGGCGCTATCTGGGCTGGCTGGTGCTGTTCAGCGCCATCAGCGAAATCCCTTATCGCTTTTATATCCACGACCCTGACACGTTCAACGTGATGCCGACGCTGGCGCTGGGCCTGCTGGTGGCGCGCGCTTGGCAGGACTCTGCGTCGGTGGCGCGATTGCTCGCACTGGCCGCGCTGGTGGTCGCGATGGTTTTTTCAGAACGACTGATGTTCGGTTTCTTCGGCGTGCTGCTGCCGTTGGCGATGCTGCTGGTCTTTCGCCGGCCGTGGTATCTCAGTCTGTTGGCCGGGCTGGTTTGTCTGGCTGCGAACCAATGGCAAGTGCTGCTCGAATCGGCGCGGTTCGGCAACAGCGTGGCGATGCTTGGTCTGGCGACGTGTCTGTTTGCGCCGATGCTGGGAATGTTCTTGTTGCGACATGGGCGACATCTGCAGCCACCACCGATGCGGCGCTGGGCATATGCGCTGTATCCCGCGCATTTCTTCCTGCTGCTTGCCATCCGCCAAATCATCGCCTGACCCCTGTGGGAGCGAGCCTGCTCGCGAAAGCGGTCTGCCAGCCAACTTCTATGTCGGATGTGCCGGCCTCTTCGCGAGCAGGCTCGCTCCCACAGGGGATCTGCGGCGTTTCGAAGAGGTCATTTCCAGCCATGTCGTAAACGCACCTTTGCGTGGCGTCCGCAGGCATTTGAGCTGTCTGTGCCGGTCATACCATCGCATCAAAGGGCACTGCCATCATTGCCAGTGCCTTACCGAGACGAATGGCGCACAGATGCCGCTGGGAGAGACGCGATGTTCAGCAAGCAAGACCAGATCCAGGGTTACGACGATGCACTGCTGGCGGCGATGAATGCCGAGGAGCAACGTCAGGAAGATCACATCGAGCTGATCGCGTCGGAGAACTACACCAGCAAGCGCGTCATGCAGGCGCAAGGCAGCGGGCTCACCAACAAATACGCCGAGGGCTATCCGGGCAAGCGCTACTACGGTGGCTGCGAGCATGTGGACAAGGTCGAAGCGCTGGCCATCGAACGCGCCAAGCAACTGTTCGGTGCCGACTACGCCAACGTCCAGCCGCACTCCGGTTCTTCGGCCAACAGCGCCGTGTATCTGGCGCTGATCCAACCGGGTGACACTATCCTCGGCATGAGCCTGGCCCACGGCGGTCACCTGACCCACGGCGCCAAAGTGTCGTCCTCGGGCAAGCTCTACAACGCTGTGCAGTACGGCATCAACACCGACACCGGACTGATCGACTACGACGAAGTCGAGCGTCTGGCCGTCGAGTGCAAACCGAAAATGATCGTTGCCGGTTTCTCGGCTTACTCGAAGACTCTGGACTTTCCGCGCTTCCGTCAGATCGCCGACAAGGTCGGTGCGCTGCTGTTCGTCGACATGGCCCACGTCGCCGGTCTGGTCGCTGCTGGCCTGTATCCGAACCCGCTGCCGTACGCCGACGTGGTCACCACCACCACGCACAAGACCCTGCGCGGTCCGCGTGGCGGGCTGATCCTGGCCAAGTCCAACGAAGAGATCGAGAAGAAGCTCAACGCCGCCGTTTTTCCCGGTGCCCAGGGCGGCCCGCTGATGCACGTCATCGCCGGTAAAGCGGTGTGCTTCAAGGAAGCACTGGAGCCTGGCTTCAAGGCTTATCAGCAACAAGTGATCGACAACGCCCAGGCGATGGCCAGCGTGTTCATCAAGCGCGGCTACGATGTTGTGTCCGGCGGCACCGACAACCATCTGTTCCTGGTCAGCCTGATCCGTCAGGGCCTGACCGGCAAGGACGCCGACGCCGCGCTGGGCCGTGCCCACATCACCGTGAACAAGAACGCCGTGCCGAACGACCCGCAGTCGCCGTTCGTGACCTCGGGCCTGCGCATCGGCACCCCGGCGGTGACCACGCGCGGCTTCAAGGTCAGCCAGTGCGAAACCCTCGCCGGCTGGATCTGCGACATCCTCGACAACCTCGGCGACGCCGATGTCGAGGCCGATGTCGCCCAGCAGGTCTCGGCCCTGTGCGCAGACTTCCCGGTTTATCGCTGAGTCGGTTTTGGAGTAATGACTATGCAACGCTATTCCGGCTTCGGCCTGTTCAAACACTCGCTCAGCCACCACGAAAACTGGCAGCGCATGTGGCGCACGCCCACCCCGAAAAAAGTCTACGACGTGGTCATCGTCGGCGGCGGCGGGCACGGCCTGGCGACGGCCTACTATCTGGCCAAGGAGCACGGCATCACCAATGTCGCCGTGGTCGAGAAGGGATGGCTGGGCGGCGGTAACACCGCGCGCAACACCACCATCGTGCGCTCCAACTACCTGTGGGACGAGTCGGCGCACCTCTACGAACACGCGATGAAATTGTGGGAAGGCCTGTCGCAGGATCTCAACTACAACGTGATGTTCTCCCAGCGCGGCGTCTACAACCTGTGCCACACCCTGCAGGACATCCGTGATTCGGAGCGTCGGGTCAGCGCCAACCGCCTCAACGGCGTCGACGGCGAACTGCTCGACGCCAAGCAGGTTGCGGACGAAATTCCGTACCTGGACTGCTCGAAAAACACCCGCTACCCGATCATGGGCGCGACCGTGCAGCGTCGCGGCGGCGTCGCCCGACACGATGCCGTGGCCTGGGGCTTCGCCCGTGCCGCCGATGCCTTGGGCGTGGACCTGATCCAGCAGACCGAAGTGATCGGCTTCCGCAAGGAAAACGGCGTGTGCATCGGCGTCGAAACCAACAAGGGTTTCATCGGCGCCAAGCGCGTCGGCGTGGTGACGGCCGGTAACTCCGGGCACATGGCCAAGCTTGCCGGTTTCCGCCTGCCGATCGAATCCCACCCGCTGCAAGCGCTGGTGTCCGAGCCGATCAAGCCGATTATCGACAGCGTGATCATGTCCAACGCCGTACACGGTTACATCAGCCAGTCCGACAAGGGCGACCTGGTGATCGGCGCCGGTATCGACGGCTACAACGGCTACGGCCAGCGTGGTTCGTACCCGGTGATCGAACACACCATTCAGGCCATCGTCGAGATGTTCCCGGTGCTCTCGCGGGTACGTATGAACCGCCAGTGGGGCGGTATCGTCGACACCACGCCGGACGCCTGCCCGATCATTTCCAAGACGCCGGTACCAAACATGTTCTTCAACTGCGGTTGGGGCACCGGCGGTTTCAAAGCCACACCTGGCTCGGGCAACGTGTTTGCCGCGAGTCTGGCCAAGGGTGAAATGCACCCATTGGCTGCACCTTTCTCCATCGACCGTTTCCACAACGGTGCGTTGATCGATGAACACGGCGCTGCTGCGGTTGCCCACTAACAGGAGAAATCCCCATGTTGCATATCTTCTGTCCTCACTGCGGCGAACTGCGCTCTGAAGAGGAATTCCACGCATCCGGCCAGGCGCACATCCCGCGTCCGCTGGATCCGAACGCCTGCACCGATGAAGAGTGGGGTGACTACATGTTCTTCCGCGATAACCCGCGCGGTCTGCACCACGAACTGTGGGACCACGTTGCCGGTTGCCGCCAGTACTTCAACGTCACTCGCGATACCGTGACCTACGAGATTCTCGAGAGCTACAAGATCGGCGAGAAGCCGCAATTCACCGACAAGGCTGGCACTGCGAAAACAGCCACGACGGCGCTGGGAGAGAAGGTATGAGCCAGACCAATCGCCTGTCCAACGGTGGACGGATCGACCGCAACAAAGTGCTGAGCTTCACCTTCAACGGCCAGACCTACAAAGGCTATGAAGGCGACTCGCTGGCCGCCGCACTGATTGCCAACGGCGTCGATATCATCGGCCGCAGCTTCAAGTATTCGCGCCCTCGCGGCATCTTCGCGGCTGGTTCCGAAGAGCCGAACGCGGTGCTGCAGATCGGTGCTACCGAAGCCACGCAGATTCCCAACGTGCGCGCCACGCAACAGGCGTTGTATCAGGGCCTGGTCGCCACCAGCACCAACGGCTGGCCGAGCGTCAACAACGACATGATGGGGATTCTCGGCAAGGTCGGCGGCAAGCTGATGCCGCCGGGTTTCTACTACAAAACTTTCATGTACCCGCAATCGTTCTGGATGACTTACGAGAAGTACATCCGCAAGGCTGCCGGCCTCGGCCGTTCGCCGACCGAGAACGATCCGGACACCTACGACTACATGAACCAGCACTGCGACGTGCTGATCGTCGGCGCTGGCCCGGCCGGTCTCGCCGCTGCCCTGGCCGCTGCGCGCAGCGGTGCCCGCGTGATTCTGGCCGATGAGCAGGAAGAGTTCGGCGGCAGCCTGCTTGATTCCCGCGAAAGCCTCGACGGCAAACCGGCGATGGAATGGGTCGCCAGTGTCATCGCTGAATTGAAGAACACCCCGGACGTGCTGCTGTTGCCGCGCGCCACGGTCAACGGTTACCACGACCACAACTTCCTGACCATTCACGAACGCCTCACCGATCACCTCGGTGACCGCGCGCCGATCGGACAGGTGCGGCAGCGCATCCACCGTGTCCGCGCCAAGCGCGTGGTGCTGGCGACTGGCGCCCACGAGCGTCCGCTGGTGTACGGCAACAACGACGTGCCGGGCAACATGCTAGCCGGCGCGGTGTCGACCTACGTGCGTCGTTATGGCGTAGCGCCGGGCAAAAAACTGGTGCTGTCGACCAACAACGATCACGCCTATCGCGTCGCTCTGGATTGGCTCGATGCCAGTCTGCAAGTGGTCGCCATCGCTGATGCCCGCAGCAATCCGCGCGGTGCATTGGTCGAAGAAGCGCGCGCCAAAGGCATTCGCATCCTCACCGGCAGCGCCGTCATCGAAGTGCGTGGCAGCAAGCGTGTGACCGCTGCCCGCGTCGCCGCGATTGACGTAAAGGCCCACGCCGTGACCAGTCCGGGCGAATGGCTCGACTGCGACCTGGTGGCCAGCTCCGGTGGTTACAGCCCGGTGGTTCACCTGGCTTCGCACCTCGGTGGCAAACCGGTCTGGCGCGAAGACATTCTCGGTTTCGTACCGGGCGAAGCACCGCAGAAGCGCGTGTGCGTCGGTGGCATCAATGGCGTCTACGCGCTCGGCGATTCGCTGGCCGACGGTTTTGAAGGTGGCGTGCGCGCTGCTGCCGAAGCCGGTTTCCAGACCGTCGAAGGCGTGTTGCCGAAAGCCCTGAGCCGTCTCGAAGAGCCGACCCTGGCGCTGTTCCAGGTGCCGCACGAGAAGAACTCGGCGCGTGCACCGAAGCAATTCGTCGACTTCCAGAACGATGTCACCGCCGGTGGTATCGAATTGGCGACCCGTGAAGGTTTCGAGTCGGTCGAGCACGTCAAACGCTACACCGCGCTGGGCTTCGGCACCGATCAGGGCAAGCTCGGCAACGTCAACGGTCTGGCCATTGCCGCCCGTTCGCTGAACGTGACCATCCCGCAGATGGGCACCACCATGTTCCGTCCGAACTACACGCCGGTGACCTTCGGCGCCGTGGCCGGTCGACACTGCGGGCACATCTTCGAACCGGTGCGCTACACCGCGCTGCATGCCTGGCATGTGAAGAACGGCGCCGAGTTTGAAGACGTCGGTCAGTGGAAGCGTCCCTGGTACTTCCCGAAAAACGGTGAAGACCTGCACGCGGCGGTCAAGCGCGAATGCAAAGCCGTGCGCGACAGCGTTGGCCTGCTCGATGCTTCGACCCTCGGCAAGATCGACATTCAAGGCCCGGATGCCCGCGAGTTTCTCAACCGCGTGTACACCAACGCCTGGACCAAGCTCGACGTGGGCAAGGCTCGCTATGGTTTGATGTGCAAAGAAGACGGTATGGTCTTCGACGACGGTGTGACGGCTTGCCTGGCCGACAACCATTTCGTCATGACCACCACGACCGGCGGCGCGGCTCGCGTGCTGCAATGGCTGGAGCTGTACCACCAGACCGAATGGCCGGATATGAAGGTGTACTTCACTTCGGTCACCGACCACTGGGCGACCATGACCCTGTCCGGGCCGAACAGCCGCAAGCTGCTCAGCGCCGTGACCGACATTGATCTGAGCAACGAAGCGTTCCCGTTCATGACCTGGAAAGAAGGTCTGGTCGGCGACGTGCCGGCGCGGGTGTTCCGTATCTCGTTCACCGGTGAGCTGTCGTACGAAGTCAACGTGCAGGCCGATTATGCGATGGGCGTGCTGGAGAAAATCGTCGAGGCCGGCAAGCAGTACAACCTGACGCCGTACGGCACCGAAACCATGCACGTGCTGCGGGCCGAGAAGGGTTTCATCATCGTCGGCCAAGACACCGACGGCTCGATGACCCCGGACGACCTGAACATGGGCTGGTGTGTCGGTCGCAGCAAACCGTTCTCGTGGATCGGCCAGCGCGGCATGAACCGGGAAGATTGCGTCAAGGATCAGCGCAAACAACTGGTGGGCCTCAAGCCGATCGATCCGACCAAATGGCTGCCGGAAGGTGCACAACTGGTGTTCAACACCAAACAGGCGATCCCGATGACCATGGTCGGCCACGTGACCTCCAGCTACGCGCACAACTCCCTCGGTTACTCGTTTGCCATGGGTGTGGTCAAGGGCGGTCTCAAGCGCATGGGCGAGCGGGTGTTCGCACCCCTGGCCGATGGCAGCGTGATCGAGGCGGAAATCGTTTCTTCGGTGTTCTTCGATCCGAAGGGTGATCGGCAGAACATCTGACAACCTCGGGAGCGGTGGGCGGGCGGCTATTCGCGAGCAGGCTCGCTCCCACATTCGATCGCGTTCCCCTGTGGGAGCGAGCCTGCTCGCGAAGGCGGCGGCACAGCAACCACAGGAACCAACAGAATTCAGAAGGTGCTTTATGACCACAGCCAATGTTTACCAACAACGCCCGACCACTGGCGCCAAGGCCGAATCGTCGCTGCACCATGCCGACCTCGCCAGCCTGGTCGGCAAGGGCCGCAAGAACGCCGGCGTGATCGTGCGGGAAAAGAAACTCCTCGGCCACCTGACTATTCGTGGCGATGGCCACGATGCCGCATTCGCGGCCGGTGTGCACAAGGCGCTTGGCATTGAATTGCCCGGTGCGCTGAGCGTAATCGTCAAAGGCGAAACCAGCCTGCAATGGATGGGCCCGGACGAGTGGCTGCTGATCGTGCCAAGCGGTGAGGAATTCGCCGCCGAGCAGAAACTGCGCGAAGCGCTGGGCGATCTGCACATTGCTATCGTGAACGTCAGCGGCGGCCAGCAGATTCTCGAATTAAGCGGCCCGAACGTGCGTCAGGTGCTGATGAAGTCGACCAGCTACGACGTGCACCCGAACAACTTCCCGGTCGGCAAAGCGGTGGGCACGGTGTTCGCCAAGTCGCAGTTGATGATTCGTCATACCGCCGAAGACACCTGGGAACTGCTGATCCGGCGCAGTTTCTCGGATTACTGGTGGTTGTGGTTGCAGGATGCTTCGGCCGAGTACGGGCTGAGCGTTCAGGCCTGAAGATCAAAAGCCACCCCCTCACCCCAGCCCTCTCCCCCTGAGGGGGAGAGGGGGAAAGGGAGCAGATTTGTGTGTTTTTCGAGCCTGAGTTCGACGGGATATTTCAGGTCGGCGTAATACGAGAAAACAACTCGGTCAGTCCCCTCTCCCTCTGGGAGAGGGCTAGGGTGAGGGAAAAACCTGACACCCCGCACAACGAACAGGAGTCACCGCACCATGAGCCGCGCCCCAGACACATGGATTCTGACCGCCGACTGCCCCAGCGTCCTCGGCACGGTGGACGCGGTCACGCGTTTTCTGTTCGAGCAGGGCTGTTATGTCACCGAGCACCATTCGTTCGATGACCGCCTCTCGGGGCGCTTTTTCATCCGCGTGGAATTCCGTCAGCCCGACGGCTTCGACGAACAATCCTTCCGCGCCGGGCTGGCCGAGCGCGGGCAGGCGTTCGGCATGCTCTTTGAGCTGACCGCGCCGAACTACCGGCCGAAAGTGGTGATCATGGTCTCCAAGGCCGATCACTGCCTCAACGACTTGCTCTATCGCCAGCGCATCGGCCAGTTGTCGATGGACGTGGCGGCGGTGGTGTCCAACCATCCGGATCTCAAGCCGTTGGCCGACTGGCACCAGATTCCCTACTACCATTTCCCTCTCGACCCCAACGACAAGCCGGCGCAGGAGCGTCAGGTCTGGCAGGTGATCGAAGATGCCGGTGCCGAACTGGTGATCCTCGCCCGCTACATGCAGGTGCTATCGCCGGAGCTGTGCCGCAAGCTCGACGGCAAGGCGATCAACATTCATCACTCGCTGTTGCCGGGCTTCAAGGGCGCCAAGCCTTATCACCAGGCTTACAACAAGGGCGTGAAACTGGTGGGCGCGACGGCGCATTACATCAACAACGACCTCGACGAGGGGCCGATCATCGCCCAGGGCGTCGAGGCGGTGGATCACAGTCATTACCCCGAGGATCTGATTGCCAAAGGGCGGGATATCGAAGGCCTGACCTTGGCGCGGGCGGTTGGGTATCACATCGAAAGACGAGTTTTTTTGAACGCCAACAGAACCGTCGTTCTCTAGATCGCTTTCGCGAGCAGGCTCGCTCCCACAGGGTATGCATTCCAATGTGGGAGCGAGCCTGCTCGCGAAGGGGCCGTAACAAACAACGCAAGACCAACAAGCAATACCCGAGCACTCAACGCGCTGCCCAACCGGGGCAACGCAGTTCCATAAAAACAACAGCGAGGTGAAAGCATGTCTGGCAATCGTGGTGTGGTGTATCTCGGCGCTGGCAAGGTCGAAGTACAGAAAATCGACTACCCGAAAATGCAGGACCCGCGCGGTCGCAAGATCGAGCATGGGGTCATTCTCAAAGTGGTTTCCACCAACATCTGCGGCTCCGACCAGCATATGGTGCGCGGCCGGACCACGGCGCAGACCGGTCTGGTGCTGGGCCATGAGATCACCGGCGAGGTGATCGAAAAGGGCTCCGACGTCGAAAACCTGAAGATCGGCGATTTGGTCTCCGTTCCGTTCAACGTGGCTTGCGGGCGCTGCCGTTCCTGCAAGGAGCAACACACCGGCGTCTGCCTGACCGTCAACCCGGCCCGTGCCGGCGGCGCATACGGTTACGTCGACATGGGCGACTGGACCGGTGGCCAGGCTGAATACGTGCTGGTGCCGTACGCCGACTTCAACCTGCTGAAACTGCCGGATCGCGACAAGGCCATGGAGAAAATCCGCGACCTGACCTGCCTCTCCGACATCCTCCCGACCGGCTATCACGGCGCGGTTACTGCCGGTGTTGGCCCGGGCAGCTCCGTGTACATCGCCGGCGCCGGTCCGGTCGGCCTGGCCGCTGCCGCTTCCGCACGTTTGCTCGGTGCTGCGGTGGTGATTGTCGGCGACGTCAACACCATCCGCCTGGCCCACGCCAAGGCCCAGGGCTTTGAGGTCGTCGACCTGTCCAAAGACACCCCGCTGCACGAACAGATCGCCGCGCTGCTGGGCGAGCCGGAAGTCGATTGCGCGGTGGACTGCGTTGGCTTTGAAGCACGCGGCCACGGCCACGACGGCGTCAAGGCCGAAGCCCCGGCCACGGTGCTCAACTCACTGATGGGCGTGGTGCGCGTTGCCGGCAAGATCGGTATCCCCGGCCTGTACGTCACCGAAGATCCGGGCGCCGTCGACGCCGCGGCGAAAATGGGCAGCCTGAGCATCCGCTTCGGCTTGGGCTGGGCCAAATCCCACAGCTTCCACACCGGCCAGACTCCAGTGATGAAGTACAACCGCCAGTTGATGCAGGCGATCATGTGGGACCGCATCAACATTGCCGAAGTGGTCGGCGTGCAAGTGATCAGCCTCGATCAGGCGCCAGAAGGTTACGGCGAGTTCGATGCGGGCGTGCCGAAGAAGTTTGTGATTGATCCGCATAAGTTGTTCAGTGCGGCGTAAGTTCTACCCATGTAAGAAGGGCAGCCGATCGGGCTGCCCTTTTTTGTTCTGAACACGATCAGTTATTTAAAGGCGCATTTGCGGGCGTCACCATCCTTGGTCGCACACTCATCACCATTCCAATTGCTACCGGTGGCTTGAACCGGAGTGTCGTTTCTGTAGCCAGCCGAGACGCCAAGGTCTGCCTCACCTTCGTATCGGCAGATGACAACTGAATTAGCAGTGTCTTTATCTTTAAGTCGGGCAGAAGTGAAGGTTACATCTTCGGCGCCTTGCGCATGAGTCACTGATATCGTTGGGCAGGTTGCAGCATAGGCAGTACTCATCATGGTCAGACCAAGCAGGGCGCCAGTGACAATTTTCAACTTCATCTTTTCGTACTCCGTTACGTAATTGGAGTGGAGATATTCACTTGCATCGTTATGACTGCCAACTGTCAGATCTGACAGTTGGTTAGTTCCAATCGAAATAAATAGTCGGGTTTTCAGTGTGAAGTCGAATAGTGAAGTGGCTATTCAACGATTGAACAATTCATTTAGGTGAGCGCGTAGAGAAGGGGATGCGCCGCGAGGAACATGCCGCCCAATACCCGGTCAAATCGGCAGTTTCGTCGCCGTTGTCCGGTGGCAGCTTTTCCACAAGAGGATGTCTGAATGAAGATTTCACGCGGTTTTGCCCTGGCATCGCTCCTGACTCTGGCGGCCGGGCCGGTGTTTGCCGGGTTCAGTTTGAACGACGTGGCCGGTGCGGTAGCGGGGATGCAGGATGGTGACAAGGCGGCCGCTGCGGCGCCGACCTCGGAGACCGCTGGTTTGTTGAGTGCGCTGAGTGCGCTGGACGTCACGCCGGAGCAGGCTGTTGGCGGTACCAGTGCGATGCTCGGGCTGGCGAAGAATCAGTTGAGCAGCACCGACTACTCGCAACTGGCCAAGGAAGTGCCGGGCATCGACAAACTGTCCGGTGGCAGCGGCAATCTGGCGGCGCTCGGGGCTTTGCTCGGTTCGTCCGGCAAGTCCGCAGGTCTTGAAAATGCGCTGGGCAATGTCAAAGACACTAACGACCTGAACAACGCGTTCAGCGCGCTGGGCATGGACAGCGGCATGATCGGCCAGTTTGCTCCGGTGTTGCTGCAATATCTCGGTCAGCAGGGCGTCGGTGGTTCGCTGTTGAGCAGCCTGGGCAGCATCTGGGGCACCGGCACCGGCACCGGCACTTGAGTCAGCCGCGCTCGTTGCGCAGCTCGACGATGCGCTGATCCTTCTCGGTCCAGAGCTGGTTGACCCAGTTCTGGACGTGTTGGCGAAAGGCCGGATCCTTCTCGTAATCGCCCTGCCACAGCGTCGGGTCGAGTTCGCGGGTCCTGATGTCGATGATCACTCGCGGCACGTTGCCGCTGATCAGGTCCCAGAAGCCCGGGATTTTTTCCTGCGGATACACCACCGTCACATCGAGCATCGCGTCGAGCTGTTCGCCCATCGCCGCCAGCACGAACGCCACGCCGCCGGCCTTGGGTTTGAGCAGGTGGCTGAACGGTGATTCCTGCTGGGTGCTTTTAGCCAGGGTGTAGCGCGTGCC
The DNA here is from genome assembly GCF_024072275.1 of Pseudomonas siliginis. Taxonomy (NCBI): domain Bacteria; kingdom Pseudomonadati; phylum Pseudomonadota; class Gammaproteobacteria; order Pseudomonadales; family Pseudomonadaceae; genus Pseudomonas; species Pseudomonas siliginis. Next base: position 5,414,980 of record NZ_CP099598.1, on the reverse strand, counting down.
TTCCAGATAATTCACCACCGTCACCGGCTGGCGCTTGAACAGCTCGCACGCCGCTTTGGTGATTTCCAGATCCTTGCCTGCCAGCTCGGGGTTCTTTGCCAGAAAGGCTTTGGTGTAGCGCTTCATGAACGGGTAATCCAGCGCCCACCACGCCAAGCCGAGGAACGGCACCCAGATCAGCTCTTTCTTCAGGAAGAACTTGAAGAACGGCGTGCGTCGGTTGAGGGTCTGGATCAGTGCTGGAATGTCGACCCACGATTGATGGTTGCTGACCACCAGATAGGACGTGTCGCGGCGCAGATCGTCGCCGCCGCGAATGTCCCATTGCGTCGGGATGCACAGCCGGAAGATCAGCTTGTCGATCTCGGCCCAGGTCTCGGCAATCCACATCACCGCCCCCGATGCGTAATCCCGCCAGCGCCCGGGTGCGACCAGTTTGAGCAGGGCAAACACCATCAATGGCCCGATCAGGATCAGGGTGTTGAGCAACAGCAGCAGGGTGACGAAACAGCCGGTGAGCAGGCGGCGCATAAGCAACTCTATGAAGTGGCAGGGGCGAGCCATGATAAGCAGCTTCGCGCGACAGGCCAAATCGGCGCTGACGAATGTTTCACTTTTTGCCGGGTATGCTTCGCTCAAGATTGGATCTGAATGCACTGGCCTCTTCGCGAGCAGGCTCGCTCCCACAGGGGAATGCATTTCAAATGTGGGAGCGAGCCTGCTCGCGAAGAGGACCGAAGCGAACGAATAACTCGGCGCGTGTCTAAAACTCCAGTCCGCCGCCCTCAATTTCCAAGGAAGCCCCTTACGTGAAATCCCTCCTTGCTCTGTTTGCCCTCGTCGCGCTGCCGGTAATGGCCGCTGAGCCGACGCTGTACGGTCGCTACGAATACATCGCGCTGCCGGAAATCGGTGGCGAAGTGCTCAAGGCCAAGATGGACACTGGCGCGCTGACCGCCTCGCTGTCGGCCAAGGACATCGAGACCTTCACCCGTGATGGCGACGACTGGGTGCGTTTTCGCCTCGCCACCAAGGACGCCAGCAACAAGGTTTTCGAGCACAAGGTCGCGCGGATCAGCAAGATCAAAAGCCGTTCCGACGAGGACGATGAAGAGCGCGACAGCAGCGATGTCGCCAAGCGCCCGGTGGTCGATCTGGAACTTTGCCTGGGCAACGTCAAGCGCACCGTCGAGGTCAACCTGACCGACCGCAGCCACTTCAACTATCCGCTGCTGATCGGCGCCAAGGCCTTGCGCGAGTTCGGCGCGGCGGTCAACCCGGCGCGGCGTTACACCGCCGACAAGCCTGACTGCTAAGTGGTCTGATTGACGTAACCCCGGGCTTGGGGCACCGTTCGCGCACTAACTGCCACGGGCTCGGACGCCATGCCGCACATCCTGATTGTCGAAGACGAAGCGGCAATAGCCGACACACTGATTTTTGCCTTGCAGGGCGAGGGGTTCAGCACCACGTGGCTGAACCTCGGCGCGGCGGCGCTGGAGCATCAGCGGCAGACGCCGGCCGACCTGATCATTCTCGATATCGGTTTGCCGGACATCAGCGGCTTCGAGACTTGCAAGCAACTGCGGCGCTTCACGGAAGTGCCGGTGCTGTTTCTCAGCGCCCGCGACGCCGAGATCGACCGCGTGGTGGGCCTGGAGATCGGTGCCGACGATTACGTGGTCAAGCCGTTCAGCCCGCGTGAAGTGGCCGCGCGGGTCAAAGCTATCCTCAAACGCATGGCGCCGCGGCCAACCCTGGAAGCAGGCTCAACGCTGTTTCGCATCGATGCCGAACGCGTGCAGATCAGCTATCGCGGCCAGCCGCTGAGCCTGACCCGCCATGAATTTCGTCTGCTGCAATGCCTGCTCGAACAACCTGAGCGGGTGTTCAGCCGCGAGCAATTGCTCGATGCGCTGGGCGTAGCGGCCGATGCCGGTTACGAGCGCAGCATCGACAGCCACATCAAAAGCCTGCGCGCCAAGTTGCGCCTGGTGCGCGCCGAGGCCGAGCCGATCCAGACCCATCGCGGCCTCGGTTACAGCTACAGCCCGGGGCACAGCTGATGTCGCTGGGGCTGCGGATTTTTCTGGTGTACGTGCTGTTTGTCGGCCTGACCGGCTATTTCGTCCTCAACACGGTGATGGAAGAAATCCGCCCCGGCGTGCGTCAGTCCACCGAAGAGACGCTGGTGGACACTGCCAACCTGATGGCAGAAATCCTGCGCGACGATTTCAAGGCCGGCACCCTCAGCGAGAACCGCTGGCCGCAATTGCTCCGCGCCTATGGCGAGCGGCAGCCGCAAGCGACGATCTGGGGTTTGCCGAAAAATCAGGTCAACCACCGCATCTACGTCACCGACGCCAAGGGCATCGTCGTGCTCGACTCCAGCGGCGTCGCGGTCGGCCAGGATTATTCGCGCTGGAACGACGTCTACCTGACCCTGCGTGGCGAGTACGGCGCGCGCTCCAGCCGCAGTGTTCCTGACGATCCGAGCTCGTCGGTGATGCACGTCGGTGCGCCGATCCGCGACAACGGCAGGATCATCGGCGTGGTCACCGTGGCCAAGCCCAACAGTTCGTTGCAACCCTACGTCGATCGCACCGAGCGGCGTTTGCTGTTTTACGGCGCCGGACTGATCGGCCTCGGTCTGCTGTTCGGCGCCTTGCTCTCATGGTGGCTCAGCCGCGCGCTGCACCGTTTGACCGGTTATGCCCAAGCGGTCAGCGAAGGCCGGCGCGTGGAAGTGCCGCATTATCGCGGCGGCGAACTGGAGCAACTGGCGACTGCGGTCGAGCAGATGCGCACGCAGCTCGAAGGCAAGGCCTACGTCGAGCGTTATGTGCACACCCTGACCCATGAATTGAAAAGTCCGCTGGCGGCGATCCGGGGTGCGGCGGAGTTGCTGCAAAGCGAGATGCCGGCCGTCCAGCGTTTGCGCTTTGTCAGCAACATCGACAGCGAGAGCGCGCGGATGCAGCAGCTGATCGAGCGCCTGCTCAACCTGGCGCAAGTCGAACAGCGCCAAGGGCTGGAAGAACGGGTGGCAGTGCCGCTGGCGCTGTTGGTCGCAGAACTGCTCAAGGCGCAGGCCGCGCGGATCGAGGGCAAACAACTGCGTGTCGAGCAAGCGATCGGCGAGGATCTGCTGTTGATTGGCGAGCCGTTTCTGCTGCGGCAGGCGTTGGGCAATCTGCTGGAAAACGCGTTGGATTTCACACCGACGCAGGGGCTGTTGCGCTTGAGCGCCGAGCGGGTTGGCGAACAGGTCGAGTTCCGCCTGTTCAACCAGACCACGCCGATTCCCGATTACGCCTTGCCGCGCCTGACCGAACGCTTCTACTCGTTGCCGCGCCCGGACAGCGGACGCAAAAGCACCGGGCTGGGGCTGAACTTCGTTGAAGAAGTGGTCAAGTTGCATGGCGGGGTGATGCGCATTGGCAATGTCGAGGGCGGGGTTGAGGTGGTATTGCGCTTGCCGTGAGACCCAGTTGCTGCCTTCGCGAGCAGGCTCGCTCCCACAGGAGAATGCATTCTCCACACAATCTCCATATTCCCCCCACACTCCCACCACAGCGCATCCCCAGACTCTTCCCATCCAAACAGGGAGAGTCCCATGAACAAGAATCTGACCATCAAACTCGGCGCGATCGCCTTGCTGATCCTGCTGTTGCTGATCCCCTTGCTGATGATCGACGGCATCATCGATGAGCGTCAGCAACTGCGCGACGGTGTGCTCGAAGACATCGCGCGCAGCTCCAGTTACAGCCAGCAGCTGACCGGACCGGTGATGGTGGTGCCGTATCGCAAGGTGGTGCGCACCTGGAAGACCAATGAAAAAACCAACAAGCGCTACGAAGAAGTCAGCGAAGCGCGCGGGCGTCTGTACTTTCTGCCGGAGCGTTTCGAGCTCGATGGCCAGGTGCAGACCGAGCTGCGCAAACGCGGTATTTACGAGGCGCGGCTGTTTCACGCCGATAACCGTATCGACGGGCATTTTTCCCTGCCGGCGCAGTTGGGCATCAAGGAAAATTTTGCCGATTATCAGTTTGATGCGCCGTTCCTGGCTGTGGGGATCAGCGATATTCGCGGCATCGAGAACGCGCTGAAACTCGAGCTCGGCGGCCAGCAACTGGACTTCGTGCCAGGCAGCGAAGTGGCCTGGATCGGCGAGGGCGTACACGTGACGCTACCGGCACTGGACGCCAGCAAAGCCACGCAGTTGACCTTCGGCTTCGACCTGCGTCTGCAGGGCACCGGCTCGCTGCGCGTGGTGCCGGTGGGCAAGACCAGCAGCGTCAGCCTCGCCGCCAACTGGCCGCACCCCAGCTTCGTCGGCAACTTCCTGCCGGCCAAGCGCGAGATCAACGATCAGGGTTTCAGCGCCGACTGGCAGACCTCGTTTTTCTCCACCAACCTGCAAGAGGCGATGGAGCGCTGCGTCGCTGGCGACTGTGATGCACTCAACGGGCGCAGCTTCGGCGTCAGCTTCATCGATCCGGTGGATCAGTACCTGAAGAGCGATCGGGCGATCAAATACGCGCTGCTGTTCATCGTCCTGACCTTCGCCGGTTTCTTCCTCTTCGAAGTGCTCAAGAGCCTGGCGGTGCACCCGGTGCAATATGCCTTGGTCGGTGTTGCGCTGGCGTTCTTTTACCTGCTGCTGTTGTCACTGTCGGAACACATCGGTTTTGCGCTGGCGTATCTGTTGTCGGCCAGTGGCTGTGTGTTGCTGATCGGCTTCTATGTCAGCCACGTCCTGCGCAGCGCGCGGCATGGCTTGAGTTTTTCGGCCGGGCTGGCGGCGCTGTATGGCCTGCTGTACGGCTTGCTCAGCGCCGAGGATTACGCGCTGTTGATGGGCTCGCTGATGCTGTTCGGTCTGCTCGGGGTGTTCATGGTGCTGACGCGCAAACTGGACTGGTACGGGATTGGTTTGAAACCGGCCAAGCCGCTGGAGTTTGATGTGGAGGCGATGCAATGAGCGGGTTGCGAGCTGAGCGCAGGGAAGTGGCGGTTCTGCTGACGCTGATTGTTGCAGCGCTGCCGCCAGAACCGAGGTGGTGCCATCGCTGGCAAGCCAGCTCCCACATGATATATGCCGACACACAGGTCAGCGGTCTGTCCCGATTCAATGTGGGAGCTGGCTTGCCAGCGATGGGGGCAGATCAGGCGCCGCAGAATCAGGGCTTGGGCATTGTCGCCACCATGGACGGTCGCTGACTCACTTCAAAATACCAGTTGGCCAGTTGCGGATTGGCTGCACGCCAGTCCATGTCCGGGAAACGCAGATCCAGATAGCCCAGTGCGCAGGCCACGCTGATCGCCGCGACATCGAAATGGCTGGTCAGCTCGGCAATCGCTTCGTTCTCCAGCACGGCGAGGGCGCGGCGGATCTTGTCGCGCTGGGCGTCGAGCCATTCGTCCCAGTGTTTTTCCACCGGGCGCAGCACAGTTTCATAACGCACCATCACCGAGGCATCCATGATCCCGTCAGCCATCGACGCCAGGGTCAGGCGCCGCCAGCGCGCCGCACCTTCACGGGGGATCAGCGGATTGCCGACGTGCTGCTGATCGAGGTATTCGAGGATGACGCGGCTGTCATGGATGACATTGCCGTCGGCCAGGCGCAGGGCGGGGATCTTGCTCAGCGGGTTGTCGGCAATCAGCGCCGGGTTCGGGCTGACCGGGCTGAGCACGCAGTCCTGCAGCGCGACACGATCCTGCTGACCGGTTTCGTGCAGCAGCACCATGACTTTGCGGACAAAGGGCGACAGGGTGTTGTGGTACAGGGTCATGCTGGGGGCGGACATGGCAAGGTCTCGATCAGGACAATGATCGGGCAGCATAGCCTGCTCGCGTCCGGCGCAGAACCCATGTGGGAGCGAGCCTGCTCGCGAAGGCGTCGGACAGTCGACTTTGATGTTGAATGTCCGGGCGCTTTCGCGAGCAGGCTCGCTCCCACAAGGGATTCTCAGCTTCGCGGCAGAAAACCTCTTATCGCCAGAAATGCCGGCACGCCAAGCCCGACCCAGCTCAACGCATCCCAGATTCCATCCCCCAGCAACGCCGCAAACAGCCCCGCCGCACTGAGCAAGGCGATCACGATCGGTGTGCTGAAAACCTTCCAGAAACTCGACTGACGCGGCTTCATGCCGAGGCCTCCGCCGTTTCCAGAACAGGCTTGGCCGCCTTGCGCCGCACTACCCAAAGATAAACGCCACTGGCCAGCACGATGATCGTCAGCACATCCAGCGTCGCCCAGAGAATCTTCATCGGCATGCCGCCGTAGTCACCAAAGTGCAGCGGTTGCGACATGCCCATGGCGTCCATGTACCACGGCCGTTCGGCCACGGCGGTGACTTGCAGCGTCGTGGCGTCGATCAGCACCGGCGTCAGCAGGTGCGAGGTCAGGTGCGTGCCGCCCTTCATGAATACCGAGTAATGGTGCTCGCTGGAAAAGCGTGTGCCGGGGAAGGCGATGAAATCCGGTTTCATCCCCGGTGCGACTTCCTCGGCGATGTCGAGCAGCCGCGTGGCCGGCGCCAGTTGAGTCAGCGGCGGCGCATCGCGATACGGCGCGATCAGGGTGGTCAGCGCGTCGTTGCGCCAGGCGGCGATGAGCAGGTCGGCGCAGGCGCTGATCACCCCGGTCACGCCCACCACCAGGCACCAGGTCAAAGTGACGACGCCGATCAGGTTGTGCAGATCGAGCCAGCGCAGTCTTGTCGACTTGTCCTGGCGCACGGTGCCAAATTTCAAGCGGCGCATGAACGGCAGGTACAGCACCGTGCCGGAGACGATCGCCACGACAAACAGCAGCCCCATGAACGCCAGCAGCAGCTTGCCCGGCAGCCCGGCGAACATGTCGACGTGCAGACGCAGGATGAACAGCATCAAACCACCGTTGGCCGAAGGGGTTTCCAGCGCTTCGCCAGTGCGAGCATCGAGCATGAAGGTGTGCGAAGAGTTCGGCTCGGTGTCGGCAGTCCTGGCCATGATCGCGAACGCCGCGTTCGGCTCTTCGTCGTCATAACCGAAGTACTGCATGACTTCGCCCGGGCGATGTTTCTGCGCGGCATCGACCAGTTGCTGCAGGTCGAGTTGCGGCGTGTCGGCCGGCATCTCGCGCAGCTCCGGGGCGTTGCCCAGCGCGTGATCGATCTCGTGGCTGAAAATCAGCGGCAGACCGGTCAGCGCCAGCATCAGCAGAAACACCGTGCAGATCAGGCTGGTCCAGGTGTGGATGAACGACCAGCGGCGGATGGTTTTACTTTTCATTGCATGACCTTCAAAAACACCAAAGCCGCCCGGTACGGACGGCCTGGGAACAGGGCCTGTTTCAGCTCACTGGCTTACCACTTGTAAGTGGCGCTGGCGACGACACTGCGCTGGTCGCCGTAGTAGCAGTAGAAGCTGTCGCAGGTGGAAATGTAGTCCTTGTCGAACAGGTTGGTCGCATTCACCGCCAGCGACGCACCTTTGAGGCTGTTGTCCAGACGGCCGAGATCATAATGCACGCTGGCGTCGAACACGGTGTAGGCGTCAGCCTTGCCCAGCCAGGTGTTGGCCTTGTCGCCGTAGGTGTTGCCGGTGTAGCGCACGCCGGCACCGATACCGAAACCGTCGAGCACGCCGGCGTGCCAGGTGTAGTCGGTCCACAGCGAGGCTTGTTGGTTGGGCATCAGTTGCAGACGATTGCCCTTGTCGACGCCTTTCTGCACTTCGGATTTGGCCAGGGTGTAGGCGGCGATGACTTTGAGGTTGTCGGTCACATCCGACACCGCTTCGAGTTCCAGGCCTTTGACCTTCACTTCGCCGGTCTGGCTGGTCACCGAAACGTTGTTGACGAAGGTGTTCACCGCGACGTTCTTCTGGGTCAGGTCATACACGGCGGCGGTCAGCAGGGTCTTGCTGCCCGGAGGCTGGTACTTGATTCCCAATTCCCATTGCTTGCCTTCGGTTGGCTTGAGCGAGCCGGTCGAGGTGGCATCGGCGCCCGTGGTCGGCTGGAACGATTCGGCGTAGGACAGGTACGGCACGAAGCCGTTATCGAAGACGTAACTGAGCGCCGCGTTGCCGCTGAATTTCTTGTCACGCTGGGTGTTGGTCGCATCGCCCTTGTTGAAGAATTCAGTGCTGGTGTGCACCCAGTCTTCACGGCCGCCGAGGGTCAGGCGCCACTGATCGAGAGCCATTTGGTCCTGCACGTAGAGGCCGGTCTGGTAGGTCTTCTGGTTGTAGTCGTAAAACGCGGTGGAGCGTGCTGGACGTACGATCGGCTGGCCGTAGATCGGGTTGATGACGTTGGTTTGCAGACCATCGCCAAAAATCGAGGTGTAGTTGGTGTTGCTGCGCTGGTGATCCAGACCCAGCAGCAAGGTGTGGCGAATGTTGCCCGTGGCGAAGTCGGCCTGGAAGTTGTTGTCCACGGCGAACTGGCTGATGTCTTCGTCGACGCTGGTGCTGGTGCGGCCGACGTTGCCCTCTGCATCCACGGTGGTGAACGGGTAGGAACCGGGGGTCAGCGACTGGAACGACAGGTCCGACTTGGTGTAGCGCAGGTTCTGCTTGAACTGCCAGACATCGTTCAACCGATGTTCGAAGGCATAACCCAGCGCGTAGTAGGTGCGGTCGTAGTATTCCCAATCCGGATCGCCGAGATTCTTGTGATGGGAAATATCACCGAGCGGCGATTTGATCTTCGTGCCTTGGATCGGCAGAAACTGGCTGGTGATGCCGGTGTCATCGCGGGTGAACTGGCTCAGCAGGGTGAGTTTGGTGTCGTCGTCGATGTTCCAGGTCAGGCTCGGCGCGATGTTGTAGCGCTTGTTGTCGACGTGGTCGACCTGGGTGCCGCTGTCGCGCACCACGCCGCTGAGGCCATAGAGAAACTGCCCGGCCTCATCGATCTTGCCGGTGCTGGCGAAGTTGATCTGGCGGTGATTGTCGCTGCCGTATTGCAACTGGATTTCGCTGCTGGCTTCAGCGCTCGGGCGGCGGCTGACCATGTCGAGCAAACCGCCCGGCGGGGTCTGGCCGTACACCGACGAAGCCGGGCCACGCAGCAGGGCGAGGCGGTCGAGGTTCCAGGTTTCCTGTTTCGGGTTGGCGTACACGCCTTTGGGCAGCGGCAGGCCATCGAGGAACTGGGTCGGCTCGAAACCGCGTACGCGCAGCCAGTCGGCACGGGTGTCGCTGCCGTAGCTGCTGGCGGTGATGCCCGGCATGTAGCGCACGGCGTCATCGAGGCTGTGCACGCTGCGGTCGTCCATTTGCTGGCGGGTCGCCACCGAAATCGAACGCGGTGCTTCGACCAGCGCAGTGTCGGTCTTGGTGCCGGCGGCGGTGCGAGTCGCGGTGTAGCCTTCGACCGGGCCCCAGGCGCTTTCGAAGTTTTCCACGCCGATGACCGAAGTTTCCGGCAGGGCCAGCGTGCCTTCCGGCACGGCCACCAGGGTGTAAGTGCCGGCGCTGCTCTGTTCCAGTTGCAGACCGGTGCCGCGCAAAGCCGCGCGCAGGGCGCCGGCGGCGTCGTACTGGCCGTTGACCGGCGCCGAGGTTTTGCCGGCGGCCAGCGCAGGATTGAGCGACAGGGCGAGGCCGCCCTGGCTGGCGATCTGGTTCAGGGTGGTCGACAGCGGCGCCGCCGGCAGGTTGTAGGCGCGCACGCTGGACGCTTGCTCAGCGGCGAGCAACGGGCTGCTGATCAGCGGCGTGCCGAAAGCGATGGCAAAAGCCAGCAGACTGGGGCGCAACAAGGTGTCTGGCGAACGGGACATACGGCGGCTCCTGAATGGAAATATTTCTCAATTGCCTGTGTGCCGGACGAGATTGGAAAAGTGATAGGGCTGGGTGGAAATTCTTTTTTGCAGGAAATGGTTGTGCGGCTGATGGCGCCTTCGCGAGCAGGCTCGCTCCCACAGGTGATCGCATGCCAATGTGGGAGCGAGCCTGCTCGCGAAGGCGGTTTTCCTGCCGACGCATTACTCAGGCTTGATATCAGCCTTCGCCACGGTGACCCAATACGGCGTATGCCGCTCGATCTGCACTGGCAGAGTCGGCAGCAAAGCACTCAGCGCCTTGTCGGTATCGTGCAAAGGAAAGCTGCCGGTAATGCGCAGATCGGCCACTTCCGGCGCCACGCCCAGATGGCCACGACGATAGCGCCCCAGCTCGTGCACCAGATCGCCCAGCCGTGCGTTGTCCACCACCAGCATGCCGCGCGTCCAGGCATCGGTGCCTGGGGCGAGGGCGGCAATCGAGCCCAGCCCGTCACTGCGCAGCAACACCTGCTGGCCTTCGCGCAGAATCTGTTCTTGCGGGTTGGCCTGGGCATGGGCCGCGACCGCCGACTGCAACACGCTCAGGCGGGTGCCATCGTCCTCGCGCTTGACCAGAAAGCGCGTGCCCAGCGCGCGCATGCTGCCTTCGCGGGTTTCGACGATAAACGGCCGCGCATCGCCATGCCCGGTTTCGACGAGGATTTCGCCTTCCTGCAACACGATCAAGCGGCGCTTGTCATCGAAATGGACGTCGACCGCGCTGTGGGTATTAAGGTTGAGCAGGGTGCCGTCGGACAGGCGCACGCTGCGCTGTTCACCGGTGGCGGTGCGTTGATCGGCGAGCCAGTAATCCAGCGGCAGATAGCGCTCGCTGACAAACAGTCCCAGCCCGAGGATCACCACGACACTGGCCAGCCCGCTGCCGAGTTTTCGCACGCGCCGACGGATGCCTTCGCGCGATTGCAGCAACGCACTTCGGGCCGGGCCTTTGGCGACGCTGAAACGCTGATCGAGCATGCCCAACTGGCGCCACGCGCGGGCGTGTTCCTCATGGGCCGCATGCCACTTGGCGAATTCCTCGCGCTCCAGCGCGGTGCTCGAGTCGAGGGTCAATTGCCAGGCAATCGCCGCGTCCAGCACATGCGCCGGCACCGGGCGCGAACTGGCCGCCGTCATGTCGGCTCACCGTACAGGGCGATGTAACACTGGCGCAGGCCTTGCGCCAGATACTGCCGCACGCGCGGCACTGACACGCCGAGTTTGCCGGCGATCTCGCCGTGGCTGAGGCCGTCGAGGCGGTTATACAGGAAGGCCGCACGAGCCTTGGTCGACAACTTGCCGAGCAGCCGGTCGATGGCCTTGAGGTCGTCGAGGATCATTTGCTGTTCTTCAACCGACGGCTGCTCGTCTTCGGGGATCAGCATCAGTTCGGTGAGGTAGGCCTGTTCCAGCGCGGCGCGGCGGAAGTAGTCGAACAACAGGCCTTTGGCGATCGCCACCAGAAACGCCCGAGGTTCGCGCGGCGTCAGCAGCTGGTCGCGGTTGAGCAGGCGCACGAAGGTGTCCTGGCTCAGGTCCTCGGCACGCTGCGGACACGCCACATTGCGCCGCAACCACGCCAGCAGCCAACCGCGATGGTCGCGATACATCGCACCGACGAGCTCACTGTGGGGGTTGGGCACTGACGACACCGGACATCACCGATTGGGAAATGTTAACTAACGAGAATAGTTCGCGATTCTGGCAGAGGTGGGAATGGTTAGCAATTGGCCACTGGTCAGGTGATGAATCAAGGGCAGCCCCTCACCCTAGCCCTCTCCTGGAGGGAGAAGGGACTGATCGGGGGATATTCTGGAGGTACATCGACCTGAACGATTTTCAGCGATTCCTCAATCGACTCGGTCTTTCAGGTCGATATAAGGCTTCAGACACCACGATCGGCTCCCTCTCCCTCCGGGAGAGGGCTGGGGTGAGGGGCTTTTGATCTGAATGATTCTAAAAGGACGGCGCCTGCTGCCTGCGCTTCCACTGACTCAACCGCTGCTGCAGCTGCAACGGACTGTAAATCTGCTGCGCCCGCGCGCGGCTGAACAGGATCAACGCCAACTCCGCCGTGGCCAGCGCATCGGCACTCGCGTTATGCCGCTCGAACACTTCAAGGCGAAACCACTCGATCCACTCATCCAGCCCGGCCTCGCGAATCTGCGCCTGCGGACACAGAAACGGCGCGATATCTGCCACATCCAGAAACACATGCTGCAGCTTATGCCCCAGGTGTTCTTTCACTGCGCGCCCGAGCATGTGCTGATCGAACGGCGCATGAAACGCCAGCACCGGGCTGTCGCCGATGAACTCCAGCAACTCCAGCAACGCTTCCGCCGGGTCGCTGCCTGCGGCAATCGCATTCGGTCCCAAGCCATGAATCAGCACGCTGGGGCTGAGCTTCAATTCGCGACATTGCAGCGTGCGCTCGAACTGCTGACGGAAATCGATCGCGCCGTCCTCGATCACCACCGCGCCGATCGACAGGACCCGATCCTTGCTCATATTCAGGCCGGTGGTTTCCAGGTCCAGCACCACCCAGCGCTGCTCACGCAGGCTGCATTCGCTCAGCTCGGCAAGCGCCGGCAGATTCGCCAGCCGCTGCTGTAGATCCGCCGACACTACGAGACTTGACGGGCGCAGCCAGGAAAACAGGCTCATAGCTGATACCGCAAGCTCAGGCTGCTCTGCAGGCGTTGCGCTTGGCGCAGGGATTCACGCAGGATGCGCCGGTCAAGGTGATTGAGGCTGTCGGGATCGACGCGGTTGGAGTACGGCTGGTTCTCCCGGGTCTGGAGCTGATGCTGCTGCATGCGCGTTTGCTGAATGAAGTGATAGGCCTCTTCATACGCCGCGCCGTCGAGCGGCTCGATGACTTGTTTATCGACCAATTGGCGGAAACGCTCGAGGGTGTTGTTGGCGTCGATGCCGTTGGCCAGCGCCAGCAACCGGGCACCGTCGACGAACGGCGTCAGACCCTGAATTTTCAGATCCAGCGTGGCCTTCTCACCGTTCTTGCGTGCCAGCACGAATTCACGGAAGCGCCCAACGGGAGGGCGATTGCGCAGGGCATTTTCGGCGAGCATGCGCTGGAACAGACGGTTGTCAGCGACTTGATCGAGAATGCCCCGGCGCAATTGCTCGCAGCCTTGCTCATCGCCCCAGACCACGCGCAGGTCGAAATAAATGCTCGAACCCAGCAGGTTCTCTGGCGTGGCTTCGCGGATGAACGCCGCGAAGCGTCGCGCCCATTCGGCCCGCGACAGACACAGCTCGGGATTGCCGGCCATGATGTTGCCCTTGCACAGAGTGAAACCGCACTGCGCCAGGCTCTGGTTGATCTGCTGGGCGATCGGCAGCAGCTTGCCGCGTATCTCCGCTGCGTGCGCCGCATCGCGGGCATCGAACAGGATGCCGTTGTCCTGATCGGTGTGCAGCGTCTGCTCGCGCCGGCCCTCGCTGCCGAAACACAGCCAACTGAACGGCACACCCGGGTCGCCCTTTTCCGCGAGGGTCAGTTCGATGACCCGGCACACCGTGTGATCGTTGAGCAGGGTGATGATGTGGGTGATTTGCGTCGACGACGCGCCGTGGGCGAGCATGCGTTCGACCAGTTGGCCGATCTCGCCGCGCAAGGTCATCAGTTGCTCGATCCGTTGCGCGCTGCGGATGGTCCGGGCCAGGTGCACCAGATCGACCCGTTGCAGGGAGAACAGATCACGCTCGGATACCACGCCGCACAGGCGTTGATCCTTGACCAGACAGACGTGAGCGATGTGCCGCTCGGTCATGGCGATCGCCGCATCGAAGGCGCTGTGATCCGGCGACAGATAAAACGGTGATCGAGTCATGTGCTGTTCGATGGCGTCGCTGAAATCGCCGACACCTTCGGCGACCACATGGCGCAAATCGCGCAGGGTGAAAATCCCCAGCGGCGCCTTGTGCTCATCCACCGCGACGATGCTGCCGACCTGTTGCTCGTGCATCAGCTTCACCGCTTCACGCAGTGGTGTATCGGCGCTGCAAGTCACCGGATGGCGCATCGCAAGTTCACCGAGACGAGTGTTGAGCGAGTATTGGGTGCCGAGGGTTTCCACGGCTTTTTGCTGGACTTGCTGGTTGACCTGATCGAGCAGGCTGCTGACCCCGCGCAGGGCGAAGTCGCGGAAGGCGCTGGAAAGGGCGAACAGTTTGATGAACGCCAGCTTGTTCAGTTGCAGGCAGAAGGTGTCTTCGCCCGCCAGATGTTCGGTGCGTGTGGCGCGCTCACCGAGCAGCGCGGCCAGCGGAAAGCATTCGCCGGTGGTGATTTCGAAGGTGGTCTCTGTGCCGGGCTTGGTGATGTGCTGGCGTTCGCCGACCACCCGACCCTGTTTGACGATATAAAAGTGCTCCACCGGGCCGTCAGCCGGTTTGATGATGCTCTCGCCCTGGGCAAAAAAACGCAGCTGACATTGCTCCACCAGATAGGCGAGGTGGGCGTGTTCCATCTGATTGAAGGGCGGGAAGCGCTGAAGGAATTGCAGGGTGCCCTGAATGTTCTGCAACACCGCGGTTTTCCCTGCCTGGGTGAAGGCGTCCGCTTTGCTCATAACCATTACCGCAGTCTTTTTCGAATTGTTGTTGTCGGATCGTTGCCACCATGGTCAACCCCGGCGGGCAGGGTGCCCATTGGACGTAAGTCTAGGTTTTGCCACCATTGGCCGATTTTCGGAAATAACCTACGCAAAAGCTCGGAAAAGCTTGCGCTAGCCACTTGGAAAAAATTCCGACGAAGTGCACATTGAAGCGCTGTCCGGTGATGTCTGACGACTTGCCAGGGATTGTTTGAACATTTAGAGAGCGCCATGTCCGACCACGATATTTTGAGCGACGCCGAGCGGGAAGCGCTCAGCGCAGTGATGCTCGAACCTGATCTGCCGCCGCAGCGTGTCCTGATCGTCGACGACGACAAGGACGCCCGCGAGCTGTTGTCGGAGATACTCGCGCTGGACGGCATTCGCTGCATGACCGCAGCCAGCGGTGAAACCGCGCTGAAAATGCTCGATGAAAAGCCTTCGATCGGTCTGGTGATTACCGACCTGCGCATGGGCAATGTCGACGGCCTCGAGCTGATTCGCCAGGTGCGTGAATCGGTACGGGCAGCGATGCCAATCATCATCGTCTCCGGCGATGCCGACGTGAAAGATGCGATCGAAGCGATGCATTTGAGCGTGGTGGATTTTCTGCTCAAGCCGATTGATACGGGCAAGTTGCTTGAGTTGGTGAAGCATGAATTGGGCATTGAGCCCTAGAAGCCCCTCACCCTAACCCTCTCCCAGAGGGAGAGGGGACTGACCGCGGTGAATGTTGGAGGTACACCGACCTGAATTTCATGAGTCGAACTCAGGAATTGAAACTTCCCCAATCTGCTCCCTTTCCCCTCTACCCCTTGGGGGAGAGGGCTGGGGTGAGGGGGATGGATCTCAAGCCCACCACAACAATCCAACCCACCTCACAAACAAAAAGGCCCTGATCTCTCGATCAGGGCCTTTTTCACTTCCAGCGTCAGCGCAAATTACAGACCATTCGCGGCCTTGAACTCGCGACGACGACGGTGCAGCACCGGCTCGGTGTAGCCGTTCGGTTGCCTGGTGCCTTCGATCACCAGTTCGACCGCCGCCTGGAAGGCGATGTTGCTGTCGAAGTCCGGTGCCAGCGGGCGATACAGCGGGTCGTTGGCGTTCTGACGGTCGACCACCGGCGCCATGCGCTTGAGGCTTTCCATCACTTGCTCTTGGCTGACGATACCGTGGCGCAGCCAGTTGGCGATGTGCTGGCTGGAGATAC
Source organism: Pseudomonas siliginis (assembly GCF_024072275.1). NCBI lineage: Bacteria > Pseudomonadati > Pseudomonadota > Gammaproteobacteria > Pseudomonadales > Pseudomonadaceae > Pseudomonas > Pseudomonas siliginis. The sequence goes on along the minus strand of NZ_CP099598.1, from coordinate 5,399,324 downwards.
GCAGCGTCGCACGGTCTTCCATCAGGCCAACGTCGTTGATATCCGGGACTTTGGAGCAACCGACACCTTGGTCGATCCAGCGCACCACGTAACCGAGAATGCCTTGGGCATTGTTGTCCAGTTCGTTCTTGATCTGCTCTGGCGTCCAGCTTGGGTTCACTGCCAATGGAATGGTGAGGATGTCGTCCACCGAGGCGCGCGCACGTTTGGCCAGTTCGGCCTGACGCGCAAACACATCGACCTTGTGGTAGTGCAGCGCGTGCAGCGCAGCGGCAGTCGGCGATGGCACCCAGGCAGTGTTGGCGCCGGCGAGTGGGTGAGCGATTTTCTGCTCAAGCATCGCTGCCATCAGATCCGGCATCGCCCACATGCCTTTACCGATTTGCGCACGACCTTGCAGGCCGGTGCTCAGACCGATGTCGACGTTCCAGTTCTCGTAGGCGCCGATCCACTTCTCGGCCTTCATGTCAGCCTTGCGCACCACTGGGCCGGCCTCCATGGACGTGTGGATTTCGTCGCCGGTACGGTCGAGGAAACCGGTGTTGATGAACACCACGCGCTCGCTGGCCGCCTTGATACAGGCCTTGAGGTTGACCGTGGTGCGGCGCTCCTCGTCCATGATTCCGACTTTCAGGGTGTTGCGCGGCAAGCGCAGGACATCTTCGATACGCCCGAACAGCTCGTTGGTGAACGCCGCTTCTTCCGGGCCGTGCATTTTCGGTTTGACGATGTACACCGAACCGGTGCGGGTGTTGCGCCGCGAAGTGTTGCCGTTGAGGTTGTGCATTGCCGCCAGACAGGTCACCAGGCCATCGAGGATACCTTCCGGTACTTCGTTGCCTTGGCTGTCGAGGATCGCATCGATGGTCATCAGATGGCCGACGTTGCGCACGAACAACAGCGAACGACCGTGCAGGGTCACTTCACCGCCATTGGGCGCGGTGTAGGTGCGATCCGGGTTCATGGTGCGGGTGAAGGTCTGGCCGCCCTTGGACACGGATTCCGCGAGGTCGCCCTTCATCAGGCCGAGCCAGTTGCGGTAGATCACCACTTTGTCGTCGGCATCGACGGCGGCCACGGAGTCTTCGCAGTCCATGATCGTGGTCAGCGCCGCTTCCATGAGGATGTCTTTGACCCCGGCGGCATCGGTCTGGCCGACCGGAGTGCTGGCATCGATCTGGATTTCGAAGTGCAGGCCGTTGTGCTTGAGCAGAACGGCGATCGGCGCGTTGGCGTCACCCTGGAAACCGATCAACTGAGCGTCATCGCGCAGGCCGCTGTTGCTGCCGCCCTTGAGCGTCACGACCAGTTTGCCGTCAGCGATCCTGTAGCCGGTCGAATCGACGTGGGAGCCTGCGGCCAGTGGCGCGGCTTCGTCGAGGAAGGCGCGGGCGAAGGCGATGACTTTGTCGCCACGCACCTTGTTGTAGCCTTTGCCTTTTTCCGCGCCACCGTCTTCGCTGATCGCGTCGGTGCCGTAGAGAGCGTCGTACAGCGAACCCCAGCGGGCGTTCGAGGCGTTGAGCGCGAAGCGCGCATTCATCACCGGCACGACCAGTTGCGGGCCGGCGGTGCGGGCGATTTCATCGTCGACGTTTTGCGTCGTCGCCTGGAAATCAGCCGCTTCTGGCAGCAGATAACCGATCTCTTGCAGGAAAGCTTTGTAGGCCACGGCATCGTGCGCCTGGCCGGCATGCTGCTGATGCCAGGCATCGATGCGCGCCTGGAAGTCATCGCGTTTGGCGAGTAGGGCTTTGTTCTTCGGCGCCAGGTCATGAATGACCTTGTCGGCACCTTCCCAGAATTGTTCGGCGGTGAGGCCGGTACCGGGAATGGCTTCGTTGTTCACGAAGTCGAACAGGACTTTGGCGACCTGCAGGCCACCGACTTGAACGTGTTCAGTCATTGCTTGCCTCACTCTGCTCAGCTATTTCGCTTTTCAGCTCGTCAATTTAACAATGAAGCTTCCGGCCATTTAAACCACAAACCTGCGGACCAGTACATGCCATCGCTGGCGGCTGGGCTAGGACCAATCAACGGCTTGGAGGCCTTGCTGACGGGGCTTTCAGGATTGCGAAGGACCTTGGGCAGACATCGATCCAGCGTTATGTAGTGCGCGCTGCGGCATACTACATGATGAGTTGCGCTTGTGAAAATCAGACTAATTACGTCGTTCTGCGACCTCATGACGCATTGCGGTCACGTCGCGGAGCGGGATGTTCTCAAAAAATCATTGGATTGTTCCAGCTAAATATCGAAAGTTGTACACATAATTGCTGTTTGGCTGCTATGGCGCAGTTTGGCGTCTCCCCCTTTGCGATGAGCGAATCTGTGGCGAGGGGATTTATCCCCGTTGGGTGGCGAAGCCGCCCCCTGCGGTCCGGCGGGCAGACCCAATTGGCAGGACTCACGACTGCTGCGCAGCCGGACGGGGATAAATCCCCTCGCCACATGTCATCATCTGCCAGCACTGGGTCAGGCTGAATCAAGCCGCTTGCCTATACTTGCCCTTCGATTACAAAAGTCATGACAAGAGGGCTGCGCCATGGACCATCTCGTACTCACCGTTTTCGCCCCGGACAAGCCCGGGCAGGTCGAGCGCATCGCCCAATGCATTGCCGAGCACGGCGGCAACTGGCTGGAGAGCCGCATGTCACGCATGGCCGGGCAGTTCGCCGGGATTCTGCGCGTGGGCGTGCCGGCGGAGGCTTACGACGAACTGGTCGATGCCCTGCAAGCGCTGTCGGCCCATGGCATTCGGGTACTGATTGCCGAAAGCGGAGTGGAGCAGTCCTGCACGTGGAAACCGATCGCCATGGAACTGGTCGGCAATGACCGACCGGGTATCGTTCGTGATATCACTCGCCTGTTGAGCGAGCAGGGTGTGAACCTGGAGCGGCTGGTAACTGAGGTGCGCCCGGCGCCAATGAGTAGCGAGCCGCTGTTTCACGCCGAGGCAATTCTCGCGGTGCCGCTGACCTTGTCGCTCGACGTTCTGCAGGCGCGCCTGGAAACCCTGGCCGATGATCTGATGGTCGAACTGGTGTTACGCACAGAGGTTTAAGCGCAGACAGGGTTATTCAGGTTTAACGTGCACCTGCCTGTGGATAACCTGTAGAGACAGACCGCCACGCCACGCCGGCCGTGGCTTTGCGCCCGTTGATCAAAAAACCGCCAACATTCAGTGACTTGCGCACAAACGGCGGGGATCACGCTGTGGATAAGCTTGGGAAGGAACGATGCAGGCCACGAGAACCGTGGCCTGTGGAGGTTTGTGCGTTTTTTGATCAGGCGCGCCGGCGCAAACTTATCCACGCATCAACGCTGTAGACCGCCAGACCGGCCCAGATAAACATGAACGCGACCAGCGTGCTGGACGACAAATGCTCGCCAAACAGCAGCACGGCTTGCAGCAACACCAGCGTCGGCGCGATGTATTGCAGGAAGCCGATGGTGGTGTAGGGCAAGTGGCGGGTGGCGGCGTTGAAACACACCAATGGCACCAGCGTCACCGGGCCGGCAGCCACGAGCCACCAGGCTTCAGAGGTGGTCCAGAAGGCCGGCTGCACACTCGTGGCAGTCTGATTGAACAGCAACCATGCAATCGCGATCGGCACCAGCATCCAGGTTTCCACCACCAGCCCCGGCAACGCCTTGACCGGCGCCTGCTTGCGGATCAGACCGTAGAAGCCGAAAGTCAGCGCCAGCGCCAGCGACACCCACGGCAAGCTGCCGACCTGCCACACCTGCTGCGCCACGCCGATGGCAGCGAGACCGACCGCGACCCACTGCATGCGCCGCAGCCGTTCGCCAAGGATCACCATGCCCAACAGGACGTTGACCAGCGGATTGATGTAGTAACCCAGACTCGCCTCGAGCATGCGGCCGTTGTTCACCGACCAGACATAGGTCAGCCAGTTGGCCGCGATCAGCGTGCCGCTCAGGGCCAGAATCGCCAGGCGTTTTGGATTGTCGAGCAGCTCGCGCAACCAGCCCGGGTGTTTCCACACCATCAGCAGCAACGCACCGAACAGCGCCGACCACAGCACCCGATGGATGATGATCTCGACGGCCGGGACTTCGGCGATGGCTTTGAAATAGATCGGGAACAGGCCCCAGATGATGTAGGCGCTCAGGCCCAGAATGTACCCGCGACGCGGGTTGGCGGCTTGCATGCGGAATCCTTGCTCGGGCAGCTGACAAAGGAAGGATTGTAAGGAGATTTGTCTGCAAGTGAGTTGTGAATTTGTGAACACCGGACAAATGTAGGAGTGAGCCTGCTCGCGATAGCGTCGGGTCAGCCAACATCAAAGTTGAATGTCCGTCCGCTATCGCGAGCAGGCTCGCTCCCACAGGGTTCAGGTTTGAATCAGAAGAGTTTCAGCGGCTCTTCATTCAGTGCCGCCAGCTGCTCACGCAAGGCCAGCACCTGGTCGCCCCAATACCGCTCCGTGCCAAACCACGGAAAGCTGTGCGGGAACGCCGGGTCGTCCCAGCGCCGCGCCAGCCAGGCGCTGTAGTGCATCAGGCGCAGGGCGCGCAACGGTTCGATCAGCGCCAGTTCGCGCGGGTCGAAATCATGGAATTCGTTGTAGCCGTCCATCAATTCCGACAACTGCCCAAGACACTCCTGACGATCGCCGGCGAGCATCATCCAGATGTCCTGCACCGCCGGGCCCATGCGGCAATCGTCGAGGTCGACGATGTGGAACATCTCGTCGCGGCACATCATGTTGCCGGGGTGGCAGTCACCGTGCATGCGGATGTTCTGGTGCGGCGTAGCGGCGTAGACATCTTCGACGCGTTTGAGCAGGTCGCGGGCAACCGACTCGTACGCCGGCAGCAGGCTCTTGGGAATGAAATTGCCCTCAAGCAGGGTGTTCAGCGAGGCATGGCCGAAGTTTTGCACCGCGAGGGCTTCGCGGTGCTTGAACGGCTTGGTACCGCCCACCGCATGCATGCGCCCGAGCAACTGGCCGAGGCGATACAGCTGATCAAGGTTGCCCGGCTCCGGCGCGCGGCCCCCACGGCGCGGGAACAGGGTGAAGCGGAAACCGGCGTGCTCATGCAGGGTTTCACCGTTATGGATCAGCGGCGCTACCACCGGAATGTCGATGTCGGCCAGTTCGAAAGTGAACTGGTGCTCTTCGAGGATGGCCTCGTTGGTCCAGCGCTGCGGACGATAAAACTTGGCAATCAGCGGCTCGGAGTCTTCGATACCGACCTGATAAACACGGTTTTCGTAGCTGTTGAGCGCCAGAATGCGCGCGTCGCTGAGGAAGCCGATGCTTTCAACGGCATCCAGGACGAGATCGGGGGTGAGGGTTTCAAACGGGTGGGCCATGCTGACTCCTGCGCGCAGCAGGCTGCTGCGTCCGGCTCGGCATGGTAGCGCAGATGGCGGCGGCGGAGGTGGTTGGTGTCATTGCTGATGCCATCGCTGGCAAGCCGGCTCCCACAGGTTTTGCGCAAGACCTGTGGGAGCTGGCTTGCCAGCGATGAGGGTTTATCAGGCGCCGACAATCCCGCCGTCTTCGCGCGTAATCGCCATCACCGAAGACCTTGGCTTGCCGTTGGGCAGGTGCTCGGGGAAGGTCGAACCGCCGTTCTCGCCTGGATGCTGAATCCCGACAAACAAGGTTTTCTGATCCGGCGAGAAGCTGATCCCGGTCACTTCGCAACCCACCGGCCCGACCATGAAACGGCGAATCTCACCGGTCGCAGGATCGGCGCAGAGCATCTGGTTGTTGCCCATGCCGGCGAAGTCGCCAGCGTTGCTCGAATCGCCGTCAGTGAGAATCCACAGGCGTCCGGCCTTGTCGAAACCCAGACCGTCGGGGCTGTTGAACATGTTCTGCGGGGTGATGTTGGATGAGCCACCCTTTGGCGTCCCGGCATGCACGCCCGGGTTGCCGGCGACCACAAACAGATCCCAGGCAAAGGTCTTCGAAGCGTGATCGTCGCGGTCGGTGCGCCAGCGCAGAATCTGCCCATAGACGTTCTTCTCGCGCGGGTTCGGCCCGCCCACCGGTTGACCGTCTTCGCCACGTTTGGCGTTGTTGGTCAGGGTGCAATAAACCTGGCCGTCCTTGGGGCTGACGACGATCCACTCCGGGCGGTCCATGCGTGTTGCGCCGACGACGCTGGCGGCGAGGCGCGCGTGGATCAGCACTTCCGCCTGATCGGCAAACCCGCTGCTGGCGTCGATGCCGTTCTTGCCGTGGGTCAGTTCGATCCACTGGCCCCGGCCTTTCGGGTGATCAGGGTTGCCGTCGCCGGCGTCGAATTTGGCTACATACAAAGTGCCGTGATCGAGGATGTCGCGGTTAGCCTTCTGATTGCGATGGTTGATGCGGTCGCGGCTGACGAATTTGTAAATGAACTCGCCACGCTCGTCGTCGCCCATGTACACCACAGCGCGACCATCGTCGGTCTCGGCGAGTGCGGCGTTTTCATGCTTGAAGCGGCCCAGCGCGGTGCGTTTGACCGGAGTCGATTGCGGATCGAATGGGTCGATCTCGACCACCCAGCCGTGACGGTTGAGCTCGTTGGGGTTCTTGGCCATGTCGAAGCGCGGGTCGTGCGGGTGCCAGTTGATGTCTTTGCTGCTGGCGACAACGCCGTAGCGCTTTTGCGCGGCATCGAATTGCTGCTGGGCGTTGCTGCTGCCGAAGCAGTCGGTGAAGTTTTCTTCGCAGGTCAGGTAGGTGCCCCAAGGCGTCTTGCCGTTGGCGCAGTTCTGGAAGGTGCCGAGGACTTTTTTGCCGTGCTTGTCGGCGGCGGTTTTCATCAAGTCGTGGCCGCGGGCCGGACCGCTGATGCGCAGCGGCGAGTTGCCGTGGATGCGGCGGTTGTAGCGCGAGCCCTGGACGAATTGCCACTGGCCGTTCTTGCGCTGCACTTCAATCACCGACACGCCTTCGCAGGCCAATGCCTTGCGCACATCCTCAGCCGACTGCGGCATGCCGCCATGCGGATATAGATAGCGATAGTTGGTGTATTCGTTGTTGATCGCCATCAGCGCGCGGTTCTTGTCGTCCGGGAAGGCGAACAGGCTCATGCCGTCATTGTTGTCGCCGAACTGCACTTCCTGTGCGGCAGCGGTGCCGTTACCGCTCGGGTCGAAGGCCGGGCCGTTCTTGTGCAACGGCTGGCCCCAACTGATCAGCACCGAAGACTTGTAGCCCTTGGGCAGGCTGATGGCGTCGGTGGTCGCCGCCGGAATGCTCTCGAAACCGAGCAGGCGGCTGTTGCCGGCGCTGACGCTGGCGGCCATGACGCTGCGGCTCAACAGGTTGCCGCCAAGGAACATCGCCGCGCCGCACAAGGCACCGGCGCTGATGAAACCGCGACGGCTGAGGCCGACCATTTTTTCCAGATCAGTGGATTGGTTTTCTTCTAATAGGCTCACATCAGGCTCCCTGCTTGGTTATGGGCAACACCTTAATGCGGGTCGATGACGCTTTTGTGGCAAGACAAATCAGAGCGGCGTGCCGATCAGCACGTTGGACGGCGCGCATTGCACCTGCACCGAATTGCCGACGTCCAGCCCGTGGCTGCGCAAGTGCAGCGGTTCGGCCAAGGCGCAAAGTGTCTGGCCGTTGGGCAGGGAAATGCGCACTTCGCTGGGTCCGTCCTCGGCATCGAGGATGGCTTCGATGGTGCCGCGCAGGACATTGTGTCCGGGCGTTGCCGACTGATCGGCGCCGAGCAACTCAAGCCAGCCAGCCTTGATCAGCGCCATCACTTCGGTACCGATCTGCAATTCCAGATGCACGGTGCTGTCGTGGGTGATCTGCGCCTCCAGAGCAATGCCTTCGGCCAGTTCAAGGCGGATCAAGTCATTGCGACCCTGCGCCTGAATCGCTGCCACCGTGCCATGCAGTTGATTGCGCGCACTGGTCCTGAGCATCAGCCGCCCGAGCAGGTCGAGATCACTGGCGTCTTCCGCCGCTTCCAGCACCTGTGCCTGCAACGCCTGCAATTTCTGATACAGGCGCAGCACTCGCTCGCCCTCGCTGGACAATCTGGCGCCACCGCCACCCTTGCCGCCCACCACGCGCTCGACCAAGGGTTTCTGCGCCAGGTTGTTCAGCTCATCGATCGCATCCCACGCCGCCTTGTAACTGAGCCCCGCGCTCTTCGCCGCACGGGTGATCGAGCCTTGCTCGGCGATGTGTTGCAGCAGGGCAATGCGCTGCGGGCGGCGGACGATGTGCTGGGACAGCAGGGTGGGCAGGGACATATCAGAACGCTTCTGGCTCGGGCGATGAGAGGGACGTTGGCCACTTGCAACGCATGAGTCAAGCCTGACGCAAAGCCCCCTGTGGGAGCGAGCCTGCTCGCGAAAGCGGTTTGACCAACAACAGCTTTGTTGAATGTGATGCCCATTCGCGAGCAGGCTCGCTCCCACACGATATCTGTATTCGCTTCAGGTACCGGGCTTCGGCGTACGGGCCAGGCAATACACATCAACCCGCGCCGCACCTGCATTCATCAACAACCGCGCCAGCGCTTGAGCGGTCGCGCCCGTGGTCAGAACATCATCCACCAGCGCGCAATGGCGGCCACTGACCTGCGCGTCAGGCACCAGCGCAAAGGCATTGCGCAAATTGCGTTTGCGCGCCTTGGCGTCGAGATCCTGCTGGGCGTCGGTGTCCATGACTCGCCTTAGAAGCTGTTCTTCACAGGGCAGATCCAGAGAAACACTCAACCAGCGCGCGAGCATCGCCGCTTGATTGAATCCTCGCCGACGCAGTCGTTTATTCGCCAACGGCACCGGTAGCAACACATCAGGTCGCGGTAAGTCCTCGGCGAAGCGATGCTGCAGGTATTGGCCGAGAACGTCAGCGAGCAGGTGACCAAACGGCCATTTCGCGTTGTGTTTAAACCGTGTAATCAGACTGTCCACGGGGAAGCCATAAACCCAGGGCACGGCGACCTGTTCGAAGGCCGGAGGCTCTAGCAGGCATTCGCCGCAAGTCAGGCCCTCCACCGCCAGTGGCAAAGCGCAGGTCTGGCAGTGACTGCCGAGCCAGGGCAGCTCGGTTTCGCAGGCCTCGCACATTGGCATTTGTGCTTCTGCGGGCTCATCGCACAGCAAACAGGTATGTACGTTTTTTAAACAGATGTAAACCTGTCCTTGGTATTGCGGTTGACAGCGCATCGCTCTTCCTTAAATATGCCGAACATCCGTGTAGCGCCTGTGGGTATTCCGTTTCCCCCGGCGCCAGCCAAGCATAACCAAGGAATTGCCCATGAGCGCGAGCACCACCGCCACCCTGCGTCACGATTGGTCTCTGGCCGAAGTCAAAGCACTCTTCGTACAGCCATTCAACGACTTGCTGTTCCAGGCGCAAACGGTGCACCGCGCACATTTCAACGCCAACCGCGTGCAGGTCTCGACACTGCTGTCGATCAAGACCGGCGCCTGCCCGGAAGACTGCAAGTACTGCCCGCAGTCCGGGCACTACAACACCGGTCTGGAAAAAGAAAAGCTGATGGAAGTGCAGAAGGTCCTCGAAGAGGCGGCCCGCGCGAAAGCCATTGGTTCGACGCGTTTCTGCATGGGCGCGGCGTGGAAACATCCATCCGCCAAAGACATGCCGTACGTGTTGAAGATGGTTGAAGGGGTGAAAGCCCTCGGCCTGGAAACCTGCATGACCCTCGGCCGTCTCGATCAGGAGCAGACCGAAGCGCTGGCCAAGGCCGGTCTCGATTACTACAACCACAACCTCGACACCTCGCCGGAGTTCTACGGCAGCATCATCACCACCCGCACTTACAGCGAGCGCTTGCAGACGCTGGCCTATGTACGCGAGTCGGGGATGAAAATCTGCTCCGGCGGCATTCTTGGTATGGGCGAATCGCTGGACGATCGCGCCAATCTGCTGATCCAGTTGGCCAACCTGCCGGAGCACCCGGAATCGGTGCCAATCAACATGCTGGTGAAAGTCGCCGGCACGCCGCTGGAAAACGCCGAAGACATCGACCCGTTCGACTTCATCCGCATGCTCGCCGTCGCGCGCATCCTCATGCCGCAGTCCCACGTGCGCCTGTCCGCCGGTCGCGAAGCGATGAACGAGCAGATGCAGGCCCTGGCATTTTTCGCTGGCGCCAACTCGATTTTCTACGGCGACAAATTGCTCACCACCGCCAACCCGCAGGCGGACAAGGACATGCAGCTGTTCGCGCGCCTCGGTATCCAGCCTGAGGCTCGCGAAGAGCACGCGGATGAAGTGCACCAAGCGGCGATCGAGCAGGCGCTGGTGGAGCAGAAGAGCAGCGAGCAGTTCTATAACGCTGCCATCTAAAAGCTGCACGGATTGCGCTGAAGGAATGCAAAACCCCTGTGGGAGCGAGCCTGCTCGCGAAAGCGGTTTGGCCGCGAATATCCATGTTGGATGTGACGCCCATTCGCGAGCAGGCTCGCTCCCACAGGGGATCTGTGTCATTTGAAAATCGAGGCCTGCATGTCATTCGATCTCGCCGCACGCCTTGCTGCCCGTCGTGCCGACAACCTTTATCGCCACCGCCCGCTGCTCGAATCGCCGCAAGGGCCGGAAGTGGTGGTGGACGGCCTGCCGCTGCTCGCTTTCTGTAACAACGACTATCTGGGCCTGGCCAATCATCCGCAGGTGATCGAAGCCTGGCGCGCCGGCGCTGAACGTTGGGGTGTCGGCGGTGGCGCGTCCCATCTGGTGATCGGCCACAGCAGCCCGCATCACGCGCTGGAAGAAGCGCTCGCCGATCTGACCGGGCGCCCACGTGCGCTGCTGTTCACCACCGGCTACATGGCCAACCTCGGCGCGGTCACCGCGCTGGTCGGGCAGGGCGATACGGTGCTCGAAGACCGGCTCAATCATGCCTCGTTGCTGGACGCAGGCCTGTTGTCCGGCGCGCGTTTCAACCGCTATCTGCACAACGACGCCGAAAGCCTGGGCAAACGCCTGGAGAAAGCCACTGGCAACACACTGGTGGTCACCGACGGTGTGTTCAGCATGGACGGTGACATCGCCGACCTGCCGGCGCTGGCCCGCGCGGCCAAGGCCAAAGGCGCGTGGCTGATGGTCGACGATGCGCATGGCTTCGGCCCGCTGGGCGCCAACGGTGGCGGCATCGTCGAGCATTACGGCCTGAGCCAGGACGACGTGCCGGTGCTGGTCGGCACCCTCGGCAAAGCCTTCGGCACCGCCGGGGCCTTTGTCGCTGGCAGCGAAGAGTTGATCGAAAGCCTGATCCAGTTCGCCCGCCCGTACATCTACACCACCAGCCAACCGCCGGCGCTGGCCTGCGCGACGCTGAAAAGCCTCGAGCTGTTGCGCAGTGAACACTGGCGCCGTGAGCATTTGCAGACACTGGTCCGCCAGTTCCGCCACGGCGCCGAGCAGATCGGGCTGGAGCTGATGGACAGCTTCACGCCGATCCAGCCGATCATGATCGGCGATGCCGGCCGCGCGGTGCGGCTGTCGCAAATGCTCCGCGAGCGCGGCTTGATGGTGACCGCGATCCGTCCACCGACCGTGCCGGCCGGCAGCGCGCGGTTGCGCGTCACGCTGACCGCCGCCCACAGCGAGGCACAGGTGCAACAGTTGCTGGAAGGGTTGGCAGATTGCTTCGCCCGATTGTCATTGGAGCCAGGCCATGCGTAATCGTCTGATCCTGCTGCCCGGCTGGGGCCTCGGCGTGTCGCCGCTGGAACCGCTGGCCGCAGCATTGCGCGGCCTCGACGAACATCTGCAAGTCGAGATCGAACCGCTGCCGGAGCTGGACTCCGCTGATCTTGAAGACTGGCTCGACGAACTCGATGCGCGCATTCCGCAGGAAATCTGGCTTGGTGGCTGGTCTCTGGGCGGCATGCTCGCGTCTGAGTTGGCGGCACGACGCGGCGAGGCGTGCTGCGGGCTGCTGACGCTGGCGAGCAACCCTGCGTTTGTCGCCCATGAGCAGTGGCCGAACGCGATGCCTGGCGAGACGTTCGATGCGTTTCTTGCCGGTTGTCAGGCCGACCCGCGTACCACGCTCAAGCGCTTCGCTCTGCTATGTGCGCAAGGTTCACCAGACCCGCGCGGCTTGTCGCGCTTGCTGCTCGCTGGCGCGCCGGCCACCGCGCCGACCGCGCTGATGGCAGGGTTGGAGCTACTCGCGCAGCTGGATACACGCCAGGCGTTGCAGGGGTTTCGCGGCCCGCAGTTTCATCTGTTCGGCGGACAGGACGCGCTGGTTCCGGCGGAAGCGGCCGGCGCATTGTTCGCGCTGTTGCCGGATATCGAAATTGGTCTGATCGAACAGGCCAGCCATGCTTTTCTGCTGGAAGACCCGCATGGAGTCGCGGGCGCGATCCAGGCTTTTCTACATGAGTGCGCTGATGACTGATCTGTCCCTTGTGCTGCCTGAGGGCTTGCCCGACAAGCGCCAGGTGGCGGCGTCTTTTTCCCGCGCTGCGGCCAGTTACGACAGTGTCGCGGAGTTTCAGCGTGACGTCGGCACGCAGCTGCTTGAGCGTTTGCCTGGGAGTTTCATGCCGTCGCGGTGGCTCGATCTCGGTTGCGGCACCGGCTATTTCACTCGTGCGCTGGCCTCGCGTTTCACCCAGGGCAGCGGTGTCGCGCTGGACATTGCCGAAGGCATGCTTGATCACGCACGGCCGTTGGGTGGCGCTGAGCATTTCATTGCCGGCGATGCCGAAAGGCTGCCGTTGCAGGACGCGAGCTTCGATCTGATTTTCTCCAGCCTTGCAGTGCAATGGTGCGCCGACTTCGAGGCGGTGCTCAGCGAAGCCTTTCGCGTGCTTAAACCGGGGGGGATTTTTGCGTTTGCTAGTCTTTGTACAGGGACGCTGTTCGAGTTGCGTGAGAGTTGGCAGCAGGTCGACGGGCTGGTGCACGTCAATCGCTTCCGCGAGTTCGCCCGCTATGAACAGTTATGTGCCGGCAGTGGCATGCGCATTTTGGTGCTGGAGAATCAGCCGCACGTGTTGCATTACCCGGATGTGCGCAGCCTGACTCATGAGTTGAAAGCGTTGGGCGCACACAATCTGAATCCCGGGCGGCCGGGCGGTTTGACCGGACGGGCGCGGATTCTCGGGCTGATCGACGCGTATGAGCGGTTCCGTCAGGCGTCGGGGCTGCCGGCAACGTATCAGGTGGTATACGCCGTGTTGGAGAAACCTCTATGAGCGCAGCCTATTTCGTCACCGGTACCGACACCGATGTCGGCAAAACCACCGTTGCTGCCGGATTGCTCCATGCGGCGCGGTCGGCAGGCTTGAGCACGGCGGCGGGCAAACCGGTGGCATCGGGTTGCGACGTCACGCCCAAAGGCTTGCGTAATTCTGATGCCTTGGCGCTGCTGGCCGAATGTTCGTTGCCGCTGACTTATCAACAGGTCAACCCGGTGGCGTTCGAGCCAGCGATCGCTCCGCATCTGGCGGCTCGCGAAGCAGGTGTAGCGCTGACGGTGCAATCGCTGCTGGCGCCGATGCGCGGGATTCTGGCGATGAACGCCGATTTCACCCTGATCGAAGGCGCGGGCGGCTGGCGTGTGCCGTTGGCCGATCAGGACAATCTCTCTGACCTGGCGATTGCACTGAAGCTGCCAGTGATTCTGGTGGTGGGCGTGAGGCTGGGGTGCATCAGTCATGCTTTGCTGACCGCCGAGGCCATTGCCCGCGATGGTCTGCAATTGGCGGGGTGGGTGGCGAATATCATCGATCCGAAAACTTCGCGGCTGGAGGAAAACCTCGCGACCCTGGCCGAGCGCATTCCCGCGCCATGCCTGGGCCGGGTGCCGAAACTCAAGGCGTTGAGCGCCGAAGCGGTGGCCGAGCATTTGCAACTGGATTTGCTCGATTAAGTTTCTCGCTATGAACAGGCACTGTGCCATTAGTGTTTTTGACGGGTGTTTTGCCGGCGCGTCTGCTTCAATGGCGAGCATTGATCCTTTGCAAGGATGAGAGTGACTATGGAAATCTCCGGCAACACAGCTTTTTATGCGGGGCTGAGCTCGATTCAGTCCGGGCAGAACCGCGTCGATCAGGCCGCCAGCCAGATCGCCAACAACACTATCGAACGTTCGGTGACCAGCCAGTCGTCCGAAGTGCAGGTAAATCGCCTGCGCGGTGTGGATCGTGCACAAGAATCGGACCTGACGAGCAATATCGTCGAGCTGTCGCAGGGCAAGATCCAGGCAGAGTTGGGTGTGAAGGTGGCCAAGGCATCCGACGAAGTGCTCGGGACGATCATCGATACCTTCGCCTGATCGAATTTGTTGTAGACCCCGAAACGCCGCGCCCTGTCGCGGCGTTTTTCGTTTAAGTCCTTCTTGCTCAACTAATCTTTTTACAACGCCCGTGGCTTACGTGAAGTCGCGGCGATTTCCAGTTTCCGGCATTTGGAGAACGTGATGACGAACGGCAAAAGAACGATGCTTGACAAGATTTCGGCGTAAACGTATGTTTCAAACAACTGTTTGACCGTCACAACAACTCAACACGGTCGTTCATTCCCGGTTACATCAGCAGAGGTTTATCGCTATGCCTGACTACAAGGCCCCCTTGCGTGATATTCGCTTCGTTCGTGACGAACTGCTCGGCTACGAAGCGCACTATCAGAGCCTGCCAGCGTGCGCAGACGCCACGCCGGACATGGTTGACGCCATCCTCGAGGAAGGCGCCAAGTTTTGTGAGCAGGTACTGGCGCCGCTGAACCGCGTGGGCGACATCGAAGGCTGCACCTGGAGCGAGTCCGGCGTGAAAACCCCGACTGGCTTCAAAGAGGCGTACAAGCAATTCGTCGAAGGCGGCTGGCCAAGCCTGGCGCACGACGTCGAGCACGGCGGTCAGGGCCTGCCTGAGTCGCTGGGTCTGGCGGTGAGCGAAATGGTCGGCGAAGCCAACTGGTCTTGGGGCATGTACCCAGGTCTGTCGCACGGTGCGATGAACACCATCTCCGAGCACGGCACCCCAGAGCAGCAGGAAGCCTATCTGACCAAACTGGTCTCCGGCGAATGGACCGGCACCATGTGCCTGACCGAACCGCACTGCGGCACCGACCTGGGCATGCTGCGCACCAAGGCCGAGCCTCAGGCCGACGGTTCCTACAAAGTTTCCGGCACCAAGATCTTCATCTCGGCCGGTGAACACGACATGGCCGACAACATCGTCCACATCGTACTGGCGCGTCTGCCGGATGCTCCGGCTGGCACCAAAGGCATCTCGCTGTTCATCGTTCCAAAGTTCCTGCCAAACGCCGATGGCACCATTGGCGCGCGCAACGCAGTGAGCTGCGGTTCGCTGGAACACAAGATGGGCATCCACGGCAACGCCACTTGCGTGATGAACTTCGACGGCGCCACCGGTTACCTGATCGGCCCGGCGAACAAAGGTCTGAACTGCATGTTCACCTTTATGAACACCGCCCGTCTCGGTACCGCGCTGCAAGGTCTGGCTCACGCCGAAATCGGCTTCCAGGGCGGTTTGAAATACGCTCGTGATCGCCTGCAAATGCGCTCGCTGACTGGCCCGAAAGCACCGGACAAGGCCGCTGACCCGATCATCGTCCACCCGGACGTGCGCCGTATGCTGTTGACCATGAAGGCGTTCGCCGAAGGCAATCGCGCGATGGTCTACTTCACTGCGAAGCAGGTCGACATCGTCAAATACGGCGTCGATGAAGAAGAGAAGAAGAAGGCCGACGCACTGCTGGCGTTCATGACCCCGATCGCCAAAGCGTTCATGACCGAAGTCGGTTTCGAAGCCGCCAACCACGGCGTGCAGATCTACGGCGGCCACGGTTTCATCGCCGAGTGGGGCATGGAGCAGAACGTTCGCGACAGCCGCATTTCGATGCTGTACGAAGGCACCACCGGCATCCAGGCCCTCGACCTGCTCGGCCGCAAAGTGCTGATGACTCAAGGCGAGGCTCTGAAAGGCTTCACCAAGATCGTCCACAAGTTCTGCCAGACCAACGAAGGCAACGAAGCCGTCCAGGAATTCGTCGCGCCGCTGGCTGCACTGAACAAGGAATGGGGCGAGCTGACCATGAAGGTTGGTATGGCTGCCATGAAAGATCGCGAAGAAGTCGGCGCGGCCTCCGTGGACTACCTGATGTACTCGGGTTATGCCTGCCTGGCCTACTTCTGGGCGGACATGGCACGTCTGGCTGCGGAAAAACTGGCTGCCGGTACCAGCGACGAGGCGTTCTACACCGCCAAGCTGCAAACCGCGCGCTTCTACTTCCAGCGCATCCTGCCGCGTACCCGTACGCACGTGGCCACTATGCTGTCGGGTGCTGGCAATCTGATGGACATGAAAGAAGAAGACTTCGCGCTGGGCTACTAAGCCTTAACGCAGTCTGACGAAAACCGCTGCTCCCGTTAGGGGGCAGCGGTTTTTTTATTGGCGGATCGCTCAGATAGTCGAGCTTCCGGCCGTTATAGAGACCGTGTGTGATCTGGATCACATTGTGTGGGCTTGGCCGCACTTTGCAGGCACAATGCCATCTCTTTGCTATGACGGGTCGGAGCTTACCCTTGCCGCGTTCTTCCGCTGTACGTTTCAGCCATTTCCTGCCATCACTGCTGTTGTTGCTTGCGGGGCTGGCGGCTGCGTACGTCAAAGACCTCAGCGTATTCTTCACATCGCTGTTCAACGTCCTGCCGACATTGGTTCTGCTCCTCGGTGGCGCGTATTGCGCGGTGTATCGACGTCAGCGCGAACTGTTTCTGATGCTCACGGTGTACATCGCCTACTTTCTGCTGGACACCCAGACAGATTTCTACCGCGACAACGGCAAGGTCCGCGAAGACGCTGCGGTGGTGTTTCATCTGGTCTGCCTGCTGCTGCCGTTGTTGTTCGGATTATTCGCCGCATGGCAGGAACGTACCCATCTGTTTCAGGACATGGTCGCGCGCTTTGCCGTGCTGCTGGCATTTGGCAGCGTGGCGTTGGGACTGGAGCAAAGTTACCCACAGGCGCTGCTGCTGTGGTTGTCGGAGATCCGCTGGCCGGCGCTGCATGGGGCATGGATGAGTCTCATCCAGTTGTCCTATCCGGTGTTCATTTCGGCCTTCCTGCTTCTGGCCTGGCAATACTGGCGCAACCCGCGCCCGTTGCACGCGGCGCAACTGGTTGGCTTGCTCGGTGTGTTCTGGATGCTGCCGAAGACCTTCATTCTGCCGTTCACCCTGAACATCATGTGCAGCCAGGTGATGCTGATGATCGCCGCCGCCGTTGCGCATGAGGCCTATCAAATGGCCTTCCGCGACGAGCTCACCGGCCTGCCGGGACGACGTGCGCTCAACGAGCGCATGCAGCGTCTGGGGCGCAACTATGTGCTGGCGATGAGCGACGTCGATCACTTCAAGAAATTCAACGACACCCATGGCCACGATGTCGGTGACCAGGTGCTGCGCCTGGTCGCCAGCAAGCTGTCGAAAATCAGCGGTGGCGGTAGGGCGTATCGCTACGGCGGTGAGGAATTTGCCTTGGTGTTCGCAGGCAAGACCCTTGAGGAGTGCATGCCGCACCTGGAAGTGATCCGTGAATCGATTGCGTCTTACAGCATTCAGTTACGCAACCAGGAAAACCGCCCGCAGGATGATCAGCAAGGTCGCCAGCGGCGCAGCGGTTCCGGGGCTTCGGCGGTGTCGGTGACGGTGAGTATCGGCGTCGCCGAACGTGTCGAGCAGCGCACCCCTGAAGAAGTGCTCAAGTCCGCCGACCAGGCGTTGTACAGCGCCAAGGGCGCGGGGCGTAACTGTGTCATGGCATTCGGGCAGAACCGCCGTGGCGCGGTGCGCATGGACGCTGCTGCGGGTTGAGTGATGACGGCGCATTCAGCGCCTGCACAGTGATTGTCGCGCGTGGTGGCCAGCAGTAGGTTGAACAAATCTGCTGACGGAGAAGCCACCATGCCCGAGTACAAAGCTCCCCTGCGCGACATGCGCTTTCTGATCGATCACGTCTTCGACTTCCATACCAACTACGCCACTCTCGGCGCGCATGACGCCAGCCCGGACATGATCAGCGCGATCCTCGAAGAAGGCGCGAAGTTCTGCGAGAACGTGCTGGCCCCGCTCAATCGCAGCGGCGACGAAGAGGGCTGCCATTTCGACAACGGCGTGGTGACAACGCCTACAGGCTTCAAGCAGGCCTTCGCACAATATGTCGAGGGCGGCTGGCACGGTTTGGCGGCTGATCCGGCTTACGGTGGCCAAGGGTTGCCGAGTTCGCTGGGGCTGGTGATCAGCGAGATGGTCGGCTCCAGCAACACGTCCTGGGGCATGTACCCCGGCCTGACCCACGGCGCGATGTCGGCGATCCACGCCCACGGCACCGCCGAGCAGAAAGACACCTACCTGAGCAAACTCACCGCTGGCCAGTGGACCGGCACCATGTGCCTGACCGAAGCGCACTGCGGCACTGATCTGGGCATCATCAAGACTCGCGCGGTGCCCCGGGCCGACGGCAGCTACGCGATCACCGGCAGCAAGATTTTCATCTCCGCTGGTGAGCATGACCTGAGCGACAACATCATCCATCTGGTCCTGGCCAAGCTGCCGGACGCACCGGCCGGAACCAAGGGCATTTCCCTGTTTATCGTGCCCAAGTTTCTGCCCGATGCAGCAGGCGAAGCGGGTGAGCGCAACGGCGTTTCCTGTGGCTCGATCGAGCACAAGATGGGCATCAAGGCTTCTGCTACGTGCGTGCTGAATTTCGATGCCGCCACGGGTTACCTGATCGGCGAGCCGAACAAGGGCCTCAACTGCATGTTCACCATGATGAACCACGCGCGGCTTGGTACTGGCATGCAGGGTCTGTGTCTGGGCGAGGCGAGTTTTCAGGGTGCGATCAAGTACGCCAACGACCGCCTGCAGATGCGCGCGCTGACCGGCGCCAAGGCCCCGGAAAAACCTGCCGATCCGATCATCGTCCACCCCGATGTGCGGCGCATGTTGCTGACCATGAAAGCCTTCAACGAAGGCAACCGCGCGCTGACCTATTTCACCGCGCAGATGCTCGACGTCGCGCACCTGAGCAGCGACGCCGAGGCGCGTCAGGAGGCTGAAGACCTGTTGGCGTTCCTCACGCCGATCTGCAAGGCGTTCATGACCGACACCGGGCTGGAAGTGACCAATCACGGCATGCAAGTATTCGGCGGCCACGGCTTCATTCGTGAGTGGGGCATGGAGCAAATGGTGCGCGATTGCCGGATTGCGCCGATCTATGAGGGCACCAACGGCATTCAAGCGCTGGACCTGCTTGGGCGCAAGGTGCTGGGCAGTCAAGGCAAGCTGCTGCGGGGCTTTACCAAAATCGTCCACAAGTTCTGCGCAGCGAACGCCGACCACGCGCAATTGGGCAGCTTCGTCGCGCAACTCAACGGGCTCAACCAACAGTGGGGCGACCTGACCATGAAGGTCGGCATGGCGGCCATGAAGAACCCGGACGAAGTCGGCGCCGCATCGGTGGATTACCTGATGTACAGCGGATACATCATCCTGGGCTACCTGTGGCTGCGCATGGCGTTAGTTGCGCAGGCACAGTTGGAGGCGGGCGAGGGTGAGGCTGATTTCCTCAAGGGCAAACTGGCGACGTGCGAGTTCTACTTCAAGCGTTTGTTGCCGCGTACGGCTGCGCATCAGGCAGCGATCGAGGCGGGCAGTGATTGTTTGATGAATTTGCCGGCGCAGGCGTTTGCTTTGTAGGGCAGATCGAAAGATCGCGGCGATCTTTTTCCGGTGACTAAAAATAACAAATCAGTCACCGGTTGACCCTATGTGTCGCAAAAGTTGTTGAGGTACACTCGGGCTCAGAAAATATCATTCCACGAACCACCTGTTTAGATCTTGCGAGGTTTGCCATGGCTGACTACAAAGCGCCGCTGCGCGATATGCGCTTCGTCCTCAATGAAGTGTTCGAAGTCGCCAAACTCTGGGCCGAGCTGCCGGCGCTGGCCGAGACCGTCGACGCCGAAACCGTTGAAGCGATTCTCGAAGAGGCCGGCAAGGTCACCAGCAAAAGCATCGCGCCACTGAGCCGTGCCGCTGACGAGGAAGGTTGCCATTGGGCGGACGGTGCCGTCACCACGCCGGCCGGTTTCCCACAGGCTTATCAGACTTATGCCGAAGGCGGCTGGGTCGGCGTCGGCGGTGATCCGGCCTACGGCGGCATGGGCATGCCCAAAGCCGTGTCGGCGCAGGTCGAAGAAATGGTCAACTCCGCCAGCCTCGCGTTCGGTCTGTACCCGATGCTGACCGCCGGCGCCTGCCTGTCGATCAATGCCCATGCCAGCGAAGAACTGAAAGCTGCGTACCTGCCGAACATGTACGCCGGCATCTGGGCCGGTTCCATGTGCCTGACCGAGCCGCACGCGGGCACCGATCTGGGGATCATTCGCACCAAAGCCGAACCTCAGGCCGACGGTTCCTACAAGGTCAGCGGCACCAAGATCTTCATCACCGGCGGCGAGCACGACCTCACCGAAAACATCATTCACCTGGTACTGGCCAAGCTGCCTGACGCGCCGGCCGGTCCAAAAGGTATTTCGCTGTTTCTGGTGCCGAAGTTCATGGTCAATGCCGACGGCAGCCTTGGTGCGCGTAACCCGGTCAACTGTGGCTCGATCGAGCACAAGATGGGCATTCAGGCCTCGGCGACCTGCGTGATGAACTTCGACGAAGCCGTGGGTTATTTGGTCGGCGAGCCGAACAAAGGCCTGGCGGCGATGTTCACCATGATGAACTACGAGCGCCTGGGCGTTGGTATTCAAGGCCTGGCCACGGGCGAGCGCTCTTATCAGAACGCTGTTGAATACGCGCGCG
The DNA here is from genome assembly GCF_024072275.1 of Pseudomonas siliginis. Taxonomy (NCBI): domain Bacteria; kingdom Pseudomonadati; phylum Pseudomonadota; class Gammaproteobacteria; order Pseudomonadales; family Pseudomonadaceae; genus Pseudomonas; species Pseudomonas siliginis. The sequence continues at coordinate 5,378,501 of NZ_CP099598.1, read as the reverse complement.
ATCGTCTGCAGAGTCGTTCGCCGACCGGTGCGCAGAACAAGGACAAAGTCGCTGACCCGATCATTGTTCACCCGGACGTGCGGCGCATGCTGCTGACCATGAAAGCCTCGAACGAAGGCGGCCGTGCGTTCTCCACGTATGTAGCGATGCAACTGGACACCGCCAAGTTCAGTGAAGACGCGACCACCCGCAAGCGCGCGGAAGATCTGGTGGCGTTGCTGACGCCGGTGGCGAAAGCCTTCCTGACCGACCTGGGTCTGGAAACCACTGTCCACGGCCAGCAGATTTTCGGCGGCCACGGCTACATCCGCGAGTGGGGCCAGGAGCAACTGGTGCGTGACGTGCGCATCACCCAGATCTACGAAGGCACCAACGGTATTCAGGCGCTGGACCTGGTCGGGCGCAAGATCGTTGGCAGTGGCGGCGCGTTCTACCAGCTGTTCGCTGACGAGATCCGCCATTTCACCGCAACCGCCAGTGCTGATCTGGGCGAGTTCACCAAGCCGTTGAACGATGCCGTCGACACCCTCGACGAGTTGACCGCGTGGCTGCTGGACCGGGCGAAAAACAATCCGAACGAAATCGGCGCGGCCTCGGTCGAATATTTGCAAGCGTTCGGCTACACCGCTTACGCCTACATGTGGGCGTTGATGGCCAAAGCCGCGCTGGGCAAGGAAGCGCAGGAGGATTTCTACGCGAGCAAGCTGGGCACCGCGCGCTTCTATTTCGCCCGTCTGCTGCCGCGTATCCACTCGTTGAGCGCGTCGGTCAAGGCCGGTAGCGAGTCGCTGTTCCTGCTGGATGCGGCACAGTTTTGATCCTGTAGACGTCATGTAAGCATTTGCTTACGTGACGTGCTGCTGTTCTCCCATATCCGTATATTGGATCCACGGCTAATCTACATTTCATGGACGTCGCGCAGGAAGCGCAAAGTAAACAACACGGACACGTAGGATTCTGCCAGGGTGGCGGAGTGAAATGGATGTCAGGGAAACAGTCTGCAAAGCCCCGCTTCGGCGGGGTTTTCTTTTGCCTGAAGAAAAGTTTCAGGCGAGCGGATCGAGGGGCTGCTTGGTTTCGCGATCGATCACCTCTTCAAGCAATGTCCGCAGCAATGCCAACGAGGCCTGCTGGCGTTGCACATCACGGCACACTAGGCCAACTTGCAACGGCACCCGTGGTTCGCTCAGCGGTTTCCATAGCAGATCTTCATCGTCATATTCCTTTTGCGAACGTCCCGGCAGCACCGTTGCCAGCCTGGTGTGCGGCAGGCTATCGAGAATCCCCAGCATAGTGTTCAACTCGGCCTGCACCTGCGGGCGTCGTCCGAGGCTGGTCAGTTGTGCCTGCCAGATCTGTCGGATCTGGAACTCTTCGCCGAGCAGCAACATGGGCAGCTCAGCAGCCTGGCGCATCGAGACCTTCTTGAACTCGCGCAAGGGATGGTCCGCCGGGATGACCAGCGTCAGTTCATCTTCGTACAGCAACACACCGTGCAGACCGGGTTGGCGCGGTGGCAGATAGCTGATGCCGATGTCCAGGGAACCATTGAGCAGACGCCGTTCGATTTCCAGCCCGGTCAGTTCATAGATTTGTACCACCAGATGCGGCTGCGCCTTGCGCACACGCTCGAGCATCTGCGGCACGAGGCTGGTGTGCACCGTTTGCAGCACACCAATGGCCAGTGTGCGCAATGCCTGACCCTTGAAACTACCCAACGCCTCGCGCGCCCGCTGCAAGCCATCGAGCAATGGCAACGCGTGGTTGTACAGCGTATGCGCAGCGAGGGTCGGCAGCAGGCGTTTACTGCTGCGTTCGAACAGGGTTACGTCGAGGTTCTGCTCCAGCTGACGGATCTGTTGCGACAGCGCCGGTTGCGAGATCGACAAGCGCTCAGCCGCACGGCCGACATGGCCTTCTTCGTAGACCGCGACGAAATAACGCAGTTGTTTGAAATCCATAAGTAGCGCTTATCGAAATGGCTGGGAAATCGAAATGGCCTGAAGCCGTTTGCGCGCCTAGTCTAATCGCATTCACAAGGCTTGCAGGGCCAGAAAGCGTGACGAATTCCATTTGCTTCGTTCGTGATTACATAGGCAGTTCAAAAAACCTCCAGCGAGGTTTTTCCGCATGAATCTGTTCAGTTTGCGGCGCCAGACGCCGAGTCTGGATGACCTCTGCTTCGAGGCGGGGCCATCCGCTATGACCGACCATCTCAATGCCCAACGCCTGATGCCCAGCGTCGATCGGCCGCAACAAGTGTTCGTTCGCGGCCAGGGTTCATGGCTATGGGACAGCAACGATCGCGCCTACCTCGACTTTTCCCAGGCCGGCGGCGCCAACAGCCTTGGCCACAGCCCCACGGCGCTGGTCAAGGCCATCGCCAATCAGGCCCAGGCGCTGATCAATCCAGGCTTCAATCTGCGTAATCGCGGCATGCTCAGCCTCGCCGAACGTTTGTGTGCCAGCACGTCCAGCGATCAGGCGTACCTGCTCAACAGTAGCAGCGAGGCTTGTGAGGCGGCGATCAAACTGGCGCGCAAATGGGGGCAGCTGCATCGCGGCGGCGCCTCGCGGATCATCATGGCTGAGCAGGGTTGTCATGGCCGCAGTCTGGCGACGATTGATCGAGTGCCATTCAACGACCTGCCGGCGCTGCATGCGGCGGTGGACGCGCAGACCGTGGCGATCATGCTGGAGCCGATCCAGAGCGATGCCGGGGTCATTCCCGCGACCGAGCATTACCTCAAAGGGGTCGAACGACTGTGCCGTGAACTGGGCATTCTGCTGATTCTCGACGAAGTGCAGACTGGCATCGGCCGCTGCGGCAGCTTGCTCGCCGAACAGTCCTACGGCATTCGCGGCGATATCGTCGTGCTCGGCAAAGGCCTTGGCGGCGGCTTGCCATTGGCGGCTTTGCTGGCGCGGGGCACGGCCTGCTGTTTCGGCGTTGGCGAATTGTGCGGCACTCATCACGGTAATGCACTAATGACGGCGGCCGGTCTGGTAGTGCTCGACAGCATCCATGACCGCAGCTTTCTCCAGCAGGTTAACGACAGCGGCCAGCATTTGCGCGAAGGCCTTGCGCGACTGGCGCACCGCTACGGCCACGGCGAGTTGCGCGGCCAAGGCCTGTTTTACGGGTTGACGCTGTCCGAGGAATGCGCCGACGCCGTCGTCCATGCCGCACTTCACGAAGGCCTGATATTGAACGCCGCGCAGCCTGACTGCCTGCGCTTCACCCCGGCCCTCACTGTCAGCAAAGCCAACATCGACGAAATGCTCCTGCGCCTGGGCCGCGCCTTCTCGCGAGTGCGCACCGCCCAAGTGCAATGTCGCAAGGGCATTGCCGTGTGAGCTGAGCAGCCCCAACCGATTACTCGAACCGTCTCGCGGTATAACGCACGCCCCACGCCTGATTCTTTTGGCGTGGGGCGTTTTTTTTGTGGCCGGGTTTTACAGACGTGATTTAGAGCTTGAGGGATCGTACCGTGGATGGTCTTTTAGAGAATGCCAGCAAGGGATGCGGCTACGGCCTGATCGGTATCACCGAAAAAGCCGTTTTGCGATCTGTACCACTAGGTGGTATGTTTTTGGAAGGGATACCTATGCCATTGAGGCTGTTCAAGACCAAACGCTTCGCCCTCCAGGCCAGTAGGGCGTGGATCACAGATGAAGAGTTGCAAGAGGCGTTTCACCAGATGCTTCAGGGACAGGCGGACAATCTTGGCGGAGGCGTGTGGAAGAAGCGCTTGAAGGCGAACCGTCACCGTTCGATTGTTTTGGCAAAAGGTGGACGTCACTGGATCTACCAAGTGCTTTTCGCCAAGCAGGATCAAAGCAATATCACGCCAACAGAATTGAAGGATTTACGTAAATTGGCAAAGGTCTATGCGCAACTGACCGAAGCGCAGATCAGCGACTTGTTGGCGATGAAGGAGTTTGTGGAGATATGTCATGAGTAAGAAATTCAAAAGTGAAGTTTTTGAATCGATACACGAATCAGCCGGGGCGTTGCTTGCTGTCGGCGCAATAAACAAGGCAACGATGCGAGAATTCGATGACTCCTGTCTGGCATCGGTTCCCTTGGCGATCCCGGCTGAGGAGATCAAGGCGCTACGCGAGCGTAACAAGGTCAGCCAACCGGTATTTGCACGCTATCTCAACACAAGTGCATCCACGGTGAAGCAGTGGGAATCGGGTGACAAACATCCCAGCGGTATGGCGCTCAAACTACTGAGCATCGTACAAAAACATGGGTTGAAAATTCTCGCTTGAGCCTGACGCAGCTATTGCACTGAACCCTGACGAACGGCGCGTGTCGATTAGCTTGTATGGCTCAAGTGAGCCAACCCCCATTCAGGAGCTGCCCCATGGATTTCATTCGTATCATCATCGCTATTCTGTTGCCGCCACTGGGCGTGTTTCTGCAGGTCGGGTTTGGCGGGGCGTTCTGGCTGAACATTCTGCTGACGCTGTGCGGCTACATTCCAGGGATCGTGCATGCGGTTTATATCATCGCCAAGCGTTGAGTACAGCGGCGTCTGATCAATAGCTATCGCGGGCAAGCCCGCTCCCACAGTGTTATGAGTGATCACAATTTTTGTGTACACCAAATAACCTGTGGGAGCGGGCTTGCCCGCGATTGGAGCTACGCAGTCTCAAAGTGAGGGCTCAGTCAGTTAGCCCCATCACTCGCCGATAAAACGTCCACTCCTGCTCCAGCGCATGTGCCTGGTTGGCCGCGCGGCGAAAGCCGTGGCGTTCATCGGGGTAGTAATGCGCTTCGACCGGGATGCCGTTGTGCTCCAGCGCCGCGACCATGTCGCGGGTCTGTTGCGGCACGACCACCGCGTCCAGTTCACCCTGAAAGAAAATCACCGGCACGCGAATGTTATCGGCGTGCAGCAATGGCGTGCGGGCGGCATAGCGTTCGGCATCTCGCTCGGGATCGCCGATCAGCCAGTCCAGATAATCGCCCTCGAACTTGTGCGTGGCCCGTGCCAGCGCGACCGGATCGCTGACGCCGTAGAGGCTGGCGCCTGCGCGGAAAACCTGCCTGAACGCCAGTGCACACAGCGTTGTGTAGCCACCCGCACTGCCGCCGCGAATGAACGCGCGGTCGCCATCGATCAAACCTTGGCCAGCGAGATAGCTGACCACCGCGCAGGCATCCTCGACATCCACCTCGCCCCAGCGCAGATGCAGCGCTTGGCGATATTCGCGACCATAGCCACTGCTGCCGCGATAGTTGAGGTCGGCGACAGCAAAGCCGCGCTGCGTCCAGTACTGGATGCGCGGGTCGAGTATCGGATAGCACGCCGACGTCGGGCCGCCGTGGATAAACACCACCAGCGGAGGTTTCGCTTCACCGCTCATGGCCGGGTAAAAGAAACCGTGCGCCTCGCCGGAGCCGCTCGGATAACGCAAGGTCTGCGGACGGCTGATGCGTTCGGCAGGCAATGGAGCCACGCCGCCAGCGAGGATTTTCACGGCATGCGACACACGATCAATGGCGATCACTGCCGACGGGCTGGTCGGCGATGCAGCGATGCAATAGATGAATTGTTGATCCATCGCCAAGTGGCGGAAGCGGCTGTAGTCACTGCTGAAATCTTCATTTCCAAGGGCCAGGCGACCGAAACCATCCTCGCTCCAGCTGGCTAAAAATTGATCACCGACAGACAGCCACGTGCAGCCGCCTAGCTGCCACGGCGCGGGAGCGTGATCGGCCGCGGCACTCGGTAGCGCGTGCAAGCCATCGGACGTTTCGCCCCACGGCTGCCAGTAGCCGCCACGGTCCGTCAGGCAACAGAGCCGCCCATCAGCGTCGAATCGCGGCTGCTGGATCGACTCCTCGATCTGCTCACCGGCAACACAGCGAGGCGCAGAAAAATCGCCTTGCGCGACCATCAAGCGCGTCGAGGTCCACGGCTGATGCGGGCGACTCCACTCGATCCACGCCAGCCGCTGGCCATCGGGGCTGAGCGTTGGTGACGCATAAAAATCCGCACCCTCGGCCAGCACCTGTCGCGTACCGGTCGCCAGATCAATTGCCACCAGGCGATGCCGATCCTGCTGCTCTTCAACCGCCAATACCCGGCCAGCGGCGAATTGCAGATCGCCGTAGCGGCAGTCAGTCGACGTCAGCGCGACCGGCTCGCCACCCAGCGCTTGCCGATACAACTGCTGATCCGCTTCATTGACGAAAACCACCCCGTCAGGCGTCAGACAAAACGCACCACCGCCATATTCGTACACGCGGCTACGCACGCTGAAGCCGTCCGGCGTAAGACGTTTCGCTACGCCATCGCGCCAATGCCAGATCCGGCATGCGGCATCCTCGGGGCGGTATTCATTCCAGAACACGCCATGGGCGCCGAGCTGCAGTTCGGCGAAGTCGGTTCCGGCGGCGACGGCTTGGGCTGCGCTGAAAGGCTCAGCCCTTGGCGATGAGGCGTGAGTTTCGTTCATTGCGAAAGGCCAATTGTTCGATGGTTTGAGTGGCGGTCTCGGCTTCTTCGCGGGCCTTGAGGATCACGCCGTGATGTTCGGACTTGCTGCACACCGGGTCGGCGTTACTGGCGTCGCCGGTGAGCATGAACGCCTGGCAGCGGCAGCCGCCGAAGTCTTTTTCTTTCTCGTCGCAAGAGCGGCACGGCTCGGGCATCCAGTCGTAGCCGCGAAAACGGTTGAAGCCGAACGAGTCATACCAGATGTGTTGCATGCTGTGATCGCGCACGTTGGGAAACTGCACCGGCATCTGGCGGGCACCATGGCAGGGCAGGGCGGTGCCGTCCGGGGTGACGGTCAGGAAGATGCTGCCCCAGCCGTTCATGCAGGCTTTCGGGCGTTCTTCGTAATAGTCCGGAGTGACGAAAATCAGCTTGCACGGATGCCCTTCGGCCTCCAGCCTGGCCCGGTATTCGTTGGTGATGCGTTCGGCGCGCACCAGTTGCTCCTTGGTCGGCAGCAGGCCAACACGGTTGAGCTGCGCCCAGCCGTAGAACTGGCAAGTGGCGAGTTCGACGAAGTCGGCCTCCAGCGCAATGCACAGTTCGATAATGCGGTCGATCTTGTCGATGTTGTGCCGATGGGTGACGAAGTTCAGCACCATCGGATAGCCGTGGGCCTTGACTGCGCGAGCCATTTCCAGCTTTTGCGCAAAGGCCTTTTTCGAACCGGCGAGCAGGTTGTTCACTTGCTCGTCGCTGGCCTGAAAACTGATCTGGATGTGATCGAGCCCGGCCTTTTTGAAGTCGCTGATTTTCTGCTCGGTCAGGCCAATGCCGGAGGTGATCAGGTTGGTGTAGAAACCCAGCTGCCGCGCTTCATGGATCAGTTCGGCCAAGTCCTGACGCACCAACGGTTCGCCCCCGGAAAAGCCCAATTGCGCCGCGCCCATCTCCCGCGCTTCGCGGAACACCTTGATCCATTGCTCGGTGGTCAGCTCTTTGCCCTGCTCGGCGAAATCCAGTGGGTTCGAGCAATACGGGCATTGCAACGGGCAACGGTAGGTCAGCTCGGCGAGCAGCCACAGCGGCAGGCCGACTTCAGGTTTTGGCGGGACTTGCACGGACGAATCAGGCAAGTTCGATCCAGTGCTGCGCACGGGCAACCTCCATGAATTGCTCGATGTCGTCACCAAGCTCGGGCACGCCGGGGAACTGCTCTTCGAGTCTGGCAATGATCGCCGCGACATCGCGCTCACCGTCAATCAAGCCGCCGATCAGCGCGGCTGTTTCGTTGAGCTTGATCATGCCTTCCGGGTACAGCAACACGTGGCCTTTTTGCGCCGGCTCGTATTGGAAGCGATAGCCCGGGCGCCAGCTCGGCACTTTGCTGCGGTCGAAACTCATAAGATGATTCCTTTATGCCAGACCCGTTGTTCGGTCACGCTGTGATACGGCGGACGGTTCAGTTCGTAGGCCATGCTCATGGCATCGAGCATGCTCCAAAGAATGTCCAGTTTGAACTGGAGAATTTCCAGCATGCGCTCCTGGCCTTCGCGGGTCTTGTAATGCTCAAGGGTGATTGCCAGCCCATGCTCGACGTCACGCCGCGCCTGACCGAGGCGGGTGCGGAAATATTCATAACCGGCCGGGTCGATCCATGGGTAATGCTGCGGCCAACTGTCCAGACGCGACTGGTGGATCTGCGGCGCGAACAGTTCGGTCAGCGAGCTGCTGGCGGCCTCCTGCCAACTGGCGCGACGGGCGAAGTTGACGTAGGCATCGACGGCGAAACGCACGCCGGGCAGCACCAGTTCCTGGGAGCGCAATTGGTCCGGATCGAGGCCAACAGCCTGGCCCAGACGCAGCCAGGCTTCGATGCCGCCATCTTCCCCGGGTGCGCCGTCGTGGTCGAGCAAGCGCTGAATCCACTCGCGGCGGATTTCCCGATCCGGGCAATTGGCGAGGATCGCTGCGTCCTTCAGGGGAATGTTCACCTGATAGTAGAAGCGGTTGGCGACCCAGCCCTGAATCTGCTCGCGGGTCGCACGGCCTTCGTACATCGCCACGTGGTAAGGGTGGTAGATGTGGTAGTAGGCGCCCTTGGCGCGCAGGGCCGCTTCGAATTCGGCGGGGGACAGCGGGGTGTCGGTCATTGCGGTTCTCCGGGGAACAACCGTTGGATTCTGTGGTGTCTGTCAGGACGTCATCGCTGGCAAGCCAGCTCCCACAGGTTTTGTGTACGCCACAGAGCCAATGTGGGAGCGAGCTTGCTCGCGAAGTGGCCGGTCGCTACAACACGATACTCATGCCGTCGAACGCCACTTCAACATTACGCCGCGCCAGCTCGGCACGCTCCGGCGAATCCTCGTCGAGGATCGGGTTGGTGTTGTTGATGTGGATAAGCACCTTGCGTTGCTCGGGCAACTGCTCCAGCACTTCGAGCATGCCGCCGGCGCCGTTCTGTGCCAGATGGCCCATCTCGCGACCGGTGCGGGTGCCGACGCCACGGCGCTGCATTTCATCGTCATCCCACAGCGTGCCGTCGACCAGCAGGCAATCGCTGCCCGCCATGATTTCCAGCAACGGCGCATCGACCTTGCCCAGTCCCGGCGCGTAGAACAGCTTGCCGCCAGTGTTGAGGTCTTCAACGATCAAACCGATGTTGTCGCCCGGATGCGGATCGAAACGGTGCGGCGAATACGGCGGCGCGGCGCTGCGCAACGGCAACGGGGTGAAACGCAGATTCGGGCAGGCGGCTACGGTGAAGCTCTGGTCGAGCTCGATACGGTTCCAGTCCAGCCCGCCGTTCCAGTGGGTGAGCATCTTGAACAGGGGAAAACCGGTGCTCAGGTCTTCGTGAACCATGTCCGTGCACCACACCTGATGCGGGCAGCCTTCGCGCAGACTGAGCAGGCCGGTGGTGTGGTCGATCTGGCTGTCCATCAGGATGATCGCGCTGATGCCGGTGTCGCGCAGCGCCCGGCCCGGTTGCATCGGGGCGAAGCTTTGCAGTTGCGCGCGGATGTCCGGCGAGGCATTGCACAGCACCCAGTTCACGCCGTCATCGGAAATGGCGATGGACGATTGGGTGCGGGCCTTGGCATTCAGGCTGCCGTCGCGAAAGCCTGCGCAGTTGACGCAGTTGCAGTTCCACTGCGGAAAACCGCCACCGGCGGCCGAACCCAGAATCTGGACGAACATGAACGCTCCATCATTTCAACGCGGAAAATAAAACGCCTCGGCGAGCCGAGGCGTTGCACTGCGATTCTGCGTAGGCAGAACTCAGCGGCTGGCGAAGTACATGGTGACTTCGAAGCCGATACGCAGGTCGGTGTAAGCAGGTTTGGTCCAGGCCATGAGATGTCTCCTTCTGAGGGTTGGGATAGCGCTATCCATAGTTATAGTCCACGGCAGCGCGGTGATGTTCCAATTAGTTAGGCGGCTATGTTACTCAAAATTTCAACGCCGTGACCCGTGAATCTTTGAGAAAGCTCCTTGCAGCCTCGGTAATGATCAGTTTGCCGCTTGCCACGGTGTGCCCGGCATCGATTCATTGGCCAGGCAATGCCAGCCACCCTCGGCATTGATCAGGCGCTGCGCAGCGGCCAGCAAAGCCTGGCGATCGAGTTGCCGGATCGCCGTGACCAACTGCTCCCGGTAATCCGACGAATGGCCGACAGGCTTGCCTTGCCAGAGGAGTTCGGCGGCATCCTTGGTGGACAGTGTGGTGTCGTCGAATTGATCGGCGAGGCTTTGACGCTGTTGCTCGAGGCTTGCTTCATCGAGCGTTTCGATCAACGCGGGAATGCTGTTGAAGAACTCCTGAATGTATTCGAGCAACTTGCCCGCCGGGTTCGTCGGCGATTGCACGCCAAAGACAATCGCGGTCATGCCGTGCAACTGGCGCAGCGCGCTGAACACGGCGTACCCCAATTGCAGCTCGACGCGCAGGCGCTGATAGAAAGGCGTCTGGCACAACTGAGCCAGAAGGCGCCACGCTGCTTCATCAGCGAAGTTGCGGCTGGCTGTCGGGCAGATCAGCAGCAAGGCGTGTTCGCTGGAGGCCGTGTTGATCTGGCTCCAGTGGTACTGGCCTTGGGTGATCGGTGTCACCGGTAGTTGATTGTCCGGTGTGCCGGGAATGCGGCTCAGCGCCAGGCCCAAGGCTGATTGGGTTTGTTGATTAAGGCCTAGAGCGAGGCCGTCCCAGCGCGAAGTTGTCCACAGCTGATTGGCGTCATCGCTGGTTTCAATCGTGGGCAGGGATTTCTCTGGCAACGCTTCGAGTAGTTGGCGGATCGGCATCGACGGTATCTGCACCTCGTCGCGCGGCGAATCGGCGCCGATCATCGTCAGACATTTCAGCGCATGCTCGAGGACGCTGGGCATCGGTTCCTGTAATCCGCTCATTTTCAGCAGGCATTGGTTACCTGCGGCGCTGAAAGACAAGTCCACCCCGGCTTCGGACGCATCCTGTCGGGTCTGGCGCAGACTGCGCTGCAATCTTGCGCGCAGATCGGCGCTGGCCGCGGTCGCGACCTGCCAGCGCAGGTAAATCGCGCCCTCATCGCTGTTGTCCGGCAGGGCCTGGCTGAACTGCATCGGCGATCGCTCGCGACGACTGCGCGAGCGATCCTGGGCGAAGGTGCGCAGGCCACGGTGGGCGCTGGTCTGGCCGCGAATCAGTCCGGCGTTGGCCAGCGGTTCACTGGCGCGCAGGAAAGGGTTGGCGGCGGGCAGGTGCCAATGATCGCTGAAGTTATCCACAACAGCGATTTCGCGGAGGATGTGCTCAAGTGCGGCAGCGCCGGATTCGGACAGGCCGAATGCTTGCTGCTCAATGTCTAAGCGCGCCAGTTGCAACGCGCCGCTGACGTGCTGCTGGCGCTGAAGCAGGGCGGCGTATTCCTCGCGCAACGGCGTCCAGTCCTGCTGGGCGAAGAAGCTCAGCCAGTCCAGCAGGTGTTCGCGAATGGTATCCAGGCGGTCGCCGCCAGCATTGAATTGAAGATGCAGCAGCGCTTGGCCGGCGAACTGGTAGAGCGGCGTGGCTTTCAGGCTGTCAGCCAGATTCTGTTGATGCAGGTATGCGAGCAATCCACCAGGTTTTGCGCTATTCAACCAATGACAGAGAAAAGCCATCGCCTCGGCGGATGACTCGGGCAACGCGTCGAAAGCGAATAACAGGTTCGCGTGAGCGCCGACCTGTTGATAACTGTTCACTGCCAACGGTGGCGGTGCGGCCTGGGCAACTTTATCCCCAATCGGCAACACCGCTGCGAATTGCTGCGCCAGCTCCCGAAGCTCATCGATACTTTGTGGCCCGACCAGACTCAGGCTCATTTGCCCGGTTCGATAAAAGCGCTGATGGAGATCTTTCAGCGCCGACTGAAACCCAGGCGATTCGACCTGCAAGCTGTCCCGATTACCCGCATGAAACCCACGCAGCGGGTGCTCCGCTGGTAAACCTTCATACAAGGCAAACTGCTGTTGCGCTGTCGGATCCTGCGACCAGGCGACAAACTCCGCCTGCAGCACTTCCCGTTCACGCAGTTGATCGTCCCGATTCATCCGTGGCCGGGCGAGCATGTCTGACAGACGCTCGAGCCCCCCGCTGAAGGACGACACAGGCAACTCGAAGAAAAAATCCGTGGTGCGCTCACGGGTGCTGGCATTCACTTGGCCGCCGTGACGTTGCACGTAGGCCATCAGCCCTTCGTCTGTGGGAAAACGCTCGGTGCCGAGAAACAGCAAATGCTCGAGAAAATGCGCCAGCCCCGGCCATGCCAATGGCACGTCATGGCTGCCGGCCGCCACGCGCAACGCGGCAGCGCTGCGCTTGAGACCGGGCACGTGGCGCAGGGTCACGCGCAGGCCGTTGGCCAGGGTTTCAGAGTGGGGGCGGGGATGAGTCGGCGCGGGCATGGGCACTTCCAGAACAGTGAAGTGCCCATGCTAGCGGATTAGCGGCGGTTGAGCGCGCCGTAAAGCTCCGGGCGGCGATCGCTGAGATAGCGATTGGCCTGGCGTGAATCGTTCATCAGTTGTCGGTCCAGTTCGCCGACGATCAACGCCTCGTCCAGACCTGCCAGAGCGATGCGGCTGCCGTCCGGCGCGGCAATGCTGCTTTGCCCGCAATACTGGATATCGCCTTCATGTCCGCAGTAATTGGCGTAAGCCACGTAGCACTGGTTTTCGAAGGCGCGGGCACGCACGGTGACATCGGCAACGAAATCGAACGGAATCATGTTGGCCGTCGGCACCACGATCAGCTCGGCGCCGGCCAAGGCCAGGCGCCGCGCGTTTTCCGGAAACTCCAGGTCGTAGCAGATCAGGAAGCCGAGCTTCCAGCCGTTCAGCTCAACCACCGGCAACTCCGCTTCGCCGGAGCTGAACATCGACCGATCGAGGTCGCCGAACAGATGCGACTTTCGATAGTTGCACAGGCGCTCGCCGTGGGCGTCGATCAGTTGCACGGCGTTGTAGATCTGCCCGTCGGCGGTGCGCTCCGGGTAGCCGTAGACGATCGCCAGACCCGCAGCCTTGGCAATCCGGCCGATCTGCTGCGCCCATTCACCGTTATAGACCTCGGCCAGCGTGCTGACCGCTTCGGCGCCGATGTTGTAGCCGGTCATGAACATCTCCGGCAGCACCAGCAGATCGGCGCCTTTGGCCTCCATCGCTACTTGATGCAGGCGATGCAGGTTGGCGGCGGGGTCCAGTGGCAGCGGTGGACATTGGTAAACGGCTACGCGCATCGGGGAATCCTCTTACTCGGGCAGGGCGATAGGGCCGATGTCTTTGAACACATCACCCGGGCCGGGGTTCTCTTTATGTGTGGATCCGCCGAAATGTTTCATGATGCCCCACACCGCGTTGAGCGAAGTCTGCACTGCGCCTTCGACCCACGCCGGTGTCCATGACACGTCGTCGCCGGCGATGAAAATCCCGCGCTGCTCGGCCGGCATGTCGTCCTGCATGAAGTGCGCGTACATGCGCTGGTTGTAGCGGTAATGGCCGGGCAGGGCGCCTTTGAAGGCACCGAGGAAATACGGATCGGCTTCCCACGACACGGTGATCGGGTCGCCGATGATCCGCGCGGCAATGTCTACTTTCGGGTAGATCTTTTTCAGCGCGTTCAACGCCAGCTCAACACGTTTTTCCACCGGATGCGGGAGCATTTTCAACGCGTCGCTCATCCACGAGTACGACAGGCAGATCACCCCCGGCTTGTCGTCGCCGTTGTCGAACAGATAGGTGCCACGGGTCAGGCGATCGGTGAGGGTCATGCTCATCACGTCGCGGCCGGTCTCCGGATCCTTGTCTTTCCAGAATGGCCGGTCGACCATCACGAAGGTTTTCGACGACTGCATGTAGCGCGTGCGGTCGAGGGCCATCCACATCTTCTGCGAGAACAGGGTTTCATCGCATTCGATCTGAGTGGTCAGCAGCCAGCTCTGGCAGGTTGTCAGGACGGCGGCGTATTCGCGGGTGTCACCGTTGTTGTCGGTAACGGCGAAACGGCCCTCCGGTGCGTGAGCAATTTTCTTCACGCCGGAACGCGGCGCGCCACGGTGCAGGGATTTCAGGCTGGTGCCGGCCGGCCAGTGCACACAGCGCTCCGGCACATGGCGCCAAATGCCCTGTGGCACCTGCTCGACGCCACCGACCACCAGGTGTTGGTGATCGTCGCAATTGGTCATCACCACGCGGAAGATTTCCAGCATCGAATTGGGGAAGTCCGAATCCCAGCCGCCGGTGCCGAAACCGACCTGCCCGAACACTTCGCGATGCTGGAACGACAATTTGGCAAAGGCTTTCGAGGTGGCGACGAAGTCATAAAAGGTCCGGTCGTCCCACAGCGGCACCAGCTTGTTCCACAGCTCTTTCAGGCGCGGCACATCGCGATCGCGAATGGCTTGCTGGATATCGGAGAACTGCGAACCGGCTTCCAGCGCATCTGCCCAGGCGTCAGCGACTTCCTGGAACAATGCAGGAAGATCCTTCAGGCTTTCGGCGTAATAGGTTTCGCCTTCCAGATCGATCACGGTACTGCCCGAAGCACCGGTCAGCGGGTTGGGGAAAGGCTTGGTTTCGAGGCCGAGCTTGTCCACGTAGTGATAGAACGCCGTGGAGGACACTGGAAAGCGCATGCCGCCAAGCTCGGCGACGATGGCGTCGGTACCGTTGAAGGCTTGCGAGCGCAGACGACCGCCGAGTTTCGACGCCTCGTACACCACTGGCTTCAAACCGAGTTTCATCAGTTCATACGCAGCCACCAGACCGGCAATGCCCGCCCCGACAATCGCCACCTCAGCGCCATGGTGCTGCTCAGGAATGCTCCCCAGCCCGGCGGGATGCTCGATCCAGTCGTCAAACGCGAACGGAAAGTCCGGACCGAAAATGGTGACAGGTTTTTTTCCGTCTGCAGGATGGCGGTTGTTCTTGTTCATGGCTGACCTTGTTGGCGACCCGACGCAGGGTTCGCGTCTGAGTATAGGAAAAGATGTCAGCCATTCTAGGGAGCGTGGAGCGCGTTAATAAGGCGCAATGTGTCGTCGTTTTGCCTGATTGTTGTGCAGACTGACGATTGCAGGCTGCATACCGACCAAAATGTGGGAGCGAGCCTGCTCGCGAAGAGGCTCTGAAATTCACCCGAGAAGCTCGATCAAAATCTTAAACCGGCTGCCCCCGATCAATCTTGCTGCTCAGAATGATCGACGTCGTGGTCTTCTCCACCCCATCGACGCTGCCAATCTGATCCAGCAACTGATCGAGCTGCTCCGGCGAGTCGGTGCGCAACCACGCCACATAATCAAACTCGCCACTCACTGCGCACAACTGCTGCACCTGCGCCATCGCACTCAAGCGCCGCAGCACGTCCTTGCCGGAACGCGGCTGCACCTTGATCCCGACGTACGCCTGCAAGCCACCATCGACCACACGCTGACCAAGACGCACGCCATAACCGGTGATCACTCTGGCCTTTTCCAGCCGGGCCAGGCGCGACGTCACCGTCGTGCGAGCAATGCCTAGCTGACGGGCGAGCATGGCCACGCTTTCGCGGGCGTTGATTTGCAGCGCGGCGATTAGCTGGCGGTCGATTTCGTCGAGCATGGGTTGGCGGGTGTCTGGCAAGGGGGACTCCGGTGGCATGGGACAATCAGGTTAAGGATGGTACAGGGACAATCGCGTTGGGGCTTTCTGCGTTCTCTCAAACGGATTTTCTTGCGCAGTTCCAGAACGTTGCGCCCGCCAAGACGAAACCCAACCACTCGCCCACAAAAAAGCCGCGCATCAAGCGCGGCTTTTCAATTTGGTGGGCCCACACGGACTCGAACCGTGGACCAAAGGATTATGAGTCCTCTGCTCTAACCAACTGAGCTATAGGCCCTCAGTAGGCCGCGGATTATAGCGACGGTTTCGCGGCTGTGCTATCCGAAAAATCCGATACGGTTACATGCAGAAACGTCGCGGCGAATTCGTCCGGGGGCAGCGGCAGGCTGACGATGTAGCCCTGGATCTGTTCACAACCTTCTGCGGCGAGGAATTGTTGTTGCGCCTGGGTTTCCACGCCTTCGGCAATCACGGTGAATTGCATGCTGCGACCGAGCGCGATGATGGCGCGTACGATCGCTGCGTCGTGGGGGTCGTCAGGCAGTCCGCGGACGAAGGACTGGTCGATCTTGAGGATGTCCAGCGGCAGGCGTTTGAGATAGCTGAGCGAGGAGTAGCCGGTGCCGAAGTCATCGATCGCCAGTTGCACGCCGAGGTGTTTGAGCTGGTGCAGCACTGCCAGCGCCTCTTCGGCCTGACTCATGATGAAATTCTCGGTAATTTCCAGTTGCAGTAAATCCGGCCTGAGGCGGTTGTCCTTGAGCAGTTGCTCGATGCGCACCAACAGGTTCGGCTGACGCAGCTGCGCGCCAGCGAGGTTCACCGAGAGCGGCCCCAGCGGTTGGTAGATTCGGCTCCACTCGAACATTTGCCGGCAAGCGGTCTCCAGCACCCAGTCACCGATCTGCAGGATCATGCCGTTCTCTTCGGCCAGCGGAATGAAATGCTCGGGCGGCACGTCGCCGAAGGTTGGGTGGCGCCAGCGAATCAGCGCCTCTGCACCGACCAGACTGTGGTCGACCAGGCTGATTTTCGGTTGGTAACAGAGAAACAGCTCATCGCGCTCGATGGCGCGGCGCAGTTCGTGTTCCAGCGCTACGCGCTCGCTGGCCTGGGCGGTGAGGTCGCGGGTGTAGCTTTCGACGCGGTTACGCCCCTTGGCTTTGGAGCGGTACATCGCCGCGTCGGCGTTTTTCACCAGTGTGGCGACATCGCAGCCGTCGCGGGGATAAAGGCTGGTGCCGATGCTCGCGCTGATAAAAAACTCGTGTTCGCCGGCCTGGAACGGCGCACCGAAGCAGTTGAGCAGTTTCGTCGCGATGTTGTCGGCGTCACTGGCTTGCTGCAAGCCTGGCAACAGGATGATGAATTCGTCACCGCCCAATCGCGCGACCGTGTCGATATCGCGCAATTGTTCTTTCAAGCGCACGGCAATGCCCTTGAGCAACAGGTCGCCGACCGGGTGGCCGAGGCTGTCGTTGATGTGTTTGAAGCGGTCGAGATCGAGAAACAGCACCGCGCCCTGGCCGCCATTTTCCTGCTGGCTGGTCAGGGCCATTTGCAGGCGACTCTCGAACAAGGTGCGGTTGGGCAAACCGGTGAGGGGGTCGTGGTGAGCCTGGTAATCGAGCTTGGCCTGGGCATGCTTGAGGCTGGAAATATCGGCGAACACCGCGACGAAGTGAGTGATGAACTTGTCGCGATTGCGCACGGCGCTGATGGTCAGCCAGCTCGGGTACAGCTCGCCGTTCTTGCGCCGGTTGGAAATCTCGCCTTGCCAGTGGCCTTCGTCAGTCAATTGGTGCCACATCGCCGCGTAGAAAGCGCTGTCATGCAGCCCTGACGCCAGCAAGCGTGGCGTGTGGCCCAGCGCTTCACTTTCGCTGTAACCGGTGATTTCGGTGAATGCGCGATTGACGGCGCTGATGTGTTGTTGAGTATCGGTGATCAACACGCCCTCGGCGGTGCTCTCGAAAACGGTCGCGGCCTGCTGCAGTTTTTCCTGCATGAGATGGCGTTCGGTGATGTCGCGGGCGATGGTCAGCATGCAATCCTCGTCGCCGATCGGCAGCGGTCGACTGGACACTTCGCACAGGCGAATCTGCCCGTCGCTGCGACGGATGTGGCAAGTGAAGTCGCGTACAAGCCCGTCGCGCTTTAGCAGATCGAGCATCTGCTTGCGTTCGTTGAGGTTGACCCAGATACCCAGGTCCAGTGTCGACCGATCCACCGACATGGCGCTGTTGAAACCGGTGATGCGGCTGAAACCTTCGTTAACCTCCAGCAGCAGGCCGTCGCTCTGGCGCGACAGCAACAGGCCGTCGGGCGACGCATGGAAAGCCTTGGCGAATTTTTCTTCAGAGGTTTGCAGTTGCTGTTGGGTTTCCTTGAGCTGGCTGATGTCGCGTACTACAACCACCAGCGCCGGTGTGGTATCGAGGTCGAAGGGCTCGGCGGAAATCAGCCCGGTGAACAGTTGGCCGTTGTTGCGGCGAAAGGGCATTTCCAGATTACGGATGCTGCCGGCCTGCAAACGCTGCAAGAGGCCCGGCCCCACCCCGGGGATGCCCCAGATATTGAGGTTGGTGGCGGTCTGGCCGATCACCTCCTCGGCCCTGAGGCCGATCTGCTCTTCGAAGGCCTCGTTAACCTCCAGCAGGCAGCCGTCGGACAGGCGCGCAATCACCAGAATGTCCGGGCATTGCTCAAACACCGAAGCGAACTTCTGCTCGGACAGCCGCAGCGCTTCTTCGGTGCGTTTGATTTCGCTGATATCGATCATCAACCCGCGCATCACCGGTTCGTGGCCATGCTCGATCAGGCTGACAATGTCGCGCACCCACAGGCAGCGGCCGTCGGCGGTGATCACGCGATAGTCGACGATGTGATCGCGGCCCTGGCGCAGCGCTTCCCTGCAATAGTTTTGCGTGCGGGTCAGGTCGGCGGGGTGAATGATGTTGTGCCAGAAACCCGGAATCAGCCAGTGAGACTGTGGATACCCGAGCAGGTCTTCAGCATGGGGCGAAACATAGCTGTAGGTGAAGTCGCTCATCCGCGCTTCCCAAGCGATCGCCGACAAGCTCTCCACCAGACCGCGGTAGTGATATTCGCTGCTGCGCAATTCCTGTTCGAGGTCGATGCGCCGGGAGATTTCCGAGCTCAGGCGGCGGTTGATGCGAATCACCACGGCCAGCACCGTCATCAACAACAACAGACCGGGCAGGCCATACATCAGCAGATCTGACCAGAATGTGCGGTGGTCGAGCACATTACCGACCCAATGTTCCTGAATGCTGCTGATTTCCGCCGGTGTCATGTCGGCCAGGACTTTATCGAGAATGCCCACCAACATCTTGTTGTCGCGGGGCACGGCCATCGCCAGTTGATAGCGATACGGGGTTTCGCCGCTGACGTAGAGGCCGTCGAGTTTGAGCTGGCGCAGGCTCCACACGCTGGAAGCCAGATCGCCGACCACCGCGTCCACTTCATCGGTCGCCAGGGCTTGCAGCGCCGAACTGACATTGGGCATGGCCACCAGATTCAGATCGGGATGGTGAGTGCGCAGCAGTTCGTGGGGAGCGTAGTTTTCCACTACGGCGATTTTCAGACCGTACAGGTCGTCGAGTTTGCGCGGCTGGGCCCCGCCGACATGGGCCAGAATGACGATCGGGAAGTCGAGATACGGCCGGGTAAATGACAGGTAATTCTGGCGTTCCGGCGTGGACATGATTCCCGGCAGCAAATCGATCTTGCCTTTTTTCACCTGCTCCAGCACCACTGTCCAGCTTGCGGGCTCGATGGGCGTCAGCTTGATTGCCAGACGTTCACGGATCACCTCGATATAGTCGGCAGCCAGGCCCTGATAGCGGTTCTGATCGTCACGGAACTCGAAGGGCGGCCACGATGCATCAACACCCAGGCGCAAGTCAGGGTGAGCCGCCAGCCAGCTGCGTTCTTCATCGGTGAGAGTCAGCGCGTCAGCCGTGGCGGTGCAGATCATCAATGACAGCAGAAAAAGCACGGGCGCCAGTCTGGGCATAACGCTCTCGTCAGGGCTTGGGATGATTGTTTCGAGTGTAGACGGGGTAAGCGACGGGGAGGGCGGAGCGGGGAATTTAATCTGCCATAAAACAAAACCCCCGGCCTGGGCCGGGGGTTCTGGTATCACTCGTCGAGGAAGGAGCGCAGATGCTCGCTTCGCGTCGGGTGGCGCAGCTTGCGCAGCGCCTTGGCTTCGATCTGACGGATCCGCTCACGCGTTACGTCAAACTGTTTGCCCACCTCTTCGAGCGTGTGGTCGGTGTTCATGTCGATACCGAAACGCATGCGTAGTACCTTGGCTTCACGGGCAGTGAGGCCGGACAGCACTTCGCGAGTCGCTTCCTTCAGGCTTTCCACTGTGGCGACATCGATTGGCGACTGCATGGTCGAGTCTTCGATGAAGTCGCCCAGATGGGAGTCTTCGTCATCACCGATCGGGGTTTCCATGGAGATCGGCTCTTTGGCGATCTTCAGTACCTTGCGGATCTTGTCCTCAGGCATTTCCATGCGTTCGCCCAGCTCTTCCGGAGTCGGTTCGCGACCCATTTCCTGCAACATCTGCCGGGAAATACGGTTGAGCTTGTTGATCGTCTCGATCATGTGCACCGGGATACGGATGGTGCGCGCCTGGTCGGCGATCGAGCGAGTGATCGCCTGACGGATCCACCAGGTGGCATAAGTCGAGAACTTGTAACCGCGACGGTATTCGAACTTGTCCACCGCCTTCATCAGGCCGATGTTGCCTTCCTGGATCAGATCGAGGAATTGCAGGCCGCGGTTGGTGTACTTCTTGGCGATCGAGATCACCAGACGCAGGTTGGCTTCAACCATCTCTTTTTTCGCGCGGCGGGCCTTGGCCTCACCGATCGACATGCGACGGTTGATGTCCTTGATTTCTGCGATGGTCAGGCCGGTCTCGGTTTCCAGCGCAATCAGCTTCTGCTGGCAACGGATGATGTCCGGCTGCACGCGACCGATGGCTTCGGCGTACTTGCTCTTGCCTTTGGCCAGGGCGTCGGACCAGCTTTCGTCGACTTCGTTGCCCGGGAACTGACGCAGGAAATCGGCGCGCGGCATACGTGCATCACGTACGCACAGCTGCATGATCGCGCGCTCTTGCTGACGCAGGCGATCCAGGGCACTGCGTACACGCTCGACCAGGGCTTCGAATTGCTTCGGCACCAGTTTGATCGGCATGAACAGCTCGGCCAGGGCCAGCAACTCGGCAACGGCTGCCTTGTTGTGACGACCGTGCTTTTTCAGGGCCTTGCGGGTGATTTCCATCTGGTCGGCGACGGCACCGAAGCGCTGCGCAGCGATGACCGGATCCGGACCGCTTTCGGCTTCTTCTTCATCGTCGGAAGATTCGGCATCATCGTCGTCGGTATCGTCGTCGGCCTTGACGGCTTTCGGGTCAACCGGCGGCGGCACTTCTGCCGCAGGCGGCGCGATGCCGTCGTCCGGGTCGATATAACCGCTCAGGACGTCGGACAGGCGACCACCTTCGGTGGTGACGCGGGTGTACTCGGAGAGAATGTGGTCAACCGTGCCTGGGAAGTGCGCAATCGCGCTCATAACTTCACGAATGCCTTCTTCGATCCGCTTGGCGATTTCGATTTCGCCTTCACGGGTCAGAAGCTCGACCGTACCCATTTCACGCATGTACATGCGCACCGGGTCAGTGGTGCGACCGATATCGGTCTCCACCGCCGCCAACGCAGCGGCTGCTTCTTCCGCAGCGGCCTCGTCGGTATCGGCGTCGGCCAACATAAGGGCGTCCGCATCCGGAGCACTCTCGTGTACGGGGATCCCCATGTCGTTAATCATGCGGATGATGTCTTCCACCTGCTCCGGATCTGAAATATCCTCGGGCAGGTGGTCGTTGACCTCGGCGTAAGTCAGATACTTCTGCTCACGACCCAGTTTGATCAACTCAATAATACGAGACTGCTGTTGCGCTTTTCCGGACATAACACCCTATCCACTGAAGGTCTTGGCGGGCAAAAAACAAGCCGAGGATTATACCTGAGCTATGACCTCACGCGCCAGTTGAGGTCGGGTTTGATGCGGAAACATTGCGACTTAAAAGGTCGCGCAGTTGATTTTTCTCTTCGACGCTCAGTTCGCTTTGCCGCGCTTTCCTGAGTAACTGTTCGAGATTTCGCTCGCGTTGGCGGGCGGACAAGCTAGTAATGGTGTCGAAAAACTGTTGTTCAAGGTTATCTCCGTCAATCAGCCATTCCTTTTCTGCCAGCGCCTTGAGTAAGCGACCCTGTTCAGTACCGTGCCATCGCGCGATCAGCTGAAATGAGTTTAGCTTGGGATTCTTCTGTACGGCTTCGAGCAGCGCCACAAGCAGCTGGGCGTTGGTCTGATTTTCATCGGCAATGTGCCCGGCGTCTTCGACGCGCTTGGCCAGTTGCGGATGATGGAGCAATGTTCGCAGTGCCGTCAGGGTTGGCGATTCAACGCCAATCGGCGTACGCGGGCGCTGCTGTTCGCGATCGCCACCACGCTTGCCGTTCTTGTCCCACGGTTTCTTGTCCCACTTCTTGCCGCCGGCGCCGGGTTTCTTCGGCGTCCATTCCTGCTGCGGCACATACATGTCCTGCGCCTGCGGCTGATGGTAGTCGCTGTAGTCCGGCATGGCGTCATAATCGAAGCCCGGATCGTAGGCGGGCGGTGCTTCCTGCGGCGCACTCTGAACCAATTGGCTGACGGTTTCGCTGCTCAGGCCAGTGATTTCGGTCAGGCGCTGACGCATGAGAATACGCAGGTTTGCGCCCGGCACCTTGTCGATCAATGGTGCGGCGAGGGTGGCCATGTGCGCCTTGCCCTCAAGAGAGCGCGGGTCGGATTCTTCGGTCAGTTGCTGGAAAAAATAATCGGCCAGCGGCTGCGCGTGCTGATTGATGCGCGCCTTGAATGCGTCGGTGCCTTCCGCGCGAACCAGGGTGTCCGGGTCTTCGCCTTCGGGCAAAAACAGGAACCGCGCGCGACGACCGTCCTGCAGGCACGGCAGGGTCGCTTCCAGTGCACGCCAGGCTGCGTTGCGGCCGGCCTGGTCGCCGTCGAAGCAGAACAACACGTTCGGGACGACGCGGAACAAGCGCTTGAGGTGTTCTTCGCTGGTCGCGGTACCCAGCGTGGCGACGGCATTGCGCAAGCCTTGCTGGGCGAGGGCGATGACGTCCATGTAACCCTCGACGACGATGATTTCGTCGAGGTTGCGATTATTTTTGCGTGCTTCATAAAGGCCGTAGAGTTCCTGGCCTTTATGGAATACCGGTGTTTCCGGTGAGTTCAGGTACTTGGGCTTGTCGTCGCCCAGTACGCGGCCGCCGAAGGCGATGATTCGTCCGCGGGTGTCGCGGATCGGGAACATCACGCGATCGCGGAAGCGATCGTAACGCTTGCCGGTTTCGGCGTTCTCGATCAGCAGGCCGGCTTCGATCATGGCTTTCTGTTGCAGGGTGTCGCTGCTCAGATGCTTGAGCAGGTTGTCCCAGCCCGGCGGCGCAAAACCGAGGCCGAAATCCCGAGCGATCTCGCCCGTCAGCCCGCGCCCCTTGAGGTAATCCACCGCAGCCTTGCGCGACGGATGACTCTTGAGTGCCTGCCGGTAAAAATCAGCGGCGGCGGTCAGCAGCGGGTACAGCGGCGAATCGGTCGGCTGGCGCGGCTTGCGCTCGCGACCGCTTTCTTCGCGGGGGATTTCCATGCCGGCGGCTTTTGCCAGATCTTCGACAGCCTGGGGGAAATCCAGATTGTCGTGATCCATGAGAAAGCCGAGGGCGTTGCCGCCGGCGCCGCAACCGAAGCAGTAATAGAACTGTTTGTCGGGGCTGACGCTGAATGACGGGGTTTTCTCTTTATGGAACGGGCAGCAGGCGGTGTAGTTCTTACCGGCCTTCTTCAATTGCACGCGCGAGCTGACCACGTCGACGATGTCGGTGCGGTTCAGCAGGTCGTCAATGAAGCTCTGGGGAATCAGCCCGGCCATGGCGTTCTCGTCGTCTGCGCTGCAATAAATCCGTTGCGACAGGCCGTCGGACGCGGGCCATTGCTGGAAACGCACAAAAAGTGCGGCTCGACCGGTGTCGTCTGCGGAATCGCTGTCGGGAAGTGTATCTGCCGAAAATCCACTGACGTTAGTACCTATCAGTCTTCGACTATGTGAAAGTGTTGCGCTGAATCCGCTGACGGCCGATTATCGACCTCGGATAGCTCAATAAAGCGGGCACGCATGCAGGTGCCTTGGGCTGATCGTCGTAAGAGGAATCAGTGGGTGTGCTCGTCAGTAGCCTTGAAAGGCTCGTCAGAAAAGACGTGCACCGCTGGCAAAAGAGCCAGGCCTGACGCGGTGAAGCAGATTTGTCTCGGTCGCATCGGCGGCGTCGACGGTGAAGCATCAAGCGTTTTACGCAAATGCCATTAGCCCGGCTGAGGGCCGGGCTTAGGCAAGAAGCTTGCTACGAACGTCTGTGGATTAGTACAGACGAACGGCGCGGCGCTGTTCGCGCTGAACTTTCTTGGCGTGACGCTTAACAGCGGCTGCTGCCTTGCGCTTACGCTCAGAAGTTGGCTTCTCGTAAAATTCGCGGCTACGAACTTCAGCCAGTACACCGGCTTTTTCGCAGGAGCGCTTGAAACGACGCAGAGCTACGTCGAAGGGTTCGTTCTCTTTTACTTTGACGGCTGGCATCCAGAGCTACCTTCATTCATTACCGGGGTCAACATCCTCGCGGCAAAAGAGCACTTGAAGACGTCGGTTTTTAAGGGTTGCGGATGTTAACCCCTCATCGCTCGGAATGCAAAGCCTCTGATCGAAAACCGCTGGTCGGGGCATCACGTGGCGACTATTATGCGCGCCTTCGAATTCAGCCTAAACAAGGCGCAAACCCATGCTAGTACTGGGATTAGAAACCTCCTGCGACGAAACCGGCGTCGCATTGTATGACAGTGAACGCGGTCTGCTGGCCGACGCGCTGTTCAGTCAGATCGACCTGCACCGTGTCTATGGCGGTGTGGTGCCGGAGCTGGCCTCGCGTGACCACGTCAAACGCATGCTGCCCTTGATCCGTCAGGTGTTGGCCGAGGCCGACTGTGTGCCGACCGAGATCGATGCAATCGCCTATACCGCAGGTCCTGGCCTGGTCGGCGCGTTGCTGGTCGGTGCTTCCTGCGCGCAGGCGCTGGCGTTTGCCTGGGGCATTCCGGCTCTCGGTGTGCACCACATGGAAGGCCACTTGCTGGCGCCGATGCTGGAACCGAAACCGCCGGAATTTCCGTTCGTCGCTTTGTTGGTTTCCGGTGGTCATACCCAGTTGGTTCAGGTCGACGGCATTGGCCAATACAGCCTGCTCGGCGAGACGCTCGACGATGCGGCCGGCGAAGCTTTCGACAAAACCGCGAAGATGATGGGCCTCAATTACCCCGGCGGGCCGGAAATCGCCAAGCTGGCCGAGAAGGGCGTCGCAGGACGTTTCACCTTTCCGCGTCCGATGTGTGATCGCCCGGGTCTGGACTTCAGTTTCAGCGGCTTGAAAACCTTCGCCCTCAATACCTGGCAGCAATGCGTCAGCGCCGGGGACGACGGCGAGCAAGCCCGTTGCGACATCGCGCTGGCGTTCCAGCAGGCCGTGGTGGAGACTTTGACCATCAAGTGCAAGCGCGCCCTGAAACAGGCAGGCATGAAGCGACTGGTGATTGCCGGCGGCGTCAGCGCCAACAAGGCGTTGCGGGTTTCGCTGGAAAAGATGCTCGGCGATATGAAGGGTGATGTGTTCTATGCGCGCCCGGAGTTCTGCACCGACAATGGCGCGATGATCGCATTTGCCGGTTGCCAGCGCCTGAAGGCCGGTCAGCAGGAAAGTCTGGCAATCACCGTGCAGGCACGCTGGCCAATGGAGCAGTTGTCGGCGCTGTAATGAGCGACGCTCATGGACGGCAGTCAGAAATGCCGTTCGCGCCCGGCAAACAGGTCGCGTAGATTGCCGCGATGGCGCCAGACAATCAGCAAGGTCAGCGCGCTCATTGGCAGCAAGGCTTCCGGCTCCTGCCAGGCCAGCAACGGCAGGGTCAGTGGCGTGGCAATCAGCGCCGCCAGCGAGCTGGTGCGGGTCAGGTAAAACGTCAGTAGCCAGGCACATACTGCCAGCAGCGCGGCGGGTGGATACAGGCCGAGCAGCATGCCGGCGGCAGTGGCAACGCCTTTGCCGCCACGAAAGCGAAAGTACAAAGGGAACAGGTGACCGATCACGGCGCACACACCAATCCAGGCCTGATCCTGCATTGAAAGGCCCGCGCCCGAGGCGATCAGCACCGGCAGCAGGCCTTTGCACAGATCACCGAGCAGGGTCAGGATCGCCAGTTTGCGACCGGCCAGGCGCAGCATGTTGGTGGCGCCGGCATTACCCGAGCCACTCATTCGCGGATCCGGATTTCCGGTCAGGCGGCTGAGCAAAATGGCAAAGGACAGCGAGCCGAGCAGGTAGGCGAGAATCGCCAGTAACCAAAACATGCTAACTATTCCGGGCGAGGACGCCCTGATTCTAACGGCGCATCGCGCCCTTGTCGTGCAGCGGAGAGAAGTGCTTGGACAGAGTGTTTATCGAGGGCCTGGAAGTCGACACCGTGATCGGTGCCTACGACTGGGAGCGCGGCATCCGTCAGTGCCTGCGTCTTGATCTGAGCTTCGCCTGGGACAATCGCCCGGCCGCCGCCGGTGACGACCTGACCCTGGCGCTCGATTACGCCAGTGTTTCCACGCGCATTCAGGCCTTCGCCGAGCAGGCGCAGTTCCAGCTGGTCGAAACCTTCGCCGAGCGTCTGGTTGAAGTGCTCATGGCCGAATTCAAGATCACTTGGGTGCGACTGAAACTGACCAAGCCGGGCGCCGTTCCAGCGGCCAAGGGTGGTGTGGGTGTGGAGATCGAGCGCGGATGTCGCTGACTCAGGTCTACCTCGGGCTCGGTAGCAATATCGAGCGTGAAACCCATTTGCGCGCCGGTCTCGATGCGCTGGCCACGTTCCTGGTGGATATCCGTTGTTCGGCGGTGTTCGAGAGCCAACCGGTGGGCATCAAGAGCGGGCCGTTCTTCAATTTTGTGGTCTCGGCCTACACGGACCTGCCATTGATAGAGCTTGATCGCCGTTTGAAATTCATCGAGGCGGACAACGGTCGTTATGCCCCGGATCGCAAAGGTCTGCCGCTGGATATCGACGTGCTGCTGTATGGCGATCTGGTGGGTAATTTCGATGGATTGATGCTGCCGCGTGCTGAAATCCTGAAAAATGCCTTTGTGCTGTGGCCGCTGTCGTTGATTGCGCCGGATCGGGTGCATCCGGGGGTGGGCAAGAGCTTTGCGACGTTGTGGGCCGAGGCGCAGATTGATCAGGTGTTGGCACCGGTTGCGTTCGAATGGCGGGGGGAGCAGCTCACGCCTTCGGATTTGCGGTGATATCAAATGCGCTTTCGCGAGCAGGCTCGCTCCCACATTGGATCGAGGTCTCATGTGGGAGCGAGCCTGCTCGCGAAGTTTTTTATCAGGCTGTCGCCGCCTCTTTGTAGGCTTTCAACGCCTTCAGTCGTTCCCGCTTCAGCGCTTCGCCCAGTTCCGGCCCCTTGAATCCCTGCTCCAGCAAAGGCTGCACCGCCACCGCTCGCGCAGCTTTCGCCGCTCCGCGCAAATAATCCGCCTGTGGATAACTGCGCTGCTCCAGGCCCTTGCGGCCACGGGCGTCCATCTCGCACGCGGCGATAAATTCCTCGAAGCGCTGTGGCCGGCGATAGATATCGAAACTTTGCAGCAACTCCAACAGCGTCGAGGCTTTCAACTCGAGCGCCCGATGCCCATGGGTGTGATACTGGCCGACCAGCAGCGCCAGTTCCTGACAGTCCTTGGGGACCTTGAAGCGCTCGTTGACCGCTTTGATCAGCTTCAGCCCGGTGTGCTCATGGGCGATATGCCTGGGCCATTCTTCTTCCGGCGTCAGGCCTTTACCAAGGTCATGCAGCAGGCAGGCCCAGCGCACCGTCAGTGGTTGTTTGTGCAGGGCTGATTGCTCCAGCACGCTCAGGGTGTGCAGGCCTGTGTCGATTTCCGGGTGGTGGGTCTCTGGCTGTGGCACGCCGAACAAGGCGTCGACTTCCGGCATTAGCTCTTTGAGTGCGCCACAGTCGCGCAAGACCTGGATGAACACCTGCGGGTGGTCTTCCATCAGTGCCCGGGAAATCTCCTTCCAGCTACGTTCGGCAGTCAGCGCCTGCAATTCGCCGGACTCACTGAGCTGGCGCATCAAGTCCATGGTCTCATCGGCGACCGTAAAGCCCAATCCTGCGTAGCGCGCAGCAAAACGGGCAACACGCAGGACACGGAGCGGATCTTCGGCGAATGCCGGGGATACATGGCGCAGGATTCGTGCTTCGAGATCGCGCTGACCATGGTACGGATCGGTCAGGTTGAGCTGATCGTCCTCGGCCATGGCATTGATCGTCAGGTCGCGGCGAATCAGGTCTTCTTCAAGCGTCACTTCGGGACTTGCGTAGAAGGTGAAGCCGCCGTAACCCCGGCCACTCTTGCGTTCCGTACGGGCGAGGGCATATTCCTCACCGGTTTTGGGGTGCAGAAACACCGGAAAGTCGGCGCCAACCGGGCGGTATCCCTTGGCGAGCATTTCCTCCGTGGTGGCGCCCACCACGACCCTGTCGATGTCAGCGACCGGCAACCCCAACAGGCGATCACGTACTGCGCCGCCAACCTTGTAAACCTGCATAAAAAACCTCCGTCAGTCCGACAGGATAACCCTTGCGTCAGACTTTCGGAGGCCGGAACCGGATCAAAGATGAATCACGGCCAGATCGAGCCGGCCGTAATCGCCTTCGCTGTGTTCACTGCGTGGCGGCACGTGATGGGTTTTCATGATCTGGTCGCCTTGCAGGGTTTCCAGATGAATGTCGAAGCCCCAGAGCCGGTGCAGGTGCTTGAGGACTTCTTCGGTGGAGTCGCCCAAGGGTTTGCGGTCGTGCTGCTGATGGCGCAGGGTCAGCGAGCGATCACCGCGCCGATCGATGCTGTAAATCTGCACGTTCGGCTCACGATTGCCGAGGTTGTATTGCGCTGCCAGGGTTTCACGGATGATGCGGTAGCCGCCCTCATCATGAATGGCCGGCACCAGCAAGTCGTCTTTCTGGTCGTCATCGAGAATGCTGAACAGCTTTAGATCACGGATCACCTTGGGCGACAGGTACTGCAGGATGAAGCTCTCATCCTTGAAACTGCTCATGGCGAACTTGATGGTCGACAGCCAGTCGGAACCGGCGATGTCCGGGAACCAGCGGCGATCCTCTTCGGTAGGCTCTTCGCACATGCGCCGAATGTCGCGGTACATGGCGAAACCCAATGCATAGGGGTTGATGCCGCTGTAGTACGGACTGTCAAAGCCAGGCTGAAACACCACGCTGGTGTGCGAGGTGAGGAACTCCATCATGAAACCGTCGGTCACCAGGCCTTCGTCATACAGGTCATTCATCAGCGTGTAATGCCAGAACGTTGCCCAGCCTTCGTTCATGACTTGGGTCTGGCGCTGCGGATAGAAGTACTGGGCGATCTTGCGCACGATGCGCACGATCTCGCGCTGCCAGGGTTCCAGCAGCGGCGCGTGTTTCTCGATGAAATAGAGGATGTTTTCCTGCGGTTCGGCCGGGAAGCGGGCGTTGTCCTTGTCGCTGTATTTGTCCGCGCCTTTGGGAATGGTGCGCCACAGATCATTGATCTGCTTCTGCATGTGCTCTTCGCGATCCTTCTGCCGCCGGCGCTCTTCTTCGGCGGAAATCGGATACGGGCGCTTGTAGCGGTCGACACCGTAATTCATCAGGGCATGGCAGGAATCGAGCAGGTCTTCCACGGCATCGATGCCGTGGCGCTCTTCGCACTGCATGATGTACTGCTTGGCGAACACCAGGTAATCGATGATTGAACTGGCATCGGTCCAGGTGCGGAACAGGTAGTTGCCCTTGAAAAAACTGTTGTGGCCATAGCAGGCGTGAGCCACCACCAGCGCCTGCATGCAGATGGTGTTTTCTTCCATCAGATAGGCGATGCACGGGTCGGAGTTGATGACGATCTCGTAGGCGAGGCCCATCTGTCCGCGACTGTAGGATTTTTCGGTACTGAGGAAGTGTTTGCCGTAGGACCAGTGGTGGTAACCCAACGGCATGCCCACCGAGGCATAGGCGTCCATCATCTGCTCGGCGGTAATCACTTCGATCTGGTTGGGATAGGTATCCAGCGCGTAACGGGCCGCGATCCGGGCGATTTCGCGGTCGTAGGTCTGGATCAGCTCGAATGTCCATTCGGAGCCGGTGGATATGGGTTGGCGCTTCTGCTCTTTGGCGGTCATGTCACTAACCTGCGCTGGAAGAGTTCACGGAAGACCGGATAGATATCTCCGGCCGAGACCAGTTGCTGCTGGGCAAACGTGTCAGAGAAGGCTTCGGCGATGCGTTCGTACTCGTACCACAGAGCCTGATGTTCGCGCGGGGTGATCTCCACGTAAGTGTAGTACTGCACAAACGGCATGATCTGATTGATCAGGATGTCGCGGCAGATCGGCGAATCGTCGTTCCAGTTGTCGCCGTCGGAGGCCTGAGCGGCGTAGATGTTCCACTCGTTGCTCGGATAGCGCTCGGCCATGATTTCCTGCATCAGCTTCAGGGCGCTGGA
The DNA here is from genome assembly GCF_024072275.1 of Pseudomonas siliginis. Taxonomy (NCBI): domain Bacteria; kingdom Pseudomonadati; phylum Pseudomonadota; class Gammaproteobacteria; order Pseudomonadales; family Pseudomonadaceae; genus Pseudomonas; species Pseudomonas siliginis. The sequence continues at coordinate 5,348,161 of NZ_CP099598.1, read as the reverse complement.
AACAATGGTGCCGCCGGTCTCACGAGAATAGAAAAACTCCTCTTCGTCCACTTCCCGGGCGCTGGTGTGGTGACGGATGAACACCACGTCGATCTTGTCGTAGTTACGCTTGAGAAACAGGTACAGCAGGATGAAAAAGCGCTTGGCGATGTCCTTGGTGGCCTGCGTCATAGAACCGGACACGTCCATCAGGCAGAACATCACTGCTTTGGAACTGGGATTGGGTTGCTTGACCAACAGGTTGTATTTCAAGTCGAAGGTGTCGAGGAACGGCACGCGGTGAATGCGCGCGCTGAGTTTCTCGATTTCAGCTTCGAGTTCCTGAATATCGCCGAAGTTGTCCGGTTCTTCGCGCTTGAGCCGCGCCAGTTCTTCTTTGGCTTCGCGAAGCTTTGCGCGGCTGCTGCCGGACAGAGCAATACGACGTGCATGTGCTGAGCGCAGGGTGCGGATGATATTGATGCGTGAAGGGTTACCTTCGTTGCTGATCCCGGCGCGTACGGTTTTGAATGTGTCGGTGCCGGTCAGGTTGCGTTTGACCAGGTTCGGCAGTTCCAGGTCTTCGAACATGAATTCGAGAAATTCTTCCTGAGTGATCTGGAAGACGAACTCGTCCATTCCTTCGCCTGAATTGCCGGCCTTGCCCGGGCCGCGCCCACCGCCGCCGCCCGGTGGACGGGCGATATGTTCACCGGCCGTGAACTCTTTGTTACCGGGATGCACCACGGTCTGTTTGCCGCCGCGTCCGTGATGGAGCACCGGTTCGTCGATGTCGCGACCGGGAATGCTGATCTGTTCACCGTGCTCCATATCGGTGATGGAACGGCGACTGACTGCCTCTTCGACAGCCTTTTTGATGTGGTCACGGTAACGCCGCAGAAAACGCTGGCGGTTCACCGTGCTCTTGTTTTTGCCATTGAGGCGTCGGTCGATCACATAGCTCATAAGGCCCCTCCGGGGAGCTTCAAGTTTTGAGCTGCAAGCTGCAAGTAGAGGCCGATTCACCCGGATGGGGATTCACGCGCGTTCTCCTTGCAGCTTGTGGCTTATAGCTTGCAGCTGCCTCACTGCGACTTGCGGACCCGCAGGTACCATTCGGACAGCAGGCGTACCTGTTTATCGGTGTAGCCACGTTCAACCATTCGCGTAACGAAGTCGTTGTGTTTTTGCTGATCCTCCTTGCTGGCCTTGGCGTTGAAGCTGATGACGGGCAGCAGGTCTTCGGTGTTGGAGAACATTTTCTTCTCGATGACCACCCGCAGTTTTTCGTAGCTGAGCCAGGTCGGGTTCTTGCCGTTGTTGTTGGCCCGGGCGCGCAGGACAAAGTTGACGATCTCGTTGCGGAAATCCTTCGGATTGCTGATTCCGGCCGGTTTTTCGATTTTTTCCAGCTCTTCGTTCAGGGCCACGCGGTTGAGGATCTCGCCGGTTTCCGGGTCGCGATACTCCTGATCCTGAATCCAGAAATCCGCGTACAGCACGTAGCGATCGAAGATGTTCTGGCCGTATTCGCTGTAGGACTCCAGATAAGCGGTCTGGATTTCCTTGCCGATAAACTCGATGTAGCGCGGCGCCAGGTACTCCTTCAGATAGCGCAGGTAACGTTCGCGGGTTTCGGCCTGGAACTGTTCCTGTTCGATCTGTTGTTCCAGCACATAGAGCAGGTGCACCGGGTTGGCGGCGATTTCATGCGGATCGAAGTTGAACACCTTGGAGAGGATCTTGAAGGCGAAGCGGGTCGACAGGCCGTTCATGCCTTCGTCGACACCGGCCGAATCGCGGTACTCCTGAATCGACTTGGCCTTCGGATCGGTGTCTTTCAGGTTTTCGCCGTCGTAGACGCGCATCTTCGAATAGATGTTGGAGTTTTCCGGCTCCTTGAGGCGCGACAGCACAGTGAACTGCGCGAGCATTTTCAGGGTGTCCGGTGCGCAGTGCGCCTTGGACAGGGAACTGTTGAAAAGCAGTTTGTCGTAGATCTTCACTTCGTCGCTGACGCGCAGGCAGTACGGCACTTTGACGATGTAGATCCGGTCGATGAACGCCTCGTTGTTCTTGTTGTTGCGGAAGGTGTGCCACTCCGATTCATTGGAGTGAGCCAGCAGGATGCCGGTAAACGGAATCGCGCCGAGGCCTTCGGTACTGTTGTAGTTGCCCTCCTGGGTAGCAGTCAGCAATGGGTGCAGCACCTTGATCGGCGCCTTGAACATTTCGACGAATTCCATCAAGCCCTGGTTGGCCCGGCACAGCGCACCGGAGTAGCTATAGGCGTCAGCGTCGTTCTGTGGGAATTCTTCGAGTTTGCGGATATCGACCTTGCCGACCAGCGCCGAGATGTCCTGGTTGTTCTCGTCACCGGGTTCGGTCTTGGCCACGGCAATCTGATTGAGGATCGATGGGTACAGCTTGACCACGCGGAACTGGCTGATGTCGCCGCCGAATTCGGCCAGGCGCTTGGTCGCCCAGGGCGACATGATGGTGTTCAGGTAGCGCCGTGGAATGCCGAAATCTTCCTCGAGGATCGCGCCATCTTCGGTGGCGTTGAACAGACCCAGAGGCGACTCGAAGACCGGCGAGCCCTTGATGGCATAAAAGGGCACTTTCTCCATCAGCTGTTTCAGCTTCTCGGCCAGGGACGATTTACCGCCACCGACGGGGCCGAGCAGATAAAGAATCTGTTTCTTCTCTTCCAGGCCTTGGGCGGCGTGGCGGAAATACGAGACGATCTGGTCGATGCATTCTTCCATCCCGTGGAAGTCTTCAAAGGCCGGATAGCGGCGGATCACCTTGTTGGAGAAGATGCGCGACAGCCTCGAATTGGTCGAAGTGTCGAGCAGTTCCGGTTCGCCGATCGCCATCAACAGACGTTCGGCGGCGGAAACGTAGGCGCTGCGATCGTTTTTGCACAGCTCCAGGTACTCCTGCAGAGAGAGTTCTTCCTGGCGTGTGGATTCGAAGCGTTGTTGGAAGTGGCTAAAGATACTCATGACGTCACCTCGCTCGATACGTGGAGCCGACGCCGGATCACTCAGTCGATGCTGGCAGCAGTCGCTGTGGCAGCTGCTGTTTACCCCCCAGAATTCTCCCACGGTCGACAAACCGCGAAAGCTACTCCCGATGACCCGCGCGCCGGTGTACCGGCTCTCCCCTGTTTTGGATGGCCTGCGCTTAAGGATAGTTGGGAATTCGAGAGGTAAAGGCGAGATACGTAATTAGTTGTGGCAGACCGTTCGTCTGCCGCGCGCAGGCCCACGGCAGCCGGGGCCTGCGCTGCGCAAAAAAATTATTCGGCGGTGCCTTGCGCGGTTTCCGACGGATAAGTCGTACGCCACAGCTCAAAGCCGCCGTCCATGCTGTAAACGTCGGAGAAGCCTTGGCTGACCAGATAGGCGGCTGCGCCCTGGCTGGAATTGCCGTGGTAGCAGACCACGACGGTCGGTGCATCGAGGTCGGCGCCTTGAATGAAAGCGTGCAGGGAATGGTTGTCGAGATGTTTGGAGCCGCTGATGTGCAGCGCGGCAAAGGTCGCCGGATCGCGTACGTCGACTACGACTGCGCCCTGTTCACGCAGGGCCTGCGCCTGTTCCGGGGGGATTCGTTTGAATTCGGTCATGACAAAGTACCTGTTGCTCTACTGAAGGCGCAGTCTAACGCGAGGCGTTGACGGGCGAATCGTTAGGGGTGAGTGGGGCGACTGATGGCGCAAGTCCGCCGTGCTCGTCGCATTTGCATGACAGGCGTTCGCCGCTGTCGACGTTCATAAGCGTCAGACTGCCGCCCCATACGCATCCGGTGTCCAGCGCGGAAATGCCCGGCTCGTGGATATTGCCCTCGAGCGCCGCCCAGTGACCGAAGATGATGCGCAGGCCTTTGGTCTTGCGCTCCTTGTGCTGAAACCACGGCTTGTAGCCGGGTGGGGCGCTGTCGAGGCCTTCCTTGCTTTTGAGGTCGAGCTTGCCCTCGGCGGTGCAAAAGCGCATGCGTGTGAAGTAATTGGTGATCACTCGCAGACGATCAATGCCTTTGAGGTCGTTGTCCCATTTTGCCGGCTCGTTGCCGTACATACCGTCAAGGTAGGCGGGGAATACGTTGTCGTCACGCAGGGCGGTCTCGACTTCGGCGGCGCACTTCAACGCACGGCGCAGCGACCACTGCGGCGGGATGCCGGCATGGACCATCGCAACATCGCGTGTTTCATCGTAATGCATCAGCTTCTGCTGGCGCAGCCATTCCATCAGCTGCGGCCCATCGGGGGCCTCGATGATTTCGCGCAGTGTGTCGCTTTTCTTCAAACGCTCGATCTTCTTCGCGGCGGCCAGCAGGTGCAGGTCGTGATTGCCGAGCACGCAGACCAGCGACTCACGCATGCCAAAGAGAAAACGCAGGGTTTCCAGCGACTGCGGGCCACGGTTGACCAGATCGCCGACCAGCCACAGCCGGTCAAGCGCCGGGTCGAAGGCAACTTGTTTGAGCAGGCACTTGAGCGGTTCGAGGCAGCCTTGCAGGTCACCGACGGCATACGTCGTCATCAGTGCAGGGCTCCGGGCACGGCGAGGCGAAACGGTTCAATGATTGCATCGAAATGTTTGCCGTCGTCGGCGAGCATTTGATAAGTGCCCTGCATGGTGCCGACCTTGGTGGTCATCACTGTGCCGCTGGTGTAGACATGGCTCTTGCCTACATCGATCGACGGTTGCTGGCCGACGACGCCTTCACCGCGCACGTGTTCGACATGGCCGTCACCATCGGTGATCACCCAGTGCCGGGACAGAAGCTTGGCCGCAACCTTGCCGTTGTTCTGTACGGTGATGGTGTACGCGAAGGCGAAACGGTCGTGTTCGGGTTGCGATTGGTCTGGCAGATAGCGGGTGACGACGCTGACATCGACCTGATAACGGGAATCGGACATGCAAGAAGGCCTTAACGAAGCGGAACGCGGGGCGTAGCTGATGGGGAATCAGTCTAGGCAAGTATCGGGCAGTAAACCAGAGTGGTGTGCTGCCCGATAGCGTTCATCGCGGGTCAGTCGGCAGCGGGAGCTGCCGGGACCTGTATCGCGAGCTGGTCGGCCAGGCGCACGAATGCAGCCAGATCCAGCTGCTCGGGACGCAGGCTGCCATCGACGCCGGCGGCTTCGATTTCGGCATTGCTGAGCAATTGCTTGAGGGTGTTGCGCAAGGTTTTGCGGCGCTGATTGAAGGCTTCGCGTACCACGCGCTCCAGCAACTTGTGATCCTTGGCCGGGTGCGGCAGTACCGCGTGGGGCACCAGACGAACGATCGCCGAGTCGACTTTCGGCGGCGGGTTGAATGCGCCCGGGCCGACGTTGAACAGATGTTCCACGCGGCAATGGTACTGGACCATGATCGACAGACGACCCCAGTCACCGCCACCCGGGCCTGCGGCCAGGCGCTCGACCACTTCTTTCTGCAGCATGAAGTGCATGTCGCGAATGATGCCGGCGTTGTTCAACAGGTGAAAAATCAACGGCGTGGAGATGTTGTACGGCAGGTTGCCGACCACCCGCAGGCTGTTTGGCGCGGCGTTCAGTGTATTGAAGTCGAACTTCAGCGCATCGCCCTGATGCAGGTTGAAATTACTCATGCCGGCAAACTGCTGATTGAGGATCGGGATCAGATCCTTGTCCAGCTCCACTACGTCGAGTTGCGCGCCGGAGCCCAGCAAACCTTGGGTCAGCGCACCCTGACCGGGGCCGATTTCCAGCAGGCGGTCGTCAGGCTTGGCGTGGATGGAGCGCAGAATGCGGTCGATAACACCGGCATCGTGGAGAAAGTTCTGACCAAAGCGTTTGCGCGCCTTGTGTTGGTATTGCTCGTTCATAAACGGGTCTCGGCCATCTGGTAGGCGGTTTCCAGGGCGACTTGCAGGCTGCCGGTGTCGATCCTGCCGCTGCCGGCCAGATCCAGGGCGGTGCCATGGTCGACCGAGGTGCGGATGATCGGCAGGCCCAGCGTCACGTTGACGGCAGCGCCGAAGCCTTTGTACTTGAGCACGGGCAAGCCCTGGTCGTGGTACATCGCCAGCACTGCGTCGCAGTGCTCCAGATATTTGGGGGTAAACAGAGTGTCGGCAGGCAGCGGGCCACGAAGGTCCATGCCCTCGCCGCGCAGGCGCTCTAATGTCGGTTCGATGATGTCGATTTCTTCATGGCCCAAGTGGCCGCCTTCACCGGCATGCGGGTTGAGACCGCAGACCAGGATGCGGGGCCGGGCGATGCCGAATTTGTCTTGCAGGTCGGCGTGCAGGATTCGCGTGACCCGCTCCAGCCGCTCCGGGGTGATCGCGTCGGCAATCTCGCGCAGGGGCAGGTGGGTGGTGACCAGCGCCACGCGCAAACCGCGAGTGGCCAGCATCATCACTACCTGCGCGGTGTGCGTCAGGTCGGCGAGAAATTCTGTGTGTCCGGAGAACGCGATACCCGATTCGTTGATCACACCTTTGTGCACCGGCGCGGTGATCATCCCGGCGAAGTCGCCATTCAGGCAGCCGTTGCCGGCGCGGGTCAGGGTTTCGAGGACGAATGCCGCGTTGGCCTTGTCCAGTTGCCCGGCGATTACCGGTGCGCTGAGCGGCGTGTCCCAGACGTACAGGCTGTTGGCCGGTGCTGGAGCATCTGGCCACTGCCCCGGCGCGACATCCAGCAGATTGACGGCCAGCCCCAACTGCGCGGCCCGCTCAAGGAGCAGGTCGCGGCTGGTGATGGCAATCAGGGGGTGTGGCTGGGCTTGCGCGGCGAGCAGCAGGCACAGGTCGGGACCGATGCCGGCCGGTTCGCCGGGTGTCAGCGCGAAACGCTTGGGTTTCACTGCGCTGCCTGGTCTGCACCAGGAAGTTTGATCTCTACGTACGCTTCGTCACGTATCTGACGCAGCCAGGTTTGCAGCTCTTCATCGTATTTGCGGTTACGCAGTACGGACATCGCTTGCTGCTCACGGGCCTGTTCGGTGCCGTCAGTGGCGCGACGGCCAAGGACTTCCAGCACGTGCCAGCCGTATTGGGTCTGGAATGGCTTGGACAGCTGACCTTGTGGGGTCGAAGCCATCACTTCGCGGAATTCCGGTACCAGCACGTTCGGGTCGATCCAGTTCAGGTCGCCGCCGTTGAGGGCGGAACCCGGGTCTTCCGAGTAGTTTTTCGCCAGCTCGGCAAAGTCTTCGCCGGCGGTGATGCGGTCATACAACGATTGCACCAGTGCCTTGGTCTTGGCTTCGTCGCGGATCGGGCTCGGCTTGACCAGGATGTGGCGGACATGCACTTCGTCGCGCATCTGCGCTTCGCCGCCACGTTTGCCCAGCAGCTTCAGAATGATGAAGCCGCCCGGCGTGCGCGCAGGCTGAGTGATGTCGCCAACCGCCATGCTGCTCAGCTCACGATCGAACGGAGGTGGCAGTTGTGCGGCTTTACGCCAGCCCATCTCGCCGCCTTCCAGCGCGTTGTCGCTACCGGATTTGGCCACGGCCATCTGACCGAAGTCGGCGCCTTGCTTGAGCTGCTGGTATACATCCATCGCCTGACGATAAGCGCTCTGAATGGCTTCAGAGTTGGCGCTTTCCGGGGTCGGAATCAGGATGTTGGCCAAGTGCAGTTCTTCGGACAGCTGCATCTTACCGAGGTCGGAGGCGAGGAAGTTCTTCACTTCCTGCTCGGACACCTGGATACGCTCCGCCACACGACGCTGACGCACACGGCTGATGATCATTTCGCGCTTGATCTGATCACGGGCGTCGTCATAGTTCAGGCCGTCACGAGCCAGTGCAGCACGAAACTGATCGACACTCATGTTGTTGCGCTGAGCAATGGTGCCGACAGCCTGGTTCAACTCTTCGTCAGTGATGCGGATGCCGGAACGTTCGCCGATCTGCAGTTGCAGGTTTTCGACGATCAGACGCTCGAGCACTTGTTGATCCAGCACGCCTGGAGGCGGCAGACCGCCACCGCGCTTGGCGATGGTCTGCTGAACTTCGTGAACGCGTTGGTCCAGTTGGCTCTGCATGACCACGTCGTTATCGACGATCGCCACCACTTTATCGATGGACTGTACGGCGGCGTTGGCCGCCGTACCCAGGAACAGCGCGCCCAGCAGCACCGGGCGCAGACAATCAGAAAGCTTGGTCTTCACGTTCACGATAACCTTGAATGCCTTTGTCGAGGAAGCTCTCTACCTTGGCGCCAGTCAGGCCGCCGAGTCCCTTCAGAACAATTTGGAGGAAGATGCCATGGTCGCCTTTTTCGTTTTCCGGGGCGTTCTGACTGTTTTCGTCATAGGCGACCCAGTAACGGTTGATCAGGCGCAGTTTCCAGCAGCAGTTGTCGTATTCGAAACCACCGAAGGCTTCCAGCGTGCGATTGCGGTTGTAGTCGTACTGCCAGCGACTGATGGCGTTCCACTGCGGAACGATCGGCCAGATGACCGAGAAGTCATGCTGCTGGATCTTGTAGTAGTCCTTCACGTAGCCAGGTTGACCCGGGGTGCCGTAGTCGCCGCCGCCCACCGACCATTGACCAGTATTCTGATCGTATCGAACCTGGTCGTTGCGATAGCGGTAACCGGCGTTGATGACCTTGTTCGGGTTGTCCGCAGGCTGGTAATGGAACATCGCGCTGCCGGAGCGCGGGCTGCGGCTGTCCGGATCCCAGTTGTAATCGGCAGTGGCGCGCCAGTCACGGTTCCAGCGGTATTCATATTCGAGCGCGTACGGCGAAACACTGGATTTGGAGTCTTCACGAGTTTTCGCATCGATACCAGGCAATTGCACTTCGCGGTTCTTGAAGTAGTACGCCTGGCCCACGCTGATGCGCTGACGTTCAAACCCGTTTTCTTCGATCCAGCGACTGGTAACGCCCAGCGATAGTTTGTTCTCGTCGCCTACACGGTCGGCGCCGGAGAAGCGGTTGTCGCGGAACAGCGAAGAGTAATTGAAGGTATATTCGCTGGTGTCGAATACTGGAATGTCTTCCTGATCTGTCTCGGGAACATAGAGGTAGAACAGGCGTGGTTCCAGAGTCTGGCGGTAATTCTTGCCGAAGTAGGAAGTATCGCGATCGAAATACAGGCCGCTGTCGATGCTGGCAATCGGGACGCCGCGGCTCTGGTTGCTGTCGAACTTGCCGTAAAGCTTCTGGTTTTCCGGCGACAGCGCATCAATCTGGGATTTGCCGGTGTTATCCAGATCAAGCTGATACTGCGTGTACTGATACTTCAACGATGGTTTGAGGAAACCATAGGTCCAGTTCATCGGCAGGCTGACGCCCGGCTTCAGATTCAGGCGATCACCGTTAGCGCGGGCCAGACCGCTGATGTTTGTGTCCAGACGACGCTCGGCAATGCCATCTTCATTGATGAAGTCGCCATCACGTAGATCGCGATCGAAACGAACCAGCTCGGTCTCGTAATCGAAATTCAGACCTTCCGGATGGTACGGCAGCTGACCATTGAAGGTGATCTGCGGCAGACGACCATACGGTGTGATGTTGGAAACGGTAGCCAGCTGATATTGCTGAGCATTCAGGCGTGCGGTGTAGTTGTCGCCACGGTAGCTGACCGCACCCTGCTGATTGACGAAATCATCGCTCTTCACACCAATCTGATCGGTCTGCAGATCCTGGAAGTAATACGGATCGCTGATCTTGGTGTAATCAACTTCTGTGAGCACACGGGAATCGAGCCCGCCCTTGTGCTGCCAGTTGTACATATAGCGAGTGTCTTTGTAGTCGGACTGAAGCTTGCGATCGTCGTTCTCATCATTGAGGTACGCCGCACCGAACTGACCTTCACTCGACTTGGTCAGGTAGCGGAACTCACCCTCCACCAGCATGCCGCGCTTGCTCATGTAACGCGGGTACAACGTGGCGTCATAGTTCGGCGCCAGGTTGAAGTAGTACGGGGTGACCAGCATGAAGCCGGTGTCGCTGCCCGAACCGATGGTCGGCGGCAGGAAGCCTGACTGGCGACGGTCGTCGATCGGGAAGTAGATGTACGGGGTGTACAGAATCGGGATGTCTTTGACGCGCAACGTCACGTTGGTCGCGGTGCCGAAACCGGTCGCCGGGTTCAAGGTGATGTTGTTGCCCTTGAGCTGCCACGCGTTGCTGTTCGGTTCGCACGTGGTGTACGTGCCGTCCTTCAAGCGGATGATCGCGTTTTCGGCACGCTTGGCATACAGCGCGTTACCGCGGATGCGCGATTTGTGCATCACGTATTCGGCGTTGTCGACCTTGGCTTCACCAGTGTCGAGCTGTACATCGGCGTGGTCGCCGACGATCAGCGCGCCGTTGTCGCGGATGCGCACGTTGCCGGCCAGTTCGCCACGGCTCTCGGCCTGATACAGATTGGCCTCGTCGGCTTCGACCTGCATGCTGCCCTGACGCATGATCACGTCACCGGCAAGGCTGGCGACCTGGGTGTCCTGCTCGTAACGCGACGCTTTGGCACCGATGAAGGTCGGCGCGTCACTTTTATTCGTCTTGTCATTCATGCCAGGACGAATCGGTTCGATATAGGAACCAGAGCAGTAAGGACCGGTCTCGGCCAATTGCGCGGCGGTGAGCTTCTCGCGCGGAACCCAGTCGAGGTGACTGTAGTCTTCGCTACGGGATTTCAGGCCACGGCCCTTGGACTCGGTGACCAGTGCGGTTTTCGCGCCAGTGTCGGCGTCGGAACCCTTGTCGGCCGCAGGCTCGCCGGCGGCGCTGACGGCACTGCCGTCATGCACCGGACGCGGCGGCAATGCCGCGGCGGGCGACTTGGGCGCACAGTCCCAGCCACCCGTAGCCGAGACGGAGCAGTCATACTGCTCGGCGGCAACAACGAATTGACTGGCCAGAGGTTGCATAGCCAGCAGACTGCCGGTTACCAACAATGGAAATTTTTTACGAAACGCGGGGGATTTCAATGCCATCTTATTAGTCCGGGCTTCCTGCGTGCCATCTGCCCGCGGTGTGGGCCGCACGCCTCTCGATGGTCTGAAAAAGATGCTGGATAATAAAGCATGACCCGCTTGACGGCTAGCGCCGTCGGAGACCCTTGCAATGCCTGACCAAGATGTACGCTTGCAACACCTGAAAGTTTGGCTCGATGAGCAGTTGGCAAAGTTGTTTGCCGAGCAGGGCTGGGGCACCGTGCCCCCGGCCACGTTGACCGCGGCCAGCAGCGACGCGAGTTTCCGCCGCTACTTCCGCTGGGAGGGCGATGGTCGCAGCTTCGTCGTGATGGACGCGCCGCCACCCCAGGAAAACTGCAAACCGTTCGTGGATATCGCTTTTTTGCTGGCGAAATCCGGAATTAATGTGCCGAAAATTTACGCCGAAGACCTCGAACGCGGTTTTCTTTTGCTCAATGACCTGGGCAACAAGACCTATCTCGACGTCATCGATGGCGAAAATGCCGACGCGTTATTCCACGATGCCCTGCAAGCGCTGTTGGCTTTTCAACAGTTGCCGATGGTTGCGCCGTTGCCCAGTTACGACGTCGCCTTGTTGCGTCGTGAGCTTGAGTTGTTCCCCGAGTGGTACGTCAAGCATGAGCTGGGCGTCGAGTTCGATGCGGCCCAGCAGCAACAGTGGCAGCACATCAGCGAGCTCTTGATCGACAGCGCGCTGGCGCAGCCGAAAGTGCTGGTGCACCGCGACTACATGCCGCGCAACCTGATGCTCAGCGAGCCGAACCCTGGCGTGCTGGACTTCCAGGACGCGGTGTACGGCCCGGTGACCTACGACGTGACTTGCCTGTTCAAGGACGCTTTCCTCAGCTGGCCGGAAGAACGTGTACGCGGCTGGCTGGAAAGTTATTGGCAGCAAGCCTCGGCACTGGACATTCCGGTGCAAGCTGATTTCGAAGACTTCCTGCGCGCCAGCGACTTGATGGGCGTGCAGCGTCACCTGAAAGTCATCGGCATCTTCGCGCGTATCTGCCATCGCGATGGCAAGCCGCGTTATCTGGCCGATGTGCCGCGCTTCTTCACTTATATAGAAGCAGTGATCGCGCGCCGCCCTGAACTGGCGGAACTGCAAGCGCTGTTCAGCAGCTTGCGTGCTGGAGCGACGGCATGAAGGCAATGATTCTGGCAGCGGGCAAAGGCGAGCGCATGCGCCCGCTGACCCTGACTACGCCGAAACCGCTGGTGCGTGCCGCTGGCGTGCCGCTGATCGAGTATCACCTGCACGCCCTCGCGGCCGCAGGTTTCAACGAAGTCGTCATCAACCACGCCTGGCTTGGTCAGCAGATCGAGGATCATCTGGGTGACGGTTCGCGTTTCGGCCTGAGTATCCAGTACTCGCCGGAAGGCGAGCCGCTGGAAACCGGTGGCGGGATTTTCCGTGCGCTGCCGTTACTTGGTGACGATGCGTTTCTGGTGGTCAACGGCGACATCTGGACCGATTACGACTTCAGCGTGCTGCACCAGCCGATCAATGGCCTGGCGCATCTGGTGCTGGCGGACAATCCGGCGCATCACCCGAAAGGCGACTTCACTCTCATCGACGGCAAAGTGCAGGACGGCGAGCCTGATGCGCAGACGCTGACCTACAGCGGCATCGCCGTGCTGCATCCGCAGTTGTTCGATGGTTGCAGCGATGGCGCCTTCAAGCTCGCGCCTCTGCTGCGCAAGGCCATGGACAAAGATGAAGTGACGGGCGAGCGTCTGAAGGGGCATTGGGTGGATGTCGGTACCCACGAGCGTCTGGCCGAAGCCGAAGCCTTGATAAGAGCGAGTCACTGAGATGCTGTGGCCAGGGACTCTGATTGGAGCCGGAGTGGGGTACGCGATTGCCAGCATTCCGGGGGCCATGCTTGGGGCGTTGTTGGGGCAGGCGCTGGATCGGCGCCTGCACTTGCAGAGCTGGGGACACTTACGCGAAAAGCTCGGCGGCCGGCCGATGCTGCGTAACGATGAACTGCTGTTTGTGTTGCTCGGGCGTCTGGCCAAGAGCGACGGGCGCGTCACTGACGGGCATATCCAGCAGGCGCGCAATGAAATGCGCGCGCTGGAAATGAGCGAGCCGGCGACTCGGCGGGCGATTGCCGCGTTCAATCGCGGCAAGTCCGGCAGCGACAATCTGCGCGGCTATCTGCGTCGTTTGAGTGCGCAACCGCACGCGGCCGAAGGTGTGTTGCGCGCCTGTTGGCGAATGGTTTGGGCTGATGGTCGCGCCGGGGTCAGCGAACGCGAGTTGCTGGCGCAGTGGGGCAAGTGGCTCGGCTGGACGTCGCAGCAGGTGCAAGCGCTGGCCAGCGATTACGAGCCGGGCAAGCGGCCGATCGTCAGTGCGGCAGTGAGCTATCAGGAGGCGATGAAGCTGCTTGGGGTGTCGGCGAGCAGCGAGCCGGCACAGATCAAGCGCGCTTACCGGCGATTGCTCAGTCGCCATCACCCGGACAAAATCGCCGGCAGCGGGGCGACCCCGGCGCAGGTGCGTGACGCGACCGAGCGTACGCGGGAATTGCATAACGCCTATACGCTGATTCGCGAGCGGCGGGATTTTCGCTAGAAGTTAGATGGGTGTTGCTTGTGCTTGCCCCTTCGCGAGCAGGCTCGCTCCCACATTGAATTGTGCATAGATCCAATGTGGGAGCGAGCCTGCTCGCGAATTAAGGGCGATTCGGTGTGACAGTCAGTCAACAGCCTGAGGATTCAACCAGCCCCGCACCCGCCGAAACAACTGTTCCTGCTCAGCCTTCTTGTCCGGCAACACCTTCAGCGCCACCTGGCTGAACGCCGAGGTCTTCAGGCGCTTGCTCGCTTGCATGCGCTCCAGCGCTGCGTTGCGATCCAGCGCTCTGTCCATGTAGAAAATATCCACCGTCGGCAGCTTCAGTGTCGGCGTCAGTTCGGCGAGTGGCGGCAGGGCTTTGGCTGGTGCTTGCGCGTCAACCATGACCAGTTTTTCCACCTGCGGCGTTTGTCGCTCGCTGAGAAAACGCGCCGCCCAGTAGGCACCGGTGCCGTGACCGAGCACGACAATGCTGCGCGCGCTTTGCTGTTCGGCGTAGGCAATCGCCGCGTCGATCCGTCCGAAAATGCGCTCGGCGTCGGCTTTGGTTTGTTCTTCGCTGGTCTCGGCCACTACCTGTTCGGCGACTTCCGCTTCACCGCCAGCGGCCTGTTCGATCGGTTGTGCGGTGGTGGCGTCTTTGCTTGTGGTTTCCGGGGCTTTCGGCGCGGCGGCCGGTTCGATTACGCGCGGAGCAATGGCGTCGCTTTGCAGATCCGGCAGGGTGATGCTCAGGCTGCTCCACTCGGCATCCGGCAATTTGCCTCGCAACGGGCCAACTGCCTGCGGCCAGTCAGCGGTTTCGCCGGCACCGGGAACGATGATCACCGCGCCTTTGGGCTCGGCGCTGTTGGCCGGTTTCCACAGGGCGAGGAAAGTGTCGCTGCCAGCCTGCAGTTGTTGCTGCTCTTGCGCCGGCAGTTTACGTTGCAGTGCGGCGGCCTCTTCCTGACTACGCTCAAGCAGTGGCTGGCGCTCGGCCGGTTTTTCCTCGGCGGGTTTATCCGTGGCGGCGGGCGCCGGGTCGGCGGCTTCGACGGAAAACGCACAAGGCAGGATCAGCGACAGGCACAATGCTGGCAGTGCCAGGCGGTAGACAGAGGGCATCGGTTATTCCAGGCCAGAAAAGTATCCCGGCAGCCTAATGGGTTGGTCAGAATTTGTCAGTGTATGAGACTTCAATGAAGCGATTTTGCTGCCTGTGGGTTATCGGCTGTTTGTGGTTTCCCTTGATGGGCTGGGCGGCGCCTGCGCCGCCGGGCCATGCCGCGCAATTGTCGCCAGAGCAGCAGCAATGGCTGGCGCAGCACAACGAATTGCGCGTCGGCCTGGTCTTGCAGGCGCCTTACGCGACCTACGATCGGCGCTTGCAGCGATTGTCCGGGGCAAATGTCGAGTTGATGAAGCTGCTCGCCAGAACCTTGGGCGTGGAGCTGAGCTGGCGCAACTTCCAGGATCTCGGGGCGCTGGAAAACGCTTTGCGCGAGGGCGAGATCGACATCGCTCCGGGCCTCAGCCAGACCCCGAGCGCGCTGCGTCTCTGGCAGTTTTCCGACCCGTACATGCGCGTGCCGCAACTGGTGGTCAGCGATCAGAAAAGCAGCGGCGCGGTCGATCTGGAAAAGCTCGACAGCCAGACCCGCGTCGCCGTGCGTATGCCGAGCAGCACCGCCGATTATCTGCGCAGCAACTATCCGCACTTGAATCTGCAAGGCGTGCCGCTGGAGCGTCAGGCCTTGCAGCTGCTGTTGAGTCAGCAAGCCTCCTACGCGGTGGTCGACGAAGCGCAGTTGGGGCGTCTGTCGGTGGAGCCGGAGTTTGCCGAACTGGTGGTGGTCGGCGATATCGGCCTGCCGCAGTTGCTGCGCGTGGCCTCGCGGCGCGATTGGCCGGAACTGGCCGGCATCGTCCAGAGCGCCTTGCGCGCAATACCGGCCAAGGACCTGGAACAACTGCACAACCAATGGCTGCAGCCGAAATACCCACGGCTGACCGAGTCGCCGGGGTTCTGGCAGAACCTCAGCCTGTTGTTCGCGGTGATGCTGCTCAGTTGCGCGGCCATCGTGGTCTGGCAGCGGCGCCAACAGCACAGCCTCGAACAACGCCTGCTCAGCGCCCGCGAAGACATTGCGTTGCGCGCGGCCAGTGAAGAGGCGCTGCGGCTGACGCAGTTTTCCATCGATCAAAGCACCGTCGGCATCCTCTGGGTCAATTGGGACAGCCATGTGCGCTACGCCAACCGCGCAGCGGAAAACATGCTCGGCTATCCCTCGGGCGGGCTGATCGAACGGCCACTGATCGATTTCGAGCCCGGCCTGCACATGGATCGCTGGCTCAATCTGTGGAAGCGTGCGCGGGCCAGTGAAGAAGGGCCGCTGAGCTTCGAAACCAGCTGCCTGCGCGCCGATGGCAACGTACTGCCGGCCGACGTGTCTTTGAGTTTTCTGCGTTTTCGCGACAGTGAATATCTGGTGGTCTACCTCACCGACGTCACCGACCGCCGCCGCGCGCTCGCCGCTTTGCAGGAAAGCGAGGCGCGCCTGCAAGGCATCGCCGCCAACGTTCCGGGTCTGGTGTTCAGGCTGGAGCGGGCACCGGTCACCGGGCAGATCGACTTTGCCTACATCAGTGAGGGCAGCGAAAGTCTGGTCGGTTATGCACCGGCAGCCATCGCCCATCGCGACATGGGCCTGCGCAGTCTGGTGCACCCCGATGACAGGGCCAGTTATCACCGTACCCAGGATCAGGCGCTGGACACTGACAGCGATTGGTCGTGGCAGGGCCGCATCGTCACGCGCCGGGGCGAGCAGCGCTGGGCCGAGATCAAGGCGATCACCCGCCAGCTGGAGGATGGCGCCTACGTGTGGGACGGCATTGTCTGGGACATCAGCGAAAGCAAACGCATCGAGCTGGAACTGGCGGCCTCGCGCGAGCAACTGCGCGAACTGTCGGCGCACCTGGAAAGCGTGCGTGAAGAAGAGAAGGCGCGCATCGCCCGGGAAGTCCATGATGAGTTGGGACAGATGCTCACCGTGCTGAAACTGGAGACATCGATGTGCGAATTGGCCTACGCGCAACTCGATCCGGGACTCAACGAGCGGCTCAACAGCATGAAGCGCCTGATCGCACAGTTATTTCAGCTGGTGCGCGATGTGGCGACCGCGTTGCGTCCGCCGATTCTGGATGCCGGGATTGCCTCGGCCATCGAGTGGCAGGCGCGGCGTTTCGAGGCGCGCACGCAGATTCCGTGTCTGGTGCAGGTGCCGGACAATCTGCCGGCGCTCAGCGATGCCAAAGCGGTGGGGCTGTTCCGGATTCTGCAGGAAGCGCTGACCAACGTGATGCGCCATGCTCAGGCACATACGGTGGAGTTGACGCTGGCGCTGGATGGCGATGAATTGTGCCTGACGGTCAGCGATGATGGCGTAGGATTTGTCGCGGCCGAGGGTAGGCCGACGTCGTTTGGTCTGGTCGGTATGCGTGAGCGGGTGCTGATCATGGGCGGGCGGCTGGAGCTTGTGAGTGAGCCGGGGGAGGGCACCAGTCTTCAAGTGTGGGTGCCGGTAAGTGAGGTCTGAGGTTTTGTATTGTGAGTGCTGACGCCTTCGCGAGCAGGCTCGCTCCCACAGGGATTGGTGTGTACCTGAAATCTGGAGAAGAACGTGATCCGTGTACTGGTAGCCGAAGACCACACCATCGTCCGCGAGGGCATCAAGCAACTGATCGGCTTGGCCAAGGATCTGCAAGTGGTGGGGGAGGCGAGCAATGGCGAGCAACTGCTCGAAACCCTGCGCAGCGTGCCGTGCGAGGTGGTGCTGCTGGACATCTCCATGCCCGGCGTCAACGGCCTGGAAGCTATCCCGCGCATTCGTGCACTGAACAATCCGCCGGCGATTCTGGTGCTGTCGATGCACGACGAAGCGCAAATGGCCGCGCGCGCATTGAAGGTCGGCGCGGCCGGGTATGCGACCAAGGACAGCGATCCGGCGCTGCTGCTCACGGCGATCCGCAAAGTTGCGGCGGGCGGGCGTTACATTGACCCGGAACTGGCCGACCGCATGGTCTTCGAAGTCGGCCTGACCGATACCCGGCCGCTGCATTCGCTGTTGTCAGAACGCGAATTCTCGGTGTTCGAACGCCTGGCCCAAGGCGCCAACGTCAACGATATCGCCCAGCAACTGGCCTTGAGCAGCAAGACCATCAGCACGCACAAGGCGCGGCTGATGCAGAAGCTCAACATCACCTCGCTGGCGGAGCTGGTGAAATATGCGATGGAGCACAAACTCCTTTGACCGTCACCGCCCTCATGTGGGAGCGAGCCTGCTCGCGAAGGCGGCGTAACAGTCAGCCATTCAGTTTGATGACCCACCGCATTCGCGAGCAGGCTCGCTCCCACAGGTTCGGAGTTGGCATATCCATTAGCGACAGACGCTTTTGCCTTTACTAGCGGCTTGCAGCTTGCCCCTTGCCGCTGCGTTTGCCCAAACGCGCCATCCTTGTAGGGCATTCCCTACCCCCAACCTTCCATTGCGCTTAAGCGATTCTCTCCTGCACCCCGATTTGCGTGGCCGCCGCCAGCCACTAGGCTTGATGAACAAGCAGTCATCAACAACAAAGGTGTGGGTATGAGCCAGGTCGATACAAGCGCAGGGACCAGTGATGTGCTGGTCAGCTTTCGTGGTGTGCAGAAGAGCTACGACGGCGAGAACCTGATCGTCAAAGACCTCAACCTGGACATTCGCAAAGGCGAATTCCTCACCCTGCTCGGGCCGTCCGGTTCCGGCAAGACCACCAGCCTGATGATGCTCGCCGGATTCGAAACGCCGACCGCCGGTGAAATCCTCCTGTCCGGGCGTTCGATCAACAACGTGCCGCCGCACAAGCGCGATATCGGCATGGTGTTCCAGAACTACGCGTTGTTCCCGCACATGACTGTCGCGGAGAACCTTGCTTTCCCGTTGACCGTGCGCGGCTTGAATAAAAGCGATGTCAGCGAGCGGGTGAAGAAAGTTCTCAGCATGGTTCAGCTCGATGCCTTCGCCTCGCGTTATCCGGCGCAGTTGTCCGGCGGTCAGCAGCAGCGTGTGGCACTGGCCCGCGCGTTGGTGTTCGAGCCGCAACTGGTACTGATGGACGAACCGCTGGGCGCCCTCGACAAACAACTGCGTGAACACATGCAGATGGAGATCAAGCACCTGCACCAGCGCCTCGGCGTGACCGTGGTCTACGTGACCCACGACCAGGGCGAAGCACTGACCATGTCCGACCGCGTCGCGGTGTTCCATCAAGGCGAGATCCAGCAGATTGCGCCGCCGCGCACGCTCTACGAAGAGCCGAAAAACACCTTTGTCGCCAACTTCATTGGCGAGAACAACCGCCTCAACGGTCGCCTGCTCAGCCAGAGCGGCGAGCGCTGCGTGGTCGAGTTGGGTCGTGGCGAAAAGGTCGAGGCACTGGCAGTCAACGTTGGCCAGACCGGCGAGCCGGTGACCCTGTCGATCCGTCCGGAGCGCGTCAGCCTCAACGGTTCGAGCGATCAATGCGTCAACCGCTTCTCAGGGAGGGTGGCGGAATTCATCTATCTGGGCGACCACGTCCGGGTGCGCCTGGAAGTCTGCGGCAAGACCGACTTCTTCGTGAAACAACCGATTGCCGAGCTCGATCCTGCGCTCAGCGTCGGCGACGTGGTACCGCTTGGCTGGCAGATCGAGCACGTTCGTGCGCTCGATCCGCTTTTAGAGGCGCACTAAGCGCCCCGGCAATACCAACACCAACCCTGCACGTGGAGAGAACAATAAATGTTGAGATCCCTGAAGTTCACCGCCCTGACTCTGGGCCTGATGGGTGCGACCGGCGCAATGGCCGCCGGCCCGGACTTGACCGTGGTGTCGTTTGGCGGGGCGAACAAGGCGGCGCAAGTCAAAGCCTTCTATGCACCGTGGGAAGCGGCGGGTAACGGCAAGATCGTCGCTGGCGAATACAACGGCGAGATGGCCAAGGTCAAAGCCATGGTCGACACCAAGAGCGTGTCGTGGGATCTGGTCGAAGTTGAATCGCCAGAGCTGTCCCGGGGTTGCGACGAAGATATGTTCGAGCAACTCGACCCGGCCCTGTTCGGCAAGACCGAAGACTACGTCAAAGGCGCCATTCAGCCGTGCGGCGTAGGTTTCTTCGTCTGGTCGACCGTACTGGCTTACAACGCTGACAAGCTGAAAACCGCGCCGACCAGTTGGGCGGATTTCTGGGACACCAAGAAATTCCCGGGCAAGCGCGGCCTGCGCAAAGGCGCCAAGTACACCCTCGAATTCGCTTTGATGGCCGACGGTGTGGCGCCGAAAGACGTCTACAAAGAGCTGGCAAGCAAGGGTGGCCAGGATCGCGCGTTCAAGAAACTCGATGAGCTCAAGCCAAGCATTCAGTGGTGGGAAGCCGGTGCACAACCGCCGCAATACCTCGCTTCCGGTGACGTGGTGATGAGCTCGGCGTACAACGGTCGCATTGCGGCGGTGCAGAAAGAATCCAACCTGAAAGTGGTGTGGAACGGCGGCATCTACGACTTCGACGCCTGGGCCATCCCGAAAGGTCTGGATGCCAAACGCGCGGAAGCGGCGAAGAAATTCATCGCCTTCTCGGTGCAGCCGCAGCAGCAAAAGACCTACTCGGAAAACATCGCCTACGGCCCGGCCAACACCCAAGCCGTGCCGCTGCTGGCCAAGGATGTCCTGAAAGACATGCCGACCACCCCGGAAAACATCGCCAACCAGGTGCAGATCGACGTCAGCTTCTGGGCTGACAACGGCGAGCAACTGGAACAGCGCTTCAATTCCTGGGCGGCGAAATAACCACTTATTTACCTGTATGGAGATGGCAAGGGGGCTTTTGTGGTGAGGGGATTTATCCCCGTCGGGTTGCGAAGCAGCCCCAAAGCCATACCCGCTCGGTGGGTCAGATAAACCGCATTCTCAGGTTTTACGACTGCTGCGCAGCCGAACGGGGATAAATCCCCTCGCCACCAGGCTCGCTCCCACAGGTAGCAGTGTTTCAACGCAACAGAGGTGGTTCGCCACCTCTGTAACGATCAAAGATTTGCGGAGTACGTCATGGCCATCGCCGTTCCCCTGAACGAGGGCAACAGCCCCACCTTGAAGCAGAAGCTCAAGCACGCCGAGCGGGTCAACCGCTGGAAGGCCCAGGCACTGATTGCGCCGCTGGTGCTGTTTCTGCTGCTGGTGTTTCTGGTGCCGATCGTGGCGCTGCTCTATAAAAGCGTCGGCAACCCGGAAGTGGTTGGCGGCATGCCGCGCACTGTCACTGCCATCGCGAGTTGGGACGGCCGTGGTCTGCCGGCCGAGCCGGTGTACAAGGCTGCCAGCGAAGACCTCGCCGAAGCCCGCAAAAACCAGACGCTGGGCGATCTGTCCAAGCGCTTGAACATGGAGTTGGCCGGCTAC
This sequence comes from Pseudomonas siliginis, assembly GCF_024072275.1. Taxonomy (NCBI): domain Bacteria; kingdom Pseudomonadati; phylum Pseudomonadota; class Gammaproteobacteria; order Pseudomonadales; family Pseudomonadaceae; genus Pseudomonas; species Pseudomonas siliginis. The sequence goes on along the minus strand of NZ_CP099598.1, from coordinate 5,327,201 downwards.
CGCAGCCTGCTGACCAAAACCGCCCGCGCGCTGCCGTTCGCCAGCGAACCGGCCTCCTACAAGGAAGCGCTGGAAGCGCTCGACGAACGCTGGGGCGACCCGGCCTACTGGCAAGCGGTGAAACGCAACACCAGCAGCATCACTCCGTATTACCTGCTGGCGGCGGTCGATCACCGTATCGATGACCTTGGCGAACTGGCCCCGGCCACCCCGGATCAGGCTATCTACCTCGACATCTTCGCCCGCACCTTCTGGATGGGCCTGGTCATCACCGCGATCTGCCTGCTGCTCGCCTATCCATTGGCCTACCTGCTGGCGAACCTGCCTTCGCGGCAGAGCAACCTGCTGATGATCCTGGTGCTGCTGCCGTTCTGGACCTCGATTCTGGTGCGGGTCGCCGCGTGGATCGTGCTGCTGCAATCCGGCGGCCTGATCAACAGTGCGCTGCTGGCCATGGGCATCATCGATAAACCGCTGGAACTGGTGTTCAACCGCACCGGCGTGTACATCTCGATGGTGCACATTCTGCTGCCGTTCATGATTCTGCCGATCTACAGCGTGATGAAAGGCATCTCGCCGACCTACATGCGCGCGGCGATTTCCCTCGGCTGTCATCCGTTCGCCAGTTTCTGGCGGGTGTACTTCCCGCAGACCTACGCCGGCGTTGGCGCCGGCTGCCTGTTGGTGTTCATCCTCGCCATCGGCTACTACATCACCCCGGCGCTGCTCGGCAGCCCGAACGACCAAATGGTCAGCTACTTCGTCGCTTTCTACACCAACACCAGCATCAACTGGGGCATGGCCACCGCGCTCGGCGGCTTGCTGTTGCTGGCGACCGTGGTGCTTTATCTGATCTACAGCTGGCTGGTCGGCGCCAGTCGCCTGCGCCTGAGCTAAGGGGAATTTGCGATGCTGAGTCCTTACATGTCGCCCATTGAACGGGTGTGGTTCTACAGCCTGCGGATCCTCTGCGGCCTGATTCTGTTGTTTCTGATCCTGCCGGTGCTGGTGATCATTCCGCTGTCGTTCAACTCGGGGAGTTTCCTGGTCTATCCGCTGCAGGGTTTCTCGCTGCAGTGGTACCACGACTTCTTCGCCTCGGCGGAATGGATGCGTGCACTGAAGAACAGCATCATCGTCGCCCCGGCGGCGACGGTGCTGGCGATGATCTTCGGCACCTTGGCGGCGATCGGCCTGACCCGTGGCGACTTCCCCGGCAAGTCGCTGGTGATGGCGCTGGTGATTTCACCGATGGTGGTGCCGGTGGTGATCATCGGCGTGGCGAGTTATCTGTTCTTCGCGCCACTGGGGCTGGGTAACAGCTTCTTCTCGCTGATCGTCGTGCATGCGGTATTGGGTGTGCCGTTTGTGATCATCACCGTGTCGGCGACGTTGCAGGGCTTCAATCACAATCTGGTGCGTGCTGCTGCGAGTCTCGGTGCATCGCCGCTGACTGCATTCCGCCGGGTGACCTTGCCGCTGATTGCGCCGGGAGTGATTTCCGGGGCGCTGTTTGCCTTTGCGACTTCTTTCGATGAGGTGGTGGTGACGCTGTTTCTCGCCGGGCCTGAGCAGGCGACATTGCCTCGGCAGATGTTCAGCGGGATTCGCGAAAACCTCAGCCCGACGATTGCAGCGGCGGCGACGTTACTGATTGCCTTCTCGGTGATTCTGCTGCTGACCCTGGAATGGCTGCGCGGGCGTAGCGAGAAACTGCGTACTGCGCAGGTCTGAGATCAAGGTCAAAAGCCACCCCTCACCCCAGCCCTCTCCCCAAGGGGGCGAGGGGGAAGGGAGCAGATCTTCGAGGCTTTCGCGGCCGGAGTTCGACTCGGTAATTCAGGTCGATGTATTTCGAGAGTACAACCCGGTCAGTCCCCTCTCCCTCCGGGAGAGGGTTAGGGTGAGGGGCTCTTGATCTTCCTATCCGATCAACCATTCACACCCTGAATAGCAGACAACCCCAAATCCCCAGCTAATCTTGTGCCCAGCTCCCACATCTATAAGAGGCTGCGCACCATGAGTCTGTCCCAGTTCAAAATCGCTCATAAACTGATCACCGGCGCCGCAGCCATCGAACAACTGGCCGCCGAACTCACCCGTCTGGACATCGATAACCCGCTGATCGTCACCGACGCCGCGCTGGTCAAGTCCGGTACTGTCGAGCTGGCGCTGGTGCAACTCGGCGGGCGCGAATACGAGATTTTCGACCGTGTGCTGCCCGATCCGGAAATCGCCATCGTCGAAGACTGCATGCGCGCCTATCGCGAGGGCGGCCATGACGGTTTGATCGGCCTCGGGGGCGGCAGCGCCATCGATATTGCCAAAAGTGTCGCCGCCTACGCCGGATATCACGGCGCGCTGGAAGATCTGTTCGGCGTCGATCAGGTGCCGCGCAAAGGCCCGCCGCTGATCGCCATCCCGACCACCGCCGGCACCGGCTCTGAAGTCACCAACGTGGCAATCCTCTCGGACAAGGTCGCGCAGGTGAAGAAAGGCATCGTCAGCGACTATCTGTTGCCGGACGTGGCGCTGGTCAGTCCGCAAATGACCCTGACCTGTCCGCGCAGTGTTACCGCCGCCAGTGGTGTCGATGCACTGGTGCACGCCATCGAATCCTACCTGTCGGTGAATGCCTCGCCGATCACCGACTCCCTCGCCATTGGCGCAATCAAGTTGATCGCCAGCGCCTTGCCCAAGGCCTACGCCAACGGCGCCAACCTGCAAGCCCGCGAAGACATGGCCACCGCCAGCCTCATGGCCGGCATGGCGTTCGGTAACGCCGGGGTCGGTGCGGTGCATGCGTTGGCGTATCCGCTGGGCGGGCGCTTCAACATTGCCCACGGTGTCAGCAACGCCTTGCTGCTGCCCTATGTGATGACCTGGAACAAAATGGCCTGTGTCGAACGCATGCAGGATATTGCCGAAGCCATGGGCGTGAAGACCGCGCATCTGAGCGCCAGCGAAGCCGCGGACAAAGCCGTGCAGGCCATGACCGACCTGTGCGCGGCAGTGGAAATCCCTGCCGGGCTGCGCAGTTTCGGCGTGCCGGAGGAAGCAATTCCGGCGATGGCCGTGGAGGCCGCCGGCATCGAGCGCTTGATGCGCAACAACCCGCGCAAACTCAGCGCCGGCGACATCGAGAAGATCTACCGCGCGGCTTACTGAGGCGCGGGCGCTGAGGGCACATGGCACAACCCAATCATCGCGGTCCCGGTGCGCGCGTGGAAACTTGAGGTATACAATGCGCGCCATCGTGATTTAGCTCAGCACAGGTGCGTCATGCAGCCCTTCGTAATTGCTCCGTCGATCCTCTCCGCCGACTTCGCCCGCCTCGGCGAGGAAGTGGACAACGTTCTCGCCGCCGGCGCCGACTTCGTCCACTTCGATGTCATGGACAACCACTACGTGCCCAACCTGACGATCGGCCCGATGGTCTGCGCGGCGCTGCGCAAGTACGGCGTCACCGCGCCGATCGACGCGCACCTGATGGTCAGCCCGGTGGACCGCATCGTCGGCGACTTCATCGAAGCCGGCGCGACTTACATCACCTTCCACCCGGAAGCCACTTTGCACGTCGATCGCTCGCTGCAACTGATCCGCGAAGGTGGTTGCAAATCCGGTCTGGTGTTCAACCCGGCGACCCCGCTGGACGTGCTCAAGTACGTGATCGACAAGGTCGACATGGTCCTGCTGATGAGCGTCAACCCGGGCTTCGGTGGGCAGAAGTTCATTCCCGGCACCCTCGACAAATTGCGTGAAGCGCGGGCGATCATCGACGCTTCCGGTCGCGACATCCGTCTGGAAATCGACGGCGGCGTCAACGTCAACAACATCCGCGAAATTGCCGCTGCTGGCGCCGATACCTTCGTCGCCGGCTCGGCCATTTTCAACGCGCCAAACTATCAGGAAGTCATCGACAAGATGCGTTCCGAACTGGCACTGGCGCGCCCATGAGCGGTTTTGAGCAGTTGTTCCCGGGGCAGTTGCCACGGTTGGTGATGTTCGATCTGGATGGCACGCTGATCGATTCGGTTCCCGACCTGGCAGCGGCGGTGGACACCATGCTGCTCTCCCTCGGCCGTCCGCCGGCAGGTATCGAAGCGGTGCGCGAATGGGTCGGCAATGGCGCGCCGGTGCTGGTGCGTCGGGCCTTGGCGGGTGGTATCGATCACTCGGCAGTGGACGACGCTGAAGCCGAGCGCGCACTGGAGATTTTCATGGAGGCGTACGGCGCCAGCCATGAACTGACCGTGGTCTATCCCGGTGTGCGCGACACGCTCAAGTGGCTGCACAAACAAGGCGTGGCCATGGCGTTGATCACCAACAAGCCGGAGCGCTTCGTCGCGCCGCTGCTCGATCAGATGAAAATCGGCCGCTACTTCAAGTGGATCATCGGCGGCGATACCCTGCCGCAGAAGAAGCCTGACCCGGCGGCGCTGTTTTTCGTGATGAAAATGGCCAACATTCCGGCCTCGCAATCGTTGTTCGTCGGCGACTCTCGCAGTGATGTGCAGGCCGCGAAAGCAGCGGGGGTCAAGTGTGTGGCGCTGAGTTACGGCTACAACCATGGCCGGCCGATTGCCGAGGAATCGCCGGCACTGGTGATCGACGATTTGCGCAAACTAATTCCCGGTTGCCTGGATCTGGCTGGTGGGATAACGTTGCCCGACGCTGTTCAACCCCCTTCTGGAAACGCCATCGTGGTGGTCACCCGCAAACTCTGGATGAAAGTCATCAAGGCCCTGGCCCGCTGGCGTTGGCGCGCCTGACTGATTCTGGCCGGCCCTGCCGGCGCGTTTGCATACCTGACTGATTGCACCTCACCCCACGAGGCACTTTATGAATCGCGAAGAATTCCTGCGTCTGGCCGCTGACGGCTATAACCGCATCCCGTTGGCCTGCGAAACCCTGGCCGACTTCGACACGCCGCTGTCGATCTACCTGAAACTGGCCGACCAGCCCAACTCCTACCTGCTCGAATCGGTGCAGGGCGGCGAGAAATGGGGCCGTTACTCGATCATCGGCCTGCCGTGCCGCACCGTGCTGCGCGTACATGACCATCACGTCAGCATCACCGTTGATGGCGTCGAGACCGAAAGCCATGACGTCGAAGACCCGCTGGCCTTCGTTGAAACCTTCAAAGCGCGCTACAACGTGCCGACCATCGCCGGCCTGCCGCGCTTCAACGGTGGACTGGTCGGTTACTTCGGTTACGACTGTGTGCGCTATGTCGAGAAGCGTCTGGGCAAATGCCCGAACCCGGATCCGCTGGGCGTGCCGGACATTCTGCTGATGGTTTCCGACGCCGTTGTAGTGTTCGACAACCTGGCCGGCAAGATGCATGCGATCGTCCTCGCCGACCCGGCCCAGGCCGATGCCTTCGAGCAAGGTCAGGCGCGTTTGCAGGAACTGCTCGAGCAACTGCGTCAGCCGATCACCCCGCGTCTTGGCCTGGATTTCAGCAAACAGCGATCCGCCGATCCGGTGTTTCGTTCCAGCTTCACTCAGGACGATTACGAAAAAGCCGTCGACACCATCAAGGAATACATCCTTGCTGGCGACTGCATGCAGGTGGTGCCGTCGCAGCGCATGTCGATCGACTTCAAGGCTGCGCCGATCGATCTGTATCGCGCGCTGCGTTGCTTCAACCCGACGCCGTACATGTACTTCTTCAACTTCGGCGATTTCCACGTCGTCGGCAGTTCGCCGGAAGTGCTGGTGCGCGTCGAAGACAATCTGATCACCGTGCGCCCGATCGCCGGCACGCGCCCACGCGGCGCCACCGAAGAAGCCGATGTGGCGCTGGAGCAGGACCTGCTCTCGGATGACAAGGAAATCGCCGAGCACTTGATGCTGATCGATCTGGGCCGCAACGATACCGGCCGCGTTTCGGAAATCGGCTCGGTGAAGCTCACCGAGAAAATGGTCATCGAGCGTTATTCCAATGTGATGCACATCGTCTCCAACGTCACCGGCCAGTTGAAGTCGGGCCTGACCGCGATGGACGCACTGCGGGCGATTCTGCCGGCGGGTACGTTGTCGGGCGCGCCGAAGATTCGCGCGATGGAAATCATCGACGAACTGGAACCGGTCAAGCGCGGTGTGTACGGCGGTGCGGTCGGTTACTTCGCCTGGAACGGCAACATGGACACCGCCATTGCCATTCGCACGGCGGTGATCAAGAACGGTGAATTGCACGTGCAGGCCGGCGGCGGCATCGTCGCCGACTCGGTGCCGGCGCTGGAATGGGAAGAAACCCTGAACAAACGCCGCGCGATGTTCCGCGCCGTGGCCCTGGCCGAGCAAACCCCGGACGCCTGATCCACGCAATTTCCCATGTGGGAGCGAGCCTGCTCGCGAAGAGGGTGTGTCAGTCACCGTTGATGCTGACTGACCCAGCGCTTTCGCGAGCAGGCTCGCTCCCACATTGGGTTTTGTGTTGAGGCATAAAAAAAGCGGCGCCCTGACAGGCGCCGCTTTTTTGCATCTACGACTCAGAAATCCAGCACAACCCCGACATTCAGGCCCTGCTGCTTGAAGTCATCATCCTTGCGAAACGTATAACCCCCACGCAGCGCCAGATCTGCCGTCAGCTTGTGACTGACACCCAGGCTCAAGCGGTTCAGGTGACTTGCCGGTGTGTAGCCTTCAAGGGTGAAGTCATTGGCCGGCAGGGTGTTGAGGGCGATGTTGACCTTCTGCACGTCATCTTCGTACTCACGCTCGTGAGCGTATTCGCCATACACCTGGGTTTGCGCGGTGAAGTTGTACTTGCCTTGAATCCCCAGGCCCAAGCGTTTCGAATCGCGGCTCTGGTCATCGAAGGTCAGCGCGGTGGCGCGGTTGCTCTTTTCCGAGTAACCGTCGACATCGACACTGGCGTAATCGGCGCTGACAAACGGCGACAGATGCCATTGGCTGCCCGGTTGCGCAATGTCATAGCCCAGGCGGGTGCTGAACGCCCACAGACTGCCGTCGGTATCGCCTTTCTCCGCGCCCTCGCTGGCGCCGAGGTCGAACTTGCGCTTGAGGTTGTCGTAGTCGAGTTTGCCGCCGGTCAGCGCCGCGTCGGCCCACCAGCGGTTCTGCTGGAACTGGGCGAACGCGGTGGCCATGTAGCTGTTGAGTTTGTAGTCGGAATCGTTGTGCCCGGCCTCGAGATTCTGCCGGTACAAACCGGCCGCCACGCCCACGCGCCAGGCCTCATTGAGGCGATAGCTGCCGCCGACGTTGAGGTTGTAACCGCTGCCATCGGCGCTGGCGCCGCTGCTTTGGCTGTCGACATCCAGACGCTGTCCGCCGGCGGAGACAATCGCACGCCATTGGCCGACCGCTTGCCAGTTCTCCCAGTCCGCCTGCCATTGATTGCGCAATTCATCCTGATGCGCGCGCACGGTGCCGTGGGCCATTTCCGGTAGCAGGCTCAATTCCCATGGCGCAGCCAACAGCGAATAGGCGTAATCGGCGATCAGTTTTTGCCCGGATTCGGTCGGGTGTACGCCATCGTTGTAGATCAGTTTGGTCGGATCCGGCGTGGCGCTGTTGATCCCGTAACGGGCGTTTTCCGTGCAGCTATTGCCACTGAAGCAGGTCGCGGTGAGGTTCTGGTCGGTAGCCAGACCAAAGCGTCCGGGATCGGCGAAGACTTCCGAGAGCAGCACCGGAATGTTCAGCGGAATGACTTCGGCGTTGATGCCTTGCAGGCGCGTCACCAACTGACTGTTGAACTGGTTGGCGAGGGTGCTGCTGAACGCTTGCAGCGGCGTGCCGTTCAGAGCAGGTGTCAGGCCCACGTCGGGCAGCAGCCAGACCATCACGTATTTGGCGCCGGCGGTCTGCAGGGTTTGCACGCTATCGGCCAGTCGATCGGCTGCGGCGTTGGCCTGGGGCAGGCTGAGAATGCGGCCCTGGAGGAAATCGTTGCCGCCACCGGAAATGTAATACAGCGCGTTCGGGTCGGCGCGAAAGCCGTTCGACGGCAGGTAACCCGCGCGGGTGCGTTCGCCGGTGGCCGATTGTGTAGTGATCGAATCGAGAATCTGGTCGGTGCGATAGCCACCGACTGCCCAGTTGTTGCCGTCGGGCTGGCCGTTTTCCGCGCGCACCGCGGAGCTGGAAGAGGCTGTCTGGTCGGGCGAAAAGCCCAGGCGGCCGCCGAGCAACTGGGTGGAATTCAATGAAAAAACTTCGCCGCTGCCATCCTGATACACCGGCCCGGTACGGTTGGTGTAACGCTCGGTGGAGCCCGCCGGGCCGCCCGTGTCGGCGAAGGTGCCGGCATCGTTGAGGCTGTCACCGAAGACGATGAAACTGGAATAAGGATTGGGCGCTGCATTGGCCTGGGCGCAAGCGAGTGCGAGCAAGCAGCTGGCCAGCGGTACAAACAACGTCTGTCTGATCATGAGCAAGTCCGTTTATTTATTGTTGTAGGTGAACGAAACGACAGTACCAAAAACTTTCGGCATTTTGCCATCGGTCGCGAATCCCTCTGCCGTTTTATAACCCGCAGGCCCCGCCATATTGCACGCTCCGCCCAGCTAAGTTACTGTGCCGGAACGTATGAACGAGACCTTCCCCGTGTTGATCACCAGCAAACTCCTGGATCAAGTCATCAAGGCACACGCCCGCTGGCGTTGGCGCGCCTGAATCTTTTCTGCCGGCTCCGCCGGATCTGTATCGCTTTGCCTTCCTTGTCTGTTTGAAATGCCGCTGTGCTGGCGCCCTCTGCGCGTCCGACATCGCGCAGCGCCCTGCGGGCAAGTCATCTGAAGGCTGTCATCAAGTCAGAATTCAAGAGGTTCGAAACGCCATGTTGCTGATGATCGACAACTACGACTCCTTTACCTACAACGTTGTGCAATACCTCGGCGAGCTGGGTGCCGAGGTCAAAGTGGTGCGCAACGACGAACTGACCATCGCCGAAATCGAAGCGCTGAATCCCGAGCGCATCGTGGTTTCCCCCGGGCCGTGCACGCCCACCGAGGCGGGCGTTTCCATCGACGCGATCAAGCACTTTGCCGGCAAGCTGCCGATCCTCGGCGTTTGCCTCGGCCACCAGTCCATCGGCCAGGCCTTCGGCGGTGATGTGGTGCGTGCCCGCCAAGTCATGCACGGTAAGACTAGCCCGGTATTCCACGAGGACAAGGGCGTGTTCGCCGGCCTCAATCATCCGCTCACTGTTACCCGTTACCACTCGCTGATCGTCAAGCACGAAAGCCTGCCCGATTGCCTCGAGCTGACCGCGTGGACCCAGCACGATGACGGCTCGGTCGACGAGATCATGGGCCTGCGTCACAAGACCCTGAACATCGAGGGCGTACAGTTCCACCCCGAGTCGATCCTCACCGAGCAGGGTCATGAACTGTTTGCCAATTTCCTCAAACAAACCGGCGGCACGCGCTAAGGACTTCCCATGAATATCAAGACAGCCCTCAGCCGTATCGTCGAACACCTCGACCTCAGCACCGATGAAATGCGCGATGTGATGCGCGAGATCATGACCGGCCAGTGCACCGAAGCGCAGATCGGCGCGTTCATGATGGCCATGCGCATGAAGAGCGAAAGCATTGACGAAATCGTCGGCGCCGTTTCGGTAATGCGTGAGCTTGCCGATCAGGTCGAGCTGAAAACCCTCGACGGCGTCGTCGATGTGGTTGGCACCGGCGGTGACGGTGCGAATATCTTCAACGTATCGACCGCGTCTTCCTTTGTTGTCGCAGCCGCCGGTTGCACCGTCGCCAAGCACGGCAACCGCGCGGTGTCCGGCAAGAGCGGCAGTGCCGATCTGCTGGAAGCTGCCGGCATTTATCTGAACCTGACCCCAGTGCAGGTCGCGCGCTGCATCGACAACGTCGGCATCGGTTTCATGTTCGCCCAGACTCACCACAAAGCGATGAAGTACGCCGCCGGCCCGCGCCGCGAACTCGGCCTGCGCACGCTGTTCAACATGCTCGGCCCGCTTACGAATCCGGCCGGTGTGAAACATCAGGTCGTCGGCGTATTCACTCAGGCGCTGTGCCGGCCATTGGCCGAAGTCTTGCAAAGACTGGGCAGCAAACACGTTCTGGTCGTGCATTCGAAGGACGGCCTGGACGAATTCAGCCTCGCCGCGCCGACTTTTGTTGCCGAGTTGAAGAACAACGAAATCACTGAGTATTGGGTCGAACCGGAAGACCTCGGCATGAAGAGCCAGAGCCTGCACGGCCTGTCGGTTGAAGGCCCGGAAGCGTCGCTGGCGCTGATCCGCGATGCCCTCGGCAAGCGCAAAACCGAAAACGGCCAGAAAGCTGCCGAGATGATTGTGCTCAATGCCGGTGCGGCGCTGTATGCCGCCGACCTCGCAAGCAGTCTGAAACAAGGTGTGGAGCTGGCGCACGACGCGCTGCACACCGGCCTCGCTCGGGAAAAACTCGAGGAGCTGGGTGCCTTTACCGCGGTATTCAAAGTGGAGAATGAAGGATGAGTGTACCGACGGTTCTGGAAAACATTCTGGCGCGCAAGGTTGAGGAAGTCGCCGAGCGCAGCGCTCGGGTCAGCCTGAGCGAGCTGGAAAGTCTGGCCAAGGCGGCCGATGCACCCCGTGGTTTTGCCCAGGCGTTGCTGGCGCAAGCGAAGAAGAAACAACCGGCCGTGATTGCCGAAATCAAAAAGGCTTCGCCGAGCAAAGGCGTGATCCGCGAAGACTTCGTCCCGGCAGACATTGCCAAGAGCTACGAAAAGGGTGGGGCCACCTGTCTGTCGGTGCTGACCGATATCGACTACTTCCAGGGCGCCGATGCCTACCTGCAACAGGCGCGCGCCGCCTGCAAATTGCCGGTGATCCGCAAGGATTTCATGATCGATCCGTACCAGATCGTTGAAGCTCGCGCGCTTGGCGCCGATTGCGTGCTGTTGATCGTCTCCGCACTGGACGACGTGAAAATGGCCGAGCTGGCCGCCGTGGCCAAAGGCGTCGGTCTCGACGTGTTGGTGGAAGTGCACGACGGTGACGAACTGGAGCGCGCGTTGAAAACCCTCGACACGCCGCTGGTCGGGGTCAACAACCGCAACCTGCACACATTCGACGTCAGCCTGGAAACCACCCTCGACCTGCTGCCGCGCATCCCGCGCGATCGCCTGGTGATCACCGAAAGCGGCATCCTCAATCGGGCCGACGTCGAGCTGATGGAAATCAGCGATGTGTACTCGTTCCTGGTCGGCGAAGCGTTCATGCGCGCGGAAAATCCAGGCATTGAATTGCAGCGCCTGTTCTTTCCGGAGCGTGGTGTGCCGATCAGTGGTTCGACCCTCGACTGACCGAGTCGACCTCATTCGCGAGCAGGCTCGGTCCCACAGGGAAATGCATTCCAGTGTGGGAGCGAGCCTGCTCGCGAAGAGGCGCTAAATTCCGCTAAAGAGATTCAATCTGCCGGAGCTCACCATGTCGTTGCCAACCCCGCTGACCATCGAATCCGGCCTGCAAGCCGAACAGGACTTGCTGGCCTCGGTCTGCGCCGGCGACGCCGAATTCGGCCTGCTGTTCTGGCAACCCACCGATCGCGCGCTGGTCATGCCGCGCCGCCTCAACCGTCTCCCGCATTTCGACCACGCCTGCGAAGTTTCCGCTGCTGCTGGCTGGCCGGTGCTGTTGCGTGAAACCGGCGGTGAGCCCGTCCCGCAATCCGCTGCGACCGTCAACATTGCCTTGGTATATGCCCCGCCTCGCAGCGAAGGCGATCTGAACCGCATCGAAACCGGCTACCGCCGCCTGTGCGATCCGATCTGTCAGTTGCTGGATGAGTTGGGTGGCACCTCGTCGGTCGGGGAAATCGACGGCGCATTCTGCGACGGCCGTTTCAACGTCAATCTCGACGGTCGCAAGATGGTCGGTACCGCCCAGCGCTGGCGCCAGAGTCAGGGAGGCCAGCGTCCGGTTGGCCTGGTGCATGGTGCGATGCTGATGGATGACGAGCGCGAAGCGATGGTTGCTGCGGTCAATCGCTTCAATGAAGCCTGCGGCCTGGAGCAGCGGGTGAGGGCGCAAAGCCACATTGCCCTGTATGAGAAATTCAACGCGCCACAGGCATTGGCGCGTCTCGATGAATTGTTTCGTTTGATGCTGGCGCAGATTTACGTCTAGCGCGTGCCGAAGACCACCATGGTCTTGCCTTTCACATCGACCAGGTTGCGTTCTTCCAGATCCTTGAGCACGCGGCCGACCATCTCTCGAGAACAGCCGACGATACGACCGATCTCCTGGCGGGTGACCTTGATCTGCATGCCGTCCGGGTGAGTCATGGCGTCCGGTTGTTTGCACAACTCCAGCAGGCAGCGGGCGACTCGGCCAGTGACATCGAAAAACGCCAGGTCGCCGACTTTGCGCGTGGTGTTACGCAGGCGTTGTGCGATTTGTCCGCTGAGGGCGTAAAGAATGTCTGGATCCTGCTGCGACAGTTCGCGGAACTTGGCGTAGCTGATTTCGGCGGTTTCGCATTCAACTTTGGCACGCACCCAGGCGCTGCGTTCCTGCTCCTGACCTGCCTGCTCGAACAGACCCAGTTCGCCGAAGAAATCCCCGGCGTTCAGGTAAGCGATGATCATCTCGCGACCATCGTCGTCTTCGATGAGGATGGTGACCGAGCCTTTGATGATGAAAAACAGCGTGTCCGAGCGATCCCCGGCGCAGATGATATTGCTCTTGGCCGCATGACGCCGGCGCTGGCAATGCATCAACAGCTTGTCGATGTTCTTGATTTTGGGTGTGGGGGTAATAGCAACCATGGTTGTATCCCGAAAAGACTGCACGGTGATGTTTGAGTTTTTATGAGGCGCTGAAGGCGGTCGCTACAGGGCTGACGAATTGGCGCCAGCGAATTGGCGCCAGCTTACCAGACACTTCGTCGAAAATTCGAGAAATTACCTACAGCCAGAAAGCATCCGTCCTAGGACGTCGTTCCTGTCGGGACAAAGTGCTGTGCTAAGCTGGCGACCCTTTTTTTACAGTGGAGTCTGGGCGATGAAGGCACGCATCCAATGGGCTGGCGAAGCCATGTTCCTCGGCGAATCCGGCAGCGGTCATGTCGTGGTAATGGACGGCCCGCCAGATGCCGGTGGCCGTAACCTCGGGGTTCGCCCGATGGAAATGCTCTTGCTGGGTGTCGGCGGTTGCAGCAACTTCGACGTGGTCAGCATCCTGAAGAAGTCGCGCCAGGCTGTTGAAAGCTGTGAAGCCTTCCTTGATGCCGAGCGTGCGACTGAAGATCCCAAGGTGTTTACCAAGATCCACATGCACTTCGTGGTCAAGGGCCGGGGCCTGAAGGAAGCTCAGGTCAAGCGCGCCATCGAGCTGTCGGCCGAGAAGTATTGCTCGGCGTCGATCATGCTCGGCGCGGCTGGCGTGGCAATCACCCACGATTATGAAATCGTCGAACTCGGCTGAACCGACATTCAACTATCATAAAAGCAGTGCAGACTCTGGCGATCCCCCGCTGACGTCTGCATAATGCGCCACTTTTTTCAGGGCAGTGATCGGTCAGCCGACGGGTCATCCGCCTGAACAGATAACCAAAATCGCCATCGCGAAGAGGTGTTAACCGTCCTACGCAGGTGCGTTGTTCGCACTTGACGGGCATGCTTGATCACGCGGCCGCGCCGCATACATAGAGAGTTTTTAACGGTGAAAAGCAAACTCAAGCTCCACGGGTTCAATAACCTGACAAAGACCTTGAGCTTCAACATCTATGACATCTGCTACGCGGAAACCCCGCAAGACCAGCAGGCTTACGTTGAGTACATCAATCAAGAGTACAACGCGAAACGCCTGACGCAGATTCTCACAGAAGTTGTCGAGATCATTGGTGCCAACATCCTGAACATCGCCAGTCAGGACTATGAACCCCAGGGCGCCAGCGTCACGATTCTGATTTCGGAAGAGCCGGTAACCCCGACTGACAGCCAGATCGAAGAATCGCCGGGCCCGTTGCCCGAAATTATTCTGGCCCACCTCGACAAGAGCCACATCACGGTGCACACCTATCCGGAAATCCATCCGGACGACGGTATTGCAACGTTCCGTGTGGATATCGACGTGTCGACCTGTGGTGTCATTTCACCGCTCAAAGCGCTCAACTTCCTCATTCACCAGTTCGATTCGGACATCGTGACCGTGGATTACCGTGTGCGCGGTTTCACCCGTGACGTTGAAGGCAACAAGCACTTCATCGACCACGAGATCAACTCGATCCAGAACTACCTCTCCGAAGACACCCGCGACGCGTACCAGATGACCGACGTGAACGTGTACCAGGAAAACCTGTTCCACACCAAAATGCTGCTGAAGAACTTCGAACTGGACAACTACCTGTTCGGCGACGCCACCAGCAACCTCTCGCCCGAGCAACGTGCCCAGGTGACCGACCGTGTGAAACACGAAATGCTGGAAATCTTCTACGCGCGCAATATGCCGACCTAAGATTCCCGGAAACAAAAAAGGCGACCTCCTGGTCGCCTTTTTCATGCTTCAGACAAAACCCCCTGTGGGAGCTGGCTTGCCAGCGATAGGGCAATGTCGGGCGATACATATCTCAGATCCGATAAGTACTCTTGGTCATCACCTTGGCCAACAAGCTCATCCCGAACTTGACCGGCGCCGGAAAACGAAACCCGCCCGCATCCAGGGCACTTTCCGCATGGTGTTCTTCATCGATGCGCATCTGCTCAAGAATCGCCCGGGACTTCTCGTCCTCGGCCGGCAATTGCTCCAGATGTTCGTTCAAGTGTTTGCAGACCTGATGCTCGGTCGCCGCAACGAAACCAAGGCTAACCTTGTCGCTGATCAGTCCGGCGACCGCGCCGATACCGAACGACATGCCGTAAAACAGTGGATTCAGCACGCTGGTGTGGCTGCCCAACTGATGGATGCGCTGCTCACACCAGACCAGATGATCGATCTCTTCTTCAGCCGCGTGCTCCATGGCCGCGCGTACCTGCGGCAACTTGGCGGTCAGCGCTTGCCCCTGATACAGCGCCTGAGCGCAGACTTCGCCAGTGTGGTTGATACGCATCAGGCCGGCGACGTGGCGAGTGTCTTCATCGCTCATCTGCGTATCCGGTTGCAGAATCGCCGGCGACGGGCGGTACGGCTGACCACTGGAGGGCAACAGCGTGCGCATCGCGGCATCGGCTTGCAGCAGCAGACGGTCTATGGGCGAGTAGTGACGTTGGGTAGTCATGCTGACCTCCGGGAAGAATCTCGGCGGCCAGTTTAACCGAATCGGCCGGCGAGGGTTTGCGCTGGGTCACTTCCTGCGCGGTCAGGCTTTTTTGTGGGAGCGAGCCTGCTCGCGAAAGCGGATTATCGGATACTGAAGTGTTGAATGTATCGGCGCCTTCGCGAGCAGGCTCGCTCCCACAGTTGTTGTCGCCAATCAGCCCGGCGGCCAGTTCATCTGGCGCTGACCCAGCACGTGCATATGAATGTGATAGACAGTCTGCCCACCAAGTTCATTGCAGTTCATCACCACGCGGAAGCCCTCTTCGCAACCCAGTTCCAGCGCCAGACGCTGCGCGGTGAACAGGATGTGCCCGGCCAGCGCCTTGTCGTCTTCGGTCAGGTCGTTGAGCGTGCGCACCGGTTTTTTCGGGATTACCAGAAAGTGCACCGGAGCCTGGGGGGCGATGTCGTGGAAGGCCAGAACCTGGTCGTCCTCGTAAATGATCTTCGCCGGGATTTCCCGGTTGATGATCTTGGTGAACAGAGTATCCACTGCTGTTTCTCCGTTGAGTTGGGCTGAATCGAGTGTACCGCTTCGAAGTTGTCTTCCTAGCGGGGGCAGTAAGCTTTGTTGATCATGCCGACGATGGTGCGATTGAGCCAGCGCGAACCCAGCCGCGGCAGGAACGCCAGCCAGCGATTGCGTCGTCCCGGAATGATGATGGCGCGGTTTTTATCCAGTGCGCGTACGGCATGCAGTGCCACTTCTTCCGGACTCATCAGCGAGTGGCTGCTTTCGATCTTTTCGCTACTCATCTGTGCGGTTCGGAAGAACGGTGTGCGCGTCGGGCCGGGGCACAGCACCGAAACTTTCACGCCGCTTTGTTTGAGCTCCACGCGCAAGGCTTCGGAAAAATGCAGCACATACGCTTTGCTGGCGTAGTACGTGCTCATCCACGGGCCAGGACTGTAGGCGGCGACCGACGCGACGTTGAGAATCTGCCCGCCACCCAGCAGCGCCATGCTGTTACCCACCGCATGGCAGAGGCGGGTGAGGGCGAGGATATTGACCTCGATGAGGTCCTGCTCAGTCATCCAGTCCTGCGCGAGGAACGGCCCGCAAGTGCCGATGCCGGCGCAGTTGACCAGCAGATCGATCTGCCGGTCGCCTTCTTCCAGCTCCAGCAAAAAGCCCGACAGGCGCAACGGTTCGCCGAGATCGCAGGCACGAAACAATACTTCGACATCGAAGCGCTGGGTCAGCTCGATGGCGATACTTTCCAGCTGATCACGCTGCCGTGCCACCAGAATCAGGCTGCGGCCGCGCCGGGCCAGTGCTTCGGCCATGGCCAGGCCGATGCCGCTGGAAGCACCGGTGATCAGAGCGTAACGGGTCATGCAGTTCTCCATCGCAACAGCTCCGCGCCGGCGACGCGATTGTCGCGGCAGGGAGCGCTGTTCATTCTTGCGCAGAGTCTACAGGGGCCTGCGCCGGTTCGGCTGCCTCGTCGGCGGAAATCACTGGCGGTTCGACGACCTCAACTTCGTCGGTGGTCACCGCGCCGCTGTCATAGCTGCTCTCCAGATTGCTTTCATATTCTTCCTGCACAGCCGAGAAGCCGCCAAGAAGGCCTCCGGCAAAAATCAGTGCGAAGAATACGATCCATAACGAGCACAGCACTTTGACGGCCGTGCTGTTCGGCGGTGGTGGCGGGCCATAGCGGTTGGCGCCGGCATTGCCGGGTACGACCATCATCACCAGCGGGAAAAAACTGCCGACGAACGGCACCAGATTCAACAACCACAGCCAGCCCGACCAGCCGATATCGTGCAGGCGCTGAACGCTGAACAGAATGCTGACGATCATGAAGCCGAGGAACAGGAAGACCGCCAGAATGCCGCCGAGGATCAGGCCTGTGGTTGAATCGCCACTGACCAGACCCAAGGCAATCAAGGCAAACACACCGACGATGGGCAGGGTCACCAGGCTCAGGACCATGGTCCAGGCGAGAAAGCGCAGGCGACCGATCCGGCCTTCGACGCTGAATGGCTTGAGCGTGGCGAATGGCGGCAGAGCTTCACCGACATTGGCGCGCGGTGGGGCGTAAGGCGAGTCCGGTTCCGCCACCGCTGCAGGGTTATCGTGGACATCCGCCAGATTCAGCTCGATGGCGGTTTCCGCTTCGATCCGCGCATCGATCCCGGTTTTGTTCAATGCCTGCAGATACGTCTGGGCATCGCTGTGGGACAGATCACGTTTGAGGGCGATGGTGCGGCCATTGAACAGGCGCTCGATGGCGGCCACATCGCTTTTGAACAGATCCGCCAGATTCAGTTTGGCGGTGGTGAGGTCGACGCCGGGCTGCAGCGCGCCGTCGAAGACGATCTTGTAACGGGTGTCGCTCATGGCCGAGGCATCCTTGTCGCGATTGGGTTTGCAGTAGTCAGTTCAAGGCCAGTCTGACAGCGACTGGCCGGGGGTATTGCTCAGCGCGGCCAGCGTTCCGGCAGCTGTGCGGCGCGCGCCTGAGCCTGACGATATTCTGCGTCGAGCCGCGCAATCAACTGATCCACGCTTGGCAGGTCACCAATCTGGCCAACACCCTGGCCCGCCGACCACACGGTCTTCCAGGCTTTGGCTTCATCGTTGATCGGCTTTAGCTTGTCGCCGAAGTTCACCTCGCCCTTACCTTGCAGTGCCGCCATGTCGAAACCGGCCGCCTCCAGGCTCTGGCGCATGAAACTGGCCGGCACTCCCGACACTGCTGGAGTATGAATGATGTCGGCAGCCTTGGCTGTCAGCAGCATGTCTTTGTAGGCGTCAGGCGCGTGACTTTCTGTGGTGCCGATAAATCGCGTACCGAAGTAGGCCAAATCCGCGCCGAGCAGTTGCGCGGCGAGAATCTCATGGCCGTGGTTCAGACATCCTGCAAGCAAGAGTGTCTTGTCGAAGAACTCACGGATCTCGGCAATCAGCGCAAACGGGCTCCAGGTACCAGCATGCCCGCCGGCACCGGCCGCGACGGCAATGAGCCCGTCGACACCGGCTTCAGCGGCTTTCTCGGCATGGCGCCGCGTGGTCACGTCGTGAAACACCAGACCGCCATAGCTGTGCACCGCGTCGACCAGTTCCTTCACCGCGCCGAGGCTGGTGATAACGATCGGCACCTTGTGCTCGACGCAAATGTCCAGATCCGCCTGAAGGCGCGGGTTGCTGTGGTGAACAATCAGGTTCACCGCATAAGGGGCCGGATTATCCAGCGTCGCCAGGCCCGCTTCGATCTGTTCCAGCCAAGCCTTGAACCCACTGCTTTCGCGTTGGTTCAGCGCCGGAAAGCTGCCGACCACACCATTGCGGCAGCAGGCGAGCACCAGTTCCGGATTGGAGATCAGGAACATCGGTGCCGCCACCACGGGCAGACGCAGACGTTGTTCGAGCAAAGCGGGCAGCGACATTGTGAACACCCCGAAGATTTTTATTGATTGAAGTTAGAACGGCTTGACCACGACCAGAATTACGATAGCCAGCAATATCAGAACCGGCACTTCATTGAACCAGCGATAAAAGACATGGCTGCGGGTGTTTTCGCCACGGGCAAAGCGTTTGACCTGCGCGCCGCACATGTGGTGGTAGCCGATCAGCAATACGACCAGGGTCAGTTTGGCGTGGATCCAGCCGCCCTGGCTGAAAAGGCTAGGGTTGAGGTAGATCAGCCAGCCACCGAAGATCAGCGTGGCGATCATCGCCGGGCCCATGATGCCGCGATACAGCTTGCGCTCCATGACGCTGAAGCGTTCCTGGCTGATCGTGTCTGCGCTTTGCGCGTGGTAAACGAACAGGCGCGGCAAGTAGAACAGTCCGGCAAACCAGCAGACGACGCTGACAATGTGAAACGCTTTGAGCCATAGATAGAGCATTTTTGGGTATTCCCTCATTCACGGTAGCCAGATAGTAGAGGCTTGAGCGTCCGCGCGTCACCTTGGCGGTTGTCGCAGGCGCGCGCGGCCCCTATTATCGACGGCTTTCCAGTGGGTTCGTTGAGGGCAGGTTTATGGTCAAGGTCGGTATCGTCGGCGGCACGGGTTACACCGGTGTCGAACTGCTGCGTCTGTTGGCACAGCATCCGCAGGCAGAAGTGGTCGTCATCACTTCCCGATCCGAGGCCGGTCTGGCCGTGGCTGACATGTACCCGAACCTGCGCGGTCACTATGACGGGCTGGCCTTCAGCGTGCCGGACGTGAAAACCCTTGGCGCCTGCGATGTGGTGTTTTTCGCCACGCCGCACGGTGTGGCTCACGCCTTGGCAGGCGAACTGCTGGCGGCGGGCACCAAGGTCATCGACCTGTCCGCCGACTTCCGTCTGCAAGACGCTGATGAATGGGCCAAGTGGTACGGCCAGCCGCACGGCGCGCCAGATCTGCTGGACGAAGCTGTTTACGGGTTGCCGGAAGTCAATCGCGAGCAGATCAAGAAAGCGCGCCTGATTGCGGTACCAGGTTGCTATCCGACCGCAACGCAATTGGGTTTCCTGCCATTGCTGGAAGCAGGTCTGGCTGACGCATCGCGTTTGATCGCCGACTGCAAATCCGGTGTCAGTGGTGCCGGGCGTGGCGCGGCTGTAGGTTCTTTGTACTCCGAGACGTCGGAAAGCATGAAGGCCTACGCGGTAAAAGGTCATCGCCACCTGCCGGAAATTCGCCAGGGCCTGCGTCGCGCGGCGGGCAAGGATGTCGGCCTGACCTTCGTACCGCACCTGACGCCGATGATTCGCGGTATTCACTCCACGCTCTATGCGACTGTGGTCGATCGCTCGGTGGATCTGCAGGCGCTGTTCGAAAAGCGCTACGCCAACGAACCGTTCGTCGATGTAATGCCAGCCGGCAGCCATCCGGAAACCCGTAGCGTGCGCGGCGCCAACGTGTGCCGCATCGCCGTGCATCGTCCACAGGATGGCGATCTGGTGGTGGTACTCTCGGTGATTGACAACCTGGTCAAGGGCGCGTCGGGCCAGGCGGTGCAGAACATGAACATTCTGTTCGGACTGGATGAGCGCTTCGGTCTGTCCCACGCCGGTATGCTTCCTTAACGGCCGTCACAGGTCAGGCGCCGCAAGCTTGAAGCTCACCGCTTGAAGCTTGCAGCTGCCTTTCTAATAGTTGACCAATTTTCTAGGACAAGCGGATAATGCGCGTCATCACGCATTATGGCGGCGTAACGCCGGGAGATAGTCAGCATGAGCGTCGAATCCTTCACCCCCACGGCTTTGCAATTCACCCAAGGTGCTGCGCACAAGGTGAAGAGCCTGGTCGATGAAGAGGGGAATGATCGCTTGAAGCTGCGCGTATTTGTTACGGGCGGCGGTTGTTCAGGGTTTCAATACGGTTTCACCTTCGATGAAGATGTTGCCGAGGACGACACCATTGTCGAGCGCGAAGGCGTGAGTCTGGTGGTTGATCCGATGAGTTTCCAGTACCTGGCCGGTGCGGAGGTGGACTACCAGGAAGGTCTGGAAGGTTCGCGCTTCGTGATCAAGAACCCGAACGCGACAACGACTTGTGGTTGCGGGTCGTCGTTCTCGATCTGACCGCGCTTTACAGCACACAACAAAACGCCGCAGAGCCTTTCGGTTCTGCGGCGTTTTTGTTTCTGAAGGTTATGCCGGGTAGATGGCGCCGAGTACGCGCAGGCCGCGAGCGCCGGTGACGCTTGGCCGATTGGCGGCGATGCCTTCCAGGCAGCAATGGGCGAGCCAGGCGAAGGCCATGGCTTCCACCCAATCCGGATCAACCCCGTGAGTTGCGGTGCTGGCGACTTGGGTATTTGGCAGCAGGTCCGCCAGACGTTTCATCAGCGTGGCGTTGTGCGCGCCGCCGCCACAGACCAGCAGTTCCTGAGTGCCCGATTGAGCGCTTTGTAGCGACTCGACGATGCTCAGCGCCGTAAGTTCGAGCAGCGTGGCCTGAACGTCTTCGGCAGCGAAAGTCGGCAGACGCGATAGATGCTGTTCCAGCCATGGCAGATTGAAGACTTCCCGGCCCGTACTTTTCGGGCCTTTGGTCACGAAGAACGGGTCGCTTAGCAGTGCCTTGAGCAGGGTTGGTTCAACCTTGCCGGTTGCAGCCCATTTGCCATCCCGGTCATAGTTCTCGCCACGTTGCCGGTGAATCCAGGCATCCATCAGAACATTCCCCGGCCCGCAGTCGAAACCGGCTACAGGTTTGTTCGGCTCAATCAGGCTGAGATTGCTGAATCCGCCGACATTCAAGACTGCCTGGTTACCAGTACGCTCTTCAAACAAAGCTTCGTGAAAGGCTGGTACCAGAGGCGCACCTTGGCCACCCGCTGCGACATCGCGGCTGCGGAAATCACTGACGACGGTAATACCGGTCAACTCAGTCAGCAGGGCTGGATTACCAATCTGCACGGTAAACCCGCGCGCCGGCTCATGGCGAATGGTCTGACCGTGGCTGCCGATAGCGCGGATTGCTTCGGGCTTGAGTTGTTGCTGCGCGAGGAGGGTGTGAATGCCCGACGCGGCAAGTCCGACCCAGTGTTGCTGGGCAATCGCCGAGCGGGCGATCTCGTCGGGGCCGCTGGCGCACAAGCCAAGCAGCTCGGCGCGCAGGGAGTCAGGCATTGGCAGGTAGTGGGTGGCGATCAGTTTGATCGCCGAGGTCTGCTCGATCAGGGCGATGTCCAGCCCGTCGAGACTGGTTCCGGACATCACACCGATATACAGGGCCATGGCTTAGCGCTTGCTCGAAGCCAGCATGGTGGCCTTCTCTTGATCCATGCGCGCCATCAGTGGCTGGCTCTGCGCGAGGAAGCGCGCGCGTTCGGACTTGGCGATCGGATCGGCCATTGGCAGCTTCTGGCCCAGCGGATCGACGTGAACGCCGTTGACCTGGAACTCATAGTGCAAATGCGGGCCGGTGGACAGTCCGGTGGTGCCGATATAGCCAATGACTTGACCTTGCTTGACGCTGCCACCGGTTTTCACGCCTTTGGCAAAGCCTTGCATATGGCCATAGAGCGTACGGTAAGTGTTGCCGTGCTGAATGATCACGGTGTTGCCGTAACCACCACGACGACCGGCCAGCAACACTTTGCCGTCACCGGCAGCCTTGATCGGCGTACCCCGTGGCGCTGCGTAATCGACACCTTTGTGGGCGCGGATCTTGTTGAGGATCGGGTGCTTGCGGCCCATGGAAAACTTCGAACTGATGCGGGCGAAGTCAACAGGGGTGCGGATGAAGGCCTTGCGCATGCTGTTGCCATCGGCAGTGTAATAGCTGCTGTTGCCTTGTTTGTTGGTGTAGCGAACGGCGGTGTAAGTCTTGCCGCGGTTGGTGAAGCGCGCCGACAGGATCGGGCCGGTGCCGACGGCCTTGCCGTTGATGACTTTCTGCTCGTAGATCACATCGAATTCATCGCCCTGACGAATGTCCTGCGCGAAATCGATGTCGTAGCCAAAGACACTGGCCATGTCCATGGTCATGCTGTGAGAAAGGCCGGCGCGGGCTGCGGACTGCGACAGTGAGCTGTTGATGACACCGTGGACGTAGGCAGTGCGAACAGTTGGCTTGGCAGTCACTCGGTTGAACGAATAACCCTTGTCATTCTTGGTCAGGGTGATGGTTTCAACGTCGCTGACCTTGCTGTGCAGGCTGGTCAACTGGCCTTCCGGACTCAGTTCGAACTCGAGTTTCTGGCCGCGCTTGAGCTGGCTGAACTGTTTGGCTTGCTTGTCGCTTGCCAGTACTTCGTGCACGGAGGCTGCAGGCAGACCGACTTTTTCAAACAGGGTAGACAGCGTATCGCCTTTGGAAACCACGACTTCACGGTGCCCAGGCTCTTTCGGTTTCTCAGCAGGCGCCACAGGTGCCGGCGCGGTTTCAGCGGTTTGCGCGGCGTTTTCGTCGCTGTTTTCGATTTGGGCGAACGGCGAAGCTGCGGGCTCGTTTGTGGCTTGAGCCGCATCAGCAGCGTCTTGATCTTGTGTCAGTTGTTCAGCAGGACTTTCCAGTTCAAGACTCAGAGTCGTCTTTTTGGCTTCAACATCGCTGGAGGGAAATACCAGCAGCGCCAGGCTGAGAAGGGCGGCGATTCCACTTGCGGCGAGCAGGTGGGTCTTCGGGTAAAGCGGGGGCGCTTTAGACGGTTCTGTGGTCATAGGTAATTTTTGACTTTGAAATAGATGAATTGGAAAAGATGAATGACATGATGAAGATGAAATAACTGTATAAAATATAACCAAATCATCGCTGAAGCAAGTCTGCAGACCTCGGGTCTGTGGATTGGTGTCCGTGCGCCGGGCAAAACTTGTAATTGGTGCGCGTTCTTGTATGGTTGGTTCCCTTTGAATCTGAGCCTTGCGGGTCTGTTATGAAGTCGGTTGAAGAGCAGCTAGCGCTGATTAAACGTGGTGCGGAAGAACTGTTGGTCGAGTCCGAGCTGGTCGAGAAGCTCAAGCGCGGCCAACCGCTGCGTATCAAGGCTGGTTTCGATCCAACCGCTCCGGATCTGCATCTGGGTCATACGGTGCTTATTAATAAGCTGCGCCAGTTCCAGGAGCTGGGGCACCAGGTCATCTTCCTCATAGGTGACTTCACCGGGATGATCGGTGATCCGAGTGGCAAGAGCGCCACGCGTCCGCCACTGACGCGTGAGCAGGTTCTGGAGAATGCCGAGACCTACAAGACTCAGGTTTTCAAAATTCTTGATCCGGCGAAAACCGAAGTTGCCTTCAACTCCACTTGGATGGACAAGATGGGGCCGGCGGATTTCATTCGTCTGACTTCGCAATACACGGTCGCTCGCATGCTTGAGCGCGATGACTTCGACAAGCGCTACACCACCAACCAGCCAATCGCTATTCACGAATTCCTCTATCCGCTGGTTCAGGGTTATGACTCGGTCGCGCTGCGCGCCGATGTCGAGCTGGGCGGTACCGATCAGAAATTCAACCTGCTGATGGGTCGCGAGTTGCAGCGTGGTTATGGCCAGGAAGCCCAGTGCATTCTGACCATGCCATTGCTGGAAGGTCTGGATGGCGTGAAGAAGATGTCCAAGTCGTTGGGCAACTATGTCGGTATCCAGGAAGCGCCAGGCGTCATGTACAGCAAGCTGGTTTCCATCCCGGATGCGCTGATGTGGCGTTACTTCGAGTTGCTCAGCTTTCGCTCGATGGATGAGATCAACGCCTTCCGGGCTGACGTCGAAGCTGGAGCGAATCCTCGCGACATCAAAATCAAGCTGGCTGAAGAGATCGTTGCGCGCTTCCATGGTGAAGAGGCTGCGGCGAATGCTCACCGAGGCGCCGGCAACCGTATGAAGGATGGCGAGCTTCCAGATGACTTGCCTGAGATCGAGCTGTCTTCGGTTGAGGATATGCCGATCGCTGCCGTCCTTAATAAGGCAGGCCTGGTGAAGAACTCGGCGGCGGCGCGTGATCTGTTGGCGGCGGGCGGAGTCCGGGTCGATGGTGAAGTGGTTGATCGCTCCTTTATATATGTACTGGGCACGACTCACGTTTGTCAGGCCGGCAAGAAGGCTTTTGCACGTATTACGCTGAAATCTGAATAAAGTTGGAATTGGGGGTTGACGGCGAATTTTAGAAGTCTATAATTCGCCCCACTTCCGGCGCAGTCGAAACGGAAAACTCCTTGAGATTCAGAGAGTTACGCAGTTTTCGACAGCGACTTGCTTCAGGTCATCGAAGTCTGGAAGAAGTTGAAAGAGCAGCGATGTGTAGCTCTTTTAACGGTTCGATCTTCTCGGTCGAAAGCGGAGAAAAAGAGGTGTTGACAGCAGCGATTAACGCTGTAGAATTCGCCTCCCGCTAACGAGAGATCGGAAGCGCAAGTGGTTGAAGTTGTTGAAGAATTCTTCGAAAGCTTCTGAAAATAATCACTTGACAGCAAATGAGGCTGCTGTAGAATGCGCGCCTCGGTTGAGACGAAAGATCTTAACCAACCGCTCTTTAACAACTGAATCAAGCAATTCGTGTGGGTGCTTGTGCAGTCAGACTGATAGTCAACAAGATTATCAGCATCACAAGTTACTCCGCGAGAAATCAAAGATGTAACCAACGATTGCTGAGCCAAGTTTAGGGTTTCTTAAAAACCCAAAGATGTTTGAACTGAAGAGTTTGATCATGGCTCAGATTGAACGCTGGCGGCAGGCCTAACACATGCAAGTCGAGCGGATGAGAGGAGCTTGCTCCTGGATTCAGCGGCGGACGGGTGAGTAATGCCTAGGAATCTGCCTGGTAGTGGGGGACAACGTTTCGAAAGGAACGCTAATACCGCATACGTCCTACGGGAGAAAGCAGGGGACCTTCGGGCCTTGCGCTATCAGATGAGCCTAGGTCGGATTAGCTAGTTGGTGAGGTAATGGCTCACCAAGGCGACGATCCGTAACTGGTCTGAGAGGATGATCAGTCACACTGGAACTGAGACACGGTCCAGACTCCTACGGGAGGCAGCAGTGGGGAATATTGGACAATGGGCGAAAGCCTGATCCAGCCATGCCGCGTGTGTGAAGAAGGTCTTCGGATTGTAAAGCACTTTAAGTTGGGAGGAAGGGTTGTAGATTAATACTCTGCAATTTTGACGTTACCGACAGAATAAGCACCGGCTAACTCTGTGCCAGCAGCCGCGGTAATACAGAGGGTGCAAGCGTTAATCGGAATTACTGGGCGTAAAGCGCGCGTAGGTGGTTTGTTAAGTTGGATGTGAAATCCCCGGGCTCAACCTGGGAACTGCATCCAAAACTGGCAAGCTAGAGTATGGTAGAGGGTGGTGGAATTTCCTGTGTAGCGGTGAAATGCGTAGATATAGGAAGGAACACCAGTGGCGAAGGCGACCACCTGGACTGATACTGACACTGAGGTGCGAAAGCGTGGGGAGCAAACAGGATTAGATACCCTGGTAGTCCACGCCGTAAACGATGTCAACTAGCCGTTGGGAGCCTTGAGCTCTTAGTGGCGCAGCTAACGCATTAAGTTGACCGCCTGGGGAGTACGGCCGCAAGGTTAAAACTCAAATGAATTGACGGGGGCCCGCACAAGCGGTGGAGCATGTGGTTTAATTCGAAGCAACGCGAAGAACCTTACCAGGCCTTGACATCCAATGAACTTTCCAGAGATGGATTGGTGCCTTCGGGAACATTGAGACAGGTGCTGCATGGCTGTCGTCAGCTCGTGTCGTGAGATGTTGGGTTAAGTCCCGTAACGAGCGCAACCCTTGTCCTTAGTTACCAGCACGTAATGGTGGGCACTCTAAGGAGACTGCCGGTGACAAACCGGAGGAAGGTGGGGATGACGTCAAGTCATCATGGCCCTTACGGCCTGGGCTACACACGTGCTACAATGGTCGGTACAAAGGGTTGCCAAGCCGCGAGGTGGAGCTAATCCCATAAAACCGATCGTAGTCCGGATCGCAGTCTGCAACTCGACTGCGTGAAGTCGGAATCGCTAGTAATCGCGAATCAGAATGTCGCGGTGAATACGTTCCCGGGCCTTGTACACACCGCCCGTCACACCATGGGAGTGGGTTGCACCAGAAGTAGCTAGTCTAACCTTCGGGGGGACGGTTACCACGGTGTGATTCATGACTGGGGTGAAGTCGTAACAAGGTAGCCGTAGGGGAACCTGCGGCTGGATCACCTCCTTAATCGACGACATCAGCTGCTGCATGAGCTCCCACACGAATTGCTTGATTCATTGAAGAAGACGATAGAAGCAGCTTTAAGCTCCAAGCTGATAGCTCTGAGCTAACAGTTACAAGCTCGAAATTGGGTCTGTAGCTCAGTTGGTTAGAGCGCACCCCTGATAAGGGTGAGGTCGGCAGTTCGAATCTGCCCAGACCCACCAATTTTGTGTGGGAAACGCCTGTAGAAATACGGGGCCATAGCTCAGCTGGGAGAGCGCCTGCCTTGCACGCAGGAGGTCAGCGGTTCGATCCCGCTTGGCTCCACCACTACTGCTTCTGAAGTTTGAAAGCTTAGAAATGAGCATTCCACCGGTTTGGTGATGAATGTTGATTTCTAGTCTTTGACTAGATCGTTCTTTAAAAATTTGGGTATGTGATAGAAAGATAGACTGAACGTTACTTTCACTGGTAACGGATCAGGCTAAGGTAAAATTTGTGAGTTCTCTTAATTGAGAAATTCGAATTTTCGGCGAATGTCGTCTTCACAGTATAACCAGATTGCTTGGGGTTATATGGTCAAGTGAAGAAGCGCATACGGTGGATGCCTTGGCAGTCAGAGGCGATGAAAGACGTGGTAGCCTGCGAAAAGCTTCGGGGAGTCGGCAAACAGACTTTGATCCGGAGATGTCTGAATGGGGGAACCCAGCCATCATAAGATGGTTATCTTGTACTGAATACATAGGTGCAAGAGGCGAACCAGGGGAACTGAAACATCTAAGTACCCTGAGGAAAAGAAATCAACCGAGATTCCCTTAGTAGTGGCGAGCGAACGGGGACTAGCCCTTAAGTGGCTTTGAGATTAGCGGAACGCTCTGGAAAGTGCGGCCATAGTGGGTGATAGCCCTGTACGCGAAAATCTCTTAGTCATGAAATCGAGTAGGACGGAGCACGAGAAACTTTGTCTGAATATGGGGGGACCATCCTCCAAGGCTAAATACTACTGACTGACCGATAGTGAACTAGTACCGTGAGGGAAAGGCGAAAAGAACCCCGGAGAGGGGAGTGAAATAGATCCTGAAACCGTATGCGTACAAGCAGTGGGAGCAGACTTTGTTCTGTGACTGCGTACCTTTTGTATAATGGGTCAGCGACTTATTTTCAGTGGCGAGCTTAACCGAATAGGGGAGGCGTAGCGAAAGCGAGTCTTAATAGGGCGTCTAGTCGCTGGGAATAGACCCGAAACCGGGCGATCTATCCATGGGCAGGTTGAAGGTTAGGTAACACTGACTGGAGGACCGAACCGACTACCGTTGAAAAGTTAGCGGATGACCTGTGGATCGGAGTGAAAGGCTAATCAAGCTCGGAGATAGCTGGTTCTCCTCGAAAGCTATTTAGGTAGCGCCTCATGTATCACTGTAGGGGGTAGAGCACTGTTTCGGCTAGGGGGTCATCCCGACTTACCAAACCGATGCAAACTCCGAATACCTACAAGTGCCGAGCATGGGAGACACACGGCGGGTGCTAACGTCCGTCGTGAAAAGGGAAACAACCCAGACCGTCAGCTAAGGTCCCAAAGTTATGGTTAAGTGGGAAACGATGTGGGAAGGCTTAGACAGCTAGGAGGTTGGCTTAGAAGCAGCCACCCTTTAAAGAAAGCGTAATAGCTCACTAGTCGAGTCGGCCTGCGCGGAAGATGTAACGGGGCTCAAACCATACACCGAAGCTACGGGTATCACCTTCGGGTGATGCGGTAGAGGAGCGTTCTGTAAGCCTGTGAAGGTGAGTTGAGAAGCTTGCTGGAGGTATCAGAAGTGCGAATGCTGACATGAGTAACGACAATGGGTGTGAAAAACACCCACGCCGAAAGACCAAGGTTTCCTGCGCAACGTTAATCGACGCAGGGTTAGTCGGTCCCTAAGGCGAGGCTGAAAAGCGTAGTCGATGGAAAACAGGTTAATATTCCTGTACTTCTGGTTATTGCGATGGAGGGACGGAGAAGGCTAGGCCAGCTTGGCGTT
The DNA here is from genome assembly GCF_024072275.1 of Pseudomonas siliginis. NCBI lineage: Bacteria > Pseudomonadati > Pseudomonadota > Gammaproteobacteria > Pseudomonadales > Pseudomonadaceae > Pseudomonas > Pseudomonas siliginis. The sequence goes on along the minus strand of NZ_CP099598.1, from coordinate 5,298,335 downwards.
GGTTGTCCAAGTTTAAGGTGGTAGGCTGAGATCTTAGGTAAATCCGGGATCTTAAGGCCGAGAGCTGATGACGAGTGTTCTTTTAGAACACGAAGTGGTTGATGCCATGCTTCCAAGAAAAGCTTCTAAGCTTCAGGTAACCAGGAACCGTACCCCAAACCGACACAGGTGGTTGGGTAGAGAATACCAAGGCGCTTGAGAGAACTCGGGTGAAGGAACTAGGCAAAATGGCACCGTAACTTCGGGAGAAGGTGCGCCGGTGAGGGTGAAGGACTTGCTCCGTAAGCTCATGCCGGTCGAAGATACCAGGCCGCTGCGACTGTTTATTAAAAACACAGCACTCTGCAAACACGAAAGTGGACGTATAGGGTGTGACGCCTGCCCGGTGCCGGAAGGTTAATTGATGGGGTTAGCTAACGCGAAGCTCTTGATCGAAGCCCCGGTAAACGGCGGCCGTAACTATAACGGTCCTAAGGTAGCGAAATTCCTTGTCGGGTAAGTTCCGACCTGCACGAATGGCGTAACGATGGCGGCGCTGTCTCCACCCGAGACTCAGTGAAATTGAAATCGCTGTGAAGATGCAGTGTATCCGCGGCTAGACGGAAAGACCCCGTGAACCTTTACTATAGCTTTGCACTGGACTTTGAATTTGCTTGTGTAGGATAGGTGGGAGGCTTTGAAGCGTGGACGCCAGTTCGCGTGGAGCCATCCTTGAAATACCACCCTGGCAACTTTGAGGTTCTAACTCAGGTCCGTTATCCGGATCGAGGACAGTGTATGGTGGGTAGTTTGACTGGGGCGGTCTCCTCCTAAAGAGTAACGGAGGAGTACGAAGGTGCGCTCAGACCGGTCGGAAATCGGTCGTAGAGTATAAAGGCAAAAGCGCGCTTGACTGCGAGACAGACACGTCGAGCAGGTACGAAAGTAGGTCTTAGTGATCCGGTGGTTCTGTATGGAAGGGCCATCGCTCAACGGATAAAAGGTACTCCGGGGATAACAGGCTGATACCGCCCAAGAGTTCATATCGACGGCGGTGTTTGGCACCTCGATGTCGGCTCATCACATCCTGGGGCTGAAGCCGGTCCCAAGGGTATGGCTGTTCGCCATTTAAAGTGGTACGCGAGCTGGGTTTAGAACGTCGTGAGACAGTTCGGTCCCTATCTGCCGTGGACGTTTGAGATTTGAGAGGGGCTGCTCCTAGTACGAGAGGACCGGAGTGGACGAACCTCTGGTGTTCCGGTTGTCACGCCAGTGGCATTGCCGGGTAGCTATGTTCGGGAAAGATAACCGCTGAAAGCATCTAAGCGGGAAACTTGCCTCAAGATGAGATCTCACTGGAACCTTGAGTTCCCTGAAGGGCCGTCGAAGACTACGACGTTGATAGGTTGGGTGTGTAAGCGCTGTGAGGCGTTGAGCTAACCAATACTAATTGCCCGTGAGGCTTGACCATATAACACCCAAGCAATTTGCTGACCTGAAAAGGCACCAGATTGCGGTGTGTGAAGACGAAACGAACCGAAAGTTCGAAATTCACAAACACCTAGCTGTCACATACCCAATTTGCTGAAGCGAGGCCATCTGGTCACGAGTCAGTACCCGAATTTCTTGACGACCATAGAGCGTTGGAACCACCTGATCCCATCCCGAACTCAGCAGTGAAACGATGCATCGCCGATGGTAGTGTGGGGTTTCCCCATGTGAGAGTAGGTCATCGTCAAGATTAAATTCCGAAACCCCAATTGCGAAAGCAGTTGGGGTTTTGTTTTGCCTGCGAGAAATGTGTCCGCTTGATTTCTATGCAACGGCCCGGGGCATGGCTATTATGCGGGCCTCATTATGAGGCGATACCTGCATGCTGACGTTGTTGAACCTACTGAAGGATGGACGATTCCATTCCGGACAGGACTTGGGCGTTGCCCTGGGAATTAGCCGAAGTGCTGTATGGAAGCAGCTACAACAGCTTGAAGCTGAACTCGGCCTGTCGATCCATAAAGTTCGCGGTCGCGGATATCAATTGTCGGCGCCTCTGATGCTCCTTGATCCACTTGAAATAACCAGGAAGATGCCCGAATGGCCGGTGCGTGTGTTCGACTCCGTCGACTCGACAAATGCCGAAGCTCTGCGCTCCATCAGCGAGGGCGCCCCCGCGCCGTTTTTGGTGCTCGCGGAGCGACAATTGGCAGGCCGTGGTCGTCGAGGCCGCAAGTGGGTGAGCCCATTTGCGGAAAATCTTTATTACAGCCTGGTTCTTCGAATAGATGGCGGCATGCGTCAGCTTGAGGGGTTGAGCCTTGTTGTTGGCTTGGCCGTGATGCAGACCTTGCGAAGCGCCGGCGTGCCCAATGCCGGTTTGAAGTGGCCCAACGATGTTTTGGTGGGTAACAAGAAAATAGCCGGCATCCTGCTCGAACTCGTCGGCGATCCGGCGGATGTATGTCATGTTGTATTGGGTATAGGAATCAACGTGAATATGCAGGTTGCCGATGAGGTCGACCAGCAATGGACTTCTATAAAACTGGAGTCAGGCAAAGCCTGCGATCGCAATGCTCTGGTGGTTGAGTTGAGTAATCAACTCAAAGCTTATACCCATAAACACCAGCTCAACGGGTTCGCAAGTCTGCAGGCAGAATGGGCGGAAAATCATCTGTGGCAGGGTCGATCCGTGTCGTTGATCGCGGGTAACAGCCATATCGATGGGATAGTGCTCGGGATTGATAGCCAAGGCGGGTTGCGCTTGATTGTAGATGGTGTTGAAAAAGTCTTTAGTGGTGGAGAGCTCAGCCTGAGGTTGCGTGATGATTCTTGAGCTTGACTGCGGCAATAGTTTTATCAAATGGCGCGTGCTGGATGCGTCGGCGAGTGGGCTGGTCTCGGAAGGAGTTGTAGATTCCAATCAGGCTTTGCTTGAGAGTCTACGGATCATAAAGTCGCTCTCGCTGCGCAAGTGTCGTTTGGTAAGCGTCAGGACTAACGAGGAAACCAGCGCTTTAACCGAAATGCTTGAGCGCGCGTTCGGTATTCCTATCGTGTGTGCGAAACCCGCCCGCGAGATGTCCGGTGTTCGAAACGGCTATGAAGACTATGAGCGTCTGGGGCTTGATCGCTGGCTGGCGATGCTCGGCGGCTTCCACCTGGCTGCCGGAAGTGCTTGCCTGGTTCTCGATTTCGGTACCGCGGTCACTGCCGATTTTGTCGCGGCTGACGGTGAGCATCTCGGGGGGTTCATTTGTCCTGGTATGCCTTTGATGCGAAACCAGTTGCGCACCCATACCCGTAAAATTCGTTATGGTGATGAAGCAGCAGAGCGCGCCCTTTCCAGTCACGTCCCGGGACGGACCACCGTTGAAGCGGTGGAGCGCGGTTGTTCTTTGATGCTGAGGGGCTTCGTTCTCACTCAATTAGAGCTGGCTCGAGCGTACTGGGGAGAGCAATTCGCCGTCTTTATTACGGGAGGGGATGCCGAGTTGGTTAAAGGCGTCGCGCCTGACGCCAGGGTTGTGCCCGACCTGGTTTTTGTCGGCTTGGCGATGGCTTGTCCCTTGTCTTGAGGTTTATATGCGTTGGTTGTTCCTGCTGCTGGTTGTACTCAATGTTTTTTACTATGTCTGGCATCAGCAGGAAGCGCCCTTGCGAGCCAAAGATGTAACGCCTCTTAATCTGTATCGTGGTTCGCAGCAGGATATCCGTCTGCTGAGCGAAACCGCAGGTGAAGGTCGAAGAGGCGAGGTGGCGCCGCGTCAGCAGTGCTTGTTCCTTGGTGGATTTTCTGACGAAGATTCAATTGCCAGGTTGCAACAGCGTCTGGTGGCGATGAAAGTCAATGTGCAATCCCTGCCGAAAGATGCCGCCGGAAGCGGGTACTGGCTGGCAGCTGCGCCGGACAGCCAGCGTTTGTTGGGCGATCTGCAGTTGCAAAACCTTTCCAAGGAATTCAATGAGTTAAAACATAAAATAATGCTGTGCGAAGGGGTTGCACCTGCTCAATAGTTTGCATAGAATGGCGCCCGCTCCACAGCGAACACCTTAAACGGGATTCGAAGTGAAGCGTGTCAACGCAGCTAACCTCAGGTTTTTAAATGAGAAAATGCTTGACAGGGGTTTGGCATGATATAGAATGCCGGCCTGATTAGGAGGGGTTCCCGAGCGGCCAAAGGGATCAGACTGTAAATCTGACGTCTACGACTTCGAAGGTTCGAATCCTTCTCCCTCCACCAGATTTAAGCGTGAGCTGCAGGCTCCGCGGGTATAGTTTAGTGGTAGAACCTCAGCCTTCCAAGCTGATGATGCGGGTTCGATTCCCGCTACCCGCTCCAAGTTTGCAGGTTGTGCAAAAGGGTTTTGCTCTTGTAGCTCAGTTGGTAGAGCACACCCTTGGTAAGGGTGAGGTCAGCGGTTCAAATCCGCTCAAGAGCTCCATATAACAAGGCAGATATGAAAATATCTGCCTTTGTTTTAATGGTTGATATTGTTTGTCTAATTTCTTCTGTAGAGGGTGATATCGATGGCTAAGGAAAAATTTGATCGTTCCCTGCCCCACGTCAACGTTGGGACCATTGGTCACGTTGACCACGGTAAAACCACTCTGACTGCTGCTCTGACTCGCGTTTGCTCCGAGGTTTTCGGTTCTGCAATCGTTGACTTCGACAAGATCGACAGCGCACCAGAAGAAAAAGCTCGCGGTATCACCATCAACACCGCGCACGTTGAGTACAACTCGAAGATCCGTCACTACGCTCACGTTGACTGCCCAGGTCACGCTGACTACGTGAAGAACATGATCACCGGTGCTGCTCAGATGGACGGCGCTATCCTGGTTTGCTCGGCCGCTGATGGTCCGATGCCGCAAACCCGTGAGCACATCCTGCTGTCCCGTCAGGTTGGCGTTCCGTACATCGTGGTCTTCCTGAACAAGGCTGACCTGGTAGACGATGCTGAGCTGCTGGAACTGGTTGAGATGGAAGTTCGTGACCTGCTGTCGACTTACGACTTCCCGGGCGACGACACTCCGATCATCATCGGTTCGGCTCGTATGGCGCTGGAAGGCAAAGACGACAACGAGATGGGCACCACTGCCGTCAAGAAACTGGTTGAAACTCTGGATGCCTACATCCCAGAGCCAGTTCGTATGATCGATAAGCCATTCCTGATGCCAATCGAAGACGTATTCTCGATCTCGGGTCGCGGTACTGTTGTGACTGGTCGTATCGAGCGCGGTATCGTTCGCGTTCAGGACCCGCTGGAAATCGTTGGTCTGCGTGATACCACCGTTACTACTTGCACTGGTGTTGAAATGTTCCGCAAGCTGCTCGACGAAGGTCGTGCCGGCGAGAACTGCGGCGTTCTGCTGCGTGGTACCAAGCGTGATGACGTTGAGCGTGGCCAGGTTCTGGTCAAGCCAGGTTCGGTCAAGCCGCACACCAAGTTCACCGCAGAAGTTTACGTTCTGAGCAAGGAAGAAGGCGGTCGTCACACTCCGTTCTTCAAAGGCTACCGTCCACAGTTCTACTTCCGTACTACTGACGTGACTGGTAACTGCGAGCTGCCAGAAGGCGTTGAAATGGTAATGCCAGGTGACAACATTCAGATGACTGTTACCCTGATCAAAACCATCGCGATGGAAGACGGTCTGCGTTTCGCTATCCGTGAAGGCGGTCGTACCGTCGGCGCTGGCGTCGTAGCAAAAATCATCGAATAAGCGGTTGTAATGTATTTTTCGGGCCGGCATAATGGTCGGCCTGATTTTGTTTTAGGTCAGTAGCTCAATTGGCAGAGCGACGGTCTCCAAAACCGTAGGTTGGGGGTTCGATTCCCTCCTGACCTGCCAGATTCACTCGGTGTATCTGGCTTTCTTTTCACAGGATCTTCATAGATGACTCCTAAAGCTGAAGCTCAAGGCTCTCGCTTCGATCTGCTCAAGTGGCTTGTAGTAGTCGCTCTAGTGGTTGTTGGCGTTGTTGGCAATCAGTATTACGCTGGTTCGCCGATCCTGTACCGTGTACTCGCTTTGCTTGCCATTGCTGCCGTAGCTGCCTTTGTAGGCCTGCAAACCGCGAAGGGCAAGTCTTTCTTTGTACTGGTTAAGGAAGCTCGCACCGAGATTCGTAAAGTCGTGTGGCCAACTCGCCAAGAAACCACGCAGACCACGCTGATTGTCGTGGCTGTTGTTCTGGTTATGGCGTTGCTGTTGTGGGGTCTTGATTCCCTGCTCGGCTGGCTTGTTTCCTTGATTGTCGGCTAAGGGTGTCCCGTGGCTAAGCGTTGGTATGTTGTGCATGCTTACTCGGGTTACGAGAAGCATGTGATGCGCTCGCTGATCGAGCGCGTAAAGCTGGCTGGCATGGAAGATGGCTTCGGCGAGATTCTGGTTCCCACTGAAGAAGTGGTTGAGATGCGTAACGGCCAGAAGCGCAAAAGCGAACGGAAGTTCTTTCCAGGCTATGTGCTGGTCCAGATGGATATGAACGAGGGTACTTGGCACTTGGTCAAGGATACTCCTCGGGTGATGGGTTTTATCGGCGGTACCGCTGACAAGCCTGCGCCAATTACAGATAAAGAGGCAGAAGCGATTCTGCGTCGCGTTGCTGATGGTAGCGACAAGCCTAAGCCGAAGACATTGTTCGAGCCAGGTGAGACGGTGCGTGTCAACGACGGTCCATTCGCTGATTTCAATGGCGTTGTGGAAGAAGTTAACTACGAAAAGAGCCGGATCCAAGTGGCTGTGCTCATTTTCGGTCGCTCTACTCCGGTGGAGCTCGAGTTCAGTCAGGTCGAGAAGGTCTAACTGGACAAGCAATCCCAACCCCGCAGCCTTAGGCTGTGGGGTTTTGTCGTCACTGGGATAAACGCGCAAGTAACCGGGGAGCCTTTCGAGGCGTTCGAACCCGTAATTGGAGTGCCTCATGGCCAAGAAGATTACCGCTTACATCAAGCTGCAAGTGAAGGCCGCTCAGGCTAACCCAAGTCCACCGGTTGGTCCTGCTCTGGGTCAGCACGGCGTTAACATCATGGAATTCTGCAAGGCTTTCAACGCCCGTACTCAGGGTCTTGAGCCAGGTCTGCCGACTCCAGTGATCATCACTGTCTACAGCGACCGTAGCTTCACTTTCGAAACCAAATCCACCCCTGCTTCGGTTCTGCTGAAGAAGGCGGCCGGTCTGACCAGCGGTTCCGCTCGTCCGAACACCGTTAAGGTTGGCACTGTTACCCGTGCTCAGCTGGAAGAAATCGCGAAAACCAAAAACGCGGATCTGACTGCAGCTGATATGGATGCAGCCGTGCGTACTATCGCCGGTTCTGCTCGTAGCATGGGCCTTAACGTGGAGGGTGTGTAATGGCTAAGCTGACCAAGCGTCAAAAGGCTATCGCCGGCAAAATCGAAGCAGGCAAGGCCTACAACATTGTAGACGCCGCTGCTCTGCTGGCCGAGCTGTCGACTGTCAAGTTCAGCGAGTCGTTCGACGTTGCTGTAAACCTGGGTGTAGACCCGCGTAAATCCGACCAGGTTGTTCGTAGCGCTACTGTGCTGCCACACGGCACTGGCAAGACCGTTCGCGTTGCTGTGTTCACCCAGGGTCCAGCTGCTGAGGCCGCTCTGGCTGCCGGCGCTGATCGTGTAGGTATGGACGACCTGGCTGCCGAAATGAAAGGCGGCGACCTGAACTATGACGTAGTGATCGCATCCCCGGATGCCATGCGCGTTGTAGGTCAGTTGGGTCAGATCCTCGGTCCACGTGGCCTGATGCCTAACCCTAAAGTCGGCACCGTAACTCCAGACGTAGCCAACGCGGTCAAGAACGCCAAGGCTGGTCAGGTTCGTTATCGCACCGACAAAAACGGCATCATCCACACTTCCGTTGGCAAGATCGGCTTCGACGCCGTCAAGCTGAAGGAAAACGTTGAAGCCCTGATCGCTGATCTGAAGCGTATCAAGCCAGCTTCCTCGAAAGGTATTTACGTCAAGCGCGTTACCCTGAGCACCACTATGGGCCCAGGTCTGGTTATCGACCAGAGCTCGCTCGACGCGTAAGACAAAGGTTGGCGCGGATTGTCGCGCCAATTGAAAGATTGGGGTCCCTGCCTGGCGGGGGCTATCCAAGACCGTAGGCGGCGCAAGCCTTAAACCTCAAGCCTACGCAGATGGTGCTCCCGGTTCCTTACCGAATCAGACACCAAAACGACATTCGGTTCCGATCGAATGAAACGGTAACAAGCAGGAGTTAAACCCGTGGCAATTAATCTCGAAGACAAGAAGGCCATCGTCGCTGAAGTCAACGAGGCTGCCAAAGTCGCTCTGTCCGCTGTCGTGGTTGATGCACGTGGCGTAACAGTAGGCGCAATGACCGGACTCCGTAAAGAGGCTCGTGAAGCTGGCGTTTACGTACGTGTTGTACGTAACACCCTGCTCAAGCGCGCTGTTGCTGACACTCAATACAGTGTCCTCAACGACGTGTTCACCGGCCCGACCCTGATTGCATTCTCGAACGAACATCCGGGCGCTGCTGCCCGTATCTTCAAAGAGTTTGCCAAGGGTCAGGACAAGTTCGAGATCAAGGCAGCTGCGTTCGAGGGCAAGTTCCTCGCAGCTAATCAGATCGACGTACTGGCAACTCTGCCGACCCGTGACGAAGCAATTTCTCAGCTGATGAGCGTGATTCAAGGCGCAACCAGCAAATTGGCTCGTACTCTGGCGGCAATTCGCGACCAGAAAGAAGCTGCCGCAGCCTAAGGCTCGTCACTTCTCGCGTTTTTTGTTTATTTCGATGGTCGCGTAGGCCGTCCCCCAATTCAGGAATTGAGTCATGTCTCTGACTAACGAACAAATCATCGAAGCAATCGGCCAGAAATCCGTAGTGGAAATCGTTGAGCTGATCAAAGCGATGGAAGAAACCTTCGGTGTTACCGCTGCTGCCGCTTCGGCTGGCCCAGCTGTAGCTGCTGCTGCTGTTGAAGAGCAAACCGAGTTCAACGTTGTTCTGCTGGAAGCTGGCGAGAAGAAGGTTAACGTGATCAAGGCAGTTCGTGAACTGACTGGTCTGGGCCTGAAAGAAGCCAAAGAGAAAGTAGACGGCGCTCCTCAGGTTGTAGCTGAAGGCGTTTCGAAAGAAGCGGCTGAAGACGCCAAGAAGAAGCTGGAAGAAGCAGGCGCTAAAGTCGAGCTGAAGTAAGCATCGACTTTGCTCCTCCAGCCCGAGCGTCAAGCGACAGGCTGATGGCTGGTGGCTCTTGCCACCGGCCTTTTTCCGTTATTGGCAGCCGACTGGGTCGGTGCTGATAAAGGCGCTGTAACCACCCGATGCGGTGGCGCAAACCATGGGGTTTGCACGATTTTCTGGCTGCTCCCGTCGGGAGGGGCCAAACAAGCAGGTGACCAAGCTGGGGAACGCTGATGGCTTACTCATATACTGAGAAAAAACGTATCCGCAAGGACTTTAGCAAGTTGCCGGACGTCATGGATGTGCCTTACCTCCTGGCCATCCAGCTGGATTCGTATCGTGAATTCTTGCAAGCGGGAGCGACTAAAGATCAGTTCCGCGACGTGGGCCTGCATGCGGCCTTCAAATCCGTTTTCCCGATCATCAGCTACTCCGGCAATGCTGCGCTGGAGTACGTCGGTTATCGCCTGGGCGAACCGGCATTTGATGTCAAAGAATGCGTATTGCGCGGTGTAACTTTCGCCGTACCTTTGCGGGTAAAAGTGCGCCTGATCATTTTCGACAAAGAATCGTCGAACAAAGCGATCAAGGACATCAAAGAGCAAGAAGTCTACATGGGTGAAATCCCCCTGATGACTGAGAACGGTACCTTCGTAATCAACGGTACCGAGCGTGTTATCGTTTCCCAGCTGCACCGTTCCCCGGGCGTGTTCTTCGACCACGACCGCGGCAAGACGCACAGCTCCGGCAAACTGCTGTACTCGGCTCGCATCATTCCTTACCGCGGTTCGTGGCTGGACTTCGAATTCGACCCGAAAGACTGCGTCTTCGTGCGTATCGACCGTCGTCGCAAACTGCCGGCTTCGGTACTGCTGCGCGCACTCGGTTACACCACCGAAGAAGTGCTGGACGCGTTCTACACCACCAACGTATTCCACCTGAGCGGCGAAACCCTCAGCCTGGAACTGGTGCCATCGCGCCTGCGTGGTGAAGTTGCGGTTCTGGACATCCAGGACGAGAAGGGCAAGGTCATCGTTGAGCAAGGCCGCCGTATTACCGCGCGCCACATCAACCAGATCGAGAAAGCCGGTATCAAGACGCTGGACGTGCCACTGGACTACGTCCTCGGCCGCACCACCGCCAAGGCTATCGTGCACCCGGCTACCGGCGAAATCCTGGCCGAATGCAACACCGAGCTGAACACTGAAGTCCTGGCAAAGATCGCCAAGGCCCAGGTCGTTCGCATCGAGACCCTGTACACCAACGACATCGACTGTGGTCCGTTCGTCTCCGACACACTGAAGATCGACTCCACCAGCAACCAATTGGAAGCGCTGGTCGAGATCTATCGCATGATGCGTCCGGGCGAGCCGCCAACCAAAGACGCTGCCGAGACCCTGTTCAACAACCTGTTCTTCAGCCCTGAGCGTTATGACCTGTCTGCGGTCGGCCGGATGAAGTTCAACCGTCGTATCGGTCGTACCGAGATCGAAGGTTCGGGCGTGCTGTGCAAGGAAGACATCGTCGCGGTACTGAAGACTCTGGTCGACATCCGTAACGGTAAAGGCATCGTCGATGACATCGACCACCTGGGTAACCGTCGTGTTCGCTGCGTAGGCGAAATGGCCGAGAACCAGTTCCGCGTTGGCCTGGTACGTGTTGAGCGTGCGGTCAAAGAGCGTCTGTCGATGGCTGAAAGCGAAGGCCTGATGCCGCAAGACCTGATCAACGCCAAGCCAGTGGCTGCGGCGGTGAAAGAGTTCTTCGGTTCCAGCCAGCTGTCGCAGTTCATGGACCAGAACAACCCGCTGTCCGAGATCACCCACAAGCGTCGTGTCTCTGCACTCGGCCCTGGCGGTCTGACTCGTGAGCGCGCAGGCTTCGAAGTCCGTGACGTACACCCGACTCACTACGGTCGTGTCTGCCCGATTGAAACGCCGGAAGGTCCGAACATCGGCCTGATCAACTCCCTGGCTGCGTACGCTCGCACCAACCAGTACGGCTTCCTGGAAAGCCCGTACCGCGTGGTGAAAGAGGGTGTGGTCACCGACGAGATCGTGTTCCTGTCCGCTATTGAAGAAGCCGATCACGTGATCGCGCAGGCTTCGGCGACCATGAACGAGCAGAAAGTCCTGATCGACGAACTGGTTGCCGTACGTCACCTGAACGAATTCACCGTCAAGGCGCCGGAAGACGTCACCCTGATGGACGTTTCGCCGAAGCAGGTTGTGTCGGTTGCAGCGTCGCTGATTCCGTTCCTCGAGCACGACGACGCCAACCGTGCGTTGATGGGTTCGAACATGCAGCGTCAGGCTGTACCGACTCTGCGCGCTGACAAGCCGCTGGTAGGTACCGGCATGGAGCGTAACGTAGCCCGTGACTCCGGCGTTTGCGTCGTGGCTCGTCGTGGTGGCGTGATCGACTCCGTCGACGCCAGCCGTATCGTGGTTCGTGTTGCCGATGACGAAGTTGAAACCGGTGAAGCCGGTGTCGACATCTACAACCTGACCAAATACACCCGCTCGAACCAGAACACCTGCATCAACCAGCGTCCGCTGGTACGTAAAGGTGATCGCGTTCAGCGTAGCGACATCATGGCCGACGGCCCGTCCACCGACATGGGTGAGTTGGCACTGGGTCAGAACATGCGCATCGCGTTCATGGCATGGAACGGCTTCAACTTCGAAGACTCCATCTGCCTGTCCGAGCGTGTTGTTCAGGAAGACCGTTTCACCACGATCCACATTCAGGAACTGACCTGTGTGGCCCGTGACACCAAGCTTGGCCCAGAGGAAATCACTGCGGACATCCCGAACGTGGGTGAAGCTGCACTGAACAAGCTGGACGAAGCCGGTATCGTTTACGTAGGTGCTGAAGTAGGCGCAGGCGACATCCTGGTGGGTAAGGTCACTCCGAAAGGCGAGACCCAACTGACTCCGGAAGAAAAACTGCTGCGTGCAATCTTCGGTGAAAAAGCCAGCGACGTTAAAGACACCTCCCTGCGCGTGCCAACCGGCACCAAAGGTACTGTCATCGACGTACAGGTCTTCACCCGCGACGGCGTTGAGCGTGATGCTCGTGCACTGTCGATCGAGAAGTCCCAGCTGGACGAGATCCGCAAGGATCTGAACGAAGAGTTCCGCATCGTTGAAGGCGCGACTTTCGAACGTCTGCGTTCCGCACTGGTAGGCCACAAGGCCGAAGGCGGCGCCGGCCTGAAGAAAGGTCAGGACATCACCGACGAAGTACTCGACGGTCTTGAGCACGGCCAGTGGTTCAAACTGCGCATGGCTGAAGATGCGCTGAACGAGCAGCTCGAGAAGGCTCAGGCCTACATCGTTGATCGTCGCCGTCTGCTGGACGACAAGTTCGAAGACAAGAAGCGCAAACTGCAGCAGGGCGATGACCTGGCTCCAGGCGTGCTGAAAATCGTCAAGGTTTACCTGGCAATCCGTCGCCGCATCCAGCCGGGCGACAAGATGGCCGGTCGTCACGGTAACAAGGGTGTGGTCTCCGTGATCATGCCGGTTGAAGACATGCCGCACGATGCCAATGGCACCCCGGTCGACGTGGTCCTCAACCCGCTGGGCGTACCTTCGCGTATGAACGTTGGTCAGATTCTCGAAACCCACCTGGGCCTCGCGGCCAAAGGTCTGGGCGAGAAGATCAACCGGATGGTCGAAGAGCAGCGTAAAGTCGCTGAACTGCGCACTTTCCTGGACGAGATCTACAACCAGATCGGCGGTCGTAACGAAGATCTGGACAGCTTCTCCGATCAGGAAATCCTCGATCTGGCGAACAACCTGCGTGGCGGCGTTCCAATGGCCACTCCAGTGTTCGACGGCGCCAAGGAAAGCGAAATCAAGGCCATGCTGAAACTGGCAGACCTGCCGGAAAGCGGCCAGATGCAGCTGACCGACGGCCGTACCGGCAACAAGTTCGAGCGTCCAGTTACCGTTGGCTACATGTACATGCTGAAGCTGAACCACTTGGTAGACGACAAGATGCACGCGCGTTCTACCGGTTCTTACAGCCTGGTTACCCAGCAGCCGCTGGGTGGTAAGGCGCAGTTCGGTGGTCAGCGTTTCGGGGAGATGGAGGTCTGGGCACTGGAAGCATACGGTGCTGCTTACACTCTGCAAGAAATGCTCACAGTGAAGTCGGACGATGTGAACGGCCGTACCAAGATGTACAAGAACATCGTGGATGGCGATCACCGTATGGAGCCGGGCATGCCCGAGTCCTTCAACGTGTTGATCAAGGAAATTCGTTCCCTCGGCATCGATATCGATCTGGAAACCGAATAACACGTGACGCGAATCGAGAGCGGGGCAGGATTGCCCGCTCTCTGCTCCGCCAGGAGGAAAGGCCTTGAAAGACCTACTGAATTTGCTGAAAAACCAGGGTCAAGTCGAAGAGTTCGACGCCATCCGTATCGGATTGGCCTCGCCGGAGATGATCCGTTCGTGGTCGTTCGGTGAAGTTAAAAAGCCGGAAACCATCAACTACCGTACGTTCAAACCTGAGCGTGACGGCCTGTTCTGCGCCAAGATCTTTGGCCCGGTAAAGGATTACGAGTGCCTGTGCGGTAAGTACAAGCGCTTGAAGCACCGTGGTGTGATCTGCGAAAAGTGCGGCGTTGAAGTCGCACTGGCCAAGGTTCGTCGTGAGCGCATGGCGCACATCGAACTGGCTTCGCCGGTTGCCCACATCTGGTTCCTGAAATCGCTGCCGTCGCGTATCGGCCTGCTGATGGACATGACCCTGCGTGATATCGAGCGCGTTCTCTACTTCGAGAGCTATGTCGTTATCGATCCAGGCATGACCACCCTTGAAAAAGGTCAGCTGCTGAACGACGAACAGTACTTCGAAGCGCTTGAAGAGTTCGGAGACGATTTCGACGCCCGCATGGGTGCCGAAGCTGTCCGTGAACTGCTGCACGCTATCGACCTGGAGCACGAGATTGGCCGTCTGCGCGAAGAAATTCCGCAAACCAACTCGGAAACGAAGATCAAGAAGCTGTCCAAGCGTCTGAAGTTGATGGAAGCCTTCCAGGGTTCCGGCAACCTGCCAGAGTGGATGGTGCTGACCGTTCTGCCGGTTCTGCCGCCAGATCTGCGTCCACTGGTCCCGCTGGATGGCGGTCGTTTCGCGACCTCCGACCTCAACGATCTGTATCGTCGAGTGATCAACCGTAACAACCGTTTGAAGCGCCTGCTGGATCTGTCGGCTCCGGACATCATCGTGCGCAACGAAAAGCGCATGTTGCAGGAAGCTGTCGATGCACTGCTCGACAACGGTCGTCGTGGCCGCGCTATCACCGGTTCCAACAAGCGTCCTCTGAAATCCCTGGCTGACATGATCAAGGGTAAGCAGGGTCGTTTCCGTCAGAACTTGCTCGGTAAGCGTGTTGACTACTCCGGTCGTTCGGTAATTACCGTAGGCCCGACCCTGCGTCTGCACCAGTGCGGTCTGCCGAAGAAGATGGCTCTCGAGCTGTTCAAGCCGTTCATTTTCGGCAAGCTGGAAATGCGTGGTCTGGCGACCACCATCAAAGCTGCCAAGAAAATGGTCGAGCGCGAACTGCCAGAGGTTTGGGACGTTCTAGCTGAAGTGATTCGCGAACACCCGGTTCTTCTCAACCGTGCACCAACCCTTCACCGTCTGGGTATCCAGGCGTTTGAACCGGTACTGATCGAAGGTAAGGCTATCCAGCTGCACCCGCTGGTCTGCGCCGCGTACAACGCCGACTTCGACGGCGACCAAATGGCCGTGCACGTACCGCTGACACTGGAAGCCCAGCTCGAAGCGCGTGCGCTGATGATGTCGACCAACAACATTCTGTCGCCAGCCAACGGTGAGCCAATCATCGTTCCGTCGCAGGACGTTGTATTGGGTCTGTACTACATGACTCGTGAAGCGATCAACGCCAAGGGCGAAGGTCGTGTGTTCGCGGATCTGCAGGAAGTCGACCGTGTGTTCCGTGCCGGCGAAGCTGCACTGCACGCCAAGGTCAAGGTTCGTATCAACGAAACCGTCAACGACCGTGACGGCAACAGCGTGAGCGGTACCCGTATCGTCGACACCACTGTCGGCCGTGCGCTGCTGTTCCAGGTTGTGCCAAAAGGTCTGTCGTTCGACGTCGTCAACCTGCCGATGAAGAAAAAGGCGATCTCCAAGCTGATCAACCAGTGCTACCGCGTGGTTGGTCTGAAAGAGACCGTGATCTTCGCTGACCAGTTGATGTACACCGGTTTCGCGTACTCGACCATCTCCGGCGTTTCCATCGGTGTTAACGACTTCGTTATCCCGGATGAAAAAGCCCGCATCATCGGTGCAGCCACCGACGAAGTGAAAGAGATCGAGAGCCAGTACGCCTCCGGCCTGGTAACCCAGGGCGAGAAGTACAACAAAGTGATCGACCTCTGGTCGAAAGCGAACGACGAAGTTTCCAAGGCGATGATGGCCAACCTCTCGAAAGAGAAAGTCATCGACCGTCACGGCGACGAAGTCGACCAAGAGTCTTTCAACTCGATGTACATGATGGCCGACTCGGGTGCGCGGGGTTCCGCAGCACAGATTCGTCAGCTGGCCGGTATGCGTGGTCTGATGGCCAAGCCGGACGGTTCCATCATTGAAACGCCGATTACTGCGAACTTCCGTGAAGGTTTGAGCGTACTTCAGTACTTCATCTCGACTCACGGTGCTCGTAAAGGTCTGGCGGATACCGCGTTGAAAACTGCGAACTCCGGTTACCTGACTCGTCGTCTGGTAGACGTGGCGCAGGATCTGGTTGTAACCGAGATCGATTGCGGCACCGAACACGGTCTGCTGATGACTCCGCACATTGAAGGCGGTGACGTTGTAGAGCCGTTGGGTGAGCGCGTATTGGGTCGTGTCATTGCCCGTGACGTATTCAAGCCAGGCACCGAGGACGTCATCGTTCCTGCCGGTACTCTGGTAGACGAGAAGTGGGTCGAATTCATCGAGCTGAACAGCATCGACGAAGTGATCGTGCGTTCGCCGATCAGCTGCGAAACCCGCTATGGCATTTGCGCCAAGTGCTACGGCCGTGATCTGGCTCGTGGTCACCAGGTGAACATCGGTGAAGCGGTCGGCGTTATCGCTGCCCAGTCCATCGGTGAGCCGGGTACCCAGCTGACCATGCGTACGTTCCACATCGGTGGTGCGGCAAGCCGTACTTCCGCAGCCGACAGCGTTCAGGTGAAGAATGGCGGTACCGTCCGTCTGCACAACCTGAAGCACGTTGAGCGAGTGGATGGTCACCTGGTTGCTGTGTCCCGTTCCGGTGAGCTGGCAATCGCTGACGATTTCGGTCGTGAGCGCGAGCGTTACAAGCTGCCGTACGGTGCTGTGATTTCGGTTAAAGAAGGTGACAAGGTCGACGCTGGCGCAATCGTGGCCAAGTGGGATCCGCACACTCACCCGATCGTTACCGAAATGAAAGGTACCGTGACCTACGTGGGCATGGAAGAGGGCATCACGATCAAGCGTCAGACTGACGAATTGACCGGTATGACCAACATTGAAGTACTCGACGCGAAAGATCGTCCAGCTGCCGGCAAGGAAATCCGTCCAGCAGTGAAGATGGTCGACGACAACGGCAAGGATCTGTTGCTGCCAGGCACTGACGTTATCGCTCAGTACTTCCTGCCAGCCAACGCCCTGGTCGGTGTGGCTGACGGTGCGAAGATTGCGATCGGTGATGTTATCGCTCGTATCCCGCAGGAAACTTCGAAGACCCGTGACATCACCGGTGGTCTGCCGCGTGTTGCCGACCTGTTCGAAGCGCGTCGTCCGAAAGAAGCGTCGATTCTGGCTGAAGTCAGCGGCACCATCGCGTTCGGTAAAGAGACCAAGGGCAAGCGCCGTCTGGTCATTACCCCGAACGACGGTAGCGATCCGTATGAAGAGCTGATTCCGAAGTGGCGTCACCTGAACGTCTTCGAAGGCGAACAGGTAAACCGCGGCGAAGTTATCTCCGACGGTCCAAGCGATCCGCACGACATCCTGCGTCTGCTGGGTGTGAGCGCGCTGGCCAAGTACATCGTCAACGAGATCCAGGACGTTTATCGTCTGCAAGGCGTGAAGATCAACGACAAGCACATCGAGACCATCCTGCGTCAGATGCTGCGTAAAGTTGAGATCTCCGAGTCCGGCGATTCCAGCTTCATCAAGGGCGACCAGATGGAACTGACTCACGTTCTGGTCGAGAACGAGCGTCTGAGCGCGGAAGACAAGTTTGTCTCCAAGTTCACTCGCGTTCTGCTGGGTATCACCAAGGCGTCGTTGTCCACCGAATCGTTCATCTCGGCGGCTTCCTTCCAGGAAACCACTCGCGTACTGACCGAAGCGGCAGTCACCGGCAAGCGCGATTACCTGCGCGGCCTGAAAGAAAACGTAGTCGTGGGTCGTCTGATCCCGGCCGGTACCGGTCTTGCCTATCACAGCGAGCGCAAGCGTCGCCGTGATGCCGACAAGCCGTTGCGCGTAAGCGCCAGTGAAGTGGAAGCTGCACTGACCGAAGCGCTGAACTCGAGCGGTAACTGAGTTCTGCGATAAACGAGATTGAGGCCCTGATCGCTCCGTTCGTCGAATCGAGACATTAAGTCAAGGTTCGATGGGCGGGGAGGTCGGGGCCTTGCCTTGACTGGAATCAAGATCCTCTTTAGACTCTTGATCCCCTAAATTTGGCGGGAATTCGTTCCTGCCATTTTGCTTTTCTTGCAAGACAATAGCGTCGCAAGACAACAGTGGAGCTAGTAGATGGCAACTATCAACCAGCTGGTACGTCAGCCGCGTAAGCGTATCGTCGAGAAATCCGACGTGCCTGCGCTGCAGAACTGCCCGCAACGTCGTGGCGTGTGCACCCGTGTGTACACCACCACGCCGAAAAAACCTAACTCGGCACTGCGTAAAGTATGCCGTGTGCGTCTGACCAACGGTTTCGAGGTTTCCTCGTACATCGGTGGTGAAGGCCACAACCTGCAAGAGCACAGCGTGGTACTGATCCGCGGCGGTCGTGTAAAAGACTTGCCAGGTGTTCGTTACCACACCGTTCGCGGCTCCTTGGATACTTCCGGCGTTAAAGGCCGTAACCAGGGTCGTTCGAAGTACGGTACCAAGCGTCCGAAGTAATCGGCCGTTTTGCAGATTTTTATTTTATTGAGTCGATAAGAGTAAGGTCGGGCACGCATCCTCTGGATCTGTCCCGAGCTAACCTGAAGACCGCTTGAGGGCTTATCATGCCAAGACGTCGCGTAGCAGCAAAGCGTGAGATTCTGGACGATCCGAAATACGGAAGCCAGATCCTCGCCAAATTCATGAACCACGTTATGGAAAGCGGCAAGAAAGCCGTTGCCGAGCGTATCGTTTATGGTGCCCTGGAAACCGTTGCGGCCCGTAAGGCTGGCACCGATCCCCTGGAACTCTTCGAAAAAGCACTCGACGCCATCGCTCCGCTGGTCGAAGTGAAGTCGCGCCGCGTTGGTGGTGCTACTTACCAGGTTCCGGTCGAGGTTCGTCCTTCCCGTCGTAACGCTCTGGCAATGCGCTGGTTGGTAGACTTCGCCCGTAAGCGCGGCGAGAAGTCTATGGCTCTGCGTTTGGCTGGCGAACTGCTGGATGCTGCTGAAGGTAAAGGTGCTGCTGTTAAGAAGCGTGAAGACGTGCACCGTATGGCCGAAGCTAACAAAGCTTTCTCGCACTACCGCTTCTAATTTTAGCTTCACTAATTTTGCGAGGGCTTTATGGCTCGTACTACTCCGATTAGCCGCTACCGTAACATCGGTATCGTCGCTCACGTGGATGCTGGTAAAACCACCACCACCGAGCGCGTACTGTTTTACACCGGCAAAAGTCACAAAATGGGCGAGGTGCATGATGGCGCCGCGACCACAGACTGGATGGTTCAGGAGCAGGAGCGTGGTATTACCATTACTTCTGCTGCCATTACCGCCTTCTGGAAAGGTTCCGAGAAGCAGTACTCTCACGAGCACCGTTTCAACGTAATCGATACCCCGGGCCACGTTGACTTCACCATTGAAGTTGAGCGTTCCCTGCGCGTACTCGACGGCGCTGTCGTTGTGTTCTGCGGTACTTCGGGTGTTGAGCCGCAGTCGGAAACCGTATGGCGCCAAGCCAACAAATACGGCGTTCCACGTCTTGTTTACGTAAACAAGATGGACCGTGCCGGCGCCAACTTCCTGCGCGTGATCGGTCAGATCAAGCAGCGTCTGGGTCACACTCCGGTGCCGATCCAGTTGGCCATCGGTTCCGAAGACAACTTCCAGGGTCAGATCGATCTGATCAACATGCAAGCTGTCTACTGGAACGACTCCGACAAAGGTATGGTTCCTGTTCGCAAGGACATTCCTGCCGAGCTGCAAGAGCTGGCGGAAGAGTGGCGCAACAACATGGTTGAAGCTGCCGCCGAAGCCAACGAAGAGCTGATGAACAAGTACCTGGAAGGCGAAGAGCTGTCGATCGAAGAGATCAAGGCTGCTTTGCGTCAGCGTACTATCGCCGGCGAAATCGTTCTGGCCGTTTGCGGTTCTTCGTTCAAGAACAAGGGCGTTCCCCTGGTTCTCGACGCCGTTATCGACTACCTGCCTGCTCCGACCGACATTCCTGCTATCAAGGGTTCCAACCCTGATAACGAGGAAGAAGAGATGGAGCGTCATGCAGACGACAACGAGCCTTTCGCGGCTCTGGCGTTCAAGATCGCTACCGACCCATTCGTGGGTACTCTGACCTTCGTCCGCGTTTACTCGGGCGTGTTGAACTCCGGCGACGGCGTGATCAACTCGGTCAAAGGCAAGAAAGAGCGCGTGGGTCGTATGGTGCAAATGCACGCAAACGCCCGTGAAGAGATCAAGGAAGTACGCGCTGGTGACATCGCGGCCCTGATCGGCATGAAGGACGTCACCACTGGTGAAACCCTCTGCAACGCTGACAAGCCAATCATCCTGGTTCGCATGGACTTCCCGGAGCCGGTTATTTCGGTTGCCGTAGAGCCTAAGACCAAGGATGACCAGGAAAAAATGGGTATCGCTCTGGGCAAACTTGCTCAGGAAGACCCGTCTTTCCGCGTTAAAACTGATGAAGAGACTGGTCAGACGATCATCTCCGGCATGGGCGAGCTGCACCTGGACATCCTGGTTGACCGGATGCGCCGTGAGTTCAACGTCGAAGCCAACATCGGCAAGCCTCAGGTTTCGTATCGTGAGCGCATCACGAAGAACTGTGAAATCGAAGGCAAGTTCGTTCGTCAGTCCGGTGGTCGCGGCCAGTTCGGTCACTGCTGGATCCGTTTTGCTCCTGCTGACGAAGGTCAGGAAGGTCTGCAATTCGTGAACGAAGTTGTAGGTGGTGTGGTTCCTAAGGAATACATCCCGGCTATCCAGAAGGGTATCGAAGAGCAGATGAAGAACGGCGTTGTTGCCGGCTATCCGCTGATCGGCCTGAAGGCTACCGTGTTCGATGGTTCTTACCACGACGTCGACTCCAACGAGATGGCGTTTAAAGTGGCTGCTTCCATGGCGACCAAGCAACTGGCCCAGAAGGGTGGTGGTGAGTTGCTCGAGCCGATCATGGCGGTAGAGGTTGTTACGCCTGAAGACTATATGGGTGATGTGATGGGCGACCTTAACCGTCGTCGCGGCATGATCCAGGGTATGGAAGACACAGTGTCCGGCAAGGTTATCCGTGCCGAGGTTCCACTGGGTGAGATGTTCGGTTATGCGACCGACGTTCGTTCCATGTCCCAGGGTCGCGCAAGCTACTCTATGGAATTCAAAAAATATGATACGGCTCCGTCGCACATCGTCGAATCCGTAACCAAAAAACAAGGCTGATTCAGCCCCTTTAGGCTAGGAGTTAATTGTCGTGGCTAAAGAAAAATTTGATCGTTCCCTACCGCACGTCAACGTTGGCACCATCGGTCACGTTGACCACGGTAAAACCACTCTGACTGCTGCTCTGACTCGCGTTTGCTCTGAAGTTTTCGGTTCTGCAATCGTTGACTTCGACAAGATCGACAGCGCACCAGAAGAAAAAGCTCGCGGTATCACCATCAACACCGCGCACGTTGAGTACAACTCGAAGATCCGTCACTACGCTCACGTTGACTGCCCAGGTCACGCTGACTACGTGAAGAACATGATCACCGGTGCTGCTCAGATGGACGGCGCTATCCTGGTTTGCTCGGCCGCTGATGGTCCGATGCCGCAAACCCGTGAGCACATCCTGCTGTCCCGTCAGGTTGGCGTTCCGTACATCGTGGTCTTCCTGAACAAGGCTGACCTGGTAGACGACGCTGAGCTGCTGGAACTGGTTGAGATGGAAGTTCGTGACCTGCTGTCGACTTACGACTTCCCGGGCGACGACACTCCGATCATCATCGGTTCGGCTCGTATGGCGCTGGAAGGCAAAGACGACAACGAGATGGGCACCACTGCCGTCAAGAAGCTGGTTGAAACTCTGGATGCCTACATCCCAGAACCAGTTCGTATGATCGACAAGCCATTCCTGATGCCAATCGAAGACGTATTCTCGATCTCGGGTCGCGGTACTGTTGTGACTGGTCGTATCGAGCGCGGTATCGTTCGCGTTCAGGATCCGCTGGAAATCGTTGGTCTGCGTGACACCACCGTTACTACTTGCACCGGTGTTGAAATGTTCCGCAAGCTGCTCGACGAAGGTCGTGCTGGCGAGAACTGCGGCGTTCTGCTGCGTGGTACCAAGCGTGACGACGTTGAGCGTGGGCAGGTTCTGGTCAAGCCAGGTTCGGTCAAGCCGCACACCAAGTTCACTGCAGAAGTTTACGTTCTGAGCAAGGAAGAAGGCGGTCGTCACACTCCGTTCTTCAAAGGCTACCGTCCACAGTTCTACTTCCGTACTACTGACGTGACTGGTAACTGCGAGCTGCCAGAAGGCGTTGAAATGGTAATGCCAGGTGACAACATTCAGATGACTGTTACCCTGATCAAAACCATCGCGATGGAAGATGGTCTGCGTTTCGCTATCCGTGAAGGCGGTCGTACCGTCGGCGCTGGCGTCGTAGCCAAAATCATCGAGTAAGACTTTTAAAGTCAGCTTGATGGATTGAAAAAGCCCCCGCTCAGCGGGGGCTTTTTTATTGGGTTGACACCTATCGGGGGCGTCTATAGAATTGCGCCTCCTTTTAACGGGCGTATTGCGCCCGGTGGGAATAGCAGCCGGAGTCTGAAATCCAATGCAAAATCAGCAAATCCGTATCAGGTTGAAGGCTTTTGACCATCGCCTGATCGACCAATCAACCCAGGAAATCGTGGAAACCGCGAAACGTACTGGTGCTCAAGTGCGTGGTCCAATTCCACTGCCTACCCGTAAAGAGCGGTTCACCGTTCTGGTTTCCCCGCACGTCAACAAAGACGCGCGTGACCAGTACGAGATCCGCACTCATAAGCGTGTTCTGGACATCGTCCAGCCAACGGATAAAACCGTTGACGCGCTGATGAAGCTTGATCTTGCGGCCGGTGTGGAAGTGCAGATCAGCCTCGGCTAAGACTCGGTCTTGGTCGTGTAACGCTCTGAAATGGGCGGCCATAGCGGGTGAAAGCCCCGTACACTCATGAGGTTTACAACATGACTATTGGTGTAGTCGGTCGTAAATGCGGTATGACCCGTATTTTCACCGAAGAAGGTGTCTCCATTCCGGTCACGGTCATTGAGATCGAGCCGAATCGCGTCACCCAGTTCAAAACTGAAGAGACCGATGGCTATCGTGCAGTGCAAGTCACTGTCGGCGAGCGTCGCGCTTCGCGTGTAACAGCAGCTCAGGCTGGCCACTTCGCTAAAGCGAACGTTGCCGCTGGTCGCACCACCATGGAATTCCGCCTTGAAGAAGGCGAGTACCAGGCTGGCGATCTGATCAACGCTGAAATCTTCGCCGCTGGTCAACTGGTTGATGTAACCGGTCAGTCCAAGGGTAAAGGCTTCCAGGGTACGATCAAGCGTTGGAATTTCCGCGGGCAAGATAACACCCACGGTAACTCCGTATCCCACCGCGTCCCAGGCTCTATCGGCCAGTGCCAGACTCCTGGTCGTGTATTCAAGGGCAAAAAAATGTCCGGTCATATGGGCGCTGAGCGCGTGACCGTGCAGTCCCTGGAAGTAGTGCGCGTGGACGCTGAACGCAATCTGTTGTTGGTCAAGGGTGCTGTTCCTGGCGCTACTGGCGGCAACCTGGTTGTACGTCCAGCAGCCAAGGCTCGCGGTTAAGGGGAAGCTGACATGCAATTAAATGTAAATGACGCTCAAGCGATCGAAGTTTCCGAACTGACATTTGGCGGCGAATTCAACGAGACGCTGGTTCACCAAGCAGTCGTGGCCTACATGGCCGGCGGCCGTCAAGGTAGCAAGCAGCAGAAGACCCGTTCCGACGTTCGTGGTGGCGGCAAGCGCCCATGGCGTCAGAAAGGTACTGGCCGTGCTCGTGCCGGTACTATCCGTAGCCCAATCTGGCGTGGCGGCGGTACCACTTTCGCAGCTCGTCCACAGGATCACTCCCAGAAGCTGAACAAGAAGATGTATCGCGCAGCAATGCGTTCCATCCTTGCTGAGCTGGTGCGTACTGATCGTCTGGTCGTGGTTCAGGATTTCGCTGTTGAAACTCCGAAAACCAAAGATCTGCTGGGCAAACTGAACAACATGAGCCTGACCGACGTTCTGATCGTGTCGGACGCTGTTGATCAGAACCTGTACCTGGCTGCTCGCAACCTGCCGCACGTAGATGTACGTGACGTGCAAGGTTCCGATCCAGTTAGTCTGATCGCATACGACAAGGTGTTGATCACCGTGTCGGCCGTGAAGAAATTCGAGGAGCTGCTGGGATGAACCAGGAACGCGTATTTAAAGTTCTGCTTGGCCCGCACGTTTCCGAGAAGGCTACGGTTCTGGCAGACAAGAAAGGCCAGTTCGTTTTCAAGGTTGCTACTGATGCAACCAAGCTGGAAATCAAGAAGGCCGTCGAAAGCCTGTTCAGCGTGAAAGTAGAGCGCGTCACTACCCTGAACGTTCTGGGTAAGAGCAAGCGCACTGCTCGCGGTCTGGGCAAGCGTAATGACTGGAAGAAGGCAGTTATCTCCCTTCAGCCAGGCCAAGATCTCGATTTCAGCAGCAGTGCTGAGTAAGGAAGGGGTGCATCATGGCAATCGTTAAATGCAAACCGACTTCCCCTGGCCGCCGTTTTGTGGTCAAGGTGGTCAACCAGGAGCTGCATAAAGGCGCTCCTCACGCACCGCTGCTCGAGAAAAAATCGAAGTCTGGTGGTCGTAACAACAATGGCCGTATTACCACTCGTCACATCGGTGGTGGTCATAAGCAGCATTACCGTATGGTCGATTTCCGTCGCAACGACAAAGATGGCATCGTCGCCACTGTCGAGCGTATCGAATACGATCCAAACCGTACTGCTCACATCGCACTGCTGTGCTACGCAGACGGCGAGCGTCGCTACATCATCGCCCCTAAAGGCGTGAGTGCTGGCGACCAGCTGATCGCAGGCGCTCTGGCTCCAATCAAGCCAGGCAACGCTCTGCAACTGCGCAACATTCCAGTCGGTTCTACCGTACACGGCATCGAATTGAAGCCAGGTAAAGGTGCACAGATCGCTCGTTCCGCTGGTGCTTCGGCTCAGTTGATCGCTCGTGAAGGTGTCTACGTGACCCTGCGTCTGCGTTCCGGTGAAATGCGTAAAGTCCTGGCTGAATGCCGTGCGACCCTGGGTGAAGTCTCGAACTCCGAGCACAGCCTGCGTTCGCTGGGTAAAGCTGGTGCCAAACGCTGGCGTGGCGTTCGCCCAACCGTTCGTGGTGTTGCCATGAACCCGGTTGACCACCCACATGGTGGTGGTGAAGGTCGTACCTCTGGTGGTCGTCATCCGGTATCGCCATGGGGCTTCCCGACTAAGGGCGCGAAGACTCGTGGTAATAAGCGTACCGACAAAATGATCGTCCGTCGTCGCAAGTAAATAGAGGGATACGACAGTGCCACGTTCTCTGAAAAAAGGTCCTTTTATTGATCTTCACCTACTGAAGAAGATCGAAGTGGCGGCGGAAAAGAACGATCGCAAACCAATTAAAACCTGGTCGCGTCGTTCGATGATCCTGCCACAAATGGTCGGTCTGACCATCGCAGTACACAACGGTCGTCAGCACGTCCCAGTTCTCGTTAACGAAGACATGGTCGGCCACAAACTGGGCGAGTTCGCCGGTACCCGCAACTATCGCGGGCACGTGGCTGACAAGAAAGCCAAGCGTTAAGGGGTAAGGAAATGGAAGTAGCCGCTAAGTTGTCGGGCGCTCGAATCTCCGCCCAGAAAGCCCGCTTGGTCGCCGACCAGATCCGCGGGAAGAAGGTGGGCGAAGCGCTCAACCTGTTGGCTTTCAGCAGTAAGAAAGCCGCCGAGATCATGAAGAAAGTGCTGGAGTCGGCCGTAGCCAACGCCGAGCATAACGAAGGCGCAGACGTTGATGACCTGAAGGTCAGCACCGTTTTCGTCAACGAAGGGCGTTCGCTGAAGCGCATCATGCCACGTGCCAAAGGCCGTGCTGATCGCATCGTCAAGCGGTCTTGCCATATCACTGTCAAGGTTGCTGACAAGTAACGGAGTCGAAGAGATGGGTCAGAAAGTACATCCCATTGGCATTCGCCTGGGAATCGTCAAGGAGCACACCTCCGTCTGGTACGCAGACGGTCGGACTTATGCGGACTACTTGTTCGCAGATCTGAAAGTGCGTGAGTATCTCCAAGACAAACTAAAAAGCGCGTCCGTAAGCCGTATCGATATCCATCGTCCGGCCCAAACTGCACGCATCACCATCCACACCGCTCGTCCAGGTATCGTTATCGGGAAGAAAGGTGAAGATGTTGAGAAACTGCGTCAGGACCTGACCAAGCAAATGGGTGTGCCTGTGCACATCAATATCGAAGAGATCCGCAAGCCGGAGCTCGACGGTATGCTGGTTGCGCAGAGCGTAGCTCAGCAGCTGGAGCGTCGTGTAATGTTCCGTCGCGCTATGAAGCGCGCTGTACAGAACGCCATGCGCATTGGTGCCAAAGGCATCAAAATCCAAGTGAGCGGTCGTCTCGGCGGTGCTGAAATCGCACGTACTGAATGGTATCGCGAAGGTCGTGTGCCACTGCACACCCTGCGTGCCGACATCGACTATGCCAACTACGAAGCTCACACCACTTACGGTGTGATCGGTGTAAAGGTTTGGATCTTCAAAGGCGAAGTTATTGGTGGTCGCCAAGAAGAACTGAAACCACAAGCACCAGCGCCTCGTAAAAAAGCTGCTAAGTAAGGGGTACGCCAAATGTTGCAACCAAAGCGTACGAAGTTCCGCAAGCAGATGACCGGCCACAACCGTGGTCTGGCACTGCGCGGTAGCAAAGTCAGCTTCGGCGAGTTCGCGCTGAAGTCTGTTGCTCGTGGTCGTCTCACCGCTCGTCAGATCGAGTCAGCGCGTCGTGCTCTGACCCGTCACGTAAAACGTGGCGGCAAGATCTGGATCCGTGTATTCCCGGACAAGCCGATTTCCAAGAAACCTCTCGAGGTTCGTATGGGTAAAGGTAAGGGTAACGTGGAGTACTGGGTTGCCCAGATTCAGCCAGGCAAAGTCCTGTATGAAATCGAGGGTGTTTCTGAAGAGCTGGCGCGTGAGGCTTTCGCCCTGGCTGCTGCAAAGCTGCCGCTCGCCACCTCCTTTGTTAAACGGACGGTGATGTGATGAAAGCGAATGAACTTCGTGAAAAATCCGCACAGCAGCTGAACGAGCAACTGCTCGGCTTGCTGCGCGACCAGTTCAATCTGCGCATGCAGAAAGCAACTGGCCAGTTGGGGCAGTCTCATCTGCTCTCGCAAGTTAAGCGTGACATCGCTCGCGTGAAGACTGTGCTCAACCAGCAGGCAGGTAAGTGATCATGGCTGAAGCCGAAAAAACTGTCCGTACGCTGACTGGCCGTGTTGTCAGCGACAAGATGGACAAAACCATCACCGTTCTGATCGAGCGTCGCGTAAAGCACCCGATCTACGGTAAATACGTTAAGCGTTCGACTAAGCTGCACGCGCACGACGAAACCAATCAGTGCCACATCGGCGACAAAGTCACTATTCGTGAAACTCGTCCGATGGCCAAGACCAAGTCTTGGGCGCTGGTTGATGTTCTCGAACGCGCTGTGGAAGTCTAAGGGCTAGGGGTCGGAGAAATTATATGATTCAGACTCAATCCATGCTCGATGTGGCCGATAACAGCGGCGCTCGCCGTGTTATGTGCATCAAGGTGCTGGGTGGCTCCCATCGTCGTTACGCTGGTATCGGTGACATCATCAAAGTTACCGTGAAGGAAGCAATTCCTCGCGGTAAAGTGAAAAAAGGCCAAGTGATGACTGCTGTTGTAGTCCGCACTCGTCACGGCGTACGTCGTGCTGATGGCTCCATTATCCGCTTTGATGGCAACGCTGCTGTTCTTCTGAACAACAAGCAAGAGCCGATCGGCACCCGTATCTTTGGGCCAGTGACCCGTGAACTTCGTACTGAGAAGTTCATGAAGATCGTCTCGCTCGCCCCAGAAGTGCTGTAAGGAGATCCGACATGCAAAAGATTCGTCGTGACGACGAGATCATCGTGATCGCCGGCAAAGACAAAGGTAAGCGCGGTAAGGTGCTGAAGGTTCTTGCTGACAACCGTCTGGTTGTTGGTGGTCTGAACCTGGTCAAGCGTCATACCAAGCCTAACCCGATGTCGGGCGTACAGGGCGGTATCGTCGAGAAAGAAGCGCCACTGCACGCTTCCAACGTCGCCATCTTCAACGGCGAAACCAACAAGGCTGACCGCGTTGGTTTCAAAGTAGAAGACGGTAAGAAAATTCGTGTCTTCAAGTCGACCCAAAAAGCGGTTGATGCTTGAACACTGCTAGGTAGAAGACCATGGCACGACTAAAAGAGATTTACCGGAAGGAAATCGCTCCGAAACTTAAGGAAGAACTTAAGCTTTCGAACGTGATGGAAGTTCCGCGCGTTACCAAAATCACCCTGAACATGGGTCTGGGCGAAGCGATCGGCGACAAAAAAGTCATCGAGCACGCTGTTGCTGACCTGGAAAAGATCACCGGCCAGAAAGTCGTTGTGACCTACGCTCGTAAATCCATCGCTGGCTTTAAAGTCCGCGAAGGATGGCCGATCGGCGTCAAAGTGACCCTGCGCCGTGAGCGTATGTACGAGTTCCTGGATCGTCTGCTGTCGATCTCCCTGCCTCGGGTTCGCGACTTCCGCGGCCTGAATGCCAAGTCCTTCGATGGTCGTGGCAACTACAGCATGGGCGTGAAAGAGCAGATCATCTTCCCGGAAATCGACTACGACAAGATCGATGCTCTCCGCGGTCTGGACATTACCCTGACCACCACTGCCAAGAACGATGATGAAGGCCGCGCTCTGCTGCGTGCTTTCAAATTCCCGTTCCGCAACTGATTGGAGTAGGAAAATGGCCAAGAAGAGCATGAAGAACCGTGAGCTGAAGCGTCAGCTCACCGTTGCCAAGTACGCCACCAAGCGTGCAGCGCTGAAAGCTATCATCGTCGATCTGAACGCAAGTCCAGAAGCGCGTTGGGAAGCTACCGTAGCTCTGCAGAAGCAACCACGTGACGCAAGCGCTTCGCGCATGCGTAACCGTTGCCGCCTGACTGGTCGTCCGCACGGCGTGTACCGCAAGTTCGGCCTCGGCCGTAACATGCTGCGTCAAGCTGCAATGCGTGGTGACGTGCCAGGTCTGGTTAAAGCCAGCTGGTAATTGTTGTCAAAGTCTCGATGTTCGGGTTCGCAAGAACCTGACCATCGGTGGCCTTGAATCTGAATCAAGCCCCTTTTGGGGCTTGATTCATTTCTGGGGTGTGTCTAGAATGACCGGCTCGCCTGAGCCCGTGTTTTTCTGCCCGGAAGTTCTCGGCGACAAGTAGTAGCCGCAAGGCTAATTTTTTTGTATTAGGAGCGTCTAGCCCATGAGTATGCAGGACCCGTTAGCGGACATGCTAACTCGAATCCGTAATGCCCAGATGGCTGAAAAGTCTGTCGTAAGCATGCCGTCTTCCACGTTGAAGGCTGCTGTAGCAAAAGTCCTGAAGGACGAAGGTTACATCGCGGATTTTCAGATCACCACCGACGCCAAGCCGTCGCTGTCCATCTCGCTGAAGTACTTCGAAGGCCGTCCGGTTATCGAAGAAGTGAAGCGCGTTAGTCGTCCAGGCCTGCGTCAGTACAAGTCCGTTGAAGATCTGCCGAAAGTTCGTGGCGGTCTTGGCGTGTCTATCGTCTCCACCAACAAAGGTGTGATGACTGATCGTGCTGCGCGCGCTGCCGGTGTCGGCGGCGAAGTTCTTTGCACTGTGTTCTAAGGGGGGATAAGCATGTCTCGCGTCGCTAAGAACCCCGTTAAGCTGCCAGCCGGTGTCGAAGTCAAATTCGCAGGCCAACAGCTTTCGGTGAAGGGTGCCAAGGGCACTCTTGAACTGAACATCCATTCGTCCGTTGAGATCGTTGAAGAAGCTGGTGAGCTGCGTTTCGCTGCTCGCAATGGCGATCAACAAACTCGCGCAATGGCCGGTACCACGCGTGCGTTGGTAAACAACATGGTCCAGGGCGTAAGCCAAGGCTTTGAGCGCAAGCTCCAGCTGGTCGGTGTTGGTTACAAAGCGCAAGCAAAAGGTCAGGTTCTGAACCTGGCTCTTGGCTTCTCGCACCCAGTGGATTACGAACTGCCGGAAGGCATCACCGCTGAGACTCCTAGCCAGACCGATATCCTGATCAAGGGCATCGACAAGCAGCTGGTAGGTCAAGTGGCCGCCGAGATCCGCGACTTCCGTCCACCAGAGCCGTACAAAGGCAAAGGTGTGCGCTACGCGGACGAAGTCGTCCGTCGTAAAGAAGCCAAGAAGAAGTAGGGCATAGCAAATGACCGACAAAAAAGTTACTCGACTGCGTCGCGCTCGCAAAGCACGCCTGAAAATGCACGAACTCGAAGTCGTGCGTCTCTGCGTGTTCCGCTCGTCGCAGCACATCTACGCCCAGGTCATCTCGGCCGACGGCAACAAAGTCCTGGCAAGTGCCTCGACTTTGGATAAAGAACTGCGTGATGGTGCCACTGGCAACATCGACGCGGCCACAAAGGTTGGCCAGCTGGTCGCTACGCGTGCTAAGGCCGCTGGCGTATCGCAAGTGGCTTTCGACCGCTCTGGCTTCAAGTACCATGGCCGCGTTAAAGCGCTGGCTGATGCTGCTCGTGAAGCTGGGCTGGAGTTCTAAGTTATGTCAAATAACGACCAAAAGCGCGACGAAGGCTACATCGAGAAGCTGGTTCAAGTTAACCGCGTAGCCAAAACCGTTAAAGGCGGCCGTATCTTCACTTTCACCGCGTTGACCGTGGTTGGTGATGGTAAAGGGCGTGTTGGCTTCGGCCGTGGCAAGTCGCGTGAAGTGCCTGCTGCGATCCAGAAGGCAATGGAAGCTGCTCGCCGTAACATGATTCAAGTTGACCTGAACGGCACCACTCTGCAGTACGCAATGAAGTCCGCTCACGGCGCTTCGAAGGTGTACATGCAGCCTGCTTCTGAAGGTACCGGTATCATCGCTGGCGGCGCTATGCGTGCTGTCCTCGAAGTTGCTGGCGTTCAGAACGTTCTGGCCAAGTGCTACGGCTCGACTAACCCGGTAAACGTGGTTCACGCCACTTTCAAGGGTCTGAAGGCTATGCAGTCTCCTGAGTCCATCGCTGCCAAGCGTGGCCTGCGTGTTGAGGAGATCAAGTAATCATGGCTACCGTTAAAGTTACGCTGATCAAAAGCATGACCGGCCGCATCCCTAACCACAAACTGTGCGTTAAGGGTCTGGGTCTGCGTCGCATCGGTCACACTGTAGAAGTCCAGGATACTCCCGAGAATCGCGGGATGATCAACAAGGCTTACTACATGCTGCGTGTCGAGGGTTAATCGATGAAACTCAATGATCTGAGTCCAGCGCCGGGTTCCCGTCGCGAAAAGCATCGTCCGGGCCGTGGTATCGGTAGTGGTTTGGGCAAGACTGGTGGCCGTGGTCACAAAGGTCAGACCTCCCGCTCCGGTGGCACCATCGCTCCAGGCTTTGAAGGCGGTCAACAGCCGCTGCATCGTCGTCTGCCTAAGTTCGGTTTCGTTTCCCTGAAAGCCATGGATCGCGCAGAAGTGCGTTTGTCCGAGCTGGCTAAAGTGGAAGGCGACATCGTTACTGTGCAGTCCCTGAAAGATGCCAACGTGATCAACGTCAACGTACAGCGTGTGAAAATCATGCTGTCCGGTGAAGTGACTCGCGCTGTCACTATCGGCAAGGGAATCGGCGCCACCAAAGGTGCGCGTGCGGCTATCGAAGCAGCTGGCGGCAAGTTCGAGGAATAAATGGCTAAGCAAGGTGCTCTCTCTGCGCTCGGCAAAGGCGGTATGTCTGAACTCTGGGCTCGTCTGCGTTTTCTGTTCCTGGCGATTATCGTCTACCGAATAGGCGCACACATCCCGGTTCCAGGTATCAACCCGGACCGACTCGCAGACCTGTTTCGACAGAATGAGGGGACCATTCTTAGCTTGTTCAACATGTTCTCCGGCGGCGCGCTGGAACGGATGAGCATCTTTGCACTGGGGATCATGCCGTACATTTCGGCATCGATCATCATGCAACTGATGACCGCCGTCAGCCCGCAGCTGGAGCAGTTGAAGAAGGAAGGTGAAGCTGGCCGTCGCAAGATTAGCCAGTACACCCGCTACCTCACCGTCGCTCTCGCTCTGGTCCAGGCTATTGGCATGTCCATTGGTCTGGCGGGGCAGGGCGTCGCGTTCACTGGTGACTTTGGCTTCCATTTCGTCGCGGTAACCACATTTGTGGCTGGTGCGATGTTCATGATGTGGCTGGGTGAGCAGATTACTGAGCGTGGTGTTGGCAACGGTATCTCGATGTTGATTTTTTCGGGTATCGTCGCCGGTCTTCCGAGAGCAATCGGGCAGTCTTTCGAGTCTGCGCGTCAGGGCGATATCAACATCTTCGCCCTGGTTGCCATCGGTTTGCTGGCAGTAGCGATTATCGGTTTCGTGGTGTTCATTGAGCGTGGTCAGCGTCGTATCGCTGTTCACTACGCCAAGCGTCAGCAGGGCCGCAAGGTTTTTGCTGCGCAGACAAGCCACTTGCCGCTGAAGGTGAACATGGCCGGTGTTATTCCGGCTATTTTCGCGAGCAGCATTTTGCTGTTCCCGGCTTCGTTGGGTGCCTGGTTCGGTCAGTCTGAAGGTATGGGCTGGTTGCAGGACATCTCGCAGTCGATCGCTCCTGGTCAGCCGTTGAATATTCTGCTGTTTAGTGCAGGGATTATTTTCTTCTGCTTCTTCTATACGGCGTTGATGTTCAATCCGAAAGACGTAGCGGAAAACCTGAAGAAGTCCGGTGCCTTTATTCCGGGCATTCGTCCAGGTGAGCAGTCTGCGCGCTATATTGATGGCGTTCTGACCCGCTTGACCCTGTTCGGTGCTCTTTACATGACGGCCGTGTGCCTGTTGCCCCAATTCCTGGTGGTTGCAGCAAACGTTCCGTTCTACCTTGGCGGGACCTCGTTGCTGATCGTGGTCGTGGTTGTGATGGACTTCATGTCCCAAGTACAATCGCACCTCGTTTCGCACCAGTACGAATCCCTGATGAAGAAAGCCAACCTGAAGGGTTACGGCAGCGGCATGTTGCGCTGAGTACCCATAAGGTTCGAGGAGTTGGTGATGAAAGTTCGTGCATCGGTGAAAAAGCTGTGCCGTAACTGCAAGATTATTCGCCGCGAAGGTGTTGTTCGAGTAATTTGCAGCGCGGAACCGCGTCACAAACAGCGCCAAGGCTGAGTGTGATTGTGCTTCAAGCCCGGTAGCTAGTGCGCTACCGGGTTGATTATTTGTTATTACAGCGATATTATCTCGCGCCCTATTTCTTGGCTTCCGGGGCGTAGGTAGCTGTCAATTGGAGTCCCACTGAATGGCCCGTATTGCAGGCGTTAACATTCCAGATAACAAGCATACTGTTATCTCGCTGACCTACATCTATGGTGTTGGTCGCACTACTGCGCAGAAGATCTGTGCAGTGACTGGGGTAAACCCAGCAGCAAAGATCAAAGATCTGAGCGACGAGCAAATTGAACAGCTGCGTGGCGAAGTGGCGAAGTTCACCACTGAAGGTGACCTGCGTCGCGAAATCAACATGAAAATCAAGCGCTTGATGGACCTCGGTTGCTATCGCGGTCTGCGTCATCGTCGTGGTCTGCCAGTACGCGGTCAGCGTACCAAGACCAACGCGCGTACCCGTAAAGGTCCGCGTAAGCCGATCCGCAAGTAATCGCCCCAGCGAATCGACAGGAATTTAATCATGGCAAAACCTGCTGCTCGTCCTCGTAAAAAAGTTAAAAAGACAGTGGTTGATGGCATCGCCCACATCCATGCATCTTTTAACAACACCATCGTGACCATTACCGACCGTCAAGGTAACGCTCTTTCCTGGGCTACCTCCGGTGGTTCGGGTTTCCGCGGTTCCCGCAAGTCCACCCCGTTCGCTGCTCAAGTAGCTGCTGAACGTGCTGGTCAAGCTGCGCTGGAATACGGCCTGAAAAACCTCGACGTCAACGTCAAGGGTCCAGGTCCAGGTCGTGAATCCGCAGTCCGCGCTTTGAACGGCTGTGGCTACAAGATCGCCAGCATCACCGACGTGACGCCAATCCCGCACAACGGGTGCCGTCCGCCGAAGAAGCGCCGCGTGTAATCCAGGAGATTGTAAAGAATGGCTCGTTACATTGGTCCAAAATGCAAACTCGCTCGTCGCGAAGGCACCGATCTCTTCCTGAAGAGCGGCGTGCGCGCGATCGAATCGAAGTGCAACATTGAAGCAGCACCTGGTATCCACGGCCAGCGCCGCGGTCGCCAGTCCGACTACGGCACCCAACTGCGTGAAAAGCAGAAGGTCCGTCGTATCTACGGCGTTCTCGAGCGTCAGTTCAGCGGCTACTACAAAGAAGCTGCTGGCAAGAAAGGTGCAACCGGTGAAAACCTGCTGCAACTGCTCGAATGCCGTCTGGACAACGTTGTATACCGTATGGGCTTTGGTTCGACTCGTGCCGAATCCCGTCAACTGGTATCGCACAAGTCGATCAGCGTTAACGGTCAGACCGTAAACGTTCCGTCGTATCAGGTTCGTGCTGGTGACGTGGTTGCAGTTCGCGAGAAAGCAAAAAACCAGCTTCGCATTGTCCAAGCTCTCGATCTGTGTGCCCAACGTGGCCGCGTAGAATGGGTAGAAGTAGACACTGAGAAGAAGTCGGGCGTTTTCAAGAACGTTCCTGCTCGCAGTGATCTGTCCGCCGACATCAACGAAAGCCTGATTGTCGAGCTCTACTCCAAGTAAGGGCTAGAAAATAGGTGCATCCATGCAGATTTCGGTAAATGAGTTCCTGACACCCCGCCACATTGATGTGCAGGTTGTCAGTCCAACCCGCGCCAAGATCACTCTCGAGCCTCTCGAGCGTGGTTTTGGCCACACCCTGGGCAACGCGCTGCGCCGCATCCTGTTGTCCTCAATGCCCGGCTGCGCAGTAGTCGAGGCCGAGATTGACGGTGTGCTCCACGAGTACAGCGCCATCGAAGGTGTACAGGAAGACGTAATTGAAATCCTGTTGAACCTTAAAGGTCTGGCCATCAAGCTGCACGGTCGTGACGAAGTTACGCTGACCTTGTCGAAGAAGGGTTCGGGGGTGGTTACCGCTGCCGATATTCAGCTGGATCATGATGTCGAGATCGTTAATCCCGATCACGTAATCGCTAACCTGGCGTCTAACGGCGCCCTGAACATGAAGCTCACCGTAGCTCGTGGTCGTGGTTATGAACCAGCCGACTCGCGTCAGAGCGATGAAGACGAAAGCCGCAGCATCGGTCGCTTGCAGCTCGACTCTTCGTTCAGCCCGGTTCGCCGTATCGCTTACGTGGTGGAAAACGCCCGTGTCGAGCAGCGTACCAACCTGGACAAGCTGGTTATTGATCTGGAAACCAACGGTACCCTGGATCCTGAAGAGGCTATCCGTCGCGCTGCAACCATCCTGCAACAGCAGCTGGCTGCGTTCGTCGACCTCAAAGGTGAAAGTGAGCCGCTGGTTGTCGAGCAGGAAGACGAGATCGATCCGATCCTGCTTCGCCCGGTTGACGATCTGGAACTGACTGTACGTTCGGCTAACTGCCTTAAGGCGGAAAACATCTACTACATCGGCGACCTGATTCAGCGTACCGAAGTAGAGCTGTTGAAGACTCCGAACCTGGGCAAGAAATCCTTGACTGAAATCAAGGACGTTCTGGCCTCCCGCGGTCTGTCCCTCGGCATGCGCCTCGACAACTGGCCGCCTGCAAGTCTTAAGAAGGACGACAAGGCGACTGCCTGATCGTCGTAATCACCGAACGTAGTGTTTGGTAAGGAATGAACCATGCGTCATCGTAAAAGTGGTCGTCACCTGAGCCGCACCAGCTCGCACCGCAAGGCCATGTTCCAAAACATGGCGGTGTCGCTGTTCGAGCACGAGCTGATCAAAACTACTCTGCCAAAAGCCAAAGAACTGCGCCGCGTTGCCGAGCCGCTGATCACTCTGGCCAAGACAGACAGCCTGGCTAACCGCCGTCTGGCTTTCGACCGTACTCGTTCGAAAGCTATCGTTGGTAAGCTCTTCAACGACCTGGGCAAGCGTTACGCTACCCGTGAGGGTGGCTACCTGCGCATCCTCAAGTGCGGTTTCCGCGCTGGCGACAACGCGCCTATGGCGTACGTCGAGTTGGTTGATCGTGCTACTGCTGGCGAAGCTGTATCCGCCGAGTAAGACGTCAGTCTGAAACAAAGAACCGGGCCTAGTGCCCGGTTTTTTGTGCCCGTAAGAAATGCGCCGTCCATACAAGTTTCTGACATGGCTGAACTGCCACTATGTGCCGGGAAAAACATAATTAGTAATTATCTATCGATGCTTGCAGGTTAATGAATTTGTAGCTGTAACGTCGATGATCAATACTTCCCGCCAAGCCCATTAGCCGGCAGTTCAAGACTGACAGAGGAAGAAGACCGCATGAGCCAGACCAAGACGCTTACAACCGCCAGTGGCGCGCCAGTCGCTGATAACCAGAATTCCCGTTCCGCCGGCCCACGCGGTCCGCTGCTTCTCGACGATTTCCATCTCATCGAAAAACTCGCGCACTTCAACCGTGAAAACATTCCCGAGCGCCGTGTCCACGCTAAAGGTTCGGGCGCTTACGGTACGTTCACCGTCACCCGTGACATCACGGAATACACCAGTGCCAAGCTGTTTGAATCGGTAGGCAAACAAACGCCAACCTTTCTGCGCTTTTCTACCGTAGGTGGCGAGCGTGGTTCGGCCGACACTGAGCGCGATCCGCGCGGCTTCGCCTTGAAGTTCTACACCGAGGAAGGCAACTGGGACATCGTTGGCAACAACACGCCAGTGTTCTTCATCCGTGATCCGCTGAAGTTTCCGGACTTTATCCACACGCAAAAGCGTCTGCCGCAAAGCAACTTGAAAAGCGCGCAGATGATGTGGGATTTCTGGTCGCATTCGCCTGAGGCGCTGCACCAGGTCACTATCCTGTTTTCTGATCGTGGCATCCCTGACGGCTATCGCCATATGCATGGCTTCGGCAGTCACACTTACAGCCTGATCAACGCCAAGGGCGAGCGTCACTGGGTGAAGTGGCACTACAAGACTCAGCAAGGCATCAAGAACCTGGCACCAGCCGAGGCCGCCCGTTTGGCCGGTACCGACCCGGACTATGCGCAGCGTGACCTGTTCGAGGCCATCGAGCGCGGTGAATTCCCGAAATGGCGCGTGTGCATTCAGATCATGACCGAAGCGCAAGCGGCGGCTCATTACGAGAACCCATTCGACGTGACCAAGACCTGGTCGCAGAAGGAGTTTCCGTTGATCGAAGTTGGTGAGCTGGAGTTGAACCGCAACCCGCTGAACTACTTCGCTGAAGTTGAACAGGCTGCGTTTGGCCCGAGCAACATGGTGCCAGGCGTGGGTCTGTCGCCAGACCGCATGCTGCAAGGTCGCGTATTCGCCTACGCTGACGCGCACCGCTACCGTGTGGGCACCAACCACCAGCAATTGCCGGTGAACGCTCCGCGCAGCCCGGTGAATACTTATCAGCGTGACGGCTCTATGGCGTTCGGCAGCAATGGCGGCGCGGCGCCGAACTATGAACCGAACAGCTACGTTGAGTCGCCGAAGCAAGCGCCGCATTACGCGGAGCCAGCGCTGGCCTTGAGCGGTGCCGCTGATCGTTATGATCATCGCGAAGACACCGACTACTACAGCCATGCCGGTGCCTTGTTCCGCTTGATGAGCGACGAGCAAAAAGCGCTGCTGGTTAGCAACATTGCCGGTGCGATGGCGGGTGTTTCCAGCGACGTCGTCGATCGTCAGTTGCAGCATTTCTACAAAGCCGATCCAGCGTATGGAGAAGCAATCGCAAAGCTGCTCAGCCTACAGCTTAACGAAGTCTAAACGAGAAGCAGAACCGCCCTCATTTGGGCGGTTTTTGCGTTATTTGGCCTGCTTTTCTCAGAATATCTTCGCTTTTATTGCGCTCGGTGAGTGACCTTCCGGTCAGGTTGGTTCAAACTACAGACTTTCAGGAAGGGAGATGTAGGGCGATGCAAGGCCACCCAGATGTAATCGATTACCTCAATACGTTGCTGACCGGCGAGCTGGCCGCGCGTGACCAATATTTCGTTCATTCGCGGATGTATGAGGACTGGGGGTTCACCAAGCTCTACGAGCGCATCAACCACGAGATGGAAGAAGAAGCCGGCCACGCCGATGCATTGATGCGGCGGATTCTGATGCTTGAAGGCACGCCGCGCATGCGTCCGGATGATCTGGACGTCGGTACCACCGTGCCTACGATGCTCGAAGCTGATCTGCGCCTCGAATACAAAGTCCGCGCTGCGCTGTGCAAAGGCATCGAGCTTTGCGAGCAGCATCAGGATTACGTCAGCCGTGAGATTCTGCGGGTTCAACTCAATGACACCGAAGAAGATCACACCTACTGGCTGGAAAAGCAGCTGGGCCTGATCAAGCTGATCGGTCTCGAGAACTACCTGCAATCCCACGCGTCCTGATTGCACCGGGTACAAAAAAGCCCCTGGCACCTCAACGGTGACAGGGGCTTTTTCATGCTTGGCAGTTACGCCCGATCGCGGATCAGCAGCGGCTTGAGGTAATGGCCGGTGTGAGATTGCTTCATCTCGGCAACTTCCTCCGGCGTACCGGTGGCAATGATCTGCCCGCCCTTGGAACCGCCTTCAGGACCGAGGTCCACCAGCCAGTCAGCGGTCTTGATCACATCGAGGTTATGCTCGATCACCACCACGGTGTTGCCGTGATCGCGCAGACGATGCAGAACATCGAGTAACTGCTGGATATCGGCGAAGTGCAGGCCGGTGGTCGGCTCGTCGAGGATGTACAGGGTCTTGCCGGTATCGCGTTTGGACAGCTCGCGCGACAACTTGACCCGCTGTGCTTCACCGCCGGACAGGGTCGTCGCCGACTGCCCGAGCTTGATGTAGGACAGGCCGACATCCATCAGCGTTTGCAGCTTGCGCGCCAGTGCCGGCACTGCATCGAAGAACTCCCGAGCTTCCTCGATGGTCATTTCGAGGGTCTCGTGGATGCTCTTGCCCTTGTACTTGATTTCAAGGGTTTCGCGGTTGTAGCGCTTGCTCTTGCACACATCGCAGGGCACGTAGATGTCCGGCAGAAAGTGCATTTCCACCTTGATCAGGCCGTCGCCCTGGCACGCTTCGCAGCGACCGCCCTTGACGTTGAACGAGAAACGCCCCGGGCCGTAACCCCGGGAGCGCGACTCGGGCACGCCGGCAAACAGTTCGCGGATCGGCGTGAACAGCCCGGTATAGGTCGCCGGGTTGGAGCGCGGCGTACGACCGATCGGGCTCTGGTCGATGTCGACGACTTTGTCGAGATGTTCCAGACCTTTGATGCTGTCATGTGCGGCCGCTTCCAGCGTGGTCGCACCATTGAGCGCCGTGGCGCTTAGCGGGAACAGCGTGTTGTTGATCAGTGTCGATTTACCCGAACCGGATACGCCAGTCACGCACGTCAGCAGGCCGATCGGGATGTCCAGATCGACATTGCGCAGATTGTTGCCGCGCGCACCCTTGAGCGACAGGTTGAGCTTCTTGTTGCGTGGGGTGCGTTTGGCCGGCACTTCGATCTTCACCCGGCCGGACAGGTATTTGCCGGTCAGCGAATCCGGGTGTGCCATGACTTCGTCCGGCGTGCCCTCGGCAACGATCTGCCCGCCGTGCACACCGGCGCCCGGGCCGATATCGACGACATAGTCAGCCAGACGAATCGCGTCTTCATCATGCTCGACCACGATCACCGTGTTGCCGATATCGCGCAAATGCTTGAGCGTACCGAGCAGCCGATCATTGTCGCGCTGATGCAGACCAATGGATGGTTCATCGAGGATATACAGAACGCCGACCAGGCCGGCGCCAATCTGGCTGGCCAGACGAATCCGTTGCGCCTCGCCACCGGAGAGCGTGTCCGCGCTGCGATCCAGCGACAGATAGTCGAGTCCGACGTTGACCAGAAACTGCAGGCGCTCGCGGATTTCCTTGAGGATCTTGTCGGCAATCTCGCCGCGGCGACCGGTCATCTTCAGCGCACCGAAATATTCGCAGGCATCGCCGATCGGCAGATTGGTCACTGCCGGCAGGGTTTTCTCGCCGACCCAGACGTGCCGTGCTTCGCGGCGCAAACGCGTGCCACGGCAATCCGGGCAGGCCTGATGGCTGAGGAACTTGGCCAGCTCTTCGCGCACGCTCGCCGATTCGGTTTCGCGATAGCGACGCTCAAGATTCGGCACGATGCCTTCGAACGGGTGCGAGCGTTTGACGATGTCGCCACGGTCGTTCAGGTATTTGAAGTCGACGTTCTGCGAGCCGCTGCCATGCAGGATGAACTTCTGCTGCTCGGCGCTCAGCTCGTTGAAGGGCTTGTCCAGGCTGAACTTGTAGTGCGAGGCGAGTGAGCCAAGCATCTGGAAGTAATAGACGTTGCGCCGGTCCCAGCCACGGATCGCGCCCTCGGCCAGGGTCAGCTCGCCATTGACCAGACGCTTGATGTCGAAGAACTGCTTCACACCCAGGCCATCACAGGTCGGGCAGGCGCCGGCCGGGTTGTTGAAGGAAAACAGCTTGGGTTCCAGCTCGCTGATCGCATGGCCGCAGATCGGGCAGGCGAAGCGTGCGGAGAAGATCATTTCTTCGCCGGGCTCGTCGTCCATCGGCGCGACCAGGGCAATACCGTCGGCGAGTTTCAGCGCAGTCTCGAAAGACTCGGCCAGACGTTGCTGCAGATCGGCGCGGACCTTGAAGCGGTCAACGATCACATCGATCGAATGCTTCTTCTGTTTATCCAGCTTCGGCAGCTCGTCGAGCTCGCAAATGCGTCCGTTGACCCGGGCGCGGACGAAACCTTGCGCACGCAATTCTTCGAAGACCGACAGGTGTTCGCCTTTGCGTTCGCGGATCACCGGTGCCAGCAACATCAGTTTGCTGCCTTCCGGCTGCGCCAGCACCAGATCGACCATCTGGCTGACGGTCTGCGCCTCCAGCGGAATGTCGTGATCCGGGCAGCGCGGCGTGCCCACGCGGGCATAGAGCAAGCGCAGGTAGTCGTAGATTTCGGTGATGGTGCCGACCGTCGAACGCGGGTTGTGCGAGGTCGACTTCTGTTCGATGGAGATCGCCGGCGACAGGCCTTCGATGGTGTCGACGTCGGGTTTTTCCATCATCGACAGGAACTGCCGGGCATAGGCCGACAGCGATTCGACATAGCGGCGCTGACCTTCGGCATACAGCGTGTCGAACGCCAGGGACGACTTGCCGGATCCGGACAGGCCGGTGATGACGATCAGCTTGTCCCGTGGCAGGGTCAGGTCGATGTTCTTCAGGTTGTGGGTACGGGCCCCACGTATCAGGATCTTGTCCAAAGTGGCCTCGCTTGGCGGGCGTCGAAAACGTAGGAGTATACGGGCAAATACTGGATGGATGCACACTATCAAACGAAGGGCGTTTTGCCGTTCATGAAGAGAGTTTCATCTATACGCGTCATAGCGTCGCGATATACCCCGTCTTCCGATGGGACTGGTAGAATCGCCGCCGGTTCACACGAGGTTTTTCCATGCACGATCCCCACAGCGAACGCATGAGTGGCAGCGAGACCCGCGCGGCGAGCGGTCTGGCCCTGGTGTTCGCCTTCCGTATGCTTGGCATGTTCATGGTGTTGCCGGTGCTGGCGACCTATGGCATGGATCTGGCGGGAGCGACCCCGGCCCTGATCGGGCTGGCGATTGGCGCTTACGGTCTGACCCAGGCAATTTTCCAGATTCCGTTCGGGATCATTTCCGACCGCATCGGTCGCCGGCCGGTGATCTACCTCGGCCTGATCGTCTTCGCTCTCGGCAGTGTTCTGGCTTCCCAGGCCGATTCGATCTGGGGCGTGATCGCCGGGCGAATCCTGCAGGGCGCCGGGGCGATTTCCGCAGCGGTGATGGCGCTGCTTTCCGACCTGACCCGCGAGCAGCATCGCACCAAAGCCATGGCGATGATCGGCATGACCATCGGCCTGTCGTTTGCCGTGGCCATGGTGGTCGGGCCGTTACTGACCAGTGCGTTCGGGCTGTCCGGGCTGTTCCTCGCCACTGGCGCCATGGCGCTGGTCGGCATCCTGATCATCATGTTCATGGTGCCGCAATCCACCGGGCCGTTGCAGCACCGTGAGTCCGGCGTGGCCCGACAGGCGCTGATGCCGACGCTCAAGCACCCGGACCTGCTGCGCCTGGATCTGGGCATCTTTGTGTTACATGCCATGT
Organism: Pseudomonas siliginis; assembly: GCF_024072275.1. NCBI lineage: Bacteria > Pseudomonadati > Pseudomonadota > Gammaproteobacteria > Pseudomonadales > Pseudomonadaceae > Pseudomonas > Pseudomonas siliginis. Next base: position 5,256,133 of record NZ_CP099598.1, on the reverse strand, counting down.
TGATGTCGAGCTTCGTCGCCTTGCCGCTGGCACTGGTGGAAAAAGCCGGTCTGCCCAAGGAACAGCACTGGTGGGTCTACCTCACCGCGCTGCTGATTTCGTTCTTCGCCATGATCCCGTTCATTATCTACGGCGAGAAGAAACGCAAAATGAAACGAGTTTTGCTCGGCGCCGTCATGACATTGATGCTGACTGAACTATTCTTCTGGCAGTTCGGCGACAGCCTGCGTGCTCTGGTGATCGGTACGGTGGTGTTTTTCACCGCGTTCAATCTGCTCGAGGCATCGTTGCCGTCGCTGATCAGCAAGGTTTCACCGGCAGGCGGCAAGGGCACGGCCATGGGCGTGTACTCCACCAGCCAGTTCCTCGGTTCGGCACTCGGCGGGATACTCGGCGGCTGGTTGTTCCAGCATGGCGGTCTGTCGGTTGTGTTCCTCGGATGCGCCGCGCTGGCTGCACTTTGGCTGGCCTTTGCTGTTACCATGCGCGAACCTCCCTACGTGACGAGCCTGCGCTTGCCGTTGTCGCCCGAAGCGATCCGCGAAGCGGGTCTGGTCGAGCGCCTCAAGGCCCTGGTAGGGGTAACAGATGCAGTGATAGTCGCCGAAGAGGCGGCTGTTTACATCAAACTGGACAAAGAATTAGTGGATCGCACCACCCTCGAACGCCTGGTCAACAACCCGGCCGGGGCTGCGTGCGACGCTTAGGAGAACGTTATGGCCCGTGGGGTTAACAAAGTCATATTGGTCGGCACTTGCGGCCAGGATCCCGAAGTTCGCTACCTGCCTAACGGTAATGCCGTGACCAACCTGAGTCTGGCCACCAGCGAACAATGGACCGACAAGCAGACCGGTCAGAAGGTCGAGAAGACCGAATGGCACCGCGTATCGATGTTCGGCAAGGTTGCCGAGATCGCCGGTGAATACCTGCGCAAGGGTTCGCAGGTCTACATCGAAGGCAAGCTGCAGACCCGCGAGTGGGAAAAGGACGGCATCAAGCGTTACACCACTGAAATCGTGGTCGACATGCAAGGCACCATGCAACTGCTCGGCGGCCGTCCACAACAGGGCGACCAGCAAGGCGGCGGCAACAACTACCAGCAGCAGGCGCCACGTCAGCAGGCACCGCGCCCGCAGCAGTCGGCTCCACAGCAGCGTTCGGCTCCGCAAGCACCGCAGCAGGCCGCACCGCAACCGGCTCCGGATTTCGACAGCTTCGATGACGATATTCCGTTCTGATTTGCCGCTGTAACCGTCTTGAATGAAAAAGGCCCGTCGCTTAAACGACGGGCCTTTTTTGTGAGGCAATTTCAGCGCGACCCCTATCACCTGTAGGAGCTGACGAGTGCAACGAGGCTGCGATCTTTTGACGTTGCTTCTGAAGATCAAAGATCGCAGCCTCGTTGCACTCGTCAGCTCCTACATGAGGAATTGTTTCAGTCGAGGATCAGGTGCGGCAAAAATCGACTTGAATCCTTGGTGATCAGACTATTGTCTTCACGCACACCAATCCCCGCTGCCTCATCGCCAATCACCCACGAGCCAATCAGCGTGTAGCTGTCGCCAAACTTCGGCAGCGGTGCGAACTCCTGCAGGATGAATGGCGCATCGGTGTAAGGCCCGTCCTCTTTGACGATCAGACCTTCCACTGTTTGCAGTTCGATGTTGGCACCTTCGCGGGAAAAGTACGGCTTGCGCACCCAGCCCTTCGGCACCGCACTCTGCGGATTCGGATCAAGGTGCGCAGCGAGCAGATTCGGATGTCCCTTGTGCAATTCCCACAGCAGCGGCAGGGCACCTTTGTTCGACAGAATCGCCTTCCACGCCGGTTCGAAAAACTGCGTATCGCATTCGGCGATCGCTGCGCCGAACGGCTCGTGGAAGATGAATTCCCAGGCGTGCAGCTTGAACAGGTGCGGGATCCAGCGATCCTGCAGATCGACGAAACGACCTTCAGCCGTCAGGCCAATGTCTTCGATATCGATGTGGCGTGATTCGATGCCGACCTTTTCCGCGATCAGCCGCAGGTAATCGGTGGTGCCTTTGTCCTCGACCGAATCCTTCATCGACGCAAAGTAGAACGGCCGCTTCAACTGCAACTCGGCGAAGGCCTGATGCAGCTTGGTGTCGATGCTGTTGAACTGGTCAGCATGTGGCGGCAGCGTGCCACGCTCGATGCACTGTTCCAGCCAGCCCCATTGAAAGGCTGCCGCTTCATAGAGGCTGGTCGGCGTGTCGTAGTTGAGCTCCAGCAGTTTCGCCGGCCCGTTGCCGCTGTACGAAAAGTCCATGCGACCGTACAGATGCGGATGACCTTCGCGCCAGGAGGTGCGGATCATGTCGTAGTACGCCGCCGGGATACTCAGGCGATCGAGCAACTCCTCGCTGTTGACCACGCGATCCACCAGGTCCATGCACATCTCGTGCAGTTCGGTGGTCGGGTCTTCCAGATCGTTTTCGATCTGCGCGAGGCTGAACTGGTAGTAGGCGCTTTCGTCCCAGTACGGTTCGTCGTCGATGGTGTGGAACAGGAAACCAAGGCTTTCGGCGGTGTGTTTCCAGTCGGGGCGCTCGGCGCAGTGGATCTTTTTCATGTCAACTGCTCGAGCGTCCGGAACTGCTGCCCCAGCCACCCCAACCGCTGCGGGCGCTGGACTGGCTGCCGAAACCGCCGCGCGAAGTCGACGACGCAACGTTCACCGGTTTGCTCTTGCTGCTCTCGTAATCCGATTGGCTGCGCGAGGTTGTGTCAGCTCGGCGGTACTGCGTTGAGGTGTTGAACGGCTGGCGCGTTTCGCGATCACGGTAAACGGTGCGTTCGGCGTTGTTGCTCATTGCGTTGCCGATCAGCCATCCGGTCAGCCAGCCATTGCCGCCGCCACCTGAGCCACCGGAATAGTGCGAGCCGCCGTGGCTGGCACTGCTGCTGGTGGTGGTGTCGCCCGCCGGCATTTGCGAATTGGCGATGGCATCGAGATCTTGCGGCGTCTCGGCATTGCCCGGCACTTTGAAGCCGCCGAGTTTCGGCACGAAACGGCCATCGGAATTTTTCTGACACCAGCCAGCGGCAAAGTCTGCGTCGCACTTGGCCTTGTCGGTGTAAGCCGGGGCGATGCGACGGTGCTCGTTCAGGGCGGCGACGTAGGCGCTGGAGCAGAGATCGGCGGCCAATTCGGCGTCGACACACTGTTCAACGCTCTGGAAATTGCGCGGCTGATCCAGCGCCGCTGCTTCACCGGAAATCGCCATCGCCACCGATGCGGCGAGGGACAATTGCACGTATTTGCTGCGTTTCATCGAGAGGCTTCCTGCCGGTCAGTGGGACGGGGTCATGCACGCGGCATTGAGCATGCCGACGCTGATCGCCACGGCAGCCACATAGATGCCGGCCGCCACTTCGCCGTTGGCGATGCGCTGGGAAGTGCCCTTGAGCACCAGCCCGGTAGCGACAAACGCCAGCAATTGCACAACGGCGGCGATGACCGCCCAGAGGACAAAGTCGAGCACGTTGACCGAGTAGGCGATCACGTTGCTCGCCGGAATGGCGAAACCGATGATCGCCCCGGACAGGGCAATGGCGGCGGCAGTGTTGCCGGCACGGATCAGCTCGAATTCCTTGTGCGCGGTGATGCGTGTGTAGACGAATTGAAACAGCATGAACAGCAACACGGCGCCGATCAGGTAGACGACAAAACCGACCAGCGCGGTTTTGTTCAGAGAAACGGCCAAGACTTCCAGCATGAAAAACTTCCTTTTTTAGATGGCGCTCAAATCAGTCGTGTACAGCGAGATGCCCAGCGAGGTGCTCAGGCTGACGGTGCCTTCTTCGTCCTGTTCGACGGAGAACAGCAGCAGTTCGCGGCGATCGGTCAGACCGGTGTCGCGGGCATACAGCATGGCGTGGTGCTTGATGGTGTAGGACTCGTCCGGATTGACCACGTGTTCGGTCATTGGCACCAGTTCAGTCTGCTGCAGTTCGGTGCCCCATTCGCGGGCGTATTCAACACCGTCGTGGTTGTAGGTCGGCAGACCGATCAGGCTGTTGGGGCCGGCCAGACGCTGCAGTTCGGCGTCACTGTTGACCGTCACGTAGCTGAGGTAATTGAACAGGGTGACCGACTCGACCTGATCATCGCCGGTGACGTGGATCTGCACCCAGAAATCCTCGTCGTTCATGTAATAGCGGTGCAGTTTGTTGGACTGGCCGAGATCGACCCAGCCGGCGCTCCACACCGCTTGATCGAATGGCACCCGCACCGAAGTCGAGCCTTCCAGCAGCAACGCCAGGGTCGTGTCGAAGCGCACGCCTTTGCCTTGAGCCATGCCCAGCGGGCCGCTGGCGCCGGTGGTCGTTGGCGCAGCGGTCTGCCAATTGCTGGTGCCGAGCAAGTCTTTAAACCATCCCATGGGTACGTTCCTTGAAGCGGGTGGAGGTGTTCGGATGAAAAAGTGGCGGTAGTGTAACGGGCGAAGCGGTGAACGAGCAGGGGCAATTACGCCGCAAAACCATGTGGGAGCGAGCCTGCTCGCGAATGGGTTGTGTCAGTCACTCGATTATTTGACTGTCACGACGCTTTCGCGAGCAGGCTCGCTCCCACAAGTTACCGTTCAGTCCTTACTGCGCGGACTTCTGCTTCAGGCGCTCAAGGATCGCATTGGCGCTGCCTTCGTTCGGCGTGATGCCGGCGTCGCGCAGTTTGCGTTCCAGGTCGTTGCCGGTGGAGGCATCGGCCAGTTCGTCCGCTGCGCTCAGCTCGGCAGCGCGTTGCTGCTGCTTGGCTTGCAGGCGGTTCAGGGTGCCGACCGCGGTTTCCAGTTTGCCGTTGGCGCCGCCGCTGGCAATCGAGGCGCTGACCTGGGCTTTCTGCACGCTATCGCGGGCCTTGGCCATGTCCACTTGCTGGCGCAGGCTCTTGATCCGCGATTCGGCTTTGCTGATGTCTTTGCGCATGTTGTCGGCGTAGGCGCCGAATTCATCGCTGAGTTTCTTCTCGGCAGCGAGGTCGTTGGTCAGGGTCGAAATCGCTTCGGCCACTTCCAGCGCCAGGTCTTCGCGGCCGGCATTCAACGCGGCCACAGCCTTGGCTTCGAGGTCCTTGATCTTGGCGTCGTATTCGCTGACGCGGTCGGCGGCCAGTTTGTGCTTGGCCATGATCGTCACCAGTTCGCGGCGAGCATTGGACAGCGCGGTGTCGGCGTCGCGAATTTCCTGATCGAGGATGCGCAGGGCCTGCTGGTCGGCGATGGCTTCGCCAACTTCATTGGCGCCGCCGCGCAGTGCGGTGAACAACTTGCTCCAGATGGACTGAGTCATTGGATATTCCCTGTTGATTACTTGAAGAAGTGTTCGAAGGCTTCGCTGGCGCGCTGCACGTTGTCGACCAGGGTTTTCACCTCGGTGACGACGTTGGTCAGGCTCGAATCAGCACTGAGGGCGCCGAACATGTTGTAGACGGTCTGCCCGTTCGGCATCGATTCGATCCCGATCGAAGACAGCGGGAACATCTCGCGGCTGCGCAGTACGGCATCGTTGAACGCCTGGACATTGCTGATCGAATCGATGTCCACCAGCACGGTGTCGACGATGATCTGCTGGCCGGCCAGGGCGATGTGAATCGGCAGACCACCGAATTCGTTCATTTCCAGCTTGATGCTCGGCTCGGAGCTCTGGATCAGGGACAGCGAAATCTCTTGGGAAGCCACCTCGTCCAGCGCCTTGAGGGCATTGAAGAGGCTGTCGATGGTCCAGTTGTTGCCTGCGCTCATGTATTTCTCCGACATGAAAGAGCCAGCCAGAATCGGTTGGCGTAGCTGTTGCTCCATTTGCTTGAGCAAGCTTCGGTTTTCCGGAAGCACCCAAGTTTCGTGTTTCACATAACCGGCGGCGGCCAGGCCTGCGCGCATCTGCTTCATGTAGAAGCTCGACGGTTTTTTCGCTGACGTCTTGCCACGCTCGCCCTTGGGGCTGGCTGCGGCAGGCGTCGGAGTGCGGCTTGTCATGGCTGGAATCCGGTTATGAGCGTCTCACGCGTGGGCCACACTACAACCAATGCAAAGTGCCATCAATGACTCACGCGTGAGATTTTCATGACAGACGCAAAAAGGCCCGCAACGTGGCGGGCCAGTAGATTGCGCAGTTGTTGCTAGGCGTTGCTGCTCAGGAACTCGTCAGTGGATACCACGCTGGCATAGGCGAAACCCAGCGCCGCCATGAAGGCTGCGTGCACATGAGCGGCCGGCACCGTAAGGCCATTGAATTCCAGATCACGGCTGGCGCAGGCATCGTGAATCACCGTGACCGCATACCCCATGTCCGCCGCCGCGCGGGTGATGCCATCGACGCACATATGGCTCATGCTGCCGACCACCACCAGGTCGGTGATCCCGTGTTCGTCGAGCACCGATTTCAGCTCAGTCTCACGGAACGAGTTGACGAAGTGCTTGAGCACCACCGGCTCGTCGGCGCGGTTGAGCACTTTCGGATGCAGTTTCGCGCCCTCGGAGCCGGGAGTGAAAAACGGCGCGTCTTCGGAGGTGAATTCATGCCGAATGTGCACCACCGGATCGCCCGTTTCGCGAAAGGCTGCGATCAGCCGTGCGGCGTTATCGGCAGCGGCGTCGGCGCCGACCAGCGGCCACTTGCCTTGGGGGAAGTAGTCGTTCTGGATATCGACTACGATGAGCGCTTGCTTGGCCATGGGATTGTCCTCGAGACGGTGATTGGGTGTGGCCTCAGTATTGACGCTGGCCGAGGATTCGAGGATTGGCCGCACCGACAATAGACGGGGGAAAACTGACAATGGCTGCACAAAGAGCCGCCACCGCTGAACTGGGCGTGCTGATTTACCCCGGCGCGCAACTGGCGGCGGTGCACGGTCTGACCGATCTGTTCGCCGTGGCCAATCGCATCGCTGCCGAGTATCGGGCTGTGCAATTGCCCGTGCTGCGAGTCAGTCACTGGCAGGTCGATGGCGAGCAGTTGCCGGCGCGGGTCTATGACAGTCATCCCGGTGCCGAAGGCGCTTTGCTCGCCGTGCTGATTCCGCCGTCCCTCGGCGGGTTCGATGCGGCGCAGATGACTGCGAGTCTTGCGCAATGGCTGCGCGATCAGCATGCGCACGGCGCAACCCTTGGTGGTGTTTGTGTGGGCTCGTTGATGCTCGCCGAAAGCGGCTTGCTCGACGGTCGCAGCGCCACCACGCACTGGACCTCGGCCCAGGCTTTTGCCGAGCGTTACCCGAAGATCAAACTCAAGGCCGACACGCCGATTGTCGACGACGGTGACCTGATCACCACGGCCGGGCTGATGGCATGGTCGGAATTGGGGTTGCGCCTGGTCGATCGCTTGCTCGGCCCGAGCATCGCCACCGCGACCGCGCGTTTTCTGGTGATGGAACACAGCGACAGCGCCAGTGAATGCGGAAGCAATTTCGCACCGATCCTCAGCCATGGCGACGCGGCGATTCTCAAGGTCCAGCACTGGCTGCAAAGCACCGGGGCGACGGATGTTTCGCTGAACGCGATGGCCGAGCGTGCGGGACTTGAAGAGCGTACTTTCCTGCGCCGATTCCGCGCCGCGACAGGCTTGAAACCGACCGAGTACTGCCAGCACCTGCGGGTCGGCAAGGCGCGGGAAATGCTCGAGTTCACCAATGGCACGATCGACCACATTGCCTGGACTGTCGGCTATCAGGATCCGGGCGCGTTTCGTGCGATCTTCAAGAAGATTACCGGGCTTGGGCCGAGTGAGTACCGGGGGCGGTTTGGTGTGAATCCCGCTCCCAGAACGACGATGAACTAATGTGGGAGCGAGCCTGCTCGCGAAGGCGCTGGATCTACAGAATTGTAGTCGGCTGACACTACGCTTTCGCGAGCAGGCTCGCTCCCACAATGATCGCGGCGAGGGTGAGAGATCGTGCAATTTGCCGGAGTTTTGCGCGCTGTCGTGCAGTTTGAAACAGGCGTGATGCCAGCACAGTCACGGCAAGCTCCCGATTATCGGGCGGTTCGGGGGGATCGTTGATTGGCCTGATCTCTGCAATTTCCTTTGAGAACCCATCGACTGATAAAGGGGAACGCATGACCCCGACACCCAGCAACAAAATCGTCGTGGCCCATTCGGTGCGTGCCGAGGCGCCGCAACATGAAGTCGAGACCAACAAGGCCCTGGCGCGTTGGCTGGCGCAGATTCTCGGCTGCAAATTCGGCGGCAGTTACGATCCAGCCAAACATCAGGGCCGCGAGCTGTATCTGCTGCCAACGCAAACCATCGTCGGCGCCGCCCACGCGCAAGCACTTGGCATCAACGGCCCCGATGACTTGTGGGGCGGTTACGTCGAATACGATTTCATCTGCACCAAAGCCATCAGCCACGGTTTGCGCAGTCATCTGGCGCACGCGCCGCAGGGCTGGTCGCCGCTGTTTTCGGAGCGGGTGCGCAACGTTGTGCTCGACGGTCTCAGCGTATTCGCCCTGGAAGATGCGCGGCCCGCCGCCGAGCATCTGTTGTACGCCGGGCCGATTCGCTTGAAGCCGATTCACGCTTGCGCCGGTCGCGGTCAGGAAGTGATCAAAAGCCTCGATGCGTTCGATGAAATCCTCGCTCGTCCCGAAGCGCCAAGCCTGTTCAGCGACGGCGTAGTGCTGGAGCAGGACTTGCGCAACGTCGTCACCCACAGCGTCGGCCAGTCGTTCATCGGCGGCAAAGTGTTGAGCTACTGCGGTGATCAATACTTGACCGAGGACGGCCTGGGCGAAGAGGTCTACGGCGGTTCGAATCTGCTGGTGGTGCAAGGGGGCTATGACCAATTGCTCGCGCTGGATCTGCCTGATGATGTGCGTCTGGCCATCGAACAGGCACAGGTCTTCGACAGCGCCGCCAACGAAGCCTACCCGCACTTCTTCGCCTCGCGGCGCAATTACGATATCGCCCAAGGCCTCGACGCCAGCGGCAACCCGCGCAGCGGCGTGCTCGAACAATCCTGGCGCATGGGCGGTGCCAGCAGCGCTGAAGTGGCGGCGCTGCAGAGCTTCGTCAACGATCCACAGATGCGCGCGATTCGCGTGTCGTCGGTGGAAACCTATACCGATCAGGCGCTGCCGGCGGACGCCATCGAGGTCTATCGCGGCCCGGCGGAAAACAGCGCATTTCTTCTCAAATATGTGACGGTCCAATCTTATGACGGCTAGAAGCGAAAGCATTCAAATCGACATTGATGACGAACAGATGAGCGGGACTTTTCTCAGTCCCAAATCGAAAGTCCCGGGGGTGTTGTTTGTTCACGGTTGGGGGGGCAGTCAGGAACGTGATCTGGAGCGGGCCAAAGGCATCGCCGGCCTGGGTTGTGTGTGCCTGACTTTCGACCTGCGCGGGCACACCGGCGGCACCGGAATCCCGCTGACCCGCGTGACCCGTGAAGACAATCTGCGTGATTTGCTGGCGGCCTACGATCGCCTGCTGGCGCACCCGGCCCTCGACACTTCGGCGATCGCCGTGGTCGGCACCAGTTATGGCGGTTATCTGGCCTCGATCCTGACGTCACTGCGCCCGGTGCGCTGGCTGGCGCTGCGCGTGCCGGCGCTGTACCGGGATGAACAATGGCACACGCCCAAGCGCGATCTGGACAAGGCCGACCTGCGCGATTATCGCAATACGCTGGTGCGCGCCGACAGCAATCGCGCCCTGCATGCCTGTTCGCAATTCACCGGCGACGTGCTGTTGGTGGAATCGGAAACCGACGACTTCGTGCCCCACGCGACGATCATGAGTTACCGCGCCGCCTGTCAGCAGACTCACTCATTGACCCATCGGATTATTGATGGCGCCGATCATGCATTGAGTGATCCAGTTTCGCAGCAGGCCTACACCTCGATCCTGGTGGACTGGATTACCGAGATGGTGGTGGGGGAGCGGTTGAGCATTATCCAATCCAGATGATCTGTCGCGAGTACCGGCCCCTTCGCGAGCAGGCTCGCTCCCACAGGTTGAGCGCATTTCAACTGTGGGAGCGAGCCTGCTCGCGAAAGGGCCATCCGCTGCAATGCATGGTCAGGAAGGTTTCTTCTCGATCCGCAGTGCCTTTGCCTTGGCCTCCACCACCAGATACATCACCACCGTGATCAACAGCGGCAGCAGAAAATAAATCGCCCGATACGCCAGCAATCCCGCGACCAGACTGCCGCGCGACGCCTCGTGCTGCAGCAGCGCCACGAACACCGCCTCCAGCACACCCAGCCCCGCCGGAATGTGCGTAATGACCCCGGCAATCGCGCTGATCAACAGCACCCCAAGCACCAGCGGATAATCCAGTTTGCTTGGCAGCAGAGTGAAGATCACCGCCGCCATCAGCGACCAGTTCAACGCGCCCAAGAGCAATTGCAGCACCGCCATGCGCAGCGACGGCAGGTTGATTTCCACGCCGCGAATCGACCACTCGCGGCGTTTGGAAAACTGACACGCCGCCAGATAGCCGGCGCTGACCAGCAGCAATAACACCCCGACCAGTTGCAAGGCCGAACTGCTGAGTTTCCAGCCCGGCGGCATAGTCACCAGACCGCTGCTGAACACTACGCCAGCGATGGTCATGTAGCCGAACCAGTTGGTTGCCAGGCTCAGGCCGAGAATCTTGGCAATGTTGCCTTTGCTCACGCCCAGCCGCGAATACAAGCGATAACGCATGGCGATGCCGCCGACCCAGGCGCTGAGATTGAGGTTGAAGGCGTAGCTGATGATGCCCACCGGCAGGATCTGCTTCCAGGTCAGGTCCTGACGAATGTAGGTGCGGCCAATCAGGTCGAAACTGGCGTACACCAGAAAGCTCAGCAACGTCAGGCTGGCGGCGATGATCAGCGTGCGCACCTTGAAATCGGCGAGGGTCTCCAGCACCTCGGCCCATTCGATGCGCGTAGCGAACATCGTCAACAGGACGATGAGCGCGAGAAAAAACAGGATGGTCAGCGGACGTTTCCAGCGGCTCCATTTCGACGGCGCCGCTTGTGCCGAATGGCTATCGGAATGGACTTCGGAATGACTCATGGACGCGCACCTCGGAAAGGCTTCAGACGCGGTTTATGCGCCGGCAGCCAACCGGCCATGGCCGGGAAGTGCCGCAGGAAGTGGAACACCAGAAAACCCACGGTCATGTGCCAGATACGCCCGCGCGGCAACAGCTTGGCGTCCATGGCTTTGCAGTGGTTCTGGCTGAGATCTTCGAGGCGTTCGTACAGGTGCTGATTGAACGCGCGGTCGCGGATCAGCACGTTGGCTTCCAGATTCAGCGACAGGCTCAGCGGGTCGAGATTGCTTGAGCCCACGGTGCTCCAGTCATCGTCGACCAGCGCGACTTTGCCGTGCAGCGGGCGTTGGCAGTATTCGTGAATCTGCACGCCGGCACGCAGCAGATAATCGTAGGTCATGCGCGCCGCCAGTTTCGCCACGAGCATGTCCGGCTGGCCTTGCAGGATCAGCCGCACCTCGACGCCACGGCGGGCGGCGTTGCGGATTTCACGCAGCAGCCGGTAACCGGGAAAGAAGTAGGCGTTGGCGATGATCACCCGGCGCTTGGCCTTGCGCAGTACTTGCAGATACACGTCTTCGATATCGGTGTTGTGTTGATCGTTATCGCGGAACACCAGGCGCACCTGGCCGTCGTGATCGGTGAAGGCCATTTCCTCCAGGCGCTGGCGCCGGCGCTGCCACCAGAACCGCGCGCGCCCGGGACGACCGCTTTGCAGCAGGGCGAAGTGATGGATATCGGCGACCACCGGGCCTTGGATCTCCACCGAGTAATCCTGCTTGGCTTCAGGGCCGAAGTCGGCCAGGTGATCGCCGGAAAAGTTGATCCCGCCAATGAACGCGATCAAGCCGTCGACCACCACGATCTTGCGGTGCAAGCGGCGGAACCAGTTGGTGCGGATGCCCAAATGCTTCGGCGCCGGATCGAAGATTTGCAGATGCACGCCGGCATCGCTCAAGGCCGACAGATAGCCGGTGCTCAGCTCGCCACAGCCGAAGCCGTCGAGGCTGACCGTGGTGCGCACGCCGCGCTGGGCGGCTTCGATGAGGATTTGCTGCAACTCGGCGCCGACCTTGTCTTCGAAAACGATGAAGGTCTCCAGCAGGATCTCGCTCTTGGCTGCGCGCATCGCTTCGAATACCCGGGGGAAATACTCCTCGCCGTTCTCCAGCAGCTCTACGCGGTTATTGCTGTGCCATTGATACTCGACGTCCACGTGGCCGGGCTCGCGCACCGGCGGGTTCAGCGGGACCGGGTCGACGGCGGATTTTTCCAGTGGCGCACTGTTCATAGTTCAATCTCCACCGATAACGGTGCGTGGTCGGAAAGGTGGGACCAGGGCCGGTTGGTCAAAACTTTCGGGCGGCTGGCCTTGAGGTTGCGTACGTAGATGCGGTCGAGTCGTAGCGCTGGCAGCCGTGCGGGAAAACTGCGCGCCGGTTTGCCGTACTGCTCGGCGAACACTTCGCGCAGGCCACAGGGCTTGAGCTGCGCATCGGCACGCTGGCGCCAGTCGTTGAAATCGCCAGCGACGATCACCGGGGCATCAGCGGGCAATTCGGCGAGACGTTGCATCAGCAGATCCAGTTGCGCGTTGCGGTGGCTCTCGCGCAGGCCCAGATGCACGCAGATCGCATGCACTTCGGTGCCGTCGCCAGGCAGGCGCAGCACGCAATGCAGCAGGCCACGGTTTTCATGGCCGCTGATCGACACGTCGAGGTTGTCGTGGCGGATGATCTGGAATTTCGACAGCAGCGCATTGCCGTGGTCGCCCGCCGGGTACACGGCATTGCGCCCGTAGGCGAATTGCGGCCAGAGGCTGTCGGCGAGAAATTCGTATTGCGGCATCGTCGGCCAGTTGTCGTAGCGTTTCGGATGCTGCTCGTGCGTGCCGTGCACTTCCTGCAGAAACACCACGTCGGCGGCGACGCTGCGCACCGCTTCACGCAGCTCCGGCAGGATGAAACGCCGGTTCAGCGCGGTGAAGCCCTTGTGGGTGTTGACCGTCAGTATGGTGAAGGTGCGCACCGAGGGCGCAACCACGGAGCCTTCGTCGGTGAAACCGACCGGTTCGGGAATGCTCATGACAGAACTCCTTCTGCGGCGACTTGCCCGGGAGTTGTGGCGAGGTCTTTGTCGAGGTCGAAGCGCTGCAACAAGTTGCGTGCGTCGTAGGGCGCGCGGACTTTGATGTCGTTGTCGAAGTAGCAGAACACTTCGCGGGATTTGCGCGCGCGGGGTTTCAGGCGTGGGGCTATCAGGTGGGCGTCCTCTGGCTGTTTACCGTGATGCCAGGCGTCGATGCGCTCGGCCCAGCGCTTGAGCGCTTGCTCGGAATAACCGCTGGCGTAGAGCTCTTCGGCGCCGTGCAGGCGCAGATAGACGAAGTCGCTGGTGAGGTCTTCGCGGTACGGCCATTTGCCGGCGGTGTCGGCAATGACCAGCGCGGTGTTGTGGCGTTTGAGCAGGCGCACGAATTCCGGATCGATGAAACTTTCATGACGGATTTCCACCGCATGGCGCAGCGGTTTCTTGCGCCAGGCTTTGACGCTGGCGTGGCCGGGCAGATGCGAGTCGTGCTGGCGGGCGAGGGCGGCTGCGGCTTGGGTATCGTGGGGCAGTTGCGCGAGAAAGTGATCGAAGCGCTCGGCGTCGAATTTGAAATTCGGCGGAAACTGCCAAAGGATCGGCCCGAGTTTTTCCTTCAGTTCCAGAACGCCCGAGGCGAAGAAATTCGCCAGCGGTTTTTCGATTTCGCGCAAACGGCGCACGTGGGTGATGAAGCGCGGCGCCTTGACGCTGAACACGAAGTCATCAGGGGTTTCGGCGTACCACTGGGCGTAACGTTCAGGGCGTTGCAGGGCGTAGAACGATCCATTGATTTCGATGCTGTTGACCGCGCGGGAGGCGAACTGCAATTCGCGCTTCTGCGCCAGTCCCTTCGGGTAGAAATCCCCGCGCCACGGGGCGTAGCGCCAGCCTGAAATACCGATGTGAATCGTCGCCATCCCATCCTCCCGTAGAAAGTCCTCGTGTTGCCGATGTTCTGTGATGACTGCGGCGGGGGCGGGAAAGTTTCGGTGGCGTTACGGACGGTCGCGGGTGAAGCGAAGATCAAGAGCTTACCCCCTCACCCCAACCCTCTCCCCCAAGGGTGCGAGGGGGAAGGGAGCAGATCTTCATGCCTCCTGAAATCGCGTACGACTGTGAAGGGAGCAGATTTTCATGGTCTTCAGGACTTGAGTTCGACTCAAGACGTGCAGTTGGTGATTTTGGTCATGCAACTCGGTCGGCTCCCTCTCCTGGGGGAGAGGGCTGGGGTGAGGGGGCTCTTGAACTTGCCGCGCAATTACCGATCAGTTCCTTACCAGGGTCAGCCACGGGAGATCGGAGCTTTGCGCAATTTCAGGATCGCCATTCTGCTGGGAGCGCTGCTGTGCTTGGGCGTCAACACATCGCAAGCCGTCGCGCTACCGGGCGTTCCGGCTGCCGCCGACACGGCAGAGAAACCCGCCGAACCGGAACCGTTGGTGCAGGGCGGTCTGCTCGGGGCGATCAGTACGAGCATCGACGATGTGCAGGAAAAACTCGATCTCAACGAACACCTGGTCGATGCCTGGCGGCTGCGTGCTGACCGCGCGGCGGATGAGGTCGATCGGCTGGTCAAGCAACCGTCGAATCGCTCGGGCTGGAGCGTGGCCGGGGATTTCCTCACGTTGTCGGGAGTGTGGCTGGGCAGTTTCGCCCTGCTCACCGTGCTCGGCAGTCTGCTGGCAAAGCGTCTGCGTGAGGGCCGCTGGTTGCGCACCCGCCAGCGCAGTCAGGATCTGCTCGGCTACGTGCTGCCTTTCACCGTGCCGGCGCTGATCTGCCTGCCGCTGACGCTGTATGTCAGCCATTTTCTGCAAGCTTCGGTGGGCCGTGCGCTGGCGCTGTGTCTGGCCTACGCCACCAGCAGTGGCATTTTCTCCACGTCGATGTTGTTGTGCGTGGTGGTGATGTTCAACGTCGGGCACAAGCGCGCCGCCGCGCGAATCATCCGTGAATACTGCCCGCGACCGCTGTTCCTCATCGGCTTTCTCGCCGCCCTCAGCGATGCCCTGACCAGCCCGCAGATCGCCCGGCAACTGGGCGGCAATATCACCAGCAGCATCGCCGTGTTCACCGGACTGATCGCCTCGGTGATTTTCGGTTTGCTGGTGATTCGCCTGCGCCGGCCGGTCGCGCATCTGATCCGCAATCGCCCGCTCGCTCAGCGTTTGAAACAACCGTCGCTGCAGGAGTCGCTGCGGATATTTTCCGGGCTGTGGTACTGGCCGATCGTGCTGATGGTGCTGGTCTCGGCAGTCAGCCTGATCGGCATCGGCGAGGACAATCAGAAAGCCCTGCGCTGCGCCTTGTTCACTACCGTGCTGCTGATCGCCACGGTGTTTCTCAGCACGGTGTTGCAGCACCTGTTCAAATCACGCAAGGCCGAGGCGATTCAGCGCAGCAGTGCCTACAAGGAGCGTTTTCTCAGCCTGTTGCATGCGTTGCTGCGCATCGTCATGGCGATTGTGTTCATCGATATTCTCGGGCGGATCTGGGGCGTGTCGTTGCTCGATTTCGCCCAGAGCAGCACCGTCGGTCGAGCGATCAGCAACGCCTTGAGCAGTATCGGCCTGATCTTCCTGGTGACGTGGCTGCTGTGGGTGGTGCTCGACACGGCGATTCAGGAAGCGCTGAAACCGCCGCTGAGCAAACGCGCGGCACGCCAGCCGAGCACGCGGGTGAAAACCATCCTGCCGCTGCTGCGCAACGCGATCAAAATCATCCTCGTGGTGATCTGCGCGATTACCACCATGGCCAACCTCGGCATCAACGTCGCGCCGCTACTGGCCGGTGCGGGCGTGGTCGGCCTGGCGATCGGTTTCGGTTCGCAGCAACTGGTGCAGGACGTCATCACCGGGTTGTTCATCATCATCGAAGACACCCTGTCGATCGGCGACTGGGTGGTGCTCGATTCCGGCCACGCCGGCACCGTGGAAGGTTTGACCATCCGCACCTTGCGCCTGCGGGACGGCAAGGGTTTTGTGCACTCGGTGCCGTTCGGCCAGATCAAGGCTGTGACCAACCAATCACGCCAGTTCGCCTTCGCATTTTTCTCGGTGCAGTTCACCTACGACACCGATGTCGACAAAGCCATTGAGCTGATTCGCGAGGCCGGTGATTCGATCCGCGAAGACCCGTTCCTCAAGTACAACCTGCAAGGGCCGCTGGATGTGTTTGGCGTGGACAAAATGGACTTGAACGGCGTGGTGTTGACGGCGCAATTTCGCACGGTGTCAGGTGGGCAATATGCGGTGAGCCGCGCGTTCAACCAGCGCTTGAAGAAGCTTGTGGATAACACACCCAATGTGCATTTTGCGCAGACTTATCCACAACAGGTGCTGTTGCCGAAGCGGCAGGAGGAGGGGGCGGTGGTTGCGGATGAGGTACCGCAGGAGTCACGGACCTGACGCCTGTTTGTGTAGAGACAGGGCCGGCGCTTTCGCGAGCAGGCTCGCTCCCACAGGGGCAATGGGATTGGACTGTGGGAGCGAGCCTGCTCGCGAAGACGCCGGTGCGAACACTCTCAATGCCGGATCAGCTTGGCATGCAGTTGTCCCATGGCTATCGGATCCAGCTCTACCCAAACCTGCTGCTTGCCGGCAATCACCGCGGCCACGGACACTCCATCGCGATAAACCAGCCGATTGCTCACCAGCGCCGGCACCTTCGCCCCCGGCAACAAGGTTCCGGCCAGATTCAATGGATCAACTCCGCACACCGCCACCAGGCTGCCGTCCTGCGGGCGGCGGCGTACTTCGCGCAGCAAGGGAATGGCTTCGGGCAAGGCAAACTGCTCGCCAGCCAGACCACTGACAAACCGCCCGCCACGAATCTCGCCCCGCGCCTCCAGACGATGAAAGGTGCGCAGCAATTCCCGCCAGCTCGGCAGCCAGTCCGCTTCGCGTTCGAGCAAGCGCCAGAACACCACGCCGTAGCGGCGCAGCAGGGTCATGGCGACGTGTTCGAGTGTCTCGGCGGCATCGGCTGACGAACCCCGGCGCAGCAATGCCCAGCGCCCGGCATCGTCCATGCCGCCGATAAACGCGCCGCGCCCGCGTCGGCTACTGCGCTGCTGGCGCTTGCTTGCCGGCGTGATCAGCGCGCGCAGGCCGGCGAAGCTGTCGGCGTTCACCAAACCTGCGGCGACCAGTTCCTGCAAAGCAATTTCCAGTTCGCTGCGCAGCAGGCGCGCTTCATGAATCAACTCATCGAAAAACAGCGCGCCATGCTGACTCAGCGCCTCAAAGACTTTCTGTGTTTTCGGCGATAACTCACTCACCGGCGTCTGTTCAGCCAACGCACTCCACAAACCCACCTGACTGCGCGGCAGCAGCACAATCGGTGTACTGCGCAATGCCGAGCCGCTGACTTTCTGCCGCGCGCTGATGCGCGTCCACACCAGTTTGCCGTTGCGGCACAGTTCATCCAGCCAGCTCGGCGAATAGTCCTTGAGGCGCGCCGGCAGGATGTCGCTGTCCCATGCCGAGGCTGCCGCCGGATAACCTTCGAACTGGCCGACAATCGCCGGCAGCACCGCGCTGCCCTGACCTTGGGTGGCCGGCGTCAGATGCTGCCAGTCGAACAGAAAGCGCATGAAGTCCTGCAATGCCACCGGTTCGATTTCCCGGCGCAGGCGCTTGACCGTGTAGCGATGGATGCGCGCGAGCAGATGGCGTTCGCACCATTCTTCAATCGCGCTGTTCGGCGTGAACTGGCCGCGCAAGACGTACCCTTCACGCTCCAGTCGGGCGAGGGCCTGACTCACTTGCGCGGCGGGCAGGGCGAGCGGCTCGGCAATGGCTGGCAAAGGGGTCGGCCCAAAGGCGCCGAGGCGGGCGCGGATCACTTCGACCAGCGCCTCATCGAATGTCCACGCTTCGTCGAACCCGGGCAGCACGACTGCTGCGCTCGCCAACGTGGCCTGTGGATAAAGTGCCTGCAGGCAACTCAGGCGTTCGCGAGCCAGCCACAACTGATGCTCGGCGTCGATCTGCAACCGGCAGGCGCGGCCGCTGGCCATCAGCGTTTGCAGCCAGTCCGGCCAACCGGCGTTGGCGCGCGCTTCGGCGTCACTGATGCAGGCGAGGCTCATCAGCGCTTCGTGCATTTCATCCATGGAATTGGGCGACGGCCAGGCTTCTTCGCGCACTGCGGTGATCGCATCGGCATCGAGTGCGCCGAGATCATCGGTCGACTGCGGATCGCTCCAGCGTCGATTAATCACCGCTTGCGTGCGGCGTTCCTCCAGCGGCGCGTCGTCGAGAAACGTGTAGGGTCGGGCGCTGAGAATTTCTGCCGCCAGCGGCGACGGCGCAGGTAAATCCCGGGCGATCAGGCGCACCTCGCCACGCTCCATGCGCCGCAGCAGGGTCAGCCAGCCTTCGCTGTCCATCGCTTCGTGCAGGCAATCGTCGAGGGTCTGTTCCACCAGCGGATGTTCGGGGACTTCACGCTCGCCGGCGAGGTTTTCCAGGCAGGCGATCTGGTCGGGAAACACACTGGCGATCAGGTCTTCGCTTTTCATCCGTTGCAGTTGCGGAGCGACTTTGCGCCCGCCGGTGAAGCGCGGCAACGCCAGCGCCACCCCGGCATTCCAGCGCCAGCGCACGCCAAACAAGGGCGCATCGAGCACGGCTTGAATAAGGGTGTGTTCGGCGCTGTTGCTGTGCAGGTAACGCCAAACCTCGTCGAGCTCGAAGCTGTGACTGGTGGACAGCGACAGCACGATCGCGTCTTCGCTGGCGGCGGCCTGCAACTCGAAGTTGAAGGTGCGGCAGAAACGCTTGCGCAAGGCCAGGCCCCAGGCGCGGTTGATGCGGCTGCCGAACGGCGTGTGAATGATCAGTTGGGTGCCGCCGGACTCGTCGAAAAACCGCTCCATCAACAGCGTGTCCTGCGAGGGCAGGGCGCCGAGGGTTTGCCGCGCGCGCGCCAGATATTCGACCAGTTGCTCGGCGCTGGCGAGGTTGAGGCCGAGTGTGGCGGTCAGCCAGTCGAGCGCCGGTTGCAGATTGCCGGGGCTGGCGCTGAGCAATTCGTCCAACTGCGCTTGCAGGCGCGCGACGGCCGCCGACAGTTCATCACTGCGCCCCGGCGCTTCGCCGAGCCAGAACGGAATGGTCGGCGGCATGCCCTGCGCATCCTCGACCCGCACTTTGCCGCTTTCCACCCGCAGGATGCGGTACGAGGTATTGCCGAGCTGGAACACGTCGCCGGCGATACTTTCCACGGCGAAGTCTTCGTTGACGCTGCCGATGTTCAAGCCCTGGGGTTCTAGCAATACGCTGTAGTCGGCGTTGTCCGGGATGGTGCCGCCACTGGTCACGGCGGTCAGTTGCGCGCCCCGCCGGCCACGTAATGTGCGGCTGACGGCGTCGCGGTGCAGGTAGGCGCTGCGGATGCCCTGGCGACCGTTGTAGCCTTCGGCGAGCATGCTCAGCAGGGCCTGATAGTGTTTTTCATCGAGGTCACGATAGGGCCACGCTCGGCGGAACATCGCCAGCAACGCGTCCTCCGACCATTCCTGGCAACTGACCTCGGCGATGATCTGCTGCGCCAGCACGTCCAGCGGCTTTTCCGGAATGTGCAGCGTATCCAGCTCGCCCCGGCGCACGCAGTCGAGCAGGGCGGCGCACTCGATCAGGTCGTCGCGGGTGGTGGCGAACAAACGACCCTTGGGCGTGCCGCCGACCTGATGTCCGGAGCGACCGACTCGTTGCAGAAACGCAGCAATCGAACGCGGTGAACTGATCTGGCAGACCAGGTCGACCTCACCGATATCGATGCCCAGTTCCAGCGACGCGGTGGCGATCAGCACTTGCAGCTCGCCGCGCTTGAGCCGTTGTTCCGCATCGAGACGAAACTCTTTGGCCAGGCTGCCGTGGTGCGCCGCCACGGCCTGCTTGCCGAGGCGTTCGCTCAGATGCCGGCTGAGGCGCTCGGCAAGGCGTCGGGTGTTGACGAAAATCAGCGTGGTGCGGTGCTCGCGAGCGAGTTCGGCGAGGCGCTCGTACACCAGTTCCCAGACATCGTTGGCCATCACTGCCGACAACGGCACCGGCGGCACTTCGATACCCAGGTCTCGTGGGCGGGCGTGGCCAATGTCGACGATTTCGCAGGGGCAATTGTGACCGACCAGAAACCGCGCCACGGCTTCTACCGGTTTCTGCGTGGCGGACAGGCCGATGCGGGTCAGCGGTTCGGCGCAGAGTGCTTGCAAACGCTCAAGGCTCAAGGACAGATGACTGCCGCGCTTGCCAGCGGCCATGGCGTGGATTTCGTCAATGATCACCGTGCGCGTGGTGCCGAGCATCCTGCGCCCGGATTCCGAGCCGAGCAGCACGTACAGCGATTCCGGGGTGGTCACCAGAATATGCGGCGCGCTCTTGCGCATCGCGGCGCGGTCTTTTTGCGGCGTGTCGCCAGTGCGTACGGCGGTAGTGATGGTCAGCTCCGGCAGGCCCATTTCGCGCAATTGCGCGGTAATGCCGGCGAGCGGATTCTGCAGGTTGATCTGGATGTCGTTGGACAGTGCCTTCAACGGCGAGACATAGACCACCAGGGTTTCGGCGGGCAGACCGTCAGGATGCTCCAGACCTCGGTGCACCAGCTCATCGAGCACGGCGAGGAACGCGGTCAGGGTTTTCCCAGAGCCGGTGGGCGCGGCGATCAGCGTCGAACGGCGCTGGCGGATCAACGGCCACGCACGGGCCTGAGCGGCGGTGACCGCCGGAAAAGTCTTGTTGAACCAGGCGCTGACGGCGGGGTGAAAACCGGCCAGCGCGCTGTTGGCGGGGAGGGGCAGATTCATGATTGAAGTTATGCGGGCGGGGGCGGGAAGATGCAAGTACCGTTCGGACGCCTTCGCGAGCAGGCTCGCTCCCACCTTGGAATGCGGTCTCCTGTGGGAGCGAGCCTGCTCGCGATAGCGCCAGTGAGGCCGATACAAATCCGCGCATCTACACTTTACGGATGACGGTTGCGCACTAAACCCGCAAAATGCAACGATTCCGGCAATTATCGACGACGGTTCCACGAGAACCGTCGCTAAAGCCATCGTTCCAATCAGACTGGGCCTGCTGACTCTATGCGAATGCGCCTTATGTTACTGGGCGGCGGAAATGCCCTTGGGCAGGCGCTGATTCGCCTCGGTGCGGAAGAAGACATCGGTTTCCTAGCCCCCCGCCCGCCCGAAAACGGCTGGGATGCCGCGAGCCTCACCCAACTGCTCGACGACACCCGTCCCGATGCGTTGATCAACCTCGCCTACTATTTCGACTGGTTCCAGGCCGAGAGCGTCAGCGAAAGCCGCATGACCGGCCAGGAACGCGCCATCGAGCGTCTGGCCGAACTTTGCCAGCACCACAACATTGTCCTCGTGCAGCCGTCGAGCTATCGCGTGTTCGACGGCTCGCGGGCCACGGCCTACAGCGAAAAAGACGAACCGGTGCCGCTGGGCCTGCGCGGTCAGGCCTTGTGGCGCATCGAGCAAAGTGTGCGCGCGACCTGCCCGCAACATGTACTGCTGCGTTTCGGCTGGCTGCTCGACGACAGCCCGGACGGCACCCTCGGACGCTTCCTCGCCCGCGCGGAAAAACCCGAAGAGTTGCTGCTGGCCGATGATCGGCGCGGCAATCCGACTCCGGTCGATGACGCCGCGCGAGTGATCATCTCCGTGCTCAAGCAACTCGACTGCGCCGCGCCGCTGTGGGGCACTTACCATTACGCCGGCCACGAAGCGACCACACCGCTGGCGCTGGGCCAGGCGATTCTCACCGAAGCACGCAGCCTGCATCCGCTGGCGATCGAAGCACCGACCGCGCAGGCCCACGCCGCGCGCCCGGACGCCGCCGAAGAACCGCAACACGCAGTGCTGGCCTGCAAGAAAATTCTCCACACTTTCGGGATCAAACCGCGCGCCTGGCGTGCCGCGCTCCCGGGTCTACTGGACAGGTTTTACCGACATGGCTGAAGCAACGGTTCTAATCACCGGCGGAGCAGGATTCATCGGCTCGCACCTGACCGACGCCTTGCTCGCCAAGGGCTATGCGGTTCGCGTGCTCGACGACCTGTCGACCGGCAAGCGCAGCAACCTGCCGCTGGACAATCCCAAGGTCGAACTGGTGGTCGGCGATGTCGCCGATGCCGCTTTGGTCGCCCGCGCCATGCAAGGTTGCAACGCTGTCGCGCATCTGGCGGCCGTGGCCTCGGTGCAGGCCTCGGTGGACGATCCGGTGAAAACCCATCAGAGCAATTTCATCGGCACCCTGAATGTCTGCGAAGCCATGCGTCTGGCCGGGGTCAAGCGCGTGGTGTATGCCTCCAGCGCGGCGGTGTACGGCAACAATGGCGAGGGCGAGTCGATTGATGAAGACACCCCGAAAGCGCCGCTGACACCCTATGCCTCGGACAAACTGGCCGGTGAGCAGTACTTCGATTTCTACCGTCGCCAGCATGGCCTGGAACCGGCGATTTTCCGCTTCTTCAACATCTTCGGCCCCCGCCAGGATCCGTCCTCGCCGTATTCCGGGGTGATCAGCATCTTCAGCGAACGCGCGTCGAAAGGTTTGCCGATCACCGTGTTTGGCGATGGCGAGCAGACCCGCGATTTTCTTTATGTCGGTGATCTGGTCGATTTGCTGGTGCAGGCGCTGGAAAAGCCTGAAGTGCAGGAGGGCGCGGTCAATGTTGGCTGGAATCAGGCGATGAGCCTGAAGCAGATGCTCGAAGCATTGAAATCAGTGGTCGGTGAACTGCCGCCCGTGAGTTACGGGCCGGCGCGTTCGGGTGATATCCGCCATTCGCGAGCGGATAACCGACGCTTGCTGCAGCGCTTCGAAATGCCGCCGCAGACGCCGATGAGTGTGGGCTTGGCGCGCTTGCTCGGGCGCGGATGAAACAAGCTTTCGGACATGAAAAAGGCGCCCTTCATCAGGCGCCTTTTTCACGGCCGGAATATTGCTATCCCTGTGGCGAGGGAATGTTATCCCCCGATCAACTGCGTACGGTCGTCGTCAGGTCTGTGCCTGCCCGCCACCAAGCCTCATTCACCACCACGTGAACGTTCAGTAAAAAATCGACTTAGAACTTATAGCCCAAACCGACCATGTAGATGAACGGATCGACATCCACATTCACCCGTGCACGGGTGCCCGGTGCGACGGCGTTGTTCTCGACGGTCGCGCGGGTATCGATATCGATATAGCGCACCTGGGCGTTGAGCATGATGTTGTCGGTGATCATGTAGTCGGCGCCGACCTGCCAGGCCAGGCCCCAGGAGTTTTTCGCCTTGAAGTTGCTGAAGCCGTTGGCGCTGGCTTCGCTGCCGACGTGTTCGTCGTAGATCCAGGTGTAGTTGATGCCACCGCCGACATACGGCTGGAAAGGCGATTTCGAATCCAGCGGGTAGTAGACGACGCTGAGGGTCGGCGGCAGGTGTTTCAGGGTGCCGAGCTTGCCGTTGGCGGCGGGCAGGGCGGTGCCCTTGAGCTTGACGTCATGCTCGAACGGCGTGGCTGCCAGCAGCTCGATACCGATGTTGTTGGTGAGCATGTAGGCGAAGTTCAGACCCAGTTGGGTGTCGCTGCTCATGGTCGCCTTGCCGCCCAGATCAGTGCCGCTCAGCGGACCCTGATCGACCTTGACGCTGGAACTGTCGGCCTTCGGGTTGACGGTGATCGCGCCGGCGCGCACGAGAATGTCACCGGCTTCGTGGGCGTGGGCGAGCGGGGCTGCGAGCGCGAGGGCAAACAGCGAGGCGCTGAGCAAGGACTTGTTCATGGGGGCTCCGAAAGGACATAAAAATTCGATGTCCTAGGGTACGAAGCCGTCTGATACGGTGTTTTGACTCAGCTCAATGAAACAGTGAAGGGGCGGGGTTTTGTGGAACCTTTGAGGGCCTATTCGCGAGCAGGCTCGCTCCCACCTTGGAATGTGATCACCTGTGGGAGCGAGCCTGCTCGCGAAGACGATAGACCAGCCAATACAAAACTACCGGGACTCACTCCGGCAGTTCATACGCATAAATCTTCTCTGCCTCCATTTGATACCCGGCATCGGCCAGCTCACTGCTTGAGGCTTTCACCTGCAACGGTCCTTCAACCCAATACGGCTGATACAGCTCATCAAGCTTCACGCCCAGTTCGCTTTTCACATGGACGATCTGGTTCGACGGCGGTGGCGGTACGTGGATGCAGGCGCCGAAATACGGCACCAGCAAAAAGTCGGTAGTGCGCCCCTCTTCGCTGACTTCCAGCGGCACGATGTAACCGGGCAGGCGAATGTTCTGCCCGTCGAGGCTCTTCACTACCGGTGCATTGGGCATGTCCTGCTTGGCCGCCGGAGCGGACTCGGCAGAGAGTGCGTCGCCCATCTTCGACAGGTCGTGCAGCGGGGTCATGTTGGGTACTTCCGGCGCGGCGTCCGGTGGGATCATTTCCGACCAGGTCAGGTCTTTCGGCGCCGCTGCCCACACGGGCAGGGCGACCAGCATCAGCAGCGCAAGCAGGGCGCGGGGCATGGTGAACATCCTCATAAACGGATCGACAGGCCATCGGCCAGGGATTGGCGATACGCGCGCCAGGCCGGCACGCTGCCCATCAGCAGCGCGGCCGCCAGAATGCCACCGAGCAGCGTCCATTCATACTCGCTCGGCCATGCCAGCGGCAGGTACAAACCATAATTGGCCTGCACGTACCCTTGCGCAGCGGCGATGCCGACGTACAGCAGCGCCAGCCCGGCGATCACCCCGGTCAGGGCCAGGGCGAAAGCTTCCAGCACCAGCAGACTTGCGATGTGCCACGGCCGCGCGCCCACCGAACGCAGAATCGCCATCTCGCGGCGGCGCTCGTTGAGGCTGGTGAGAATCGCCGTGAGCATGCCGATCAGCCCGGTCAGCACAACGAACAGCGAGACCACGAACAAGGCTTTCTCGGCCGTACTCATCAGGCTCCACAATTCCTGCAAGGCCACGCCCGGCAGAATCGCCAGCATCGGTTCGCCACGGTATTCGTTGATCTCGCGCTGCAAGGCAAAGGTGGAAATCTTGCTGTTGAGGCCGAGCATGAACGCGGTGATCGCTTGCGGCGTCAGGTCCATGTTGCGCGCCTGATCAGCGCTGATCCTGCCGTTGCCGCGCGCCGGCACGCCGTTGTGCCAGTCGATGTGGATCGCCTCCATGCCGCCGAGGCTGATGTGCAGCGTGCGGTCCACCGGGGTGCCGGTGCGCTGGAGGATGCCGACCACGGTGAACGGTTTGTCGTCGTGTTTGACCAGGCTGATCGCCGCCACGCCGTGGGCCAGTACCAGTTTGTCGCCGAGCTTGTAGTGCAGCGCTTCGGCGACTTCGGCACCGAGCACCACTTCGAAAGGATCGGTGGCAAACGCGCGACCGTCGGCCAGCGCCAGGTGTTGCTGGCGCCCGTACTGGTAGTGCTCGAAATAGGCTTCGGTGGTGCCCATCACGCGATAGCCGCGATGGGAATCGCCCAGGGACATGGGGATTGCCCACTTCACTTTCGGGTTGTTGGCGAAGTGTTCAAAGCTGTCCCAACGGATGTTGTTGGTAGCGTTGCCGATGCGGAACACCGAATACAGCAGCAGGTTTACCGACCCCGAACGAGCGCCGACGATGAGGTCAGTACCGCTGATGGTGCTGGCGAAACTGGCCTTGGCTTCGGTGCGCACGCGCTCGACGGCGAGCAGCAGGCACACCGACAGGGCAATGGCAAAGGCGGTGAGCAATGCGGTGAAACGGCGGTTGGCCAGGCTGGCCATGGCCAGACGAAACAGATACATCTCAGACCTCGGCGGACGTGGCGGCGCGATTGAGTTCGGCCAGGGACAGATGACGGTCGAACAGCGGCGCCAGGCTCTGGTCATGGCTGACGAACAACAGACTCGATCCGGCCTCGCGGCACTCGGCAAACAGCAGGCGAATGAAGTTTTCGCGGGCGTCGTAATCCAGCGCCGAGGTCGGTTCGTCGGCGATCACCAGCTCCGGTTGGCCGATCAATGCGCGTGCGGCGGCGACCCGTTGTTGCTGGCCGATCGACAGCGAGTCGGCGCGGCGGCTGAGGATGCTTTCGTCTTTCAGACCCAGGTGGGCGAGCAACGTGGCGGCGGCTTGATCGACGCTGCCGTGGCGCTGTTTCGCCCGTTGCGCACGCAGTTTTGAAAAATGACACGGCAACTCAACGTTCTCGCGCACCGAGAGAAACGGCAGCAGGTTGAATTGCTGGAAAATGTAGCCAGTGTGATCGACACGAAACGTATCGCGCTTGCCGGCAGAAAGCTCGGTCAGCTCCTGGCCGAGCAGGCGAATGCTGCCCCGATTGGGCTTCTGCACCCCGCCAAGCAGGCCGAGCAGCGTGGTCTTGCCACTGCCGCTGGGGCCTTTGAGAAACAGGGTTTCGCCGGCTTCCAGACGAAACGCCGGGATGTCCAGCAGCGGCGGGTGACCGGGCCAGTTGAAGCCAAGGTCGGAAAGTTCGATGAGTGCTTGGGTCATGGCACCGATTTTCATGAAGTGAACACATAACCCTGTGGGAGCGAGCCTGCTCGCGAAAGCGCTGGGTCAGACACCCACCTGTCAACTGACACGCCGCCTTCGCGAGCAGGCTCGCTCCCACAGGGGATTTCGGTGGATCCTAGAATTTCAGCGCAGCTGACTTGGCCGTCACTTCGGTACCTTGCTGGCCGGTCGCGCTGATCAGTTGTACCTGAATCTTCTGTGTCGCCGGGAAGGTCTTGAAGATGTTTGCCAGATTCAGCGTGTTCAGCGCGCCCGGTGTGGCGCAGCTGAATTGGTAATGCGCGTGGATTTCGCTGTGGTCGTGGTGATGCTCGTGACCGTCCTTGTCCGCTTCATCTTCGTCGTGATCGTCGGCGTCCGGCTTGTCGCCGAACAGCGGGCTTTCCAGTTCCTGGCTGACCACCTTGCAGCCGGCCGCAGCGGGCAGGCTGAACAGGGCCAATGGTTTTTCCAGCTGCGCACGAGCGGCAGCGACTTTGGCCTTGTCGGCATCCGACGTCGCGGCGTGTTCAAAACCCACCAGATTCATCGCCGGGCTTTCCAGCTCCAGCTCCAGGGTCTGACCATCGAGCGCGGCATTCAGGCGACCCACACCATGCTCATGGGCGCCGAGGCTGCCGTGCTCATGATCGTGATCGTGCTCATCCACCGCATGAGCAGCGGCCAGCGGCAACAGGGCAAACGGCAAAGCGAGCAGCAAACGACGCATGACGGACTCCGAGAAAAATGAAAAGTTTGTTATGTAATCTTATAACGAAAGTGCGCAGAGTGTGCCCGTGCGCTTGAGATTGCGCAAGACATGGCTAAGCACCGCCCGGGATGAGGTCGCGGGCGGTGCTGGGATTGAATGTCATGCTTGCAGAATCAGAAGCCTGCGCCGGGATAGTCGAACCAATAGTGTCCCGAAAGGACATCGTTGATCAGATTTGCGTCGAGCACGCTCGGGGCATCGCGACTGAAACGCTGTCGCCAAGCCGGAAGCCACCAGTAGTTGATGGCTGTTCCGCGCGGAAATACCACCAGAGTCAGCACCTCCTTATCCATTTTGCCCTGCGTGTAGAGTTGATGACTGCGATCCATCAGGGCCATGTACTGGTCGATTGGCAGTCTGAACATAAGTGCCATGGTGAAGATTTTTTCACTCTGACTGAACGCCGGACTCTGCAGTACCCGCAATGCTTCGCAAGTGTGTGAATTCGGTTGACTCGCTATGCTCTGGCCTTCGGGGGTTGAAAGTATGTCGAAACGATCATCCATGTCTCGCCAGTCGGTCCGGCTATTGCGCTCAAAGTAATCACGAATAACAAGGGTCAGTGGACCTGCAGTTTCCCCGTCAGCGGGACAAGCCGAAAGATCGGCAGGCAACCAGATGCGCCATGCCACGATGAGCAAAAACGGAATTATGAGGAGGAGCGAATAAGGGCGTTTCATTGTGGCGTGCTGTGTTTGTAGCGTCGGAAAATAGTGAAGTCATGGTCGCTGGGATTTGCATTGCCGGTCGCATGGCGAAAACCTGCGTCGTTAACTTCAACTTTTTCCCACCCTGCAGAAATGCATACGCCCTTCGTTAGAACGAAGCCGACATGGCCGCTGGCGTCGGAATAATTCATTGCGTAAGCGCCGACGTCCCCGGGCAACGGCGTGCGCTCGACTTTCCAGCTGTTGAGCAATCGTTGTCCATTCGCCCATTCACCCGCGAGCGGAGGACTAACCTTGGAGAAATATGGCAGGTATTTCGATTTGCCATGTTCAATCAACGCCACGTTGACCCCAATTGCGGTCAGCACGTCGTAGACGAACAGATTGCATTTATTTGTGTTTGGTGGAAATTCCACGCTCTGGCTGAGAGTAGGGTGTGGCAGCGACTTTTTGCTTTTATTCCCTGCCCACTGTGTTGATCCCCGGTGTGACAGCGCCTCCATCAGTATCCTGCGCGGCATGTCCTGAATGACGACTTTCACCGTTCGGGTTTCATTTGTACGTTTCACACCATATTCGACTTCGTAGAATGCGTCGTTCGAGACAGCGCCGCTGGTCGTTAGCGGGACTTTTACCCACGGTGATATCGCTACGATCGAAAGAGACTTCCCTGGATTCAACGTAGCAGTGTGCATACCTTTTTTTGTACCGGAGTTCCCCACAATCTGAACCGTCACTTCGTGGGTGTCTCGGGTTTTGATCGACGGTAGTTCCTTGCCCGCGAGCGTTATAGCGATCTGGCCGTTTTTGGATATCAATGAATAAATGCGAGGCCTGTCATCGTTTTGAACGATGTTGTCATCTACGACCTGACCGTCGATAAGCAGCTGAAATTTTACGCCTGGCGGTGGCTGCATCAGAAAGTCTTTAAAGATGAGTTTGATTTCCGATTTCATGACAAATCCTGTGTCAGGGGCTCTTCATAGGCATAGAAAGTCCATTCGGAATCTTCCCCTACCAACAGGGTGTCGTAATCCGAAGCGTTTTTTACCGGGTGTTCGCAGCCTTCGCCTGTGAGGTTGCAAGTGCTGTCTTGTAAAACGGCAACCTTCGCCTTGTCCTTGAGTTTGTAAGCCAAACCTGGCTTTTCCGTGTCATTAAGGCGTTCGATGATGACCTGCAAGTAGCGATAAGAGGTCAGGGCAGCAATCGGTGGCCCCATGTCAATTGGAGCGGGCCGGCCAATTCCTGCGAAACCACTGTGTTGCTGAGTGAGCAGCTTATTGGTCATGGGCGGACAACCGCAGGCGACGTAGTCACCCTCTAGCGCAGCTGGTCCGGCAGGTAAAATCAGCGTTCTTTCACCCACTGCTACGATGGGGCCTTTGCCAGGCCCACAGACCGGACAACTGGCGAGTTGTCCAATGGAAGCGATTATTCTTCCTTCGATATTGAGGTTCTCATTTCCTTCAAGTATCACGCCACCTGTAGAGGTCGGGCCTCCTTTAGAGGCCAGTTTTCGTCCTGAAGACATTGGGAATCCTTCCCGCAAAAAGAGATTAATTTAGCCGATTAACCGGGAATTACCAGATGTGTTTGGCGCCCTTTACTTGGCGTTGCACAAGTCCCATGGGAGCATGCAGGTCAGAAAAGTGCAGGAGCGAACTTGATGTTGCGGATACGCGGAACGGTCGGCGAGGTGCCGGTGGATTTGACGGTGGAGCTGGATGACAGCGATTGGGCCAGGCTGGGTTCGGCGCTGAGCGGGCAGGCGCCGGTCGCGCAGTCCGAGGCAGTGGCGTCGGCCCCGGCGGCGAAGCCGGTGAATCAGGACGATGCGCTGTGGCAGGTGGCCAAAGACTTGCTGCGTAAGGCCGGGCAACTCAGTGGACCGGATCTGCTCGATCAACTGGAAGCGCTGACCGGCAGTGCGGTGGCGGGCAAGCGTTTGCTCGTGCGCTTGCGCCACAGTTCCGATGTGAAAGTGGCGAGCGGCGGGGATACGCCGCTCTATAGCTGGATCGGGTAAGGCCTTAATACAGCGCCGCAAACACTTTGCGACGGTAAGCCGTCACCAACGGATGATCATTGCCCAGCAGTTCGAACACCTGCAGCAAGGTCTTGTGCGGCAAGCCTTCGCCGTAGCTGCGGTTGCGGATGAACAGTTTGAGCAAGGCGTCCAGCGCCGCTTCGTATTGCTGGCGCGCCAGTTGCTGGATCGCCAGTTGGTACACCGCTTCATCATCCTGCGGATTTTGCGCCAGGCGGCTTTTCAGGTCGGCGGCGTCCGGCAGGTCGCGGGCGAGGCCGAGGAACTGGATCTGCGCCTTGGCCCCAGCGAGTGCGGCTTTGTGCTCATCGCTCTTGACCGCGTCGAGCACGGTTTGCGCTTCGCCCAGCTCACCGCGTTCGGTCAGGCAGCGTGCGTAAAGGATCAGCGCCCTGGCGTTGGTATTGTCTTCATTGAGCAGGGTCACCAGCGCCGCTTCCGCCTCGGCGAAGTGACCTTCGTCGAACATCGCCTGAGCCTGTTCGAACGGGTCGGCAGCGGCCGGTGGCGGCATCTGCACATGCGGTTCGAGCAGGGCGCGCACGGCGGATTCCGGTTGTGCCCCGGCAAAGCCATCGACCGGCTGACCGTCCTTGAACAGCACCACGGTCGGCAGGCTGCGAATGCCGAAGCGGGCGACGATGTCCTGCTCGATGTCGCAATTGACCTTGGCCAGCAGCAACTCGCCCTGATAGCTCTCGGCAATGCCTTGCAGCATCGGCATCAACGCCTTGCACGGCGCACACCATTCGGCCCAGAAATCCACCAGCACTGGTTTGTTGAAGGAGGCTTCGATCACCGACTGGTCGAAATCGGCAGTCGTGGCGTCGAAGATATACGGCGTTTGCTCACTCATGGGGGATCTCGTCAAAGCGTGGATGGGGCAACTATAAGGCTTGGTGGGGGGTGGCCGGAAGCGGGGCGGGTCGAGAGGTGTGTTGCATGGGCGGACGCCTTCGCGAGCAGGCTCGCTCCCACAGGGGATTTATGAACGGCACAGATCCAGTGTGGGAGCGAGCCTGCTCGCGAAGCTTTTAGCTAGCGCCGTGCATGGTAGAGGCTGACATGTCTGAATTCTTCGGGCTCGGCCAGATCGGGGAGGGTCATCGCCTCCAGCATCTCGATCCGTTCATACAACGGATGCCGAAAATCCCGCACCCGTGAATCCGCCACCAGCGCCTCGCGTCCGCGACTGAGAAACGCGTCGAGCAGCGGCAAGTTCGCCCGGTCATACAACACGTCGGCAACCAGAATCAGATCGAAGCGATCGGCCTCGGCAAAGAAATCCGTCGAGTAGCTCATCTGCACAGCATTGAGCTCGGCATTTGCCCGGCAAGCGGCGATCGCCAACGGATCGAGATCGCAGGCCACCACTTCCAGCGCCCCGGCCTTCACCGCCGCGATACCGGCAATCCCGGAGCCGGCGCCGAAATCCAGCACGCGCTTGCCGCGCACCCACTCTGGAAACTGTGCCAGATAACGCGCCACGGCCAAGCCGCTGGCCCAGCAAAAGCTCCAATAGGGCGGTTCATGCAGGATGCGCTGGGTTTCTTCCTGGCTGAATTCGCGGGCCATGTTGTCGCCGTCGATCAACCACAGCTGCAAATCGGTGCCCGGCAACGCGCAGGCTTTCAGTCTGGCGTCGCCGAGCAATTCCCCCAAGGCCTGTTGCAGGTCGAGCGGTGCTGTCATGGCGCTTTGACGAATTGCAGCTGGCCCAACGCCTGAGTGGTCGGTTGAGTGATGGTCTGCGATGGCAGGTGCAGAATCAGTTGTCCGGACTGGCTCGCGCGACCGCGCAGCTCAACCCGTGCGCCGGCCGGAAACGCCTCGGGGTTGAAGCGCAGGTGAAACGGCAGGATCTGGTTGTTGCCGATCAGGCTGGAACTGGCGAGCAATTGTTGCGGGCGATCCTTTTCATCGATCACCAGCAGCGCCAGTTCGACTTCGGCGCCGGCCGGCACCCCTTGCAGGCTGCCGCTCAATTCGCGCTGATGCGCCGGCAGCGGGCCGAGTTCGGCAGCCTCTTTGGCTTTTTTCTGCGCCTGCTGCGGCGCGGGGCCTGGGGTCGGCGGTTGCGGCTTGGGTGCGTCGCTGCCACAGGCCACCAGCAGGCTGAAAAGACTGAGCAGAACGAGCGGACGTAACGGCATTGGAGGCTCCGGCAGAATGAATTCCATGGATCAGACGATCATGCCGTTCTGTATACCGCAAAGCCTATGGCTTGTCTTGCCACGGGGATGCGCTACCATGGCCCTCCCATTTTTTGTTGCCAGCCACCATGCACTGTCCCTTCTGCGGTGCCAACGACACCAAGGTCATCGACTCGCGTCTGGTCGCCGAGGGCGAACAGGTGCGCCGCCGGCGTGAATGCCTGGCCTGCGGCGAACGATTCACGACGTTCGAGACGGCCGAACTGGTGTTGCCGCGCCTGATCAAA
This sequence comes from Pseudomonas siliginis, assembly GCF_024072275.1. Lineage (NCBI taxonomy): Bacteria > Pseudomonadati > Pseudomonadota > Gammaproteobacteria > Pseudomonadales > Pseudomonadaceae > Pseudomonas > Pseudomonas siliginis. The sequence continues at coordinate 5,223,588 of NZ_CP099598.1, read as the reverse complement.
ACCGACGGCAGCCGCCAACCGTTCGACGAAGAAAAACTCCGCGCCGGCATGCAACGCGCGCTGGAGAAACGTCCGGTCAGCGTCGAGCGCCTCGAATCCTCTCTGGTCCACATCAAGCACAAGCTGCGCGCCACCGGCGAGCGCGAGGTCAAGTCCCTCGTGGTCGGCGAACTGGTCATGGCCGAGCTGCAAAAGCTTGATGAAGTCGCCTACATCCGCTTCGCTTCGGTGTACAAGCGCTTCCAGGACCTCAATGAATTCCGCGAAGAGATCGACCGCCTCGCCCGCGAACCGGTGAAAGAATGACCACCGCCGCCGAGCAGGCGATCCTCGACGCGCATTTCATGGCGCGCGCGCTGGAACTGGCGCGCAAGGGCCACTACACCACCCATCCCAATCCACGGGTCGGTTGTGTGGTGGTGCGTGACGGCCAGATTGTCGGGGAAGGCTGGCATGAGCGCGCCGGCGAACCCCATGCCGAAGTCCATGCCCTGCGCGCCGCCGGCGAGCAGGCCCGGGGCGCGACGGCGTATGTGACCCTCGAACCTTGCAGCCATCACGGACGCACGCCGCCGTGCGCCGACGCCTTGGTGACCGCTGGCGTTGCCCGGGTCGTGGCGGCGATGCGTGATCCCAATCCACAAGTTGCCGGACGCGGTTTGCAGCGCCTGGCCGAGGCCGGTATCGCCACTGAAAGTGGGGTGCTGGAAGCGGAAGCACGCAAGCTCAATCAAGGTTTTCTGAAACGCATGGAGTTCGGCTTGCCATTCGTGCGGGTCAAGTTGGCCATGAGCCTCGACGGGCGCACGGCGATGGAAAGCGGCGAGAGCCAATGGATCACCGGCCCGGCGGCGCGTTCGGCGGTGCAGCGTTTGCGCGCTGAGGCGGCGGTGGTGCTGACCGGCGCTGACACGGTGTTGGCCGATGGCGCACGCTTGACCGTACGCGCGGACGAACTCGGTCTCGACAGCGAGCAAACAGCGCTGGCCATGAGTCGCCCACCATTGCGGGTGTTGATCGATGGCCGCCTGCGAGTGCCGCTGGATGCGCCGTTCTTCAAGGCCGGGCCGGCACTGGTCGCCACTTGTGTCGCGGTGGAAGAGCAATATGCCAATGGCCCGGAATGCCTGATCGTGCCGGGTGCCGACGGCCAGGTCGATCTGCATCAATTGCTTATCGAACTGGCCAATCGAGGCACCAACGAGGTGCTGGTCGAGGCCGGGCCGCGTCTGGCCGGTGCCTTTGCGCAATTGGGTCTGGTCGACGAATTCGTGATCTTCATTGCCGGCAAATTCCTCGGCTCCACGGCGCGTCCGCTGCTCGACTGGCCGCTGGCGCAGATGAAAGAAGCGCCGGAACTGAAAATCACTGAAATCCGCGCGGTGGGCGATGACTGGCGAGTCACTGCGATCCCTGTCCCTGCAGCCCGCGTATAATTCCCGGCCATTGCGTTAGCGCTGGCCTCGTTCTCAAGGAGAACCCCATGTTCACCGGCATCATCGAATCCATCGGCAGTATCCGCGCACTGACCCCAAAGGGCGGTGATGTGCGGGTGCACGTCGCAACCGGCAAGCTCGATCTGAGCGACGTCAAACTCGGCGACAGCATCGCGGTCAACGGCGTTTGCCTGACCGCCGTCGAGTTGCCGGGCGACGGCTTTGCCGCCGACGTCAGCCGCGAAACCCTTGATTGCACCGCCATGAATGACCTGAAAAGCGGCAGCCCGGTCAATCTGGAAAAAGCCCTGACCCCGACCACCCGCCTCGGCGGGCACTTGGTCAGCGGTCACGTCGATGGTGTCGGCGAAGTGGTATCGCGCAGCGACAATGCCCGCGCCGTGGAATTTCGCATCCGCGCGCCGAAAGAGCTGGCCAAGTACATCGCCCATAAAGGCTCGATCACCGTCGACGGCACCAGCCTGACCGTGAACGAAGTCGATGGCGCCGAATTCATGCTGACGATCATTCCGCACACCCTCAGCGAAACCATCATGGCTTCATACAAGCCGGGCCGCCGGGTGAATCTGGAAGTCGACCTGCTGGCGCGTTATCTGGAGCGTCTGCTGCTGGGTGACAAGGCTGCGGAAAAGACCGCCGGCAGCACCATCACCGAAAGCTTTCTGGCCCAAAACGGCTACCTCAAATAATTCAAAAGAAGGGGGTGCCTTGTGGCGCTCAATAGCATCGAAGAACTGGTTGAAGACATCCGCCAAGGCAAGATGGTCATCCTCATGGATGACGAAGACCGCGAGAACGAAGGCGACCTGATCATGGCCGCCGAATGCTGCCAGGCCGAACACATCAACTTCATGGCCAAGCACGCCCGTGGCCTGATCTGCATGCCGATGAGCCGCGAGCGCTGCGAACTGTTGAAGCTGCCGCTGATGGCGCCGCGCAACGGTTCCGGTTTCGGCACCAAGTTCACCGTTTCGATCGAAGCCGCCGAAGGCGTGACCACCGGCATCTCCGCCGCCGATCGCGCGCGCACCGTGCAAGCGGCAGCCGCCAAAGACGCCAAGGCTGAAGACATCGTCAGCCCGGGTCACATTTTCCCGCTGATGGCCCAGGCCGGCGGCACCCTCGCTCGCGCCGGCCACACCGAAGCCGCTTGCGACCTGGCGCGCATGGCCGGTTTCGAGCCGAGCGGAGTGATCTGCGAAGTGATGAACGACGACGGCACCATGTCCCGTCGCGCTGAACTCGAAGCATTCGCCGCCGAACACAACATCAAGATCGGCACCATCGCCGACCTGATTCACTACCGGATGATCCACGAACGTACCGTTCAGCGGATTGCCGAGCAGCCGCTGGATAGCGAACTGGGCCAATTCAACCTGGTGACCTATCGTGATTCGGTGGAAGGCGACGTGCACATGGCCCTGACGCTGGGCACTGTCTGCGCTGAGGAGCCGACGCTGGTTCGCGTGCACAACATGGATCCGCTGCGCGATCTGCTGATGGTCAAGCAACCGGGCCGCTGGAGCCTGCGCGCCGCCATGGCTGCGGTCGCCGAGGCCGGCAGCGGTGTGGTGCTGCTGCTCGGTCACCCGCTTGATGGTGACGTGCTGCTGGCGCATATCCGTGAAACCGGTGAGCAGGCAGCGCCAAAAAAACCGACCACTTACAGCATTGTCGGTGCCGGTTCGCAGATCCTGCGTGACCTCGGCGTGCGCAAAATGCGCTTGATGTCGGCACCAATGAAGTTCAATGCGATATCCGGTTTCGATCTGGAAGTTGTAGAATACGTGCCCTCCGAATAATGACCGGCTGTTTCCGGACTCCGATTCGCGGCAAATAATCACTGAGGGGCGCGTAGCAGACGCGTCCCGGCTCTTTAAGAGAACTGACGAATGACCCTGAAGACCATCGAAGGTACCTTCATCGCCCCTAAAGGCCGCTACGCTCTGGTAGTGGGCCGCTTCAACAGCTTCGTGGTTGAAAGCCTGGTCAGCGGTGCCGTTGATGCCCTGGTTCGCCACGGCGTGAGCGAAAGCGACATCACCATCATCCGCGCACCAGGCGCCTTCGAAATCCCGCTGGTTGCGCAGAAAGTCGCCCAGAAAGGCGAGTTCGCAGCGATCATCGCCCTTGGCGCGGTCATTCGTGGCGGTACTCCGCACTTCGAATACGTGGCTGGCGAGTGCACCAAAGGCCTGGCCCAGGTCTCCATGGAGTTCGGCGTACCGGTCGCGTTCGGCGTGCTGACCGTCGATTCCATTGAGCAAGCCATCGAACGTTCCGGCACCAAGGCCGGTAACAAAGGTGCCGAAGCTGCCCTGTCCGCTCTGGAAATGGTCAGCCTGCTGGCGCAGTTGGAGGCCAAGTGATTAGCGACGAAAGCGATCGTTTCAACCCGCGCGATCCGAAACCTGCGGATGCCGGCAAGCCGTCGAAAAGCGCCAAGCGTCGCGAAGCCCGTCAGCTCGCGACTCAAGCGCTGTACCAGTGGCATATGGCCCGGCAATCGCTGAACGAGATCGAAGCGCAGTTTCGCGTTGATAACGATTTCACCGATGTTGACGGTGCCTACTTCCGTGAAATCCTTCACGGGGTTCCGCAGTTCAAGACCGAAATCGACACCGCCCTGACGCCGTGCCTGGATCTGGCGATCGAAGAGCTGGACCCGGTTGAACTGGCGGTTCTGCGCCTGTCGACCTGGGAACTGCTCAAGCGCGTCGACGTGCCGTACCGCGTTGTGATCAACGAAGGTATCGAACTGGCCAAGGTGTTCGGTTCGACCGACGGCCACAAGTTCGTCAACGGTGTGCTCGACAAGCTGGCCCCGCGCCTGCGTGAAGCTGAAGTGAAGGCGTTCAAGCGCTGATCGGCGCTTGAATACTTTTTCTCGGCCATGGGCGAGTTTGAGCTGATCCGCAATTTCTTCGCCGCCGCGCCTTGTGCGCAGGGCGGCGAAGGCGTTGCTCTGGGGATCGGCGACGACTGCGCCTTGCTGGCGGTTCCCGCAGGGGAACAGCTGGCGGTTTCCACCGATACGCTGGTGGCCGGTGTGCATTTCGCCGACCCCTGCGATCCGTTTCTGCTCGGTCAGCGCTCGCTGGCCGTCGCGGTCAGTGACCTGGCCGCCATGGGCGCCGCGCCCGTTGCCTTCACCCTTGCCCTGACCTTACCGACGGTAACCGCCGATTGGCTGCAAGCCTATGCCCGGGGTTTGAACCGCATGGCGCAAAGCTGCGGCGTTGCCCTGGTCGGCGGCGACACCACGCGCGGGCCGTTGAGCCTGACGGTCACCGTTTTCGGCCGCGTACCCGCTGGCCAGGCCTTGACCCGCAGCGGTGCGCAGGCCGGTGATCTGCTCTGCGTCGGCGGCGAACTGGGCAATGCTGCCGGCGCCTTGCCGCTGGTATTGGCTCAACGTGATGCCGAAGCGCATATCGCCCAGCCGCTGCTCGAGCATTACTGGTCGCCACAACCGCAACTGGCGCTCGGTCAGGCCCTGCGCGGCAAGGCCACGGCGGCACTGGACATCTCCGACGGCCTGCTCGCCGATTGCGGGCATATCGCGCTGGCGTCGAAGGTGCGACTTGAGATTGAACGCGAGCGTGTACCGTTGTCGGATGCTTTAGTCGCGTTTCTCGGCCAGCGCGGTGCCGAGCGCGCGGCATTGAGCGGTGGTGATGATTACGTACTGGCCTTCACCTTGCCGTCCGCCGAGTTGCCGGCACTGCTGGCCGACGGCTGGCCGATCCATGTGATCGGGCGAGTGCTGCCGGGCCAGGGCGTGGTGCTGCTGGACCGCGACCGACGCGACATCACTCCGCAGATTCGCGGCTACCAACATTTTCAGGAGACACCGTGACAGATCACCCGAAACAGGTTCCTGCCGAATTCGTGCCTCCTTCGGTCTGGCGCAATCCGTGGCATTTCCTCGCGTTCGGCTTCGGCTCCGGCACGTTGCCAAAAGCCCCGGGCACGTGGGGCTCGCTGGTGGCGCTGCCGTTCATTCCGTTGTGGCAGATGCTGCCCGACTGGGGCTACTGGCTGATGCTCGGCATCACCATGCTGTTCGGCTTCTGGCTGTGCGGCAAAGTCGCTGACGATTTGCGCGTTCACGACCACGAAGGCATCGTCTGGGATGAAATGGTCGGCATGTGGATCACCCTGTGGCTGGTGCCGGAAGGCTGGTACTGGTTGCTCGCGGGTTTTCTGGTGTTCCGCTTCTTCGATATTCTCAAGCCGTGGCCGATCCGCTGGATCGACAAGCATGTGCATGGCGGCGTCGGCATCATGCTCGACGACGTGCTGGCCGGTGTGTTCGCCTGGCTGGCGATGCAAGGGCTGGTATGGGTATTCGCCTGATTCGACTCACGTGAGGAACCACGCAATGCTGCGACGCGGGTTGGCGCTGCTGCTTCTGGCTCTGCTGGGCACGTTCGCCCACGCGCAGGCCGCCGCGCCTGTGCCTGCGGTCATCCACCTGGCCAGCGAAGACTGGGAGGATTACACCGCCGCCGATGGTCACGGTCTGGCCTGGGACGTGTTGCGCAAAGTGTTCGAGCCGGCCGGGGTCAAGCTGGATATCCGCACGGTGCCGTACACCCGTTCGATCGGGCTGGTGCAGTTGAAGGAAGTCGACGCACTGGTTGGCTCCTACCGTGACGAAGCCGAGCACGTGCTGTACCCGCAATCGAAGTTCGATTCTGATCACATCTACGCGCTGGGCCTGGCCAGCAGCCCGCCGCCGACCCTGGCGACCCTGGGCAGATACCGTTTGGCCTGGGTGCGCGGCTACCGTTACGAAAACTACTTGCCGAACATCCAGCGCTTCAACCAGATCGAACGGCGCACCGGCATTCTGCTGATGCTCAAGCAGGGGCGGGCGGATTACTACATCGATGCGCTGACCGAGATTGAAGCGGTCGTGCGCGATGCCGCGGATCCGGCGCAGTATCGCTATTCGCATCTGGCTGAGTTGCCGCTGTTTCTCGGTTTCGCCGATACCCCACAGGCTCGCGCGTTGATGGCGCTGTATGACCGGCGCATGGCGGAACTGGTCAAGAGCGGAGAGCTGAAGCCGGTCTTCGAGAGGTGGAAGCAGCCGTATCCGTTTGATCCAAAATGATCACAATGTCCTGTGGGAGCGAGCCTGCTCGCGAAGGCATTGGTTCAGCCGCATTTGAATCGACTGACACGCCGCCTTCGCGAGCAGGCTCGCTCCCACAGAGGACCAGCGCATGGCAGCTGTCATCAAACTTTTTGATGTTTATGCCCGATAATTCAGCCTAAGCGTCTACAGGAACCTGCTGTTACAATGCCCGCCTGCGAATTTTCAGTCTTCTAGATCAGGAGCACATCGGTGCCTGTCGTCTTCGTCGCCGCTTCCAAGCTGCCAACGCCTTTTGCGCAATTCACCATGCACGGCTTTCTCGATGAGAGCACCGGGCGTGAGCACGTCGTGCTGAGCCTCGGTGAAATTGCCGATGGCGCCCCGGTACTCGGTCGTCTGCATTCCGAATGCCTGACCGGCGATGCCTTGTTCAGCCAGCGTTGTGACTGCGGCTCGCAACTGGAAGCCGCGCTGCAGGCGATCGCCCGCGAAGGCCGTGGCGTGCTGCTGTATCTGCGTCAGGAAGGGCGCGGCATCGGTCTGCTGAACAAGATCCGTGCCTACGAGTTGCAGGATGGCGGCGCTGACACCGTGGAAGCCAACGAGCGTCTGGGCTTTGCCGCCGATCAGCGCGACTACGCCATGTGCCTGCCGATGCTCGAACACCTGGGCGTGAAATCCCTGCGCTTGATGACCAACAACCCGCGCAAGGTCAAAGCGCTGACCGACATGGGCATCGTCGTCGCCGAACGCGTGCCGCTGCACACCGGGCACAATCCGCACAACAAACTCTACCTGGCGACCAAGGCCAGCAAGCTCGACCACATGATGGGCAACGAGCATCAGGGCGAGGCCGACCGCGCGTGACCCGCGGCCAGGTGCGGCGGCGGTTGTCGGTGGCCTGGTGGCAATACCTGGCGCTGGCGCTGTTGCCGCTGTTCGTGCTCAACGCGCTGTTCGGTGAAGGCCAGGGCCTGTTGCCAGTGCTGGCGATGCCTTTGTTCATCGCTGGCGTCGCCTCGATGTTTGTCAGCCTCAAGTATTTCGCTCGCTACAAACACGCGTTGATCGCCACGCAAAAAGCCCTCGATACCGCTGAAGAACCCGCCGCCTGGATTGCCCTTGCGGCGCGTCGGCGTGCAGCGTTGCTGGTGGCGTCTTTGCCGGCGTGGATTGGCGCGCTGGCGGTGTTCGTCGGCCTCGAAGCCGTGCCGTTGATGCTGCTGGCGCTGTCTACCGCCGTGCTGTTCTACCTCTACCGTATTCCGCGTCAACTAGTTTGATGCCTCGCCTGTGGCTGGCGGTTGTGCTGCTCGCCCTGAGCAGTCAGGTGCCGGCCGCATTGCGGGTGGTCAGCCTCGCGCCGTCGCTTTCCGAAATCGTCGTTGAACTGGACTCTGCCGACCTGTTGGTCGGCGTGCTGGATGCGGGCGAGCGGCCGCCGGCAATTGCCGATGTTGCGTCTGTGGGGCGCTACGGTCAGCTCGACATGGAGCGCTTGCTCAGCCTGAAACCGGATTTGCTGCTGCTCTGGCCCGGCAGCGTCGGCGCCGGGCAGCGTGATCAGCTCAAACGTCTGAACATTCCGACCTTCGTCGCCGAGCCGCACACGTTGACGCAACTGGCGACGCAGATCGAAGCCATTGCCGAACAGCTCGGGCGTCCAGAACGTGGGGCGAAACGAGCGGCCGAATTGCGAGAGCAACTGAATGATCTGCGCCAGCGTTATCGTCGTGATGTGCCGCTGCGGGTGTTTTATCAGGTCTGGGACAAGCCGCTGTACACCGTCGGGGGAGGGCAGATCATCAGCGATGCGCTTGAGGTGTGCGGCGCGCGCAATATCTTCGCCGAGCTGAATCTGCCGGCACCACAGGTGAGTATCGAGGCGGTATTGCAGCGTGATCCCGAGGTGATTGTCGCCGGTGATCAGGCCCAGCTAGGGGAGTGGAAGGCCTGGCCGCAGGTGGCGGCGGTCAGGCAGGGGAGACTGCTATTGGTCACTGACAAAGGCCTTGAGCGACCGAGCGGGCAGATGATCAGCGCGACTGCCAAGCTTTGCCAATTGATCGCGCCGGATCGGTAGATCGTATCGCCTGTATTCGCGAGCAGGCTCGCTCCCACACTGGACTTGCGGTGAAAACAAAAGGTGTGGCCGCACTCCGTCAACTGTGGGAGCGAGCCTGCTCGCGAAGAGGCCAGCCCGCCAAAAAAATCTCAGCTCAGAGTTCAGGGGTCCAGGTCACCCCGAACATCCACGCCCGACCTTCTTCGCGATAGCCATACTGCGCGCCGTCATAGCTGTAGTTCGCCCGGCTGTAACCCTTGTCCAGCAGGTTATCCACCTTCAGATCCAGCTTGATCTCACGAGTAAGCGCCCAACTGCTGCGCAGCCCGAGCGTGCCGTAGCCGCCCAGCGACTGGGTGTTGTTCAAGTCGTCGTAACTGCCACTGACCAATTGCCAACTGGCGCCGAGACCCAAGCGATCGAACTGCCGATCCAGATCCCAACTGGCCGTGCGCCGCGCCCGTCGCGCCAGCGTATGCCCGGTATCGCGATCTCGCGGATCAATGATCGCCACGCCGAGATTGCTCTGCCAGCCAAACAGCTCCTGCTTCAGCGCTGCTTCAAAACCGTTGATGCGCGCTGACGCAACGTTCTGCGGGCGTGAGTTGCTACCGAAGATGATCGCGTCTTGCAGATCGGTGCGGTAAATCGAGGCCTCGAGCCGCGCGCTGTCGCTCAATTGGCTGCGCCATTGCAGTTCGTAGCTTTTTGAGGTTTCCGGTTTCAGGTCGGGATTGCTGAAATCCGGGTAGTACAGGTCGTTGAAGGTCGGCGCGCGGAAACCTTCGCTGTAGCTCAGCAGCACGTCGTTATCCGGATTGAGCGGCAGGGTGAAAGTGCCGCTCCAAGTGTTCTGGCGGCCGAACTGTTGGTTGTCGTCGTGGCGCAGGCCGATCTCGGTGGAGAAGCTGTCGGCCTGATAATGATGCTGGATAAAGGCTGCGCGATTCCAGCGGCTGTCCTCGTCGAACGCAGTGCTGCTGTTGATCCGGTCTTCGTACCAGTCACCACCGAGGATCAGGCTGTTGCGCGGGTCGAGCGTCAGGTCGTTCTGCCAGTTCACTGAGTCGCGATAGGTGTTGAACACCGTGCGCTCGTCACTGAGCTTGTCGAAGGTCTTTTCGCGGTTTTCGCTGTGGCCGAATTCGACGCGGGTTTTCCAGGTTTCGTTGACCGGCGCATCGACGTAACTGCTCACGCTACTGATATTGAAGTCGCTGTACGGCTGCTGTTGCACCGACTCAAACGTGTCCATGTCGAAGCGGCCGAACGGATTGTCGAATTCGCTCCTGCCACGGTTATCCAGCAGATTGGCGCCGATTTCGATGTCCTCGTTCAGCGCGTGGCTGAGGCTCAGGCTGAGGGATTTGTTGCGGTAGGCGTCATGGTCGCTGTCGCTTGGATACGAATCGTGAGTACGGTCGATCCCGGCCGTTTCGTCGAGGCTGGCGCCGAGGTTGAAGCGGGTCTTCTCGTCGCCGCCGGACAAGCCGAGGCTGCGCTCCCATGTCTGCTGACTGCCGAAGCCCAGATGCAGGCGTGGCTGCAAGCCTTGCCCAGTGCCGCGTCGGGTGAAGATCTGGATTACCCCGCCAATCGCGTCGCTGCCGTAAATCACCGAGCGTGAACCACGCAGCACTTCGACGCGCTCGATCTGCTCGATGTTCAGATGTTGCAGATTGCTGTCGCCGGAAGTCGAATTGCCGATGCGCTGGCCATCGACCAGCACCAGGCTCTGCGCCGATTGCGTGCCGCGAATGTAGATCCCCGGCAGACTGCCGCGCCCGCCAGTCTGCGCCACTTGCACGCCGGGCACGCGACGCAGCAGATCGGGCACGTCGCTTGGTTGCAGGCGATCAATGTCTTCGCGGGTGAACACGGTGTTGGCGGCGCTGCTGTCGTTGCGCGCCTCGACCTGACGATTGGCGCTGATCAACGTGTCCGGCAGCTTCAGCGCCTGATCGCGCTCGAATGTATCGGCAAGGGCGCTGGCGGTTGGCAGCAGGAGGAGGGGCAGGGCGAGGCGCGAGAGGTTCATGGACAGTCCAACGGGAGTTTCAGGTGTACACAAATCAAATGTGGGAGCGAGCCTGCTCGCGAAGGCGGTGTATCAGTCAGTTCGTCTGTGACTGACAGTCCGCTTTCGCGAGCAGGCTCGCTCCCACAAGGGTATTGCGTTTATTGGGCGAGCAATGCCAGGCGCTGGCGAACCGACGCTTCGATCCCGGCCTCATCCAGCCCGCACTCGGCAAGCATCTGCGCCGGTTTCGCATGCTCGACGTAAATGTCCGGCAAGCCCAGATGCAGCATCGACTTGAGGATGTTCTCGCGGGCGAGGAATTCGCTGACCGCGCCACCGGCGCCGCCCATGATTGCGTTCTCTTCGATGGTCACCAGCAACTCGTGGTTGCCGGCGATCTCGCGCACCAGCGCTTCATCCAGCGGTTTGACGAAACGCATGTCGACCACGGTGGCGTCGAGCTTCTCGGCGACTTTCAAGGCTTCGCTCAGTTGCACGCCGAACACCAGCATGGCGACCTTGCTGCCCTGACGACGGACGATGCCCTTGCCGATTTCGATCGCTTCGAGATCTTTTTCAATGACTGCATTCGGCCCGCTGCCACGCGGGTAACGCACTGCCGCCGGGCCGTTGTAGAGGTGGCCGGTGGTGAGCATTTTGCGCAATTCGTTTTCATCGCTCGGGGTCATGATGAGCATGCCCGGGATGCAGCGCAGGTAGGACAGGTCATAGCTGCCAGCGTGGGTCGGGCCGTCTTCGCCGACCAGGCCAGCGCGGTCAATGGCGAACAGCACGTCGAGGTTCTGCACGGCGACGTCGTGTACCAATTGGTCGTAACCGCGTTGCAGGAATGTCGAGTAGATCGCCACTACCGGTTTCGCGCCTTCGCAGGCCATGCCGGCGGCGAAAGTGACCGCGTGCTGCTCGGCAATCGCCACGTCGAAATAACGCTCGGGGAAGCGCTCGCTGAACGCCACAAGATCCGAGCCTTCCTTCATCGCCGGGGTGATCCCGACCAGGCGAGCGTCAGCCGCCGCCATGTCGCACAGCCACTCGCCGAACACCGCCGAATACTTCGGCCCGCTGGCGGCTTTCGGCGCGGCGGCCGGGGCGTCCAGTGGTTCGAGTTTGGTGATGGCGTGGTAGCCGATCGGGTCAACTTCCGCCGGGGCGAAGCCTTTGCCTTTTTTGGTGACGATGTGCAGGAACTGCGGGCCTTTGAGATCGCGCATGTTGCGCAGGGTGGCGATCAAGGTTGGCAGATCGTGGCCGTCGATCGGGCCGATGTAATTCCAGCCCAGCTCTTCGAACAGGGTGCCGGGGACCAGCATGCCTTTGGCATATTCTTCGGTACGACGGGCGATTTCCCAGGCGCCGGGCAGGCGCGAAAGGACTTTCTTGCTGCCCTCGCGCATGCTTGCGTAGGTGCGGCTGGAAAGGATCTTCGCCAGATAATTCGACAGCCCGCCGACGTTGCGCGAGATCGACATATCGTTGTCGTTGAGAATCACCAGCATGTTGGCGTTCACTTCCGGCGCATGGTTGAGCGCCTCGAAGGCCATGCCGGCGGTCAGCGCGCCGTCGCCGATCACGGCAATGGCCTTGCGATCGCTGTCCTGCAGGCGGGCAGCAATGGCCATGCCCAGCGCAGCGCTGATCGAGGTGCTGGAGTGGCCGACGCCAAAGGTGTCGTACTCGCTCTCGGAGCGGCGTGGGAACGCGGCAATGCCGTCCTTCTGACGCAGGCTGGCCATGCGCTCGCGGCGACCGGTGAGGATCTTGTGCGGATACGCCTGATGCCCGACGTCCCACAGCAGACGGTCGTCAGGGGTGTCGAAGACGTAATGCAGCGCGATGGTCAGCTCGATCACGCCCAGGCCGGCACCGAAATGCCCACCGGTCTGGCCGACCGTGTAGAGCAATTCCAGGCGCAACTCATCGGCCAGGGTTTCCAGCTCGGCTTCGCCTAACCGGCGCAGGCCGTCCGGCGTGTTCGCGCGGTCGAGCAGGGGCGTGGTCGGGCGCTTGCGGGGAATCTCATGAAACGTCGTGGGCATCAGGCGAATCGTTATAGGTATAAAAGATGCGGCAGTTTACCTGATGCATCGGCCCCTGCCCACGCGTTGGTCTTTTTTGGCCGATACGCCGTCAGTTGCGCCGCTCGACGATATACCGCGCCAGCTCGCGCAGCGGCTCGGCGGCCGCGTCAAACGGTCGCAGCGCCTGCAAGGCCTGATCGCGCAGTTCCAGAGCGTAGGCCTTGGCAGCGTCGAGGCCGAGCAGGGCCGGGTAGGTCGGTTTGTCCCGGGCAATGTCGGCGCCCTGACGTTTGCCGAGGGTAGCGGTATCGCTTTCCACGTCGAGGATGTCGTCCTGCACCTGAAAGGCCAGGCCGATGGCCTGTGCATAAGTCTGCAATGCCTGCAGCTGATCAGGCTGGGCGCGGCCGCTGGCCAGGGCACCAAGCTTGACGCTGACCTCAATCAGCGCGCCGGTCTTGTGTCGGTGCATCTGTTCCAGGGCTGTTTGATCGAGCTTGAGACCGACCGAACCGAGATCAATGGCCTGGCCACCGACCATGCCCGCCGGACCGGCTGCGTGGGCCAGCGCTGTGACCATCTGCAGACGGATTTCGCTGCTGCATTCGCTCAGGCGCGGGTCGAGCAGGGCGCTGAAGGCCAGGCTCTGCAAGCCGTCACCGGCGAGAATCGCACAGGCTTCGTCGAATTTCTTGTGGGTCGTCGGCTGGCCGCGACGCAGATCGTCATCGTCCATCGCCGGCAAATCGTCATGCACCAGCGAGTAGGCGTGGATCAACTCGACCGCACAGGCCGCGCCGCTGGCCTGTTCAGCCTTTGCGCCGAGGGCTTCGCACGCCGCGTAAGCCAGCAACGGGCGCACGCGCTTGCCGCCGTTCATCACGCTGTAGCGCATCGCTTCGTAGAGCCGCGCCAGTTCCGGCAGCGGCGCGTTGAACAGCGTTTCCAGCGCCGCGTTGACCCGGGCCTGACTGCTCGCCGAATACGCCGCGATCATTCTGGCTCATCCGCGTCGAAGGGTTCCTCGGCGAGCTCGCCATCGCGCTCCAGCAGCACCTGCACTTTCTGCTCGGCCTGGGCCAGCGCCGCCTGGCAGTCACGGGTCAGCCCGATGCCCTGCTCGAAAGCGGTCAGCGAGTCTTCCAGCGACAATTCACCGTTTTCCAGACGCTCGACCAGTGTTTGCAGGTCGGCGAGGGATTGTTCGAAATCCAGTGCAGCTTTTTTGCGGGCCATGGCGGCAATTTCCGGTAGACGTTAAACCGGCGCGACACTAGCAGATAGGGGGGGTATGGGCAAATGAGACGCCCCACCCAAAGCCGCGCACATGACCCCGTGGCGAGGGGATTTATCCCCGCTGGGTTGCGTAGCAACCCTAAAACCAGACAACCGATACTCTCAGGAAAATCGAAGTCGCCGGTTTTACGACTGCTGCGCAGCCGAGCTGGGATAAATCCCCTCGTCACAAAGTTAATGTGAAGTTTCGGGGCTGAGGCTTATTCGGCTCATTTTATGAGCCGAATAACTTCGCTATTCGGCTCACGCCCTCTCGAAAGCGAGATTCCTACAGCAATCACACATGTATCCGATTGTTAAAAAACTGCCAAATCGCTAATCTTCGCGGCTTCTACGGCCCCGACAGTTGCGGGGCGTTCAGACGAAACGCAGTTCACCGCTGTGAAGTACCGAGGATCGGGTGCAAGGTTTCGTTCAAGGCATGGCAGGAGGCGTCACATGCGTTCATTTCTTTTGCTGCTGATCGGCTTCGCCTGCGCGCCTGTGCTGTGGGCCGCGCCGGCTGCGCAATTGTCCGAGCCGGTCGGCGGCTGGCGTTATCACGGCCTGCTCGATCGTTCGGAAAATTCGCAGGTCGCCTACCCGACGCCGCCGATCGATCGCGGCATTCAGCGCAATCGCACGATGATCCAGGGCCAGCTCAAAGCCCTCGGGCACATGCGTCCGCCGCACAGCCTCGCCGTCAACGGCAATCCATTGAATCTGTACACCGACGATCAGGGGCGTTTTGCCCGGCCCTACGCCTTCGGCGCCGGCTCCAACAGCGTCGAAGTGATCAGCGCCGAGGGCCAGTCGCTCAAGCGCGTGCAATTTTATGAAGCAAATAATCTGCGCACGCCGGCGCAGATTCGTCTTGTCTTGGGATGGGACGACCCGAAAGCCGAGCTGGATCTGCATATTGTCACCCCCGACGGTCAGCATGCCTTTTGGGCACGGCCGGCGCTGAGCAATGGCGGCGGCCTCGACCCGGATGGTGTCGACGGCCCCGGCCCGGAAATGTTCACCATGACCGCGCCGCTGCACGGCACGTATCTGGTCTACGTCAACTATTGGGGCAACTACGGCGATGGTGGCTATAACTTCGAGGAAACCAGTAATCAGAACGAGGTGATCACCTCGCAGATCACCCTGGTGCTCAACGAAAACACCGTCGACGAAAAACGCGAAACCTTCATCGTGCCCCTGCGGGCGATCGGTGATCTGCTGCTGGTCAAGACTTTCAACTATTAAGCATCCCGCCACGGATGAACTCGGATGTTGTGAACATGAGCGATAACACTGTGACTCCAGCTGCCGCGACACCGGCGGCCAAACCTTCGCGGCGCTGGCCGCTGGTCGTGCTCGGCCTGTGCCTGGTGGCCGGTGTGGCGGGCGGTTTCGGCTGGCTGCTGCTCAAGCCCAAAGCGCCGCCGGCGGCACTTGCCAGTGACAAGCTCGGCCTCGGCCGTCCGGATGCCTTGCTCGAAACCCGTTCACTGAGCCAGTTGCCCAAGGACCTGCTGACGGTGCCGTTCCTCAAGGCCACGCTTACCGAGGATTTCGTCTTCTATTACGAAACCCACGCCGATCGCCTCGGCCTGATCGGCAGCCTGCGGCGGATCATCTACGAGCATGACCTGAAGTTGCAGGACAGCCTGATCGAGCAGCTTTTCGATCAACCGGCCGATGTTGCGCTGTGGCGTGGCGCCGATGGTCGTTTGAAGGATTTCCTGCTGGTGATGGATCGCGGCGGGTTGGCCAAGCTGCTCGAGCCATTGGCGAAAGTGGCGCTGGATGACACTCAGCTCAGCATCTTCGGCACTCTCAAAGTCGGCAGCGACGAAGTGCCGCTGTATCAACTCAGCTACAACGCCAGCAAATCGCTGCTGTTTGCGTCGCGCGGCGACAAACTGGTGGTGCTGTCCAATCCAGCCAAGTACTACGACCCCGAGAGCGGCGTCTCGGAAGAGTCGGGCCGCGTTTCCGCGCAAGCGCTGGCGGCGTTGCTCAACGGCGAAAAACTCTTCCCCGAAGCGTTCGGCTTGCCAGCGAAAAACCCGGAAATCAAGCAGCGTCTGTTGGTCAATTCCAGCGTGCTCGCGATGGGCTATCAGCGCTTCATCCCGAATTTCGCCGGGCTGCGTTTCGACATGGACGACAAGGGCTGGCACAGCTATCTGGCCATGGATGAGCTGGAAAACCAGCCTGACTTCGACTTCAAACCGGTCTGGCAAGCGATGCCGCTGGGGGCGAGCGCTTGCGTGACCCTGCCGGTGGCGGCCGAGCCGCAGAAACCGATCCTGATCAAACTCGGCGCTGAAGAAGCGGTGGCGCAGACCCTCACCGAACACGTCGCTGGCGCGGCTGGCCTGTGCTGGTACGCCGATTCGCGGCTGTATACACCATTGCTGGTCGCCAGCCTCAAAGACGAGGACAGCAGCAAGCTTGATGGTGATCTGGGCAAATTGTTCGGCTCGATGGTCGGCGCGTTCGAAGCCAATGTCGCCGAAAGCGTATTCCCGGTGATCGACAAGCAGGAAGGCCAGAGCCACGTCTGGCAGCGTCAGGTCAGTTCCAGTTTCGGGCCTTACGCGGCGAAGACCGCTGAAAACCCAGAGGCGATTTCCGGCAAGGCGTTCATGAAAGTCAGCCTTGCCCGTCATGGCTCGACGCTGCTGTTTTCCCTCGACGACAAACTCGTCGACAAAGCCCTCGGCACCCTCGACAAGCGCTTCCCGCCGATGGCCGACGTTTTGCCAAAAGACGTACTGATGCCGATCTACCTCGGCCCGGACGCGATGGCGCAACTGATGCAGCGCGAAACCCTCGACAGCCTGCCGCAGGATATGGAGCCGGTGTTCTACAACTCCGCGCAAACCTACCTGATGCCGAAACTGCGCACCCTTGGCGGCTACGGCAAATATGCCCTGACTCTGCCCGAAGGCAGTGAGCCTGACGGCCACTGGCAATGGCTGCCGCTGGAATGGAAAGCGCTGTGAGCGCACTGATCCGCAGCCTTGGCCTGCTCGCGCTGTTGCTGAGCGCAGGTGCCCGCGCAGTTGAGGCGCCGGCACTCGATCCGGCGCAATCCCAGGTGTTTCGCGCCTGGTTTGTGCGTATTGCTCAAGAGCAACTGAGCCAAGGCCCAAGCCCGCGCTGGTATCAGCAGGACTGCGCCGGCCTGGTGCGCTTTGCCGCCAACGAAGCGCTGAAAGTCCACGACGACAAATGGCTGCGCAGCAATGGTCTGTCCAATCGCTACCTGCCGCCGGAACTGACGCTGAGCAACGAGCAACGCAAGCTCGCGCAACAGTGGCAGCAGGGCGGCGGCAAGGTCGGGCCGTACGTCAACGCGATCAAACTGATTCAGTTCAACAGCCATCTGGTCGGCCGCGATGTGGCGCAGGCGCGGCCCGGTGACCTGATGTTTTTCGATCAGGGCGACGACCAGCACCTGATGATCTGGATGGGCCGCTACATCGCCTATCACACCGGCACCACCACCCCCACTGACAACGGCATGCGTTCGGCAAGCCTGCAGCAACTCATGACATGGAAGGACACCCGATGGATACCCGACGCAGCCAACCCCAACTTCATCGGCGTCTATCGACTGAACTTTCTTTCCCAATGACCGGTGCCCGCATGTTGCGTATCTGTTCGCGAATTTCCTTGCTGTTGGCGTTGTTGCTGCCGTTTACCTGGGTCAACGCCGAAGACTCGGTGGAGCCGAGCAATTACACGCCGGTGGCCGGTGAGAGTTTTTTCTTGCTCGCCGATAGCAGTTTTGCCAGCGACGAGCCGGCGATGGTCCGCCTCGAAGCCCCGGGTCGTGACTACCGGCGCTTTCGCATGGAACCGTACGGCGGCGCCGACATTCGCGTGTATCGCATCGACGAGCCGCTGGATTTCCTCAAGCGCCAGAAGAACCTGCATCGCGTCGTCAGCGACGGCCAGTTCAAGGGCGAAGGTCTGTCCAACACTCTCGCCTATCTGTGGGACAACTGGTATCGCAAATCCCGGCGGGTGATGCAGCGTGCGTTCTCCTACGAGTCGCGCAAGCAGGTCACCGAAGAAGTGCCGGAGCTGAAAATGGGCGAGGCCATGGTCGCGCCGACGCCGTACGACGCGCAGCCGCAATTCGCGCTGATCCCGGGTTTGCCGGTGGTCAGCCAGTTCCGTTATCCGCTGTGGCAGGCCAAGCCTATCCAGCCGCCGGCCGGGGTCAATCTGGCCGGCTCGTCCAGCGACTTCGTCAGCGTCGCGCCGGGCAACGTCTACATCCCGCTGGGTAACCTGAAGCCGGGGCTGTATCTGGTTGAAGCGCTGATCGGCAAGTACCGCGCGACCACCATGGTTTTCGTCTCCAACACCGTCGCGGTGAGCAAGATTGCCGGTGATGAACTGCTGGTCTGGGCCGCGCGCAAGCACGAAGGCAGCTCGGTGCCGAAGGTCAATGTGCTGTGGACCGATGGCCTCGGCGTGATGAGCAGCGGTGCTACCGATGCCGACGGTTTGCTGCGCCTGAAACACGTCAGCCCGGAGCGCTCGTTCGTCATTGGCGAGGACGAAGAGGGCGGCGTGTTCGTCTCGGAAAACTTCTACTACGACAGCGAAATCTACGACACCAAACTGTATGCCTTCACCGATCGGCCGCTGTATCGCCCGGGCGATTGGGTGTCGCTGAAAATCGTCGGTCGCGAGTTCAAGAATGCCCGGGATTCGGTGCTGCCGGGTGCGGCGGATGTCAGTGTCAGCGTGCTCGATGCCACGGGGACCGAACTGCAAACCCTCAATCTGAAGCTTGATTCGAAAGCAGGTACCCAGGGTCGCTTCCAGTTGCCGGATAACGCCGTGGCCGGTGGTTACGAGATCCGTTTCAACTACAAGGATCAGGCCTACAGCAGTGCTTTCCGCGTCGCCGAATACATCAAGCCGCACTTCGAAATCTCGCTGAATCTGGCCAAGCAGGATTACCGCACCGGTGAGCCGGTGAAAGGCAATCTGGTGCTGCTCTATCCGGACGGCAAACCGGTGGCCAACGCCAAATTGAGCCTGAGCCTGCGCGCCCAGCAACTGTCGATGGTCGACAACGAGCTGCAATACCTCGGGCAATTCCCGGTGGAATTGACCAGCACCGAACTGACTACCGACAGCAAAGGCAACGCGACACTGGATCTGCCAGCGGCGGAAAAACCGAGCCGCTACATGCTCACCGTGTTCGCCAGCGATGGCGCGGCGTATCGGGTCAAGACCACCAAGGAAATCCTCATCGACCGTGGCGCGGCGAGTTTTCGCTTGAGTGCGCCGCAGCGTTTCAGTGCAGTCGGTGACAAGGTTGCCTTCAGCTACGCCAACGAGGGCGGCACCGAACAAAGCAAAGCCGTAACGCCGAGCAGCTACGCCTGGGTGCGCCTGGAAGATCAGAGCACCGGCGAAGGCAAACTCGCCGCAACGGACAAAGGCTTCAGCCTCGCCTTCGAACGTCCGGGCACCTACAACCTGACGCTGAAGGATCAACACGGTCGCGTCCTCGGCGCCACCGGCCACTCGGTCACCGGCGACGGTGTGAAAGCGGTGCCGGGCACAGTGGAAATCGTCCTCGACAAGCCCGAGTACAAGGCGGGCGAAGAAGCGCTGGCGCTGATCACCTTCCCTGAGCCGGTCAGCGACGCACTGCTGTCGCTGGAGCGCGACAAGGTCGAGGCCACTGCGCTGCTAGCCAAGGGCGCCGACTGGCTGAAACTGGAAAAACTCAGCGACACCCAATACCGCGCGCGCATTGCGGTGAAAGACAGCTTCGCGCCGAACCTGACCTTCTCCGTGCTCTACACCAAGGGCGGTCAGTACAGCTTTCAGAACGCCGGGATCAAAGTGGTCGCGCCGCAAATCGACGTGGCGATCAGCACCGACAAAGCGGTGTACCTGCCGGGCGATACGGTCACGGTCGACCTGACCACGCAGTTCGCCGGCAAAGCGGTTCCGGCACACTTGACGGTCAGCGTGGTCGACGAAATGGTCTACGCGCTGCAACCGGAAGTCGCGCCGAGCATCGACCAGTTCTTCTATCACCCTCGGCGCAACAACGTGCGCACCAGTGCCAGCCTGTCATTCATCAGCTACGACGTGGCATTGCCGGGTAGCCCCGGCGCCCCGGGTAAAGCCAATCGCAGCGAACGGGGCGTGAAGGTGCTTGAGCGTCCGCGCCGTGAAGACGTCGACACCGCTGCGTGGCAGCCGGAGCTGTTGACCGGCGCCGACGGCAGAACCCGCTTCACCTTCAAGATGCCGGACTCGCTGACCCGCTGGCGCATCACCGCTCGGGCGATTGCCGATGACGGTCAGGTCGGGCAGAAGAAGCAGTTTGTCCGTTCGGAAAAACCGCTGTACCTGAAGTGGAGCGGGCCGAGCAAATTCCGCAAGGGCGATCAGCCGCAACTGGGCGTGTTCGCTTTCAGTCAGGCGGAGAAACCGGTCAAGGCTGAATTGGTCACGCACTATGCCGGCGCCGAACAGCGCTCGCCGGTGACCCTGAACAGCGGCATCAATTACCTGCCACTGCCGGCGTTCGCTTTGGCCTCTGGCGAGTGGACGGCGGAGTTGGTGCAGGACGGCAAAGTCGCCGATGCCCTGGCTGTGCGCTTGAGTGCCACCGGTGATGGCTGGCAAGTCACGCAAACGCAAAGTCTCGATGTGGTCAGCGGCGATACACCCTTGAGTTTGCCGGCGGATGCCACGGATATTCGCCTGCGTCTGGATGACAGTCCGCAAGCGCTGTTCCGTTCCGCCCTCGATGATCTGCTCGGCTACCCGTACGGCGGCGTCGAGCAGACCGCCAGTCGCTTGCTGCCGCTGAGCATCGCTTATCCATCGCTGGCGTCGAACCCGCAGATTCGCGATCGCTTGCGCCTGATCATGCAGAACAGCCGCCTGCGTCTGGTGCAAATGGCCGGGCCGTCGGCGAGCTTCACCTGGTGGGGCTACGACGGCGAGCCGGATGCATTTCTCACCGCCTATGCCTATTACGCTGACTGGAATGCCAGCCGCGTACTCGACCTGACCCTGCCGCCGGAGCACTGGCAGCGCGTACTCGAGGTGTACGCCAAGCAAGCGCCGAATACGCCATTGCTGCAGCGGGCGCTGATTCTGTCGTTCGCCAAACAGATGCAGCTGCCAGTGAACACGCTGCTCAGCGGTTTGATCGACGATCTGGCCAAGGCCGGTGAAGGCGCTGCCGAAACCTTGCTCGACGACGGTCAGGACAGTCTGGTGATGAACGACCCGGATTCGGCGCTCGGTCTGGCGGCGGCGCGGGTACTCACTGCATCGTTGGCGACGCAGGCGAAAGTTGCTTTGCCGGAGGCGTTCAATCGGCAACTGGGCGCAGCGCAACAACGTCTGGCGGTCAGCTCGCAGCCCTTCGTTGAAGCACTGAACCTGTCGCTGCAACCGTTTGATCAGGCCCGTGCGACGGCGTTGTTGCAACGTCTGTTGCCGCAGCAATCGACACTGGAACGTGCACTGGCGCTGACCTGGCTGCAACGCAGCATCGCTCAGGCCTCGCCGACCATCGCGCTGATGCCGGGTGAGGGCTGGAAGAAAAACTACGGCGCCAGCGGCGAGATGTACTGGACATGGCAAGGCGCGACGCCTTTGCCGAACATACTGAGCGTGTCCGGCACGCAAGAGCGGCCGTTGCGTGCAGCGCTGAGCTTCCAGACTCAACAGCCGCAGGTCGATCCGATGGCCGTGAGCGTCACTCGGCGTCTGTCGCGGCTGGTGCCGGGCGACGAAGCGTTCACCTTCAAACTCGAGCCGGTCGGCACCAAGCCGCTGTCCAGCGACAGCCTGTACCTGGACGAGGTGATCCTTACCAGCAAAGCGCCGAAACCGCTGCGCTACGGCATGCTTGAAGTGCCGCTGCCACCGGGCGCGGATGTCGAGCGCACGACATGGGGCATCAAATTGCAGGGCAAGGACGGCACCGAACCGACCGCGCTCGAGAAAGCGCGTTTCGAACCGGGTCAGTTGGCTTACGCGGTGCCGGTCGATGCATTGAGCGGTGAGTTGCGCCTGCGCCATCTGGTGCGCTTCTCGCAGAAGGGCCAGTTCAACCTGCCGCCGGTACGCTTCAAGCAAGTGTATGCACCGCAGCATCAGGCCCAGGAGGCTAAAGCTGCCCTCGGTCAGGTCACGGTCAACTGACATGCGCCGGCCGCTGTTGTGGCTGCTGATGGGTGTGATGCCTGCGCTGGCGACAGCGCAGGATGAGCCGTTGCGCGTGGCCTATCAGGGCGAGTTGTTGTCGTTGAGTCAGACGCAACTGATCAAGCGCGAACCGTTGCCAGCGTCGCTGGATGCGCCGCTGGGCAGTCTGTGGAAGTTGTTCGTCTACGCCTGGCTGGTGGATACCGGTGCGCGGGAGCCGGCTTATGAATGTCGCGGGCAGTCCAAAGAAGAAGTTTATTGCTGCTCGGCGGGCGGCAAGATCGAGCGGGATCAGGCACTGGTGAAATCCTGCGGTCTGTATTTCGACCCCGCGCGGTTGGGCATTGCAGCGAAGGATTGGCGAGCGTATTGGCAGTCGCGGCAGGCACCGTCGTGGTTGCTGGATTTGCCAGCCGTGCAACCGGCAACAAGGGTTTCGGTTGCCGAGTTATTGAGCGTTCTGGCATTGCTGCCAGCGCAGGATCAGACGCGCCGCGTGCTGCTCGATGTCGTGCTGAACGCGGCGGACGGCAATGTCGTCGGCGAGTTGGGCGGGCGCCTGCGGGTGAAAACCTGGAGCTGGCTCGGCGACCAGGATGCACTATCGCGGCAAGGTGGATTCGCCGGTTGGACCGCCGACGGCGCACCGATCTGGGCGGGTGGACCCGGTACCAGTCAAATGGTTCTGCGGCATTACGGTCAGGCGCTGGCCAGCGTATTACCGACGGCTTGGCTAGCGGACGCGGGGCGTTGTGTGGAAGTCGGGCTGTTCTCGAAATACCCGGTGTCGAAAGTTCTGGCCGGAGATCGTGTTGCCACGTCCGGGCCATTGCGCGGCGACTACCGCGTCGAATTCGCCAACGGCAACACGCTGGACATCCACAGCGATGGCGAATTGTTTCTGCTCAACGACAAACTCGTTGCAAGGCTTGATCGCGAAGAATATGTCGCCCGTGTCCTTGAGCGCGAAGCCAAACCTGAACCTGCCGAAGCCGCCAAGGCGCTGGCCGTAGCGATCCGCACTTATCTGCTGCAAAACGCCACGCGCAACGGCGACTGCCTGAGCATCGACGACAGCAGCAATCGCCAGCGCGTCGCCCCGCGTCCAGCCTCTGCCGAGTCACGCAACATCGCGGCGTGGACGGCGGATCTGGTACTGGCCGGCAGCACCGTCACCTATCACTCCGACCAGCCCGGCCCGGACAAACTCGCTTGGCAGCAAGCCGTCGAGCAAGCGAACGCCCGCCAGCGCTACGACGCGATTCTGCTGCACGCCTATCCACGCGCCAGCCTCAGCCGCTGGGACAACCCGGTCGCCTCCTGCGAAGCATTACCCGCCGCGCAAGACTGGCTGCAAAAGCAGCGACGCGGCTGGCGTCCGAGGCTCGAAAGCGAAACCGGCTACAACGAAGTCAGTACTTTCGCCGTATGCAAACTTGCCTTCGGCCGGCCCTTCGTCGACCGCGAACGCCAGCGCATATACGTGCGCGGCGTGCTGAGCCTGCAGGATCGCCTCGATCTGACCCACGAATATCTGCACCTGGCCTTCGAAGCACACCCCAACGGCCAGGATGAAACCTACATCGAAGGGCTCGCCCGTCACCTTTTGCTGGAATAGACCATGACACTCCGTTATCCACAGGTCTTGCTGCTGCTCTGTGCCCTCAACGTGCTGCCGCAAGCGTTCGCCGCCGATGGCGTCAAACTCGACACCCCGGTGGGCGGCTGGCGCAGCGGCGCACCGCAAGGCGAGGGCGAGAGCTTTCGCCAGACTGTCAACTACCCGGCCTCGTCGGTCAACACACCGCTTGGCCAGGCCAATACCGCCAGAATCAGCGGCCAGATCAAAGCCGTGCCGAAGAACAACGAACCCGGGCGCCTGATCGTCAACGGCGTCAGCATGCCACTGAAAATCGACCCCGCCGGCGGCTTCGATCGCCCGTTCTCCTTCCCCAACGGCAGCAACAGCGTCGAAGTGCGCAGCGCCGACGGCCAGCAACGCCACCGCACGCAATTCCTCAACGCCCGCGGCGGCTCCACCCCGGCCAAACTGCGCGTCCTGCTGGCCTGGGACAGCGACGGCACCGACCTCGACCTGCACCTGATCACCCCCGACGGCGCCCACATCTGGTACGGCAACCGCAGCGCCGCCAACGGCGCCGCCCTCGACGTCGACGTCACCACCGGCTACGGCCCGGAAATCGCCGCCATGGCCGCGCCGATCAAGGGGCAGTATCTGGTGTATGTGAATTATTACGGCGGTGGATATCGCGGAGATGACGAAGGTGGGGATGAAGCGGTTCAGGCGCTGACCACGGCGCAGGTGACGGTGATTACTGAAGAAGGCACGCCGAGCGAGAAGATGGAGACGTTTGTAGTGCCGATGCGGACGGCGGGGGAATTGACGCTGGTGAAGTCGTTCAGTTATCCGTGAGGGGAATTTGTCCAACGGGTTGTTGGACAAATTCAGCAACTGTAGCTGGGCGCTCGAACAGCTTACAGATCAGCCAGACTGACCTGCATTCGCTGAGGAGCGGCGAGGCGCTCGTGAACGATGGCGGCAAGTTCGTCATCTTCTTCACTGGCCAACTTATCTTCGGCAGGCGGCTCGCCTCGTTCGGCGGCGCGCTTCAGCGCGTCCTCAATGGGGAATGAGGTTTTGGGCATTTGGTGTTTCCTGCGATATTTGGCGGGACGGTAACCAGTGCATTGGGCGCTATACAAGCTGGAATGCAATTTCAGCAATGGATATGGTTTGTTGCAGGCATTAAAAAGCCGGCTTGTGGCCGGCTTCTCGGGGACTGGCTTGGTTTATTTTTGGTAAACCGCGCCAGCCTTCAAAACGTACATCCGGATCTGCGTCCGGCTGTGGGACTTGGTCAGACGTTGGTCTGCCGCGTCGGGCGTCATCCGAGCCGCTGGGCGGGTCGATGCGCGAATGTGGGGCGCAGGATACTGAGTTTTGCTTTGGATTCCCAGTCTCAAGTGCGGTTTAGAGCGACTGAAGCGCTACAAACTCCGGATTTGTACCGGTTGTCAGGGCCTTTTCGCGGGCAAGCCCGCTCCCACAGGTTCTGGCAAACAATCACAGAAACGGCACCACCGGCCGGCGCTTGCCCAGTGTCGACCACCAGAACACCCAGCCAAGAATATGAATCCGCTGCTCTTCGATCTGCGCTGGCCGGAAGACCTCGTCGGGGTATTCGGCGCTGTTGTGGCTGCGCATGCGCAGGCCGTTGCCGGGCATGCGGTGCAGGTATTTGATGCGCAGCATGCCGTCGTGCTCTACGGCGTAGATTTCGCCGTCGACGACCTGGGTCAGGCCGCGGTCGATGGCGACGATGGAGCCGTCTTCGATGCGATCGGCCATGCTGTTGCCGATCATGTGCGCGCAGATGGCGTTGGCGTGCTGGATGTCGAGTTGATCGAGGTGGGCGCGGGGCAGGCGCAGGGATTGGTCGGGGTCGAGGATGACGTGGGTTTTACCGTCGCCGTTGGCGATCGGGGTTTCCTTGAAAAATGCCAGGTCGATGTCGCTGGGGTTGATGACGGTGTAGACGCCGCAGATGGCCTGGGCATCGAACGTGTCGCCATTGCTGGCGGGTGGGTGCAGGCGCGCGACCTCCTTGACGCCTTCCCCGGTTTTCAGCCATTCACTATTGACCGACAACAGGCGTGAGACTTCTTCCATGCGATACGCCGGGACGCCCCGGGTGTACCAGTTATGAACGTTTTGGGCTTCCGTGCCCCAGAACCTTGCGAAATCCGTGGTGCTGATGTTCGCTGCTTCCAGGAGTGCCTTGAATCGTGGACCGCTAGTGTTCTTTCTCATAAACACGGAGTCTACGGCCGGACTAGAGCGGTTTGAATAAACCGGGCGTTCAAAAAAAGCCTGTATTTTGCGACGGGATGTAAGACGTACTTGTGGGAAATTAAACAGATTAAAACTGCATGTAGGAATTTAAACGGTTTGTTTAGTCGGGCTTTTTCAAGAGCCCCTCACCCCAACCCTCTCCCGGAGGGAGAGGGGGCCGACCAAGGTGTATTTCGAGTTACATAGACCTGAACAACCGAGTCGATTATGCAGACGCCAATAACAAAAAACCCCGGAAATCCGGGGTTTTTTCAAGCGTCACGCAAGGCGCAATTGCTTAGCCCTTGTAGGCGGCAACCGACTTGGTGATCGCTTCGCGGGCGGCGTCTGCGCCGGCCCAGCCTTCGATCTTGACCCACTTGCCCTTCTCGAGATCCTTGTAGTTCGCGAAGAAGTGCTCGATCTGCTGGATCAGCAGGGGTGGCAGGTCGGTGTATTCCTTCACGTCGACGTACAGCTGCGACAGCTTGTCATGTGGCACGGCGATGACTTTGGCATCGCCGCCGCCGTCGTCGGTCATGTTCAGGATGCCGACTGGACGCGCGCGGATCACCGAGCCTGGAGCAACCGGGTAAGGGGTTACGACCAGCACGTCGAGGGGATCACCGTCGTCAGCCAGGGTGTTCGGGATGTAACCGTAGTTGGCCGGGTAGAACATTGGGGTGGCCATGAAACGGTCAACGAACAGGCAATCGCTGTCTTTGTCGATTTCGTATTTGATCGGCGCGTGGTTGGCCGGGATCTCGATCGCGACGTAGATGTCGTTCGGCAGGTCTTTGCCAGCCGGAATCTTGCTGTAGCTCATTGGGCGTTGCCCCCGTAGTTGACCAAAAACACTTGGCCGGATTGACCAAAAAGTGGCGGCGATTATAGGCACATTCCTACGCCGACGCCACGTACCAGAAGTCGTGCAGAGCTCAGTCGTGCGCCTGATAGACCGGGTCTGTGGCCTGAAGTTGCCGCAGTCTGCCCAACGGATCCTGCCGGTAGAAAAGCTGCAGTTGCAAGTAGACCTGTGGATAAGCCTCATGCAGCAGATCCGGGGCGCTGAAGAAGTATTCGCTGGTGACGGCGAAGAACTCCGCCGGGTTCTCGGCGGCATAGGGATCGATGGCGGTTTCGGTGTCGGGATCGTGGTCGAGTTGGCGGTTGAGGTCGTCGTAAGCGGCCTGCATCACTTTGGCCCAGTCGCTGACGCGCATGTCGGTGTGCAGTGGCGGCAGGCCGTTGGCGTCGCCGTTGAGCATATCGAGCTTGTGCGCCAGCTCGTGGATCACCAGGTTGTAGCCTTCCCAGCCACCGCTGGCCTGTACGCCGGGCCAGGCGAGAATCACCGGCCCCTGCTGCCAGGCTTCACCGCTGTGTTCACCGTCCCACTCATGCTCGACGCCGCTGGCATCGCGATGGCGTTGCGGGCTGAGGAAGTCGTCCGGGTACAGCACGATCTCGTGGAAACCCTGGTACCAGTTGAGATCACCGAGATGCATCAGCGGCAACTGTGCTTGCGCGGCGAGCAGCAGGCGTTGCTCCTGATGCAGTTCGACACCGGGCAGGGCGGTCAGGTGTTTGTCGTCGAGAAACAGCACGCAGGCTTCGCGCAACCACTGGTCTTCAGCAGCGCTGATGCCATCGAGGAAGGAGAGTTGATGGCGCACCCGTTGCCACAGGTCGTCGGCAATCGGGTGCCTGGCCAGGAGGCGCCGGCGTCGCCAGGCGCTCAGTGACCACATCGGATCAGTGCGATTGCACTTTGGTGCCGCCGAACCGGCTGCGCACCACGCCGATGATCATCGGCACCAGCGACAGCAGGATGATTGCCACCACCAGCAGCGAGAGGTTTTTCTTGATGAACGGCACGTTGCCGAAGAAGTAACCCAGAGTGACCAGACCGCCGACCCAGAGGATGGTGCCGAGCACGCTGAAGCCGAAGAAACGCGGGTACGGCATCCGCGCCACGCCCGCGACGAACGGCGCGAAGGTGCGGATGATCGGCAGGAAACGCGCCATGGTCACGGTCTTGCCGCCGTGCTTGTCGTAGAAATCGTGGGTTTTTTGCAGGTAGTCGCGACGGAAGATTTTCGAGTTCGGGTTGCTGAACAGCTTCTCCCCGGCCGTGCGTCCGATCACGTAGTTGGTACTGTCGCCCATGATCGCCGCCAGCATCAGCAGGCCACCGAGCAGCACCGGATCCATGCCGCCGCCGGCCGCCACTGCGCCAGCGATGAACAGCAGCGAGTCACCCGGCAGGAACGGCATCACCACGAGCCCGGTTTCACAGAAGATCACCATAAACAGGATGGCGTAGATCCATGGCCCATAGTTGTTCACCAGCAAATCGAGATACACATCGAGATGCAGGATAAGGTCGAGCGGGTTGAAATCCATGGGGGCACCTGTATGACGGCCCGACTCGGCAGGCCTGTGCGGATGACTTCGTGTAAGCCTACAGCGGGGTGTAGTTTTTCTTACAAGCCGGAAAGATCGGGATTATACGGTCTGAGCGATGAAAAGCGCGTCGGTTTTGTAGCGGGGAGTGTCGCGAAGTGAGCAATTGTCAGGGAAAAGGTGGCCGTGGCGAGGGAGCGAACTCCCTCATCACCGAAGCCGTTGGAGTCAGAGCTCGTCGCTGATCGGCAGTACGTAGTTCTTGAACTCGGTGTCTTCCTTGAAGCCGATCGATTCGTAGGTTTTCTGCGCCACTTCGTTGTTTGCGCTGGTCGAGACGCGCATGCGCACGGCCTGGGTTTCCTTGGCCATTTTCTTCGCGGTACGGATCAGATTGTCGGCGACCAGTTGCCGGCGAGCATCTTCGGCAACGTAGATATCGTTGAGAATCCACACGCGTTTGAGCGACAACGAAGAGAAGCTCGGATAGAGCTGGCAGAAACCCATGAGTTTCTTGTCGTCATCGTCGGCCAGGGCCAGATAGATCACCGACTCTTTGCGGCGCAGGCGCTTTTCGAGGAACGCGCGGGAGGAATCCGGGTAAGGCAGGGAGCCGTAGAACTCGCGATATTTGACGAACAAAGGAGTCAGCAAATCCAGATGTTCGAGGGTCGCTTGAATAATCCGCATGATAGGTCTCGTCTTCAAGTGGCTGTCTTCAACTGCTCTGACGGCGATGGGAAACCCGGGCGGCCGTGCGTCGATCCTGCCTGAAAGCAGCGCAGAAAGGCAATGCGGAAACGGTTCAGGCTGGCGGTGGATCGAGCAGGAAGTTGCCTTTCATGTCGACAGCGTCGTCCGCCTCCAATGTGTGCAGCTGAGCTTCATCCTTCAGGTTGACCCCCGACAGCTGGCGCCGACAGGCCTCGCGCATCAGATACAGCAAGCGATGCGCCGCCATGCCGTAGCTCAAACCTTCAAGCCGAACATTGGAAATGCAGTTGCGATACGCGTCGGTGAGGCCGACCTTCGGCGCGTAGGTGAAATACAGCCCGAGGCTGTCCGGTGAACTCAAGCCCGGGCGCTCGCCGATCAGCATCACCACCATTTTCGCCCCGAGCAGTTGGCCGATCTCGTCACCGATGGCGACGCGACCCTGTTTCACCAGCACCACCGGCGCCACGGACCAGCCGTCGCCGCTCATCTGTTCTTCCAGGCGTGTCAGGAACGGCAGCGTGTGCCGATGCACCGCCAGCGCCGACAGGCCATCCGCGACGACCATCACCAGATCGACCCCGCCCGGGTGTTGGCTGGCGTAATCGCGCAAGGTCTGCGCCGATTCATCGCTGAGCTTGCGCCCCAGGTCCGGGCGTTGCAGATAGGTGTGTCGGTCCGGCGCGGCGCTTTGCAGCGCCAGGGTTTCCCGCCCGCGCTCGCTCAGTTGTGCGCTGATTTCGCTGTGATCGAAGGCCAGATGCACGGCATCACGGGCCTGGGCGTGGGCAAACTGAAAATCCAGCTGCGCCCGCGTCGGCAGGCTGGTGCCGGTGCGGCCCAGGGCAATCCGCGCCGGGGTCAGACGGCGCAGTTCCAGCCAGGGGTTTTGCGGATCGACCGGTGGTTTTTCCATAAGACTCATCCCAAGTGCGCCAAGGCCTGGCGGAAGGCCGGCGGCAGGTTGTTGCCGAAGCGAACCTTGCCGTCCGCCTGGGTGAAGATGCCCATGTTGGCCAGCCATTGCTCGAACTCCGGCGCCGGTTTCAGGCCCAGGGTCTGGCGGGCGTACAAGGCGTCGTGAAACGAAGTGGTCTGGTAATTGAGCATGATGTCGTCGGAGCCGGGGATGCCCATGATGAAGTTGATCCCGGCGACGCCGAGCAACGTCAGCAGGGTATCCATGTCGTCCTGGTCGGCTTCGGCGTGGTTGGTGTAGCAGATGTCGCAGCCCATCGGAACGCCGAGCAGCTTGCCGCAGAAGTGATCTTCAAGGCCGGCGCGGATGATCTGCTTGCCGTTGTAGAGGTACTCCGGGCCGATAAATCCTACGACGGTGTTCACCAGGAACGGCTTGAAATGTCGCGCCACGGCGTAGGCCCGTGTCTCGCAAGTCTGTTGATCTATGCCGTGGTGGGCGTTGGCCGACAGCGCGCTGCCCTGACCGGTTTCGAAATACATCAGGTTCTGCCCGAGTGTGCCGCGCTTGAGACTCAGGCCGGCGTCGTAGCCTTCCTGCAACACGTTGAGGTTGATGCCGAAACTGGCGTTGGCCGCCTCAGTGCCGGCAATCGACTGGAACACCAGATCCAGCGGCACGCCACGGTTGATCGCCTCGATCGAGGTGGTGACGTGGGTCAGCACGCAGGCTTGAGTCGGGATGTCGTAGCGCTGGATGATTGCGTCGAGCATTTCTAGCATCGCGCAGATCGAAGCGATGCTGTCGGTGGCCGGGTTGACCCCGATCATTGCATCGCCGTTGCCGTAGAGCAGGCCGTCGAGAATGCTCGCGGCGATGCCGGACGGCTCGTCGGTCGGGTGGTTGGGTTGCAGGCGGGTCGACAGGCGCCCGCGCAAACCGAGGGTGCCGCGAAATTGGGTGACCACGCGGATTTTCTGCGCGACCAGCACCAGATCCTGTACACGCATGATTTTCGACACGGCGGCGACCATTTCCGGGGTCAGGCCGGGGGCGAGGGCGCGCAGGCTGGTTTCGTCCGCCGCGTCACTCAGCAGCCAGTCGCGAAAGCCGCCAACGGTGAGGTGACTGACCACGGCGAAGGCTTGTTTGTCGTGGGTGTCGATGATCAGCCGGGTGACTTCGTCGACTTCGTAGGGGATCAGCGCTTCCTGCAGGAAGTGCGTGAGCGGGATGTCCGCCAGGGCCATTTGCGCGGCCACCCGTTCGCCGTCGTTGAGCGCGGCGATCTCGGCGAGAAAATCCCCCGAGCGGGCGGGGCTGGCCTTGGCCATGACGTCTTTGAGGCTGTCGAAGCGGTAAGTCTGCGCGCCGACCGTGTGAGCAAAACTGGCCATTCAGCGTTCTCCGTGACGGCGCAGAACAGCTCTGCGCCGTGGTTTTCGACAATCAGTGCAAGGCTTGTTCAGCTTTTTGAATCGCCGCGAATTCTTCTTCCGGCGTGCCCGCTACCAAGTGATGCCGACTGTAGAAAGCAAAGTAAGCAATTAACACTCCATAGATGATCGCGGCGCCGATCACCACCCGTGGATCGACGAGGAAACCCGCCACCACGGCGATGCACGCCAATACCAGCGCCACACCCGAGGTGAAAATGCCGCCCGGCGTGCGATACGGCCGGTCCATTTTGGGGCGCCGGATACGCAGGGTGATGTGCGCGGCCATCATCAGCACATAGGAAATCGTCGCGCCGAATACCGCGACCAGAATCAGCAAATCGCCCTGGCCGGTCAGCGACAGACCAAAGCCGATGATGCCGGGAATCACCAGAGCCAGCACCGGTGCCTTGCTCTTGTTGGTCTGCGACAGTTTGCGCGGCAGGTAACCGGCCCGCGACAGCGCGAAGATCTGCCGCGAGTAGGCGTAGATGATCGAGAAGAAACTGGCAATCAGCCCAGCCAGACCGACAAGGTTGACGAAGCTGCCCATCCAGGTCGAGCCACCGTAGGCTTTGCTCAGTGCTTCGACCAGTGGATTACCGGAGGTCAGCAGCGAATTCGCACCAGCGCCGCCGGGACCGACGATCAGAATCAGCAGGGCAAACATCAGCAGCACCAGCATTGCCCCGATCAGGCCACGCGGCAGATCGCGCTTGGGGTTTTTGGTTTCTTCTGCGGCCAGCGGCACGCCTTCGACGGCGAGGAAAAACCAGATCGCATAGGGAATTGCCGCCCAGACGCCGACATAGCCGAACGGCAGAAACGGGCTGGCACCGACCGCAGTGGTCACCGGGATGTCGAGCAGGTTGGCAACGTCGAAGTGCGGCACCATCGCCACCAGAAACACCCCCAGCGCCAGCGCGGCGACGGCGGTAATGATGAACATCAGCTTGAGCGCTTCGCCGACCCCGAAAATGTGGATGGCGATGAAGATGATGTAGAACGCCAGATAGATCATCCAGCCGCCAATACCGAACAGCGACTCGCAGTAGGCGCCGATGAACACCGCGATGGCGGCGGGGGCGATGGCGTATTCGATGAGGATCGCGGTGCCGGTGAGAAACCCGCCCCACGGCCCGAACGCACTGCGGGCGAAACCGTAGCCGCCGCCAGCGGTGGGAATCATCGACGACAATTCGGCCAGGGAAAAACACATGCACAGGTACATGGTCGCCATCAGCAGCGTGGCGAGAAACATCCCGCCCCAGCCACCCTGGGCGAGGCCGAAATTCCAGCCGGCGTAGTCGCCGGAAATCACATAAGCGACGCCGAGGCCCACCAGCAGGACCCAGCCGGCGGCGCCTTTTTTCAGTTCGCGTTGTTGGAAATAATCGGTGCCGACTTTTTCGAAGTCGACGGAGGAGCCGGTCGCCGGAGCGCCGGCCGGGGATTCGCTTGGCATAGGGTTCACCATTTTTATTGTTTTATTGGCCCGGCTACAGCCAGGAACCTGATCGTTCCCACGCGCAGCATAGGAATGTATCAACGGACGCTCCGCGTTCGGCTTTGAAGGAACGCGGAGCGTCCCGGGCTGGATTCCCACGCAGAGCGTGGGAACGATCAGCATCGCAGGATCAGAAGAATCCCAACGGATTGATGTCGTAGCTCACCAGCAGGTTCTTGGTCTGCTGATAATGGTCGAGCATCATTTTGTGGGTTTCACGCCCGACGCCGGACTTCTTGTAACCGCCGAACGCGGCATGCGCCGGGTACAGGTGGTAGCAGTTGGTCCACACGCGACCGGCCTTGATCGCCCGGCCCATCCGGTAGGCGCGGTTGATGTCGCGGGTCCACAGGCCGGCGCCGAGGCCGAACTCGGTGTCGTTGGCAATCGCCAGGGCTTCGGCTTCGTCCTTGAAGGTGGTGATGCTCACCACCGGGCCGAAGATTTCTTCCTGGAACACGCGCATCTTGTTGGTGCCCTTGAGCAGGGTTGGCTGGATGTAATAACCGGTGGCCAGGCTGCCCTCGAGTTTTTCCACCTTGCCGCCGGTCAGCAGCTCCGCACCTTCGCCCTTGGCGATTTCCAGGTACGAGAGGATCTTGTCGAATTGCTGCTCCGATGCCTGGGCGCCGACCATGGTGTCGGTGTCCAGCGGGTCGCCACGTTTGATCTGGCTGACTTTCTTCATCACTGCCTGCATGAATTCGTCGTAGATCGATTCCTGCACCAGCGCGCGGGAAGGGCAGGTGCACACTTCGCCCTGGTTGAAGAACGCCAGCACCAGGCCTTCGGCGGCTTTTTCGATGAAGCTCGGCTCGGCCTGCATGATGTCTTCGAAGAATATGTTCGGCGACTTGCCGCCCAGTTCCACGGTCGACGGAATGATGTTTTCCGCTGCGCATTTCATGATGTGCGAGCCGACCGGGGTCGAGCCGGTGAAAGCAATTTTGGCGATGCGCTTGCTGGTCGCCAGCGCTTCGCCTGCCTCTTTACCGAAGCCTTGCACGACGTTGAGCACGCCCGGCGGCAGCAGGTCGCCGATCAGTTCCATCAGCACGCAGATGCCCAGCGGGGTTTGCTCGGCGGGCTTGAGCACCACGCAGTTACCGGCGGCCAGCGCTGGCGCGAGCTTCCACGCGGCCATCAGCAGCGGGAAGTTCCACGGGATGATCTGGCCGACCACGCCCAGCGGTTCATGGATGTGATAGGCCACAGTGTTGCCGTCGATTTCCGCAGCGCTGCCTTCCTGGGCGCGCAGGCAACCGGCGAAATAACGGAAATGGTCAGCGGCCAGGGGGATGTCGGCGTTGAGGGTTTCGCGGATGGCTTTACCGTTGTCCCAGGTTTCGGTGATCGCCAGCAGTTCGAGATTCTCTTCGATGCGGTCGGCGATTTTCAGCAGGATCAGCGAGCGTGCCTGCACGGAAGTGGCGCCCCATGCATCGGCGGCGGCGTGGGCAGCATCCAGCGCCTTGTCGATGTCTTCGGCGGTGGAGCGGGGGAATTCGGCGATTGGCTGGCCATTGACTGGCGAGGTATTGGTGAAGTACTGACCTTTGACCGGCGCGACGAATTCGCCGCCGATGTAGTTACCGTACTTGCTCTTGAACGAGACTTTGGCGCCGTCGGTACCGGGATGGGCGTAACGCATGATGATGTTCTCCTTGGCTTTGTACTTATTAGAGAAACGCGCAAGTGCGCTTGCTATAAGCGTAGAGCAAGGCTCGGGCCACTGCCGTGCAGGGCAGGCAAATCAAGGGCTTGGCCGGTTTGTCTCGGACGAATGGAGAGCCGCTGTGACGGTTTCGGTACAGCGCGCGTGACAATTTGTACCGGTTGCGACACAGCCCGTGACCGGACGGTCTTGCCAGCATTGCAATGCGTCGGTGGCTGGAGGATGCTGGGCGTCACCTCATGCTTTGGGCCGTCGCGCCCCGGGGAGAACAATAAGAAATGCACGACAACCATCTGAGTCGCCATGCCCGCCAGGTTCTCACCGTCACCCAGGGCAAACCGCACGTGCACGGCCCCGGCGCCGATCCATCGATCGCCCGTTCGTGGCTGCGTTGCCTTGAGGACTATCACCTCGATCCTTCTGTGACCATGGCGCCGACCGTGCTCGAGCATGGCCGGGTGCTGGAAAGTCGCGAACGTCTGCAGCAAGTGCTGCAAATCGCCGGCACCGAGATGAGCAGCCTGCATCAGCAACTGTCCGGCGCCGGCCATGCGGTGCTGCTGACTGACGCGCGCGGTGTGATCCTCAATTGCGTGACCGCGCCGGCCGAACGGAAGATTTTCGAGCGCGCCGGTCTCTGGCTCGGCGCTGACTGGAGCGAAGCCTGCGAAGGCACCAACGGCATCGGTACCTGCCTGGTCGAGCGTCAGGCGCTGACCATTCACCAGGACGAGCATTTTCGCGGCCGCCACACCGGGCTGACCTGCTCGGCGAGCCCGGTGTTCGATCCCCATGGTGAATTGCTGGCGGTACTTGATGTGTCCTCGGCCCGGCCGGACGTTTCACGCCAAAGCCAGTTCCACACCATGGCGCTGGTCAATCTGTCGGCGAAGATGATCGAGAGCTGCTATTTCCTGCGCTGTTTCGATAATCAATGGTTGCTGCGTTTTCATCTGCAGGCCGAGTCCGTCGGCCTGTTCAGCGAAGGGCTGCTGGCGTTTGACGGCGAAGGGCGGATCAGTGCGGTCAACCAGAGTGCGCTGAACCTGCTCGGGCATATTCGCGGTGGTTTGCTCGGGCAACCGGTGGAAGCGTTTTTCGACTGTTCGCTGGATGACCTGCTCGGTCGCGCGAGTGCCAACGCCAGCGCCAGTTGGCCGCTGCGCACCCGTGATGGCCGGCATCTGTTTGCCGTGTTGCGCGGTGAATCGCGCAAACCTACTGCCATTGTTCCAACGCCAATCACTGCTCCAGCGCCCCGCCTGTCCGGCATTTGCCTCGGCGACGAAGCGTTGCAGGCGGAGTTTCGCAAAGCCCTGCGCGTGTTCGAGCGCGACGTGCCGCTGTTGATCAACGGCGAAACCGGCTCGGGCAAGGAGGCGTTTGCCAAGGCAGTGCATCAGGCCAGCCAGCGCTGCGGCAACGCTTTTGTCGCACTCAATTGCGCGGCCATTCCGGAAAGCCTGATCGAGAGCGAACTGTTCGGCTATCGCGGCGGCAGCTTCACCGGCGCACGCAAGGACGGCATGCGCGGCAAGCTGCAACAGGCCGATGGCGGCACTTTGTTCCTCGACGAAATCGGCGACATGCCACTGGCCTTGCAGACGCGTTTGCTGCGGGTGCTGGAAGATCGGCAAGTGGTGCCGATTGGCGGTGAACCGCAAGCGGTGGACGTGCGCATCATCAGTGCGACGCACCGCAATTTGCTCGAACGAGTCGAGGACGGCAGTTTCCGTGAAGACCTGTATTACCGCTTGAACGGGCTGGAAGTGGCGTTGCCGGCATTGCGTGAGCGCAGTGATAAATCGCAGTTGCTGGACTTTCTCCTGGCCGAGGAGGCAGGGGGTGAAACGATCCTGATCGACGAAGCGGCGCGGCAGGCGTTGCTGGCGTTCGATTGGCCGGGCAATGTGCGGCAGTTGCGCAATGTCCTGCGTATGCTGGCGGCGTTGTGTGATGGCGGGCGGGTCGGCGTTGAGGATTTGCCGGTGATGATTCGGCAGGCGCGACCGGCGGCTGCGCCTGCGCAGATTGCCGCGCAGCCACTGGATGACGCCGAGCGTGTCGCATTGCTCAATGCGCTTGAGCAGACGCGCTGGCACATGACCCATACAGCGCAGCAACTGGGCGTAAGCCGCAACACCCTTTATAGAAAACTGCGTAAACACGGAATTGAGCGGCGTGTCAGCTGAAAGCCCTCACCCTAACCCTCTCCCAGAGGGAGAGGGGACTGACCGAGGTGTTTTGGCGATTTACGCCGACCTGAAATATCGAGCCGAACTAAAAATTTGAAAGCGACCGAGATCGGCTCCCTCTCCCTCGGGAGAGGGCTGGGGTGAGGGGCTGCGGTCTGAAGCCGTGCGCAGATGTAGCCGCCAACCCGTCTCCATCCTTCAGCTAAAGAGTGCCATTTCCCCCTCCCTACGCTAACCTGCGGCCATGTTTTACGAGGTCGACTATGCACATTCATATTCTGGGTATCTGCGGGACTTTCATGGGCTCGATGGCGGTGTTGGCCAAAGAGCTGGGCCATCACGTCACCGGCTCCGACGCCAACGTCTATCCGCCGATGAGCACGCAGCTCGAGGCCCAGGGCATTCAGCTGACGCAGGGTTATGACCCGGCACAGCTCGATCCGGCGCCGGATCTGGTGGTGATCGGTAATGCCATGTCCCGTGGCAACCCGGCGGTGGAATATGTGTTGAACAAAGGCCTGCCGTACGTCTCCGGCCCGCAGTGGCTGGCTGACCACGTGCTGCAAGGTCGCTGGGTGCTGGCCGTGGCCGGTACGCATGGCAAAACCACCACCAGCAGCATGCTCGCCTGGGTGCTGGAGCATGCCGGGATGAGCCCGGGTTTCCTCATCGGCGGCGTGCCGCAGAATTTCTCGGTGTCGGCGCGCCTGGGCGGTACGCCGTTCTTTGTGATCGAGGCTGATGAATACGACAGCGCCTTCTTCGACAAGCGCTCGAAATTCGTCCACTACCGTCCGCGCACTGCGATCCTCAACAACCTTGAGTTCGATCACGCCGACATCTTCCCCGATCTGCCAGCAATCGAGCGTCAGTTCCACCACTTGGTGCGCACCATTCCGAGCGAAGGGCTGGTCATCCACCCGACCACCGAGCCGGCCTTGCAGCGCGTGATTGAAATGGGCTGCTGGACCCCGGTGCAAACCACCGGCGCCGGCGGTCAGTGGCAGGTCAAGTTGCTCAGCGAAGACGGCTCGGCGTTCGAAGTAATGTTCGAAGGCGCGTCCCAGGGCACCGTCGAGTGGGAATTGACCGGTCAGCACAACGTCGCCAATGCCTTGGCCGCGCTGGCTGCGGCGCGTCACGTTGGTGTGGTGCCATCGATGGGCATCGCCGGTTTGAGCGCGTTCAAGAACGTCAAACGACGCATGGAGAAAGTCGCCGAGGTGCGCGGCATCACCATTTACGACGACTTCGCTCACCACCCGACCGCTATCGCCACCACGCTTGATGGCCTGCGCAAACGCATCGGCGACGCGTCACTGATTGCGATCATCGAGCCGCGCTCCAATTCGATGAAGCTCGGCGCCCACCGTGACGGTCTGCCGGACAGCGTGGTCGATGCCGATCAGGTGATCTGGTATGCCCCGGCCAACCTCGGTTGGGACCTCGGCGCCACCGCAGCGTTATGCACCGTGCCGTCCATCGTCAGCGATTCGCTGGAAGGCATCATCGAGCGCGTGAAGAGCCAGGCGCAGCCCGGCACCCACGTGGTGATCATGAGCAACGGCGGCTTCGGCGGCCTGCACGGCAAGCTCGCCGAGGCACTGCAATGAACAGTTTTTCCCAGGCCGGCGGCCCGGAACGCATCACCCTGGCGATGACCGGCGCATCGGGCGCGCAGTACGGCTTGCGCCTGCTCGATTGCCTGGTGCGCGAAGATCGCGAAGTGCACTTCCTGATCTCCAAGGCGGCGCAACTGGTAATGGCCACCGAGACCGATGTGTCCCTGCCGAACAAGCCGCAGATGATGCAGGCCTTTCTGACCGAATACACCGGCGCCGCTGCCGGGCAGATTCGCGTGTATGGCAAGGAAGACTGGATGTCGCCGGTGGCTTCGGGCTCCGGCTCGCCGGCAGCCATGGTGTTGGTGCCGTGTTCGACCGGCACGCTGTCGGCGATTGCCACCGGCGCCTGCAACAACCTGATCGAACGCGCGGCGGACGTTACGCTGAAAGAGCGCCGCCAGTTGATTCTGGTGCCGCGCGAGGCGCCGTACTCGAGCATTCATCTGGAGCACATGCTCAAGCTGTCGAATCTGGGCGTGACGATACTGCCGGCCTCGCCGGGCTTCTATCACCAGCCGCAGACCATCGATGATCTGATCGACTTCGTTGTGGCGCGGATCCTCAATCTGCTCGGCATCCCGCAGGACATGCTGCCGCGTTGGGGTGAGCATCACTTGAGCAGTGATGAATAAGCTGCTGGTGCTTGTGCTGGCCCTGCAATTGGCTGGATGCGCTACCGTGCGCACGCTGGATGCGGCCAAACCCGGCGCGCCGGTGGTGTATGCCGGGACGCGGCTGGATTTGTATGCGTTGAACGGCGGGTGTTGTGCGATGGACCGGTTCGGTGCCGAGGCGCCGAGCTATCCGGGAGTGGACCTGCCGGCCAGCGCGTTGCTCGATACGCTGTTGTTACCGTTGTCGTTGCTGACGGTGATTGGAGTAGGTTTTCAAGCGACTGGTGGATTGTAGCGACTGATCGTTCCCACGCTCTGCGTGGTAACGCATCCTGTGACGCTCCGCGTCACGCTTTTTAGGACGCAGAGCGTCCATGGCTGCATTCCCACGCAGAGCGTGGGAACGATCATCATGGGTGGATGGATTATTTGCCGAGCTTCCTCAGTTCATCCGATTCGATCACCCGCACGCCATCCTGTTCTTCCAGCGCCAGGCGCCACATCGCTCGCGCCAACTGGCACGCTTCGATGCCGTGGTATTTGCCCGGAATCAGCTTCGACAATGGCCCGGCCAGTTGCTCGACCAGGCGTGGTTCGGTGCGTTCGCCAAGCAACAGCGAAGGTCGGCAAATGGTCAGCTGCGGCCAGTTCTGCGCGCGCAGGGCCTGTTCCATTTCACCTTTGACCCGGTTGTAGAACACCGAGGAATTCGGATCGGCGCCAATCGCACTGATCACGATCAGGTGCCGCGCGC
Organism: Pseudomonas siliginis; assembly: GCF_024072275.1. NCBI lineage: Bacteria > Pseudomonadati > Pseudomonadota > Gammaproteobacteria > Pseudomonadales > Pseudomonadaceae > Pseudomonas > Pseudomonas siliginis. Next base: position 5,183,719 of record NZ_CP099598.1, on the reverse strand, counting down.
CCATCTCCCGCGCGCGCTTGGCGAACGCCACGACCATGTCCAGATCGACTGCGCGAAAGGCTTCTTCGGAGCCGGCCTGCTTGATCGTGGTGCCGAGGCAGCAGTAGGCGATATCGACCCGGCCACTGAGCTGCGGTAGAAACGCTTGCGGGTCGCCGACCGGGTTTTCCAGATGGGGATGCTCGGCCAGCGGCCGGCGCGAAGGGGCGAGGACACGGGTAATGGTTGGTTCGTTGAGCAAACGGTCGAGCAGATGTTCACCGGTCAGTCCGGTGGCTCCGGCAAGCAATACGTGCTGAGGCGTCAAGTACATAGTGTCTCTCCCTTGATACTGTTCAGCTTAGTTGCCTTTTTTCGCCGCGTCGTTCAATGCGCTGCTTTGCAACGCTTTGCGCGCCTGCTGTTTTCGCAGCAGCTGCCAATGCGACAGCACGGTTTTCGGCGCCCAGATCTGCGGCTCCGAGGCTTCGAAACCGTCGGCCAGCTCGCGTTCGGCAACGGTGGCCTTGGCCAGTTTGAATGCCTGTTCGAGGTCGTCGGTCTGGTTCAGCGCCTGGGCGAACAGCGCGTCGCCGAAATAGGTGAAGTTGGCTTCTTCCGAGCAACCGAACGACACCCGATCGGCGCGCGAGGCAGTCATGATCAGCGTGCGTTCGTCTTTCAGCGCCGGGATGAAACCGCCGGAATAGCACGAAGAAATCACGATGACCTTGTCGCGATGCTTCAGCGGCGCGAGCACGGCGGCGAGTTCATCGGCGGGCAGATCGGCGAGTTCCATGCGCGGCTGGTCGAGCACCAGTTCATGTTCGGCGGTGCCGTGGCTGGTCAGATAAATGAACAGCAGATCTTCCGGCCCGCTGCGTTCGGCGAGGGCTTGCGCGGCGCGGCGCAGGTTTTCGCGGGTGGCCATCGGCCGGTCGCCGAGATGATCGCGATGATTGACCAGGCGGATCTGGCCGTAGGCGCCGAAGCGCGTACTGAGCATGTTGGCGACGTAATCGGATTCACGCAGGAACACGCTTTGCTTGCCGTCGCCGCCGAGGGTCAGGGTGTACAACTCGACTGCCGGAGTCGAAGCGGGGATCGCCGTCAGTGCGTCGTCCAGCAACCGGCCCTGGGCGAGCAAGCCGAGTTCGAGAGTGTCGGGGAGTAACTTGCCGTCGGCGTCACGTACGCGTTGGCCGTTGATCCAGGTGCCGCTGAGCACGCTGCCATCGGTCAGCACCAGAGTACCGCGTCCTGAATAGCTGTCGTTGTCGAAGCCGCCGATGTAGAAGCTGCCATCGGCAAGGTTCAAGCGGCCCTGGCCGGTGAAGCGCCAGTCATTGAATACACCGATGTAATGGCTGCCATCAGCGCCGATCAGTTCGCCCTTGCCGGTCAGCGCGCCTTCCTTGAACTGGCCGAGCCAGACGTCGCCGTCGGCGTTCTCGTAGCGGCCTTTGCCGTGCAATTGATTGTTCTTGAAGCCGCCGACGTAGATATCGCCGTCGGCGCTGTTGTAAGTGCCGTTGCCCTCCAGTTGACCGTTGACGAAATGGCCCGTGAACGAATTGCCGCTGGCATCGCCGCGCTGGCCTTCGCCGTTGGGTTTGCCGTGGGCGAACTGGCCTTGATAGGAGCTGCCGTCGTCCATTTCCAGACGGCCGAGGCCGGAATACTGGTCAGCCTTGAACTCGCCGCGATAGGTCATGCCGTTTTCTTTCAGCGTACCTTCGCCATCGCGCCGGCCCTGCTTGAAACCACCGGTATAACTGCTGGCATTGGTGCTCAGGCTGCCCTGTCCATCAAACAGACCTTGCTGGAACTGGCCGCGATAGACCTCGCCGTTGCTGCCATGCCATTCGCCTTGCCCGTGCCACTGACCCTTGTCGAACTCTCCGGCGTACCAGCTGCCGTTGGGGTAGTCGACGCGGCCCTGACCTTGCAGCAAGCCGTCGACCAGTTCACCGCGATAGCGTCCGCCATCGGGCAGGCGCGCATCCGGCGGCAACAGCGATTCGCCGTCGCCGCAAGCGGTGAGCATCAGGGTCAGGGCAAGGGGTGCAAGTCGAGCGATTGAGCGCATAGCGGGATCCGGGCAATTAGGCGACCGAGTATGCCGCAGCTATGCGTCGCATATATACAGACGTGACGCGAAACAGCGTGCGCTGCTTCGCATCCGGGATGATCAGACGAAGCAGAGTGACAGCGGCTCGGCGATGTAGGCCGGTTTGTCCGAGCCTTCTATCTCCAGTGTCGCGGTGGCCTTGAGCAGCCACTGGCCGGGTTTTTTCTCGGTCACTTCGACCATGTCGACCTTCAGTCGGACTTTCGAATTGACCTTGACCGGCTGGATGAAACGCACGCTGTCCAGGCCATAGTTGACGACCATCTTCACGCCTTCGGGCAGCACGAGGATGTCTTCCATCAGTTTCGGCATCAGCGACAGCGACAGGAAACCATGGGCAATCGTGCTGCCAAACGGCGTTTGCGCAGCCTTGACCGGATCGACGTGAATGAACTGAAAATCACCAGTGGCTTCGGCGAACAGGTTGATGCGCTCCTGATCGATGGTGAGCCATTCGGAACGTCCAAGTTCCTTGCCGACATAATCTTTGAGCTCTGCAACGGGAACATAGGGCATTGAGACTCTCCTTGGGTTCATCGGTTTTATAGTTTTTCAGGGGGCGGATTTGACCGGCCTGCGAACCACTGTAGATCATCATGGCGATTTCCTCAGGTCAACCGACCATGCTTTTGGCGAATGCCGGTCCATAGCGCCGGCATGCTTATAATGCCGAGCCCCTGCTGGGTGAAATAGAAGACGGAGATGTCAGATGTTGTTACGTGGCCTGACCCTGCTGGTGCTGTTCCAACTGCTCGGCACGGCGCTCAATCATTTGCTGTTGCCGATATTGCCGGGGCCGATCATCGGGCTGCTGCTGTTGCTGGTGTTCCTGATCATTCGCGGTGAAGTCGGCGAGCCGCTGAATCAGGCGGCGGGCAGCCTGCTGCGTTATCTGCCGTTGCTGCTGGTGCCGCCAGCGGTGGGCGTGATGGTGTATGCCACGGCGATTGCCGCCGATTTCTGGGCGATCGTCGGCGCGCTGGTGGTCTCGCTGATCATGTCGATGGCCTTTGCCGGCGTGCTCATGCAACGGCTGGTCAAACGTCATGCGCCGCCGGCGGAGGAATCCTGATGCTGTTCGACTGGCAAGGCGCGTGGACCTCGGTGATTCATCATCCGCTGTTCGGCATTGGCATCACGCTAGGCGCTTATCAACTGGTGCTGGCGGCATTCGAGAAAACCCGCTGGATCTTTCTGCAACCGGTGCTGGTCTCCATGTTGTTGGTGATCGGTGTGCTGGTCGGCTGCGGCCTGACCTACGCGGAGTATCGCAAGAGCACCGAAATCCTCAGCATTCTGCTGGGGCCGGCCACGGTGGCGCTGGCGGTGCCGCTCTACCTGAATCTGCGCCGCATCCGGCAATTGTTCTGGCCGATTTTTACTACTCTGGTGATAGGCGGGGTGGTCGCAACGGGCATGGGCGTGGCGCTGGGCTGGTGGTTCGGTGCCGATCACATGATCCTGATGACCATGGCGCCTAAATCGGTGACGTCGCCGATCGCCATGCTGGTTGCCGAGCAGATCGGCGGTGTGGCGGCGCTGGCAGCGGTGTTTGTATTGATCACCGGGGTCATCGGCGCGATCTTCGGCCCGGCGCTGCTGACCCGCCTCGGCGTGCACAGCCCCGAAGCGCGCGGCATGGCGCTGGGCATGACCGCTCATGCGGTCGGCACGGCGGTGGCGATGCAGGAAAACGATGAGTGCGGCGCGTTCGCCGCGCTGGCAATGAGTCTGATGGGTGTGGCCACGGCGGTGTTCCTGCCGTTGGCGGTGTCGATGGTGGTGTAAGGAAATGTCTATGAGTCTGCCGCTTTTTCCGCTGAACACGGTGCTGTTCCCCGGCTGCAACCTCGATCTGCAGATCTTCGAGGCGCGCTACCTCGACATGATCGGCCGCTGCATGAAACAGGGCGTCGGCTTCGGGGTGGTGTGCATCCTTGAGGGCAGCGAAGTCGGCGTTGCGCCGGAAGGTTTTGCGCTGGTTGGCTGCGAAGCGCGGATCACCGATTTCCAGCAACAGGACAACGGCCTGCTCGGCATTCGTGTCCAGGGCGGGCGGCGTTTCACGGTGTTGCGCACCGAAGTGCAGCGCGATCAGTTGATCGTCGCCGACGTCGAATGGCTGGACGATGAGCCCGAGCAACCGTTGCAGGACGAGGACGCCGATCTGGTCGCGCTGCTCAAGGCGCTGGCCGAACACCCGATGGTCGAAGCGTTGGACATGGGCACTGAAGCCGCCGGTCAACAGTCACTGGCCAATCAGCTTGCCTACCTGTTGCCGTTCGCCGAAGAAGACAAGATCGATCTGCTGCAACTCGACGACCCTCAGCAACGGCTGGATGCGATCCAGGCATTACTCGACGAGTTGCAGGGCGAACTGTTCGCCTAGTTTCACTTGCAAAACGCATGACTCAAGGCGCAAACGAAGATCAGCGCAGGCCCAGCCTGACACGATGTTGAAACCGGCAGCGCACCGTCAGCTCATGTTGACCGGGATAAACAGACCTTCGCGGTCGACGCGCTCTTGCAGATCATTGAGCAGGCGCCATTGATTGCTCACCGAGTTGTAAACCAGCGTGCCCGCTGTCTCGGGTTTGTAGCCGATGTGGGTGACGTAGACCCGCGCGGCCAGTTCGTGGCGCTGTTTGTGCTTGTCGATATCCGTCAGCAATGCCTCGACACTGGCGTAGCCACGAGCATCGATCACATACAGCTGCAACACCTCAAACAACAGCGACACTTCATAAATGTTGCCGGCTGACGTCACCACACAAATGCACTCCACCGGAGTGTCATCCAAGATGTCCGGCAACTCTACCGTGACGCTGGCAATGCGCAGGCGGTTGCCCTGGAGCTGAATGTCGGCGCGCGTGACGGTTTCTGTCAGGGTACGGGTGAACAGATTCCATCTCGATGCATTGGCCGTTTTTGCCGCAGCGCCCGGTGTGGCCAGACGCAGGATGCTGTTGCTGGAGAGATAAACGTCGTAAGTCGCGCTTTTGCCTTCGAGCAGATAAATCCCGGTGTGCGGCCGCGATTCGATGACCACTTTGCTGTTCTGGGCGCCCAGTGATGGTTTCTCGCTGACCAGCGGGCGGATGAATGGATATTTTCCGTTGCGCCGCTTCAACCAGCTCCGCGAGCTGAGCACACGGATTCCGGGGTTTCTGGCGTCGTCCCGGTAATCGAACGCGGGCACCTGCACGCGGTATGAAACGTCATCCTGCATGACCAGCATGATGTCCCGGGCCAGAAGCGGTGTCGTGACCTTCAGGCTGTTTTGGCCACTGTAGCCCGTCGCGGCGGCAATCGTCTGGATCACGCCTTTGAAGGCCAGCACTCTGGATGGCAGCAGAATCGACAGGCTGATGTTGTTGTAGGTCAGGTGCGTATTGCCCGAAACACCCTGGCGCAATTCCACGCCATAGCTGACCACCACGTCGACGATCTCGCTGTCCTGGTAATCCAGGTAAATGGTACGGGCGCCGGTAGCGTCGCCTGTGGCGACGAATTCGACCCTGTGCTCGGTACGTGCGACGAAGTGGCGCCGCACGCCCTGACCGTCCAGCGCCACCGTGCCACCGTTGACGATTGCCGGGGCGGGTGCCGGCCGTCCGCTGACAGTGACGGCAACCTCGATGTCCTGACTCAACGCTTCTCCAGGTCGAGTGGGCAGTTGCGCGCGCAGTTCATAGCCATCGAGAGTGCGGAACACCCACCGAGCATTGTTCAATTGGCGCTGACCGTTGACTGTCCGATAGACGTTTTCAAGGGTCAGCACATGGTCGGGGTCGCTGCCGTCCCTGCCGCGCAAGGAGTTGACCACCAGTGAGGTGCCGATGATTTGCCAGCGTTGAATGACCGCCATCGGCCAGCCGAATTCGATCAGGCTCGAATGGTCGCCACACTCGATGATCGTTGTACGTGCATTGGTGTCGGCGATGTAATAGCGATCTTCGCCGCCGCCGCCCTCCACCGTGCACTCGGTACCAGAGATTGCGATCGTGTCGTTGCCGTCGCCGGCGCTGATGCGGTCGTAACCGTTGGCGGAAATCTGGTTGGGCTGGTCATTGCCCGTGATAGTGCTCGTGCCTTTGCGCAAGGTCGCAACGTTTTCAATAGAGGTCAGATGGGCGACTTCGAGGGTGTCGTTCGCAGAGTCCGGGCCGCGAAGTGAGACCTTGCCGGTCTGCAGATTGACGTCGTGACCGATGTAACGCGTGTCGGTAATCGGGCGGACGCCTTCGAACGCAACCAGGTCGTTGCCCGAACCGCCATCCAGCACATTGATGTGCGGCGGTTTGCTCGATCGATCCAGTTCCTGATCAGAGACTTCCTGGTAGAACGCATCATTTGTGTCGCCGCCCGTCAGTGCCTTATGGCCGTCGCGGTAAGTGAAGAGGTTGGGCCGCGCCTTGACGCCAACCACGCGGTCGTTGCCATCACCCAGACGCCAGAACACGCCTTTGCCTTCGCCTGGGCTGCCGCTGATCATGCCTTTGAGGTTGTCGGGTAATCCGAGGCTCGCGTCGACTGCATCGTCGCCGCCAACGATCACCGCCTGGCTGTCGAGTTTGAACGGCAACTGCCCGGCGCTTTCGTCCCACTGGTAACGCCACAGTTCGACAGGGCGCAGTTCAGCGCGAAACGCGCCATTGACGACCTGTGCGATGGAGTCCTTGTAAGCACCGGCCAGCATGTCTTGCGCCGACAGTTCGAGCTGTTTTCCATAGTCACTGTAAAGCCTGGACAGTTTGAAGCGATCCATCACCTCGGTGTCCAGTTCCTTGCCGGTGAAGGCGAACCATCCCGAGCGCAGACGCTCGAGTGTCGTCAGTTCGATGTAGTCGTCGATATCGTCGACGACCCTGGCGGCCTGATAAATCATCGATCCGCCGATGAGCAGCGCAGCGGCCGCAAGGCCGAGCGGGCCGGCAACGCTGCCGAAGCCGGCCAGCGCGGCGACGCCCAGCACCAGGCTGATACCCGCGCCCGCTACACTCAGGGCACCGCTGAAATAATGATCCTGAGCTTGTTTGCCCGATGTTGCGGCGGCGGCGTTGAAGGATTTGATCGCGTCAACGATGTCGAACGGCAAGGTAATCGCGCTGGCGAACAGTCCCGCACCACGGCTCATGTATTTGCCGATTGAGGTCAGCGCAAAACCCCTCAGCACGTTGCTGCCCTGAGTCAGCATCGCCTGGCCTGTTCTGGTCAGGCCCTGCTCGATGATCAGCGAGCCGAGTTCTGCAGCGATGGATCCGCCGTAGTACAGCATTTCCAGTGCCTCGCCTTTCTTGATCGCATCGGTCAGCGCCATGTAGCTGCTGTAGATGCCGAAGGCTTGCATGCCGACGCCTGCGCCGCTCATCAGATAGCTTTTGCTCTTGTTGATCCAGCCCGGTGTGTTTTCAAACGCGTCCGCACGGTGGATTTCCAGCTTTTGCGCAGCCTTGCCCAGCTTGTTGAGACGATCCATGGCGCTGCCGGAAACCAGTGGTGTATCACTGATGAACAGTGGGCCGGCATCAATCGAGCGCTTGCAGGCAATTTCGTAGAACAGCATTGCCGCTATGTCATTGGCGGGGAAATCCACGGCCTGCAAGCGCGACTGCACCTGCGCCGATTGAAAATTGAGTCGGTCGAGAAACGCCTGATCCACGCTCTTCATGTGGGCGTTCGCCGCACTGACCGGTTGACCGTCAATGGTCGCCCCCAGTGCCTGCAATTCGACCCGACTGATCATGATCTCACCGATGCGTAGCAGGCCCAGATGCTTGTCCAAGGCTTTGAGGGTCTTGCGAAGCGACGGATCAATGTCAGGCGCCTGCGTCTGATTGCGCATATGGGTGGGCGGCGCATGGGGATTCGCCGAGACGTCGATGGGGGTAACTTCAAGTGCGCGAACGTGGGCGATATGGGTCGCAGGGACAATGAGTTTCGAAACGTATTAATCCTTTAATGGTGTGCATGAGGGTGCCGGTCTCCTGTCCGGCGTTGTATGGCGTGCCCGGTTCAGGGCCAGGCGATGTCGTATGCAAACTCGTTTTTATTGCCCGACAGCTTGAGGATTGGCAGTCCTGCCGCTTCCGCTTTGTCGATCAGTCGGTCGTATTGGAATTTGTTGGCGTGCCCGGCATGGGTCGCCGCCTCAATGCGCTCAGCGTCCGCGCCGGCCTGTTCTTTGATGTCTGCGACCCTGGCGCCTTTGCTCAGGTCTGTGTTCAGTAACCAGATACGCTCGGCTGGAACTCCGCTGCGGGTGACCGAAATCAGCCCCTCGAAATCGTCGGAGGGAAACCAGGTCGGCGGGTTCTCACGCGCAGCGGAATTGAACGCCATGTTCTCTTCGTGCGGGACGACTTCCAGATTGCGCGTGTCGAGGGCGTACATGAACATTTCTGTCTGCCGCGTGCGCGAGGACCGATAACCCCGCTCGTGATCCCAGGCGACGGGACTCTCAGGATCAGACCAGTCGGATGAGGAACTGCTTGAATCATCGGCGTCGCTTGCGCCGCTGTCTGAGCTGCTGTCACCCGCGTCGCGCCCCGGATATTTGTGGGTCTGGCTGTTGAAGCGCAGGTATGCGGGATCGGGGGCGCTGGCATACATCTGGCCCTGCTCGAGACTGAACGTCGCGCTGATCGGCTTGTGCGTGGTGGCGCCGGGTTCGTGGTGGTAGCGGGGCAGCATGGTGCCGTCATTCGCCAGCTCGAACGGCGTGCGCTCGTCACCGCGAAACAGTGCCGGGATGTCCGTGCGATACAGGCAATTGTGTTTGTTGCGCAGGTAACCGAGCTGTTTCAACAGCGCCTCGCGGACCTCGGGGGTCAGGCCTTGTTCGGCGTCGTACCAGTCGTGGCGGGCATTGTGCTTGAGGTTGAGCTGCTCGACCGCATCCTTGGCCAATTGCTCAAAGCGTTGCGGGTGGGTGATGTCATTCAACAGGCGCTTGTGCGCCAGTGCCCAGGCTGGAATCGCCAGATGGTTGCTCATCTCCTGCTGCAAGCGGGTCAACTGCCTGGGCAGCAGATTGAACGATTGCAGAAAGGCTTCGCGCTCTGCACGGCTCATCTGCGGATGCAGCCAGCGCAGTGAGTCGCGCAGCAGATCGGTCAGCGGATTTCCGGTGGTTGTGGGATGTGCCCACTGTGGCGGCATGCCGCTGGCCTGAGCTTCGACACGAAAGCGCGCGATGTCCTGGCCCTGCAAGCCATATAGCTGCCAGATCTCATGATCGGTCCACTGTTTGAGGTGGGTCGGCGACGCCGCGAATCCCCCCGACGGAGGATCTACCGGAATGAAATTGCCAAATGAATCCCTGAAGGCGAACAGGGGGGGGTCTGTGCGCGCTGCAAAAAGCGGATGCATTTCGTAGTAACCCTGAGCATCCGGCGAACGCCCCGATGGACTGTAACGGCTTTGATTGATGGGCGTTGTCGCGGGGGCGAGCCGCGCTCGCTTCGGCGCGGGTTGTTCGGTCAGGCGCCAGGTGGGGCTGTCTGCGTTTTTATACAGAGGCGGCCCGGAGGGCACGCGCTCGGTCAGCAACTTGCTGCGCCATGCGCCGGTTTCATCCACGCCGACGTGAGTGGTTTGCAAAGCGCCCTGATATTCGACGTCGACGAACTTTCTGCCAACGACCCAGCGAAATCCATCGGGGTCAGCGGGCTTCATCCCACGCAGAAAAGCCTCTGACAACCAGTAATCGTTTATTGAAGTGGAATGTTCCGAACGATAAGCGCCGTGTGTCGGTAACTGAAAGATTTCGATCGCCGGAAGTCTCGGGTTTGCATCGGCGAGGGGGCTGCCGGAAGTTGTTGTGGGCAGCGTCTGGTCGTGACCACCGGTCCTTCTCGATATTTCAACGGCGCTGGCATCGATCAAGGGGCGATGTGGTGCCGGTGCGTGCGGATCAGTTTGATGCGGCGTTGTAACAGGCGTCTTGCGGGGTATCTTTGGACTCATGAATAACTCGACAAAGAATGAATTGATAAATGCCTCGGCAGAACTTCAATGCCGGGTCCGGATAAATATTGATTGTTGGCAAGTGCTCAAGCCGGGCGGAATGAACTCACGGATTTTCTGTTGCGCGAAATACTTCGCCACCGTGTTCCGGCTGGACTATGTAACGCTAGTTTGGCGTCAATTGGGAATGCGGAAATGTCGGTTTTATAACCAGGAAAGTTAACCGGGGGAGAGGAAGTTTGCGTAGGTAATCAACGCCGCTCTTGTCGGAATATTCCAAAAGAGCGGCGTATAAAAAATCCGGCTTGTGAGTTGTCTGTTTTAGTAGGCGTAACGCAACAATGTATGTGGCAAGTGGCGCAGTACGAAGAAGCCGAACAGAGCAACCATCGATGGCAGGATCAGCCACCAGATCTTGAACGGCATTGCATTAAGGGACGCCTGACGTTGGCTCAACCACAGCATCGCAGCACACACACAACTGGCGAGCATCGCCCCGGCCAATATGTCGGTTGGCCAGTGCGCGCCCAGATACACCCGCGACAGGGCGATAGAGAGTGCCGGGATGCAGGCAATCAGCAGCCAGGTCAGGCGCATGCGCGGCGGCTGACCGCGCCCGGCCAGCACGCCCAGCGTCAGGAACAGAGCGAACGCGCCAGAAGCGTGGCCGCTGGGCATGCTGTAGGTGGTCAATGGATCGCTGAGCACTTCCGGGCGCACCCGGGCGAAAAAATACTTGGTTCCGGTATTGGCCATTGCGGTGACCAACATGGTGGCGCCCGCGAACATTGCCTGGCGCCACTGCTTGCACAGCACCAGCAGAATGACGAGCAGGGCACTGAACAGCAGCATGTTGCGGAATTCGCCGATCAGGGTCAGCGTCACGGCGATTTCGTCCAGCGCTGGCTGGCGGTGCTCCTGCACCAGGGTCATCACGCCGTTGTCGAGCGCGGTGAGGTATGGATAGCCGATGAACAGACCGATCAGGATCAGCAGGCTCATGCCGCCGATCCAGATCGTCGCGCGACGATGGCGGCGCACGCTGCTGTTGACGCTCAGGCCGACCATTACCGCGATGCTGGCAGCCACGATCCCGGCCTCCAGCCAGAAACCTTCAGGCAATGGCAGGCGGAACGCCGCGCCCGTGGCCCAGCCCGGCAACAGATAAGCCAGGCTCCAGCCAGCAGCGGCCAGCAGGCTGACGGCGAAAAAACGCGGGAAGGGCATGTCGCACATCCCGGCGACCATCGGCAGCATTGGTCGTAGCGGGCCGATGAAACGCCCGACCAGCAAGCTGGCGATGCCATAGCGCTGGAAGTACGACTCGGCGCCGGCCATCCATTCCGGGTGATGGCGCAGGCCCGGCAGGCGGCGGATGTTCTGATGGAAATGCCGCCCCAGGAAGTACGAGATCAAGTCGCCGAGGATGCCGCCAAGAAAGCCCAGCAGCAGCGTTTCGCTCAATGACAGCGCGCCACTGCCGGCCAGTACCGCCACGCCGAACAACAGCACCGTGCCCGGCACGATCAGCCCGGCGATCGCCAGACATTCCACGCACGCGACGATGAACACCGCTGCGGCCAACCACTGCGGATTGGCGCCGAGCCATCCGGTGATGCTATCGAGCCATGGGCCCATACAGAAAAACTCCAGACTATTGATGATTCCGGTAGGAGCTGCCGCAGGCTGCGATCTTTTGATCTTGTTTCTTTAAAGCAGAATCAAAAGATCGCAGCCTGCGGCAGCTCCTACAGGGGTAAGCGTTTACAGAAGGAAATAATCCCGGCCTTCGACCTGACCCCGTCGCAGCGGGTTCCGCGTGCACCATTGCGCATACGCAGCGTCAACGAAGCGATACATCAAGTGTTCATCACGGCCCAGCGGAATGCCCAACCGGGTGGTTTGAATGATCTGCGCGGGTGGCGGTCCCGGGTCCTCGACCAGCAACAGTTCATGATCGAAACGCTTGGCGTCCCACATCGGCACTTTCAAACCCAGCGCCTTGCACAGCAGGGTCTGTCCGGCGCAGAGCTTCTGCGTCGGACGCGGTCGGCCCTGGGCATCGGGATTGTTCAGCAGCATCTGCGCCAGACTCGCCGGACCGCTCACTTCATCGACCCACGGATAGGCGGATTTGATCAGCACCGCATTGCCCGGCCCCTGCGCACTGAAGTTCAGCGAATCACCGCCGCGTGCGTAGTACATATAGATGTGGCCGCCATCCAGAAACAAAGCCTTACGCTTTTCTGTATAGCCGAGCGAGGCGTGGCTGCCTTTTTCCGCGCAGTAATAGGCTTCGGTTTCGATGATTCGCGCACTCAGCCACAGATCGCCGACGCGATGGCGGATGACTTTGCCGAGCAGCGCCTGCGCCAGCACCTGGGCGTCGCGGTCGAAAAAACTGTCCGGCAGGCCCACGGGCAGGCGCGCGGACTCGGGGCAAAGGGGCACGTTGGTCATGATGGGCAAGGTTTATCCAGGCTCAAGAGGTCGTGATGATAACAACGCTGAGCTTAATTACGTCTGAACGCCGGCCAAACGCAGCTCATTTCGACCATCCGCCCGTCACCGCTGTTAGTCCCGGGACGCGGCAGCTATAATCTGCCGCTTTCCTCTTTGCCAAGACCCCAGCAGACCATGACTGAGTCCGTTCTTGACTACATGACCCGATTGGGTCGCGCCGCCCGCGCTGCCTCCCGGGTCATCGGTCGCGCCAGCACCGCGCAGAAAAACCGCGCCTTGCAGGCTGCCGCCAATGCTCTGGACGCTGCGCGCGCCGAGCTGGCCGCCGCCAATGAGCTGGATCTGGCTGCCGGTCGCGCCAACGGTCTGGAGCCGGCGCTGCTGGAGCGTCTGGAACTGACCCCGGCACGCATCGACGGCATGATCGTCGGCTTGCGCCAGGTCGCTGCACTGGCGGATCCGGTCGGCGCGATTCGCGACATGAGCTTCCGTCCGTCGGGTATTCAGGTCGGCAAGATGCGCGTACCGCTGGGCGTGATCGGGATCATCTACGAATCCCGCCCGAACGTGACCATCGATGCCGCCAGCCTCTGCCTGAAGTCCGGCAACGCGACCATCCTGCGCGGTGGCTCCGAGGCAATTCATTCCAATCGCGCGATTGCCGCGTGCATTCAGCGCGGTCTGGCCGAGGCCGAACTGCCCGCCGCCGTGGTGCAAGTGGTGGAAACCACCGACCGTGCCGCCGTAGGCGCGCTGATCAGCATGCCGGAATACGTCGACGTCATCGTGCCCCGTGGTGGCCGTGGCCTGATCGAACGCATCAGCCGCGATGCTCGCGTACCGGTGATCAAGCACCTGGACGGCATCTGCCACGTTTATGTCAGCGAACACGCCGATCTGGCCAAAGCCCAAAGCATCGCCTTCAACGCCAAGACCTACCGTTATGGCATCTGCGGCGCGATGGAAACCCTGCTGGTCGATCAGGCCGTTGCCAGGGATTTCCTGCCTTCGATGGCTACGCAGTTCCGCGAAAAAGGCGTCGAGCTGCGCGGTTGCGAGCGCACCCGGGCGATCATCGAAGCGGTCGCGGCCAGCGAAGACGACTGGCACACCGAGTACCTGGCGCCGATTCTGTCGATCCGCGTGGTCGACGGTCTGGAGCAGGCGATCGAACACATCAACCATTACGGCTCCCATCACACCGACTCGATCGTCAGCGAAAACCTCGCTGACACCCGCCGGTTCGTGGCGGAAGTCGACTCGGCCTCGGTGATGATCAACACGCCGACCTGCTTTGCCGATGGATTTGAATACGGATTGGGTGCCGAGATCGGCATTTCTACTGATAAGCTGCACGCCCGCGGCCCGGTCGGGCTCGAGGGGCTGACCTGCGAGAAGTACATCGTGGTCGGCGATGGCCAGTTGCGCGGCCAGGCGACGGTCTGACTTGACCGACCTCGACCTGACAGCGCCGCACACCGGCAGCGAGTCGCGCCCGCAACGCATTGGCGTGCTGGGCGGTACGTTCGACCCGGTGCACATCGGTCATTTGCGTGGCGCGCTGGAAGTTGTCGAAGCGCTGGCGCTGGATGAGTTGCGCCTGATGCCGAACGCGCGGCCGCCACATCGCGGTACACCCCAGGTGTCGGCGCAGGACCGGCTGGCGATGGTCGAGTGCGCGGTGGCCGGATTGCCGCCGCTGGTGGTGGACGCCCGCGAATTGCAGCGGGACAAACCGTCCTGGACCATCGATACCCTGGAGTCGCTGCGCGCAGAGATGCCCGCCGAGACCCAGGTTTTTCTGCTTTTGGGCTGGGACGCATTTTGCGGCCTGCCCACTTGGCACCGCTGGGAAGAGTTGCTCCAGCATTGCCACATCCTGGTGCTACAGCGCCCGGACGCCGACAGCGAACCGCCGGATGCCTTGCGCAACCTGCTGGCAGCGCGTTCGGTGAGCGACCCGCTGGCCCTGAAAGGGCCGAGCGGACAGATTGCATTCGTCTGGCAGACACCGCTCGCGGTTTCCGCCACCCAGATCCGTCAACTGCTGGCCAGCGGTAAGTCGGTACGTTTCCTGGTGCCCGACGCGGTCCTGGCCTACATCGATGCGCACGGTCTGTACCGTGCGTCGAACTGAACAAGGCGCGCTTCACCGATACGGATCACCGTATCCCCAAGCCGCCGAATACATGAGCAAAACGAGTTACATATGACTGATAAAGATCTACCGAAAGTAAAGCGCAAAGGCACGTTCAAGAGCGCACCACTGCCGGAAGCCGTCAACACCAACGAGCCGCTCAAGGGCGACGAACTGGTCAAGATTGCCGTCGCCGCGCTGGAAGACGTCAAGGCCCAGGACATCCAGATCATCGATGTGCGCGACAAGCAGAGCATCACTGACTACATGATCATCGCCACCGGTACCTCCAATCGCCAGATCAACGCGATGCTCGACAAGGTCCGCGAGGAAGTGAAAAAGCAGGGCGCCAAGCCGCTGGGCGAAGAAGGCAAGGGCGACAGCGATTGGGTACTGCTCGACCTCGATCTGGTGATCGTGCACATGATGACTGCCTCGGCGCGTCAGTTCTACGACCTGGAGCGCCTGTGGGCCGGTGCCGAGCAAAGCCGTGCGGCCGATGCCAAGCACCACAGCCCGGAAAACACCCACGAGCATTTCACCAAGCTCAACAAAGACCAGTTCTAAGGGATTGCTGTGCGACTGCGCCTGATCGCCGTCGGTTCACGCATGCCCAAGTGGGTGGAAGAAGGCTGGCATGAATATGCCAAGCGTCTTCCGTCCGAGCTGGCGCTGGAACTGGTGGAAATTCCGCTCAACACCCGTGGCAAGAATGCCGACGTGGCCCGTTTCATCCGCCAGGAAGGCGAAGCCATGCTGGCCAAGGTCGGGCACAACGAGCGGGTCGTCACGCTGGAGGTTCACGGCAAGCCGTGGAGCACCGAGCAACTGGCGGTCGAACTCGATCGCTGGCGCCTGGATTCGCGCACGGTCAACTTCATGGTCGGCGGCCCGGAAGGGCTGGCACCGGAAGTCTGTGCCCGCGCTGACCAGCGCTGGTCGTTGTCGCCGCTGACCTTGCCGCACCCGCTGGTGCGGATCCTGATCGGCGAACAGTTGTACCGTGCCTGGACCGTGTTGTCCGGCCACCCTTACCACAAGTAAGCCTGCCCTCATGTCTCAGCCGATCCGCATCAAGGACCACGAAAAGGACGCCCGTCTGGTGCGCAGCCGTGTCGTGTTCGGTGCGATCGTGATTGTGGCGCTGATCTGTGTGCTGATCGCGCGTCTGTATTACCTGCAGGTGATCCAGTACGAGTACCACTCGACCCTGTCGGAAAACAACCGCGTCCACGTGCAGCCGATTCCGCCGACGCGCGGGCTGATTTTCGATCGCAACGGCGTGGTCGTGGCCGACAACCGGCCGAGCTTCAGCCTGAGCATGACCCGCGAGCGCTCCGGCGACTGGCAACAGGTGCTCGACGTCATCGTCGAGGTGCTGGAGCTGACGCCCGAGGACCGGGTGATCTTCGAGAAACGCATGCGTCAGGGCCGTCGGCCGTTCGAGCCGGTGCCGATCCTGTTCGAGCTGACCGAAGAGCAGATCGCCCGCATTGCGGTGAACCAGTTCCGCCTGCCCGGGGTGGAAGTGGTCGCGCAACTGGTCCGGCATTACCCGCAGGGCGCGCATTTTGCGCATTCGGTGGGCTACATGGGGCGGATCAACGAGAAAGAGCTGAAGTCGCTGGATCCGGTCAACTACAGCGGCACCCACCACATCGGCAAGACCGGCATCGAGCGTTTCTACGAGCCGGAATTGCACGGTCAGGTCGGTTACGAGGAAGTCGAGACCAACGCCCGTGGCCGCGTATTGCGCGTGCTCAAACGCACCGATCCGATTCCCGGCAAGGACATCGTCCTGAGCCTCGACATCAAGTTGCAGGAAGCCGCCGAGGCCGCGCTGGGCGGGCGCCGTGGCGCGGTGGTGGCGCTCGATCCGAAAACCGGCGAAGTGCTGGCGATGGTCAGTCAGCCGAGTTTCGACCCCAACCTGTTCGTCACCGGTATCAGCTTCAAGGCCTACGCCGAGTTGCGCGATTCCATCGACCGGCCGTTGTTCAACCGCGTGCTGCGCGGTCTGTACCCGCCGGGCTCGACGATCAAACCGGCGGTGGCAATTGCCGGTCTCGACGCTGGCGTAGTCACGGCTTCGAGCCGGGTGTTCGACCCGGGCTATTACATGCTGCCCAACTACGACCACAAGTATCGCAACTGGAATCGCACTGGTGACGGCTTCGTCGACCTCGACACGGCGATCATGCGTTCCAACGACACCTACTTCTATGACCTGGCGCACAAGCTCGGCATCGATCGGCTGTCGACCTACATGAACAAGTTCGGCATCGGCCAGAAGGTCTCGCTGGACATGTTCGAAGAGTCCCCGGGCCTGATGCCGTCCCGCGAATGGAAACGGGCGACGCGCAAACAGGCGTGGTTCCCCGGCGAAACCCTGATTCTCGGGATCGGCCAGGGCTACATGCAGTCGACGCCGCTGCAACTGGCCCAGGCCACGGCGCTGGTGGCCAACAAGGGCATCTGGAACCGTCCGCATCTGGCCAAGTCCCTCGACGGGGTCAAGCCGGTGGATGAAAACCCGATGCCGAACATCATCCTGCGCGACCCGTCCGACTGGAACAAGGTCAACCACGGCATGCAGCAGGTGATGCACGGTGCCCGTGGTACCGCGCGCAAAGCGGCGATCGGCGCGCAATACCGCATCGCCGGCAAGTCCGGTACCGCGCAGGTGGTGGCGATCAAGCAGGGCGAGAAATACGACCGCTCCAAGGTCCAGGAACGCCACCGCGACCACGCGTTGTTTGTCGGCTTCGCCCCGGCCGATGACCCGAAAATCGTCGTGTCGGTGATGGTCGAGAACGGTGAGTCCGGTTCCGGCGTTGCCGCGCCCGTGGTGCGCCAGGTCATGGACGCCTGGTTGCTCGACCAGGACGGCCACCTGAAAGCCGAGTACGCCAGCCCTATCACTGCGGAGGCCCCGGCCCGTGATGAATAACTTCGATCGCATGCTCTCCAGCGAGGATGTGATGCGTCGCCGCGCGACGTTGCTGCAAAGACTGCATATCGATGGCCCGCTGTTGATCCTGTTGCTGATCCTCGCCGCCGGCAGCCTGTTCGTGCTGTATTCGGCCAGCGGCAAGAGCTGGGACCTGCTCGGCAAGCAGGCCACGTCGTTCGGCATCGGCCTGGTGGCGATGATTGTCATCGCCCAGTTCGAACCGCGTTTCATGGCGCGCTGGGTGCCGCTCGGTTATGTGATCGGCGTGATATTGCTGATCGTCGTCGACATCATGGGCCACAACGCCATGGGCGCCACGCGCTGGATCAACATCCCCGGGGTGATCCGCTTCCAGCCCTCGGAGTTCATGAAGATCCTGATGCCGGCGACCATCGCCTGGTATCTGTCCAAACGCACCTTGCCGCCGCAGCTCAAGCACGTCGGCATCAGCCTGATGCTGATCGGCGTGCCGTTCATTCTGATCGTGCGCCAGCCGGATCTGGGTACCTCGCTGCTGATTCTCGCCGGTGGCGCCTTCGTGCTGTTCATGGGCGGCCTGCGCTGGCGCTGGATTCTCAGCGTATTGGCGGCGGCGGTGCCGGTGTCGGTGGCGATGTGGTTCTTCGTCATGCACGACTATCAGAAGCAGCGTGTCCTGACTTTCCTCGACCCGGAAAGCGATCCGCTCGGCACCGGCTGGAACATCATCCAGTCGAAAGCCGCGATCGGTTCCGGTGGCGTATTCGGCAAAGGCTGGCTGCTCGGCACCCAGTCACACCTGGACTTTCTCCCGGAAAGCCACACCGACTTCATCATTGCCGTGCTTGGCGAAGAGTTCGGTCTGGTGGGGATTTGCGCGCTGCTGCTGATCTATCTGTTGTTGATCGGTCGCGGGCTGGTGATCACCGCTCAGGCGCAAACGCTGTTCGGCAAATTGCTCGCCGGCGCGTTGACCATGACTTTTTTTGTTTACGTTTTCGTCAACATCGGTATGGTCAGTGGCCTGTTACCGGTCGTGGGGGTGCCGTTGCCGTTCATTAGCTACGGAGGAACTTCGCTGGTGACGCTGCTGTCAGCGTTTGGGGTTTTGATGTCGATCCATACCCATCGCAAGTGGATCGCACAGGTTTGAATAAGGTGAAGAGTGCAATGCAAGTAATGCGTGGCTGGGCGACTCGATGCGCGCCGCTGGTTGGCCTGGTGGGCCTGCTGGGGAGCGTGCAGGAAGCGCTGGCCGGCGACTATGAAGGCTCGCCGCAGGTGGCCGAATTCGTCGGCGAAATGACCCGCGACTACGGTTTCGCCGGTGAACAACTGATGGGTGTGTTCCGCGAGGCGCAACGCAAGCAGTCGATTCTCGACGCCATCTCCAGACCCGCCGAACGGGTCAAGCAGTGGAATGAATATCGCCCGATGTTCATTACTGACGCGCGTATCGCCCGTGGTGTCGACTTCTGGCGTCAGCACGAGGCGACCCTGGCCCGTGCCGAGCAGGAATACGGCGTGCCGGCACAAGTGATCGTGTCGATCATCGGGGTCGAGACCTTTTTCGGACGTAATACCGGTAATTTCCGGGTGATCGACGCATTGTCGACCCTCGGCTTCGACTATCCTCCCCGTGCCGAATTTTTCCGCAAGGAACTGCGTGAGTTCCTGCTGCTGGCCCGTGAAGAGCAGGTCGACCCGCTGACCCTGAAAGGCTCGTACGCCGGGGCCATGGGCCTGCCGCAGTTCATGCCGAGCAGCTTTCGCGCCTACGCGGTGGATTTCGACGGTGATGGCCACATCAATATCTGGAACAATCCGGACGATGCCATTGGCAGCGTCGCCAGTTATTTCAAGCGCCACGGCTGGGTCGCCGGCGAACCGGTGGTCAGCCGTGCCGATGTACGCGGCGAGCAGGTTGATGAAGGCCTGACTACTGGTATCGAGCCGGTGAAGACGGTCGCAGAGTTGCGGGCGCTGGGCTGGTCAAGTCATGATGCGCTGCGCGATGATATGCCGGTTACCGCATTTCGCCTCGAAGGCGACAACGGCCCTGAA
Organism: Pseudomonas siliginis; assembly: GCF_024072275.1. Lineage (NCBI taxonomy): Bacteria > Pseudomonadati > Pseudomonadota > Gammaproteobacteria > Pseudomonadales > Pseudomonadaceae > Pseudomonas > Pseudomonas siliginis. The sequence continues at coordinate 5,164,045 of NZ_CP099598.1, read as the reverse complement.
TACTGGATGGGCCTGCAGAATTTCTACGCGATCACGCGTTATAACCGCAGCGTGATGTACGCCATGGCCGTACATCAACTGTCTGAACAGCTGGTACAAGCACGGGGCGTCAAGTAATGCAGGCATTGCCTAACAATAAACCCCTGAAGCTGGTGGCTTTCGCTGCGTTGGCAGTCCTGGTCGCCAGTTGCACGACCAGCCGTACGCCGACGCAGAAAACCCCGTCCACCGCTGTCCGCGCCCAACCGGGCCTGGACATCAACCGCGCGCACAAAGACGGCGCGCCGTGGTGGGATGTCGATGTTTCGCGCATCCCGGATGCGACACCGACCCTGCACACCGGCCCGTACAAGGCCAACCCGTACACCGTGCTGGGCAAGACCTATTTTCCGTTGCAGGAATCCAAGACCTACGTGGCTTCGGGCACGGCGTCCTGGTACGGCACCAAGTTCCATGGCCAGAACACCGCCAACGGCGAAGTGTATGACCTGTACGGCATGAGTGCCGCGCACAAGACCTTGCCGCTGCCAAGTTACGTCCGGGTGACCAACCTGGACAACAACAAGACCGTGATCCTGCGCGTCAACGACCGTGGGCCGTTCTACTCCGATCGCATCATCGACTTGTCTTATGCTGCGGCGAAGAAGCTCGGCTATGCCGAAACCGGCACCGCACGGGTCAAGGTCGAAGGCATCGATCCGCAGCAGTGGTGGGCGGCCAAGGGCCGTCCGGCGCCGCTGATGCTCAATGAGCCGCAAGTGGCGCAGAATAGCGCCCCGGTCATCACCGCGTCGGCCGGTACCGTCGAGCAATGGACGCCGCCGCCGCAGCAACACGCCGCGGCCGTGGTGCCCGTGCAGATCGATGCAAAAAAAAACGCTTCTGCACCAGCGTCTGGCCAGTATCTGCAGGTGGGCGCGTTCGCCAACCCGGACGCTGCCGAGCTGCTGAGGTCGAAGCTCAGCGGGATGGTGAGCGCGCCGGTGTTCATCAGCTCGATCGTGCGCAATCAGCAGACCCTGCACCGGGTACGCCTGGGGCCGATCGGCTCGCCGGGTGAGATCGCCCAGGTGCAGAACAGTGTGCGGCTGGCCAATCTGGGTTCGCCCAGCGTGGTCACCGAGTAACACGTAGACCTTGATTGACGGTTCACTTGCGGTATTCGGGGGGTGAACCAGGTTGTTGGCTCGTCGAAGAACAAAAGCCCGGCAAGGGTGACTGGAGTGAGCAACTGAACACGCGATGGCCCGTTAGAAGGCTGTCTGAATAAGTTTTGCCTTCGGGCAAGTTTCCATTAGCGATTTCGAGAGACGGATGAACATCACCACCTTTGCCAAACGCCTGTGTCTGCTAGTCCCGCTGCTCCTCTCGCCAGCCGCCTTCGCGGCCGAGATGATGCCGTCGCCACCACAACTGGCCGCCAAGGCCTATGTTCTGATGGACGCCAGCAGCGGCAACGTGCTGGTCGAGAACAACGGCGACCAGCGTCTGCCACCGGCCAGCCTGACCAAGCTGATGACCGCCTACATCGCGACCCTGGAAATCCGTCGCGGCCAGATCGGTGAAAACGATCCGGTGACCGTCAGCGAAAACGCCTGGCGCACCGGCGGTTCGCGGATGTTCATCAAGGTCGGTTCGCAGGTGACTGTCAGCGACCTGCTGCACGGCATCATCATCCAGTCCGGTAACGACGCCAGCGTCGCCCTGGCCGAGCACATCGCCGGCAGCGAAGACGCGTTCGCCGATCTGATGAACAAGACCGTCACCGAACTGGGCATGACCAATACCCACTTCATGAACCCGACCGGTCTGCCAAACCCTGAGCACTACTCGTCGGCGCACGACATGGCGATCCTGGCCCGTGCGATCATCCACGAAGACCCGGCTCACTATGCGATCTACTCGCAGAAAGAGTTCTTCTGGAACGGCATCAAGCAGCCTAACCGCAACCTGCTGCTGTGGCGCGACAAGACCGTTGACGGTCTGAAAACCGGCCACACCGATGAAGCCGGCTACTGCATGGTGTCCTCGGCTGTACGTGATGGCCAGCGCCTGATCGCCGTGGTGTTCGGTACCAACAGCGAAGTGGCTCGCGCCGCTGAAACCCAGAAGTTGCTGACCTATGGTTTCCGCTTCTTCGAAACCCAGACCTTCTACCAGAAGGGCACTGAACTGGCGCAGGCGCCGGTATGGAAAGGCACCACCAGCCAGGTCAAGGCCGGTCTGGCGCAAGACCTGACCATGACTCTGCCAAAAGGCCAGCTGAAGAAGCTCGCTGCCAGCATGACCATGAACCCGCAACTGGTTGCGCCAATCGCCAAGGGCGACGTGATCGGTAAAGTCGAAGTCAAACTGGAAGACAAGGTGGTGCACAGCGCTGACCTGATCGCTCTGGACGGCGTCGAGGAGGGTGGTATCTTCCGCCGCATGTGGGATAGCATCCGTCTATTCTTCTACGGCTTGTTCAACTGATTTTGTGTTGACCTGCATGGCCCCGCCCCGATCCGGTGCGGGGCCATGTGCGTTACCACGGCTTGCGCTATAGAGGCCGTTACGCCATGACCGATACCGAAGTAAAGGCGCCAAAGATCGAATTTCCCCAGACTGATTATCCGATCAAGGTGATCAGCGATACGGGTGTTGGCAACAAGGACAAGATCATCGCGATCGTCCTGAAACACGCGACCATCAATGATGAGCGCATCGAAGAGCGTCAAAGCAGCAACGGCAAATACACCACCATCCAGTTGCACATCGTCGCCACCGATCAGGATCAGCTGTACAACATCAACAGCGAACTGCGGGCTTCCGGCATCGTGCACATGGTGTTGTGATGCACGGCACGCTGGGCTTTCGCGAACTGGGCCAGATGCCTTACGAGCCGGTCTGGCATGCCATGCAGCGCTTTACCAACGAACGCGGCAGCGATGCCGCCGACGAAATCTGGCTCGTCGAACACCCGCCGGTGTTCACTCAGGGCCAGGCCGGCAAGGCCGAGCATCTATTGCTGCCGGGTGATATTCCGGTGGTGCAGGTCGATCGTGGCGGCCAAGTGACTTATCATGGCCCCGGGCAACTGGTGGCTTATCTGTTACTGGATGTGCGCAAGCTGGGTTTCGGCGTGCGTGATCTGGTCAGCCGCATGGAAGCCTGCCTCATCGAACTGCTGGCCAGCTACGGCGTTAGCGCCGCCGCCAAGCCAGATGCTCCCGGCGTGTACGTCGATGGAGCGAAAATCGCTTCTCTGGGTTTGCGCATTCGCCACGGTTGTTCCTTTCATGGCCTGGCCCTGAACGTGGATATGAACCTGGAACCGTTTCGACGGATTAATCCCTGCGGCTACGCCGGGCTGGCCATGACCCAGCTGAGCGATCACGCAGGATCGATTGAATTTGCCGAGGTAAGTGCCCGGCTGCGCGCGCAGCTCGTCAAACACCTCGACTATGCTGAGCAGACGACCCTTACGGGCGGAATCGACTGATATGACTACTGATGCAGTGCAAACCATGATCCCGACGCTCGACGTGACCGAGCGCCCGGCCCCGCGTCCCAAGGTTGAAGCCGGCGTCAAGCTGCGCGGCGCCGAGAAGGTTGCACGCATCCCGGTCAAGATCATCCCGACTACCGAACTGCCGAAGAAACCCGACTGGATCCGCGTGCGCATCCCGGTTTCGCCGGAAGTCGACCGCATCAAGAGCCTGCTGCGCAAGCACAAGCTGCACAGTGTCTGCGAAGAAGCGTCCTGCCCGAACCTCGGCGAATGCTTCTCCGGCGGCACCGCAACCTTCATGATCATGGGCGACATCTGCACCCGTCGTTGCCCGTTCTGCGACGTTGGCCACGGTCGTCCGAAGCCACTGGACGTCAACGAGCCGGAAAGCCTGGCCATCGCCATCGCCGACCTCAAGCTCAAGTACGTGGTGATCACTTCGGTGGACCGCGACGACCTGCGTGATGGCGGTGCCCAGCACTTCGCCGACTGCATCCGCGAAATCCGCAAATTGTCGCCGAACGTGCAGCTCGAGACCCTGGTCCCGGACTACCGTGGCCGCATGGACATCGCCCTGGAAATCACCGCCGCCGAGCCGCCGGATGTGTTCAACCACAACCTGGAAACCGTGCCGCGCCTGTACAAGGCTGCGCGTCCGGGTTCGGACTATCAGTGGTCGCTGACCCTGCTGCAACGCTTCAAGCAGATGATGCCGCATATCCCGACCAAATCGGGCCTGATGCTGGGTCTGGGCGAGACTGACGAGGAAGTCATCGAAGTCATGAAGCGCATGCGCGAACACGACATCGACATGCTGACCCTCGGTCAATACCTGCAACCGTCGCGCAGCCACTTGCCGGTGCAGCGTTTCGTGCACCCGGACACCTTCGCCTGGTTCGCCGAAGAAGGTTACAAGATGGGCTTCAAGAACGTTGCGTCTGGCCCGCTGGTACGTTCCTCGTACCACGCCGACGAGCAGGCGAAGCTGGTCAAGGCCGAGCTGCTGGGTTCCTGATTCACTGCTGATGTAAAAATGCCCGCCGAGGACGGTTCCTCGGCGGGCATTTTTTTGCCTGAGACAAGGGGCTTTTGTTTGCCTCTTGAGCTGTCTACTGTGTGTGCATGACTTTACCGCTGGAGCCCAAGGATGACCGTTCGACCGAGCCACACCCTCGTTGCCCACCGAGCCGTACCGGCGCTGCCCTCCGAAGGGACGATCGGCGTCATCGCGCCTGCCGGCCCCGGCGCCCTCGACACTGAAAAAGCGCTGCAATGGATGCGCGCGCGCGGCTATGGGCTGAAGGTGTTTCCCGGTGTCTATGAGAAGGACGGCTATCTGGCGGGCAGTGACGACGTACGCCTGCGCGATCTGCACGCGGCATTCGCTGATCCTGAAGTCGACGCGATCATTTGCCTGCGCGGCGGCTACGGCACGCCGCGCCTGCTGGACCGAATCGATTACGACCTGCTCAGCCGGCACGCCAAACCCTTTATCGGCTACAGCGATATCACCGCGCTGCACCTGGCCATCAGTCGCTACGCCGGATTTGTGACCTTTCACGGGCCGCTGCTCAATGCCGACCTGCTGGGCGACAAGGAACCGCCTACCGTCACCTCATTCTTCGCCATGCTGCGCGGGCAAATGAAGTCAGGGAGTGTGCTGAGCCATCCGGCGGCTTATCCATTATCAACCGTCGAACCGGGCATCGCTCACGGGCGGCTGCTTGGCGGCAATCTGGCGATGATTGCTGCAACCCTCGGCACGCCCTACGAGATTGATGTCGAAGGGCTGATTCTGTTTATCGAAGACATCAACGAGCCGCTGTATCGGATTGATCGGTTGCTGACCCAGATGCGTCTGGCCGGCAAGCTGGCCAGACTGCGCGGTGTGCTGGTCGGTGATATCGCCGGAGTGGAGGTCAACGCGCTGAATCGCCTGCTCAAGCAAACCTTTGAGCCGTTGCGAATTCCGGTGCTGTCGGGTTGGCGCAGTGGCCATTGCGACCCGAACCTGACACTGCCGTTGGGCGCGCTGGTGCGCCTGGATGCAGGGAAGCAGGAGTTGCTGCTGGAGCAGGATGTGGTAATCAAGGCTGAAACGGTTATTGCCTGACAGTCAGTATTCGCGAGCAGGCTCGCTCCCACATTGGAATACGGTCAACTGTGGGAGCGAGCCTGCTCGCGAAAGCGATACCCGCCATACGGCAGTCTTTCTATTGGGCGCGCAGGCTCTCAAGCAACTTGTGCGTCGGATAACCATCCGCCGGCCAGCCCAGCGCCTGCTGGGCACTGCGAATGGCCTTGCGCGTATTGGCGCCGATAATCCCGTCCGCCGTGCCGGCGTCATAATTACGCGCGCTCAATAGCGTCTGCAGTTCGATGCGCTCGGTGCGGCTCAGCGGCAGATCATCTTTCGGCCAGTCGCCATTGATCAGGCCCGCGCCTTCAAAGCGCTCGGACAACAGGCTCACCGCCAGCGCATACGACGACGAATTGTTGTACTTGAGGATCGCCCGGAAGTTGTCGAGGATCAGGAACGCCGGGCCGCGATAACCGGCCGGCAGCAGCAGGGCGGCGGACAGTTGTTCGGAACCGGCTGGCACCTGCGCGCCATTGGGCAGGTTCACGCCCAGTTGCCGCCATTCGGCGACGCTTTTGCGAATCGCGCCATCGGCCAGCGTGTAGTTGAAACCGCTCGGCAATTGCACTTCGAAACCCCACGGCTGGCCGCGTTGCCAGCCCGAGCTTTGCAGGTAATGCGCGGTCGAGGCCAGCGCATCGGCCGGGCTGCCCCAGATGTCGCGGCGACCGTCACCGTCAAAGTCCACGGCGTGGGTGTTGTAAGTGGTCGGAATGAACTGGGTCTGGCCCATCGCGCCGGCCCAGGAGCCGAGCATTTTCTCCGGGGTGATATCGCCCTGTTGCAGAATCTGCAGCGCGGCAATCAATTGCGCGTGAGCAAAGCCCGGACGACGCCCCTCGTAGGCGAGAGTGGCCAACGAGTTGATCACCGACTTGCTGCCCTGAAACTGACCGAAATTGCTTTCCATGCCCCACACCGACACCAGTGCCTGGCGATCAACGCCATAGCGCTGCTCGATGCTTTGCAGAATGTCGGCGTACTGGTTGATCAACGCCTGGCCCTTGCGTACGCGCAGCGGTGACAGTGCGCCGTCGAGGTATTCCCACACCGGCCGAGAAAACTCCGGCTGACTGCGGTCGGCGCGAATCACGCTGGCATCGAAGCTGATATTGGCAAATGCCTGATCGAACAGCTCGGGGCGAATCCCGGCGGCGAGGGCGTCCTTGCGGAAACCCGCCTGCCATTCGGCAAAGGTCTGGGTCGGTTGAATATCGAGCGGGTCGGCGGACGGCACTACCGGCGGAATGATCGCTGGGGCCGTGGTGACCGGGGCGGCTTGAAGCGGTTGTGCATCGGCGGCGGTGGGTTTTTCCGCGCAGGCGACAAGCAGGATGAAGCTGGAGGCAGCGATCAATTGGCGCACGGGCCAACGACGGGAAAGACTTGTGGGCATGCACAGTTCCAGGGGAAACGAATCAGGTGCAGACCTTAACATGAGCGAGGGGTAGTGCGCTTCAGGCAGCCAGAAAGTAAAAAGCCTCCCGGTTGTCAGACCGGAAGGCTTCGCGGCGGTAGCTGCCTTTGCCCTTGGCTGGTCGTTCCTGGCGGCTGCGGAACAAGGGCTGGGCGACGATGGATTTGGCCTTGTTGGGGCCATGCTTTGCTGGCTTTTTGCTCATGAGGGTTCTCTCGGCGTGGTGGGTTTTGCGCCGGGAATAATCTGCCGATGTGGCGCATCTGTCCAGTAGCTAATGCGTAGGAATATTCTGGCGCTTTCGCGAGCAGGCTCGCTCCCACATTGGTACGCGGTCAGCTGTGGGAGCGAGCCTGCTCGCGAATGGACGCTACGCGGTCGACTGCCTTATTCGGCAGGCAAAGACAATCGCTGGCCAGCCATCAACAGCGCCAACCGACTCAGGCTCATCCACGGTGAACCCGCCGCCTGGCCCTTGATCTGCGCATCGATGCGCTGCGCTTCGAGCAGCAACTGTGCCCAGCGTTGCGCCGAGTAACGTTGCAGCGCCTTGCTCATCAGCGGCTTGCGCTTGTCCCAGACCGGCGGTTTCGACTGGCTGAAGCATTTGTCCAGTGGCGTGCCCTGGCTGTATTGCAGGGAGATGTTGGCCAGCAGGCGCAACTCCCGCGCCAATGCCCAGAGGATCACCGGCGGTTCGACGCCTTCACCGCGCAGGCCTTCAAGCATGCGCAACGCGTGCGCCGGTTCGCCGTTGAGTACCGCGTCGGTCAGGCCGAACACGTCAAACCGGGCACTGTCGGCCACGGCGGCCTGCACGGTTTCGACGGTGATCTGCCCACCTTCGGCCATCAACTTGAGCTTTTCGATTTCCTGTGCGGCGGCGAGCAGGTTGCCTTCGACACGCGCGGCAATCAATTCGACGGCGTCCTGACTGGCCGACAGACCTGCCTGGGACAGGCGCTGACGAATCCAGCTCGGCAGTTGATTGGCATCCACCGGCCAGATCTGCACAAACTGGGTCTGTTGGCCTTCGACCAGCGCCTTGCCCCACTTGGTTTTCTGCGCGCTGCCATCGAGCTTCGGCAAGCTGATCAGCAGAACCGTGTCTTCCGCAGGACGCGAGCAGTATTCGATCAGCGCGGCGGCGCCTTTATCGCCAGGCTTACCGGACGGCAGGCGCAGTTCCAACAGGCGTTTTTCGGCGAACAGCGACATGCTTGCGCCGGCCTGCAGCAACGTACCCCAATCGAAATTGGCGTCGGCGGCGAAGACCTGACGTTCGTCGAAACCTTGCTGGCGAGCAGCGGTGCGGATGGCGTCGGCGGCTTCCTGACACAGCAACGGATCATCGCCGCTGATGATGTAGACCGGCGCAAGTGCGCCTTGCAGGTGTTTGCCGAGTTGCGCGGGAGCGAGCTTCATAAGGAAGGGCGAGCGGGGCGCCTGAGCGCCCCGGCCGTCTTACTGCTGCGGGATTTCGAGCGGCGACTGACGCGGAGTTTCCGCCTCAGCCTTCTGCGCCGCTTCCAGCGCATCGGCTTCAGCCTTGGCGCGGTCGTTGGCGGTTTGCTGCAGTTGCTGCAACTGGCCCGGGGTCAGCTGCGACAGGCGCAGCATCATGCGTTGCACCAGCTCGCGACGGATTTCATGACGGGCGTCGTTGGCTTCCTGATCGGAGCCGACGAGGTTGTTGCCGTCGTGAATGAACACCTTCTGCACTTCGAGCTTGTCGCTGATCAGCGACAGGTCTTTCTCGCCGCGGATGTCATAGCTCAGCACAGTGTTGACCTGATACTCGCCTGTGCGCCCGGCACCGGCATAGCTGAGGATGCGCTGGCTTTCCTGCTCGTCAGCCAGATACAGCTTGTACGGCGCGCCGCTGTAAACCTTGACGCCGCTGGACTCCAGCGTCTGACGCAGCTGTCTTACGGTTTCGCCATAAGCGTTACGCGCGCTCAGGTCGATTTCCTTGATCGACAGTTCGTTGGTGCCGGTACCACGCAACTGGAAACCGCAGGCGCTCAGCAGAACGGCGAGGCCCATCACCAGCAGATTGCGTTTGATCATTGTGTTGCTCCCCTTGAAACCAGGTGAGCCGACTCTGCGGCCCGAAAGGTTTTACTGGGTGCCAGGCGAGCCCGGCACCCGATCCAATTTAGCTGGCGACGATGTTGACCAGTTTGCCCGGCACCACGATCACTTTGCGAATGGTCAGGCCATCGACGAAACGCAGCACGTTCTCGTTGATGCGCGCGGCGGCTTCGATCTCTTCGCGAGTGGCACTGGCCGGCATTTCGATCTGCCCGCGCAGCTTGCCGTTGACCTGAATGACCAGGGTCAGGTTGTCCTGCACCAAGGCACTTTCGTCCACGGCCGGCCAGCCTGCATCGATCACCGCATCGGCGTGACCCAACTGCTTCCACAGTTCATGGCTGATGTGCGGAGTGATCGGCGCCAGCAGCAGGGTCACCGCTTCCAGGCCTTCGTGCAGCAGCGCGCGGTCCTGTTCGGTGCCTTGGGCGGCTTTTTCCAGCACGTTCATCAGCGTCATCACCTGAGCAATGGCGGTGTTGAATTTGTGGTTCTGGCCGACGTCATGGCTGGCCTGCTTGATCGCCAGGTGAATCGCACGACGCACGGTTTTCTGCTCGTCGCTCAGCGCGGCGATATCCAGTTTGCCCGGCAAACCCTGGGTGACGTGGGCTTGCGCCAGACGCCAGACGCGCTTGAGGAAGCGGTGCGAACCTTCAACGCCGGAATCGGACCATTCCGCGCTCATGTCAGGCGGCGAAGCGAACATCATGAACAGACGGCAGGTGTCGGCACCGAACTGGTCGATCATCGACTGCGGGTCGACGCCGTTGTTCTTCGACTTGGCCATCTTCTCGGTACCGCCGATTTCCACCGGCAGGCCGTCGGATTTCAGCTTGGCGCTGATCACCTTGGCTTTGCTGTCACGCTCCAGTTCCACGTCCGCCGGGTTGAACCAGGTGTAGGCGCCATTGGCTTCGCGACGATAGTAAGTCTCGGCGATCACCATGCCTTGGGTCAGCAGGTTCTTGAACGGCTCGTTGGAGCTGACCAGACCTTCGTCACGCATCAGCTTGTGGAAGAAGCGCGCGTAAAGCAGGTGGAGAATGGCGTGTTCGATACCACCGATGTACTGATCCACCGGCAGCCAGTGATCGGCTGCGGATTTCTCCACCAGGCCACCTTCAAAGTGCGGCGAGGCGTAGCGGGCGTAGTACCACGACGACTCGACGAAGGTATCCATCGTGTCGGTTTCGCGCTTGGCCGGCGCGCCGCATTTCGGGCAGCTGCATTCGTAGAACTCGGGCATGCGCGCCAGCGGCGAACCGGCGCCGTCCGGCACCACGTCTTCCGGCAGAACGACAGGCAGTTGATCTTCCGGCACCGGCACGTCGCCGCACGCGGCGCAATGGATGATCGGGATCGGGCAGCCCCAGTATCGCTGGCGGCTGATGCCCCAGTCGCGCAGGCGGAACTGGGTGCGCGAGGCGCCCAGTTGTTTCTTGATCAGGGCCACTTCCATGGCGTCGAACGCGCCGGCGAAGTCCAGGCCGTCGAACTCGCCGGAGTTGATCAGCGTGCCGTGCTCGCCATAGGCGTCCTGCCACGGCGCCGGGTTGGTGTCACCGGAGCTGGTGCGCACCACCGATTTCACCGGCAGGTTGTATTTGTGAGCGAATTCGAAATCGCGCTCGTCGTGCGCCGGAACCGCCATGACCGCGCCGTCGCCGTAGTGCATCAGCACGTAGTTGGCGACCCATACCGGGAGCTTTTCGCCGGTCAGCGGGTGCTCGACGAACAGGCCGGTCGGCAGGCCTTTCTTTTCCTGGGTGGCGACGTCTGCTTCGGCAACGCTGCCGCCCTTGCATTCAGCGATGAACGCTTGCAGCTCGGGATTGTTCTGCGCGGCCAGGGTGGCCAGCGGGTGCTCGGCAGCGACGGCGACGTAGGTCGCGCCCATCAGGGTGTCCGGACGGGTGGTGAAGACTTTCAGGGTGCCGGCTTCGCCGATCGAATCGACGTTGTACGGGAACTGCACTTCCATGCCACGGGACTTGCCGATCCAGTTGCGCTGCATGGTCTTGACCTGTTCAGGCCAGCCAGTCAGTTCGTCGAGACTTTCCAGCAGCTCGTCGGCGTAAGCGGTGATCTTGAAGTAGTACATCGGGATTTCGCGCTTTTCGATCAGCGCCCCGGAGCGCCAGCCACGGCCGTCGATGACTTGCTCGTTGGCCAGAACGGTCTGGTCGACCGGGTCCCAGTTCACGGTGCCGTTCTTGCGGTAGATCACGCCTTTTTCGAACAGGCGCGTGAACAGCCATTGTTCCCAGCGGTAGTAGTCCGGCTTGCAGGTGGTCACTTCACGGGACCAGTCCACCGCGAGGCCGAGGCTGCGCAGCTGCGACTTCATGTAGGCGATGTTCTCGTAGGTCCACTTGGCGGGCGCTACGTTGTTTTTCATTGCGGCGTTTTCCGCCGGCATGCCGAACGCATCCCAACCCATTGGCTGCAGAACATTCTTGCCCTGCATGCGCTGGTAGCGCGAGATCACATCGCCAATGGTGTAGTTGCGCACGTGGCCCATGTGCAGCTTGCCGCTGGGGTAAGGGAACATCGACAGGCAGTAGTAGGTTTCCTTGCCTGGCTGTTCACTGACTTCAAAGGACTTTTGCTCATCCCAGAACGACTGGGCGGCGGCTTCGATCTCACGTGGCTGATATTGTTCGTGCATGGCTACTTTTGTACTGGATAGGGGTGGCCTAATCCTCTTCGACGGCAGCATCCGGGATGGCCCGGGTGCGCTGGAAGTGGAATGACAGGAAGCGCCGTAGCATACATGACCGCGCTTGGCCGAGGGAAACCCTGATTACAGCTGTTTGCCCGACCTTTTGGACGACGAGGGCCGTTGGTCGCGGCGTGTAGCCGGTTCGTGCAGCGAAGCTAAGCTCTAATTGGGGAGTGAGTCTTATCTTCAATGAGGTGAGGGATGGTGGAGCAACGGAAAAAGAACGTAACGAAACCCGAGTTGTACGAAAGGTTGATCGATCGTCTGGGCATGGCGCTGGACGCCGTGAAAACCGCTGACCGGCTGCGCGACGAGCGCCCCCTGGAACTGGAATTGCGTGGCTTGAGCCCCGCCGAGTTCAAACTGGTCAAGGCCTATCTGGATCGCAGTGAACGTGAAACGCAGGGATGCCTGTCTCAAGCAGTGAAGCAGCTCGATGCAGCACATTCGGCCAAGGTCATCTGGCTCAAGGACAAGGCGCCGCGCAGAGACACCGGCAAGGTGCGCTCTGTACAGGCCAAGTAAGCGCATGGCAGGTCATGAAACGGATCTTTTGCAACCGGATCCGGCCTACTGGTTGTAACTCGTAATCAACACTCTTAGGCTTCGGGCATCTTTGGAGATGCCCGATGCCCTTTCGCTATTTCATCAAACAACTTTTATTGCCGCCCGGCATTCTTTTGCTGCTGTTGCTGGTCGCCTGGTGGCTGCGCCGCTCGCGGCCACGCCTGGCTGGCGTGTGTTTTGCCGTCGGTTTTGGTGGCCTGCTGCTGATGAGCCTGCCGGTGGTCGTGCAGTGGAGCGCCAAGGCGCTGGAGCGTGAGCCGCCGCTGGCGCGGTCAGAGTGGACGACCCTGGCGCAACGTGCCGATGCGATTGTGGTGCTGGGCTCGGGACGCGAGCGCGGTGACATCGCCTGGGGCGAAGACCAGCCGACCGGCATCGGACTGGAGCGGCAGCGTTACGCGGCGCGCCTGGCCAAGGCCTCGGGCCTGCCGATTCTGACCAGCGGTGGCCTGCACTACGGCACGCCCCCGACCGAAGCGAAGTTGATGGCAGATTCGTTGCGTGATGATTTCGCCGTGACGGTGCGCTGGCAGGAAGGCGAGAGTCGTACCACATGGGAGAACGCGAAGATGACGGCAGATATCCTCTTGCCGCAGGGGATCAAGCGGGTCGTCGTGGTGACGCAGGCGTGGCACATGCCGCGCGCGGTGTGGAGCTTTGAGCAGGCGGGTTTCGAGGTGGTGCCGGCGCCAGTGGGTTTCCTCGGTACCGATAACGCCCGGCCGTTTGGCGGCTGGTTGCCGGAATTCAAGTCGATCTGGCAGAGCGGGCAATTGCTCAATGAAGCGGTGGGGCAGGTGGGGTATTCGTTGTTTTACCGCTGAAGATCATTGTGGCGAGGGGATTTATCCCCGATGGGGCGCGTAGCGGCCCTTCTCTTACCTTCAGAAGAGGGGACTGCTGCGCACTCCAGCGGGGATAGATCCCCTTGTCACATTTCTCAGAGGGTCTTCGACATCCGGCTGGCCATCAGCGCCCAGCCAAACAGCAGCAGGCACAACGCGATCAACGGCCACGAGCGCCATTGCAGATACGGCGTCAGATCGTGCATCGGTACCACTTCGCCGTACAGCACGCCTTGTTCGAACTGCGGAATCTGTTCGGTGATCTGCCCGAACGGGTTGATCAGGCCGGTGACGCCATTGTTGGTCGCGCGGATCATCCAGCGTCCGGCCTCCAGCGCGCGCATCTGCGCCATCTGTAAATGCTGCAGCGGGCCGATCGACGTGCCGAACCAGGTGTCGTTGCTGATCGTCAGCAGCAGGTCGCTGCGTGCCGACAGCCCGGCGGCGAATTCCGGATAGACCACCTCGTAGCAGATGAACGGTGCAATCTGGTAACCCTTGGCTTGCAAGAGCGCTTGATCCGACGGGCCGCGAGCGAAGTCCGACATCGGCAGGTCGAAGAACGCGATCAAGCCGCGCAACACGTCCTGCAACGGCACGTACTCGCCGAACGGCACCAGTTTCTGCTTCAGGTAAGTGCCGTCGCCTTCGCCGACCACGGTGATGCCGTTGAAGAAGCGCCGCTCGTGATGCACGGTCTGGCGGATCGGCACGCCGGTGATCAACGCTGATTTACGCTCGGCGGCGAAGTTGCCCATCATCGTCAGGTAGCCCTCGGCGGACTCCTTCAACACCGGCACGGCGGTTTCCGGCCAGATCAGCAGATCGACCGGTTTGGAGCGGAAGCTCAGATCACGGTACAGCGCCAGTTGCGCGTTGAGTTCGGCCGGGTCCCATTTCATGCTTTGCGCGACATTGCCCTGAATCGCGGCGACCGTCAGCGGTGCGCCGGACGGGCTGGTCCACGCGTGGCCCTTGAGGGCAATGCCCGCCACCCAAGGCCCCGCCAGAAGTACCACACCGGCCGCGATGAAACCCTTGCGGCGCGCCTGCAACAAGCGCGACGCGTTGTAGATCAGCGCTGCGGTAAGTGCCAGGACAAACGACACCAGCCACATGCCGCCCACCGGCGCGAGCCCGGCCAGCGGGCCGTCGAGCTGGCTATAACCGGAATACAGCCACGGGAAACCGGTAAGGAACCAGCCACGAAACGCTTCCTGGCCGACCCACAGCGCTGCAAAGGCCAAGGCATCCGCCAGCGGTGCTTCGTTACGCCGCAACCAGCGCGCCCACAGCCACGCGGGCAGGGCGAAGAACCAGGCAATCGCCGCGGTGAACAGCAGCATCAGGAACCCGGCGAGCAACACCGAAGCGCCGCCGAAATGATGAATGCTGTAATAGATCCAACTGGTGCCGGCACCGAACAGGCCGAAGCCGAAGCACCAGCCACGGCCCAGCGCCTGACGCGGGCTCAGCTCACGCAAACCGGCATAGAACAGACCAACCGCCAGCAATGCCAACGGCCAGATGTCGAATGGTGCGAGAGCGAAGGTGGTAATTGCACCGGCCGCCACGGCCAGCAGGTTACCGGGCCAGCCGGGGCGGGTTGTCCAGCGCATTTCAGTCCTTAGAATTAACGAGCGATAGGCGTCAGTCGCAGCAAGTGAATCCGACGGCTGTCGGCGTTCAGGATGCGGAAACGATAAGCGCCGATTTCAGTGGTTTCGTTGCGTTTTGGCAAGTGCCCGAACGCGCTCATCACCAGGCCGCCGACGGTGTCGAACTCGTCGTCGGAGAACTCGCTGTCGAAGAACTCATTGAAGTTCTCGATCGGCGTCAGCGCCTTGATCAGGAAATCACCGCTGGGCAGCGGCTTGATGTAGCTATCTTCTTCGACGTCGTGCTCGTCCTCGATGTCGCCGACGATCTGCTCGAGCACGTCTTCGATTGTCACCAGACCGGCCACACCGCCGTATTCGTCGATGACGATGGCCATGTGGTTGTGGTTGGCGCGAAACTCACGCAGCAACACGTTCAGACGCTTGGACTCCGGCACGAAGGTGGCCGGGCGCAGCAGGTCCTTGATGTTGAAGCTGTCGCCGTTCTCCTTGAGGATCAGCGGCAGCAGATCCTTGGCCAGCAGCACGCCCATCACGTCGTCATGGCTTTCGCCGATGACCGGATAGCGCGAGTGGGCCGAGTCGACCACGGCGGGGAGGAATTCGCGGGGTGTCTGGGTCGCCTTGATGCTGACCATCTGCGAGCGCGGCACCATGATGTCGCGCACTTGCAGGTCAGCCACCTGGATGGCGCCTTCGACGATGGCCAGCGCTTCGCTGTCCAGCAGTTTGTTCTGATGTGCATCACGCAGCAGCTCGAGGAGCTCCTGACGGTTCTTCGGCTCGTGGGCAAAAGCCTGGGTCAGCTTACCCAGCCATGACTTCTGCCCGTTGCTCGATCGATCTTCGCTCATAGCGATTACTCTGAATCCTTTGTTGTAACGATGGGGGAGTGTTCGGTTTCGTCGTCCGCGTACGGATCGGGATAGCCCAGTTCAGCAAGCAACTCGCGTTCCAGTGCTTCCATTTCCTCGGCTTCGTCGTCATCTATATGGTCGTAACCCAACAGATGCAAGCAGCCGTGAATGACCAGATGTGCCCAGTGGGCCTTTAGTTCCTTGCCCTGCTCGGCGGCTTCGCGTTCGACCACGGCCACGCAGATGACCAGATCGCCGAGCAGCGGGATATCGAGAAACTCGTCAGGCACTTCCGCCGGGAACGACAACACGTTGGTCGCGTAGTCCTTGTGGCGCCAGGTGTGATTGAGCTCGCGGCCTTCTTCCTCGTCGACCAGACGAATGGTCATTTCCGAATCAGCGCTGCGCTGGCGCAGGGCCAGTTCGCACCACTGGCGGAACTCGGCTTCACTCGGCGCGCTGGCCTCGGTGGCGATTTGCAGATCCAGCTCAAGCATCGCGCGAGGCTTCCTTCGCGGCTTCGGCACGGGTTTCGAAGCGCTCGTAGGCCTCGACAATCCGCTGCACCAACGGGTGGCGCACGACGTCCTTGGGCTGGAAGTGGGTGAAGCTGATGCCCGGCACGTCTTTGAGCACTTCGATCACATGGTGCAGCCCGGACTTGGTGCCGCGCGGCAGGTCGACCTGGGTGATGTCGCCGGTGATCACGGCGGTGGAGCCGAAGCCGATGCGCGTGAGGAACATCTTCATCTGCTCGACGGTGGTGTTCTGGCTTTCGTCGAGAATGATGAAGCTGTTGTTCAGCGTACGACCGCGCATGTAGGCCAGCGGCGCGACTTCGATCACCTGTTTCTCGATCAGCTTGGCGACGTATTCGAAACCGAGCATTTCGTACAGCGCGTCGTAGAGCGGGCGCAGGTACGGGTCGATCTTTTGCGACAGATCGCCGGGCAGGAAGCCGAGCTTTTCTCCCGCTTCGACTGCCGGACGCACCAGCAGGATGCGGCGGATCTGCTCGCGCTCCAGCGCATCCACCGCGCAGGCCACGGCCAGATAGGTCTTGCCGGTACCGGCCGGGCCGATGCCGAAGTTGATGTCGTTGCCGAGGATTTCCTTCACGTAGCGCTGCTGATTCAAGCCGCGCGGGCGAATCATGCCTTTCTTGGTGCGCAGGGCGACGGTCGCTTCGGCAGGTGCCGGGTTGTCGATATCTGCTGATTCCTGAATGAACAGGTGCACCAGGTCTGGCGACAGCTCGGTACCCTTGGTTTCCCGGTACAGGCGGCGCAGCAGGTTTTCCGCGGACGTGGTGAGTTTTGGATCGCCAATCAACTCGAACTGGTTTCCGCGATTGCGGATCTCGATGGCCAGGCGCTGTTCGATCAAGCGCAAATGCTCGTCGAATTGCCCGCACAGATTGGCGAAGCGGCGAGCCTCAAAAGGCTCGAGGAGAAAACGATGTGGTTCGATGGGTGCGTTCAAGGTCGTATTTAGCCGCCCTGGGGCAATTAGGATGAAATCAAGGATAACGCCAGTGGCCTGGGTGCGAAAGCTCTTAAATATCGACGCTGCTTTCGAACCCATTCTCTGTGGCTGGCGGGGTCATTTGGTGGTGAGGGGATTTATCCCCGATGGGACGCGAAGCGGTCCTGAAACCATTATCAGAGGTGTATCAGATCACCCGGAGTGCAGGTTTTGGGTCGGCTGCGCCAACCATCGGGGATAAATCCCCTCACCACAGAAGCCCCATCCACAATGCGATGGTGTTATTGAACCAGCGAACCACGCAGCGAGTGCGGTTGCGCGGCGTCGATGTGCACATCGGCGAACTGGCCGATCAGGGTGGGATTGTCGCAGCGGAAGTTGACGATACGGTTATTCTCGGTACGGCCCTGGAGCTCGCCTGGGTCTTTCTTCGAATAATCGGTCACCAGAATGCGCTGGATCGAGCCGACCATTTGTCGGCTGATCTCGAAGCCCTGCTGATTCAGACGATGTTGCAGCGCGTTCAGGCGTTCTTTCTTCAATTCTTCGGGGGTGTCGTCGGCCAGATCGGCAGCGGGCGTGCCCGGGCGCTGGCTGTAGACGAACGAGTAGGAGAAATCGAAGCCGACATCGGCAATCAGCTTCATGGTCTGTTCGAAGTCTTTCTCGGTTTCACCGGGGAAGCCGACGATGAAGTCCGAACTGATGCAGATTCCTGGCACCGCAGCGCGCAGTTTGCGCAGCTTGGATTTGTACTCCAGCGCCGTGTGGTTGCGCTTCATCGCCGCGAGAATCCGGTCGGAGCCCGACTGCACTGGCAGGTGCAGGTGCTTGACCAGTTCCGGCACTTCGGCGTGGGCCTGGATCAGGCTGTCGGAGAACTCCAGCGGGTGCGACGTGGTGTAGCGGATGCGGTCGATGCCATCGACAGCGGCGACCACGCGGATCAGTTCGGCCAGATCGGCCAGGCGACCGTCGTGGGTCTGGCCGCGATAGCCGTTGACGTTCTGCCCGAGCAAGGTCACTTCACGCACGCCGTGTTCGGCAAGGTGAATGATTTCCGCGATCACGTCGTCGAACGGCCGGCTGACTTCTTCACCACGGGTATACGGCACCACGCAGAAGGTGCAGTACTTGCTGCAACCTTCCATCACTGACACATAAGCGCTCGGGCCGTCGATACGCGGCTCGGGCAGGTGGTCAAATTTTTCGATTTCCGGAAACGAGACGTCGACCTGCGGCAGCTTGCTGCTGCGCGCGGCGTCGATCATTTCCGGCAGACGGTGCAGGGTCTGCGGGCCGAACACCACGTCAACGTAGGGAGCGCGATCGCGGATCGCCGCGCCTTCCTGACTGGCCACGCAACCGCCGACAGCGATGACCATGTCCGGGTTGGCCAGCTTCAGTTCGCGCCAGCGGCCGAGCTGCGAATACACGCGGTCTTGCGCGCGTTCGCGGATCGAGCAGGTGTTGAGCAGAATCACGTCGGCGTCTTCCGCGCGAGCGGTGACTTCCAGGGCCTGATGTTCGCCCAGCAGATCGACCATGCGCGAGCTGTCGTACTCGTTCATCTGGCAACCGTGGGTTTCGATGTAAAGCTTCTTGGCCATGGATTCGGGTCGTCACGTGATTCAAAGAACCGCGCATTATAGGGAACAAGCCGTCAGGTTCCTACCGCTGTGCGTCCGGTGGCTATGCTATAGTTCGCGCCCTCATTTTTACCCCGATGTTATCCGCCCGCCATGACCAAACGCGAAGCTCCAATCTACAAGGTGATTTTCCTCAACCAGGGCCAGGTGTTCGAAATGTACGCCAAGCAGATCTATCAAAGTGATCTGTGGGGTTTCCTGGAAGTTGAAGAATTCGTCTTTGGCGAGCGCACGCAAATGGTCGTCGATCCGAGCGAAGAAAAGCTCAAGGCGCAATTCGAAGGCGTGGTGCGCAGTTTTGTGCCGATGCATTCGATCGTGCGCATCGATGAAGTCGAACGTCTGGGTACACCGAAAATCAGCGAAGCCCGTGGCGCGGTCGGCAATGTCATGCCGTTTCCGATGCCGATGCCTGAGAAGTAACAGCAGATTCTGGGAATGAGTTTGTGGTGAGGGGATTTAGCGAAACGTCGCACCGCCCCGTTGCGCTGCGAAGCAGTCGCAGCTCCATTCAGCAAGGTGTGTCAGACAGAATCGGGTTGCAGGTTTTGGGGCCGCTTCGCAGCCCAACGGGGATAAATCCCCTCGCCACAGGTAATCTCCACAGCCTTTAGGGCAGTGGTGAAAACGGCGTACGCCCATCGGCGTTCTGCAGTTCCATCAGGTATTTGCGGAAAATCTGCCCGAGCACCTGAGTGGCGGTTTCGAGATCTTCGCGGGACATCTTTTCCGAGACTTCGTCGGCCGTGTCCAGCGCCTCTTCGGCACCGTTGACCGCTGCCATCTTCAGCACGATGTAGGCCTGGATATTGTTGGCCTGCACACCTTCACCGTGGAAGAACATGCTGCCGAGCTTGTATTGCGCCTGGGCGTGGCCTTGCAACGAGGCCTTTTCGAAATAGCTCAGGGCTTGATTGAGGTCGCGCGGCGCGTTCTTGCCGTCGTAGTAGAACTCACCCAACTCGTATTGCGCTTGCGCGTCCCCTTCGTCCGCCGCTTTCTGGCAGGCGGCCAGTGCCTGCGTGACATCTTGCGGCTGAGTATTGAGGGTGCAACGACCCATCGCCGGGATCAACAACGAGTTGCCGCCTGCTTGTGCATGCGCGAGCAGGGGCTGAAGGAGCAACAGGCAGCCCAATGCAAGGGTGCGGCCGGTGCGGTTCATGGGAATCGACTTACCTCTGAAGGGCACGCGGACCCGTCGAGGGATCCAATAAGCGCGCATTATGAAATAAGCAGGGCCAACCTTACAAAGTCTTTACTCGTTTTTCTGCTGCGTGGGGAATATATCGCCCGATTCGGGCAGGATTTTCGCAGGCATGTCGGAAAAACCGAGCGGATGTAGGCGAAAGCTGACGCTGGCCATAGCCAACGTCAGCGGTACGGCGATTATTTCAATGCGGCGAAGGCGCGCTCGGCGGCGTCCAGTGTCAGTTGCAACTCGGCTTCGCCATGGGCGATCGAGGTGAAACCGGCTTCGAAAGCGCTCGGCGCCAGGTACACGCCACCTTCCAGCATCAGGTGGAAGAAGCGACCGAACATTGCTGCGTCGCTGGCCATCACGTCGTCGAAGGTGACGATGTCGTCGGCGCCGCTGAAGTACAGACCGAACATGCCGCCGGCCTGAGTGGTCACGAACGGGATGCCCGCAGCATCGGCACGCTGCTGCAGACCGTCGAGCATGCGCGCGGTGTAGTCGGTCAATTCGGCGTGGAAACCCGGGCGGCTGATCAGACGCAAGGTCGTCAGGCCGGCAGCCATCGCCAGCGGATTACCCGACAACGTACCTGCCTGATACACCGGACCGAGCGGGGCGATGCGCTGCATGATCTCGCGCTTGCCGCCGAAGCAGCCCACCGGCATGCCGCCGCCGATGATCTTGCCGAACGTGGTCAGGTCCGGCGTCACGCCGTAGTGCGCCTGGGCACCGCCGAGGGCGACGCGGAAACCGGTCATCACTTCGTCAAAAATCAACACCACGCCGTGCTTGTCGCACAGCGAACGCAGGCCTTCGAGGAAGCCCGGCGCTGGCGGCACGCAGTTCATGTTGCCGGCGACCGGCTCGACGATGATGCACGCCACCTCTTCGCCCACTTCGGCGAGCATCGCTTCAACCGCGTCGATGTCGTTGAACGGCAGGGTCAGGGTGTGTTTGGCGAACGCTGCAGGCACGCCGGCCGAGCTCGGTACGCCCTGGGTCAGAGCGCCGGAACCGGCCTTGACCAGCAGGCTGTCGGAGTGGCCGTGGTAGCAGCCTTCGAATTTGATGATGCTGTCGCGACCGGTGTAACCACGGGCCAGACGGATCGCGCTCATGGTCGCTTCGGTGCCGGAGCTGACCATGCGCACCATCTCCATCGACGGCACCAGCGAGCAGACCATATCGGCCATCTCGGTTTCCATCGACGTCGGTGCGCCGTAGGACAGGCCGTGTTGCAGCTGATTGCGCACCGCGTCGAGCACGTCCGGATGGCTGTGGCCAAGGATCATCGGCCCCCACGAACCCACGTAATCGACATAACGCTTGTCATCTTCGTCGGTGACGTAAGCGCCTTCGGCGTGTTTGAAGAACAGCGGGGTGCCGCCAACGCTCTTGAACGCGCGCACCGGCGAGTTGACGCCGCCGGGAATGTGTTTCTGAGCATTGGCAAACAGGGTTTCGGAACGAGACATGATCGGGCTCTCAAATCAGATTTTCAGAAGTTCGTTGAAGGCGCGGGCGCGGCGGGTCACTTCGGCGCTGCTCTCGGCGCCGAACAAACCGTGGATCACGGCGAGCAGATCGACACCGTGCTCGACCAGGGGCGCGGCGTTATCGAGGGTGATGCCGCCGATCGCGCAGATCGGCAAGTGCAGCGTGCGTTTGGCTTCGTCGAGCAAGTCGAGGCTGCAACTCGGCGCACCGGGTTTGGTGGTGGAATTGAAGAAGCGGCCGAAGGCGACATAACTCGCACCTTCTTTGGCAGCCTGTTCGGCCAGAGCGATTTGCCCGTGGCAGGTCGAACCGATGATCGCTTTCGAACCGAGCAGGGCGCGGGTCGGCGACAGCGGGCCGTCGGTCTGGCCCAAGTGCACGCCAACGTTGAGGCGCGCGGCCAACTCGGCGTCGTCGTTGATGATCAACTGCGTCTTGTAGCGCTCGCACAAGTTGCGCAGCGTTTCGGCCTCGCGCAGACGGCGGGCCTCGTCGCTGCTCTTGTCGCGGTATTGCAGCAGGGTGACGCCGCCGTCGAGCGCCGCCTCCACGTAAGACAGAAACTTGCCGGCCAGCAACTGGCTGTCGGTAATGGCATACAGGCCACGTAGTTTCATCGGGCAGACCTCACGACGTTACGAGCAGAAATCCAGCGGCAGGCGACGCGGCACGAACTGGCCTTTGCCCAGTTGTTCGGCATCGCGCAAAGTGCGCCAGGTGTAATCCAGCGCACTGCGCACGGCACTGGCCAGGTGTTCGCCCTGAGCCAGGCGACCGGCGAGGGCGCTGGCCAGCGTACAACCGGAGCCGTGATAGCTGCCCGGCAGGCGCTGGCAGATAAAGGTTTCGCGCAGGCCGTCGCGGCTGTACACGCGGTTGTGGATTTCAGTTTCGTCGCCATGGCCGCCGGTGATCAGCAGGTTTTTGACGAATGGCAGGAGTTTTTCTGCGCACTCGTCGGCCGTGCCTTCGGGCAGTTCGGCGAGGATGCGCGCTTCAGGAAGATTGGGGGTAGCAATGATCGACAGCGGCAGCAGACGCTCGCGCATCGCATAGCCGACCTCGTCCTTGCCCAGGCGTCCGCCGCCGCCGGCACGCAGCACCGGGTCGCAGACCACCGGCAGATGCGGGTGCGCCGAGAGCAGTTCGACGACCGTGTCGACCATCTCCAGCGAACCGAGCATGCCCAGTTTCACTGCGGCGACTTCGGAATCGTTGAGCACGGCGTTGGCCTGGGCCAGTACCCACTCACGGTCGAGGACGCGGAAGTCAGTGACGTTGACGGTGTCTTGCACGGTCAGGGCGGTGACGGCCGGAGCCGCATGGCAACCCTGCGCGAGCAAGGCTTCGATATCTGCCTGCAAGCCGGCGCCACCACTGGGGTCGTGGCCGGAGAGACAGAGGACAACGGGGCGGGAGCTGTAGATATTCATGGTGCGCGAGCTTACCACCAAAGCTGATTTTGGGGTTCAGTACTCACGGTGTTTGCGAGCAGATTGTCGGACAACCCCGCAGTCTTTATTTGGAGCACATTTGTGGCGAGGGGATTTATCCCCGTTGGGCTGCGAAGCGGCCCCAAACCCTGCAATCCGGTTCTTTCTGACACACCTCGCTGGATGGACTTGCGACTGCTTCGCAGCCGAACGGGGATAAATCCCCTCGCCACAATTGGTCATCTATCAAGGAGGCTGTCGTCGCGAGTTGACCAACCCAACAGCTCTATCTCGGTGCTTTGCCCTGGAACGCCCGTTCTAGAGCCGTTGTAGGAAAAATTTCCATGGTGCTCAATGGCCATCAACGGCTATGCTAGGCTGGATCCAAACAATCACAGGTAATACCGGTTTTACGTCTACTCAAAGGGAATGGGGGGCTTCCTGACACAACCGGACGAGCCACGCTGGGGCTTCAATGCGCTATTTGCTGATGTTGCTGTTCTGCTTGCCCCTCATGGCGAGCGCTGTCGAATTCGACGAATTCACCCAAAGCCTGCCACTGGGCCGATCGCTGCAAGTGTTCGAAGACCCGAGCGGTCAGGCGACGATTGCCGACGTCCGCGCGCAAGACGCCGCCGGCCAGTTCAAAGCCCACGACAAAGCCACGCTCAACGCCGGTTACTCGCGTTCGGCGTTCTGGCTGAAGATCGACCTGCATTACCGCCCGAGCAACCCGGCCGCCCAGCGCACGTGGCTGCTGGAACTGGCGTATCCGCCGCTTGATCACCTCGACCTGTACTTGCCTGACACCAGCGGCGAATACCGACTGGTGCGCCAGACCGGCGATGCCTTGCCTTTCGCCAGTCGCGAGATCCGCCAGAACAACTACCTGTTCGACCTTCCCTTCAAACCGGATCAACAGCAGACGCTGTACCTGCGCCTGGCCAGCGAAGGCTCGATCCAGGCGCCGGTGACGTTGTGGTCGAGCAGCGCATACCTCGAAGACCAGCCGGTGCGCCTGTACGTACTTGGCATCATTTATGGCGTGCTGCTGGGGATGCTGGTCTACAACCTGTTCATCTACCTGAGCGTGCGCGACACCAGTTACCTCTATTACATCTTCTATATCGGCTCGTTCGGCCTCTATCAATTGTCGGTGAATGGTGCGGCGGTCGAGTATTTCTGGCCGGACAACCCATGGTGGGCCAACGCCGCGACGCCGTTCTTCATCGGTTGCGCCGGTCTGTTCGGCAGCCAGTTCGCCCGCAGTTTCCTGCAGACCAAGACCCACAGCCCCTGGCTGGACCGCTTGCTGATCGGCCTGATTGCCTTCAGTGCGCTGGTGATCGGCCTGTCGCTGATGACCAGTTACGCCCTGGCCCTGCGCCTGGCGACCACACTGGCGCTGACCTTCACCGTGGTGATCTTTGCTGCCGGGATTCTTGCCTGGTGGCGCGGCCTGCGGGTGGCGCGTTACTTCATCATCGCCTGGTCGGCGTTCCTGCTCGGCGGCATCGTCAACACGCTGATGGTGCTGGGACTGCTGCCCAACGTATTCCTGACCATGTACGCCAGCCAGATCGGCTCGGCCATCGAGGTGGCGCTGCTGTCGCTGGCGCTGGCCGACCGCATCAACGCCATGCGCGAACAACAGGCGCAGACCTTGTTCGACGCCGGGCAGAAACTCGAAGTGCTCAACCAGCAACTGGCCCACAGCAACAAGCTCAAGGATGAATTCCTCGCGACGTTGACCCACGAACTGCGCACGCCGATGAACGGCGTGATCGGTTCGCTGGAGCTGATGCAGACCGTCGACCTCGATCCCGAGCTTGAGCAATATCAACAAACCGCCGCCGGTTCTGCTCGCGACATGATGCGCATGGTCAATGGCATCCTCACGCTCACTGAATTGCAGGCCGGCAAACTCAAGGCGACGCCGGGCAGTTTCAGCCTGCGCGCAGTGGTCGAGGCGTTGCGCGCGCAGTTCGAAGGTAATGCAGCGAGCAAGTCGCTGGACTTCAAGGTCGAGGTGCTGCCGACCCTGCCTGATCGCTTGCTCGGCGACAGCGCGAAACTGGCGCAGTGCCTGGAATGCCTGCTGGACAATGCGATCAAGTTCACCCGCGTCGGCGGGCTGGCGTTGCGCGTTACCGGGCGGCCGTCGGCGGATGAGCGCATGGCGCTATCGTTCGCGGTGATCGACACCGGTATCGGTTTCACTGATCTGGGCGAGGCGACCCTGTATCAGCGTTTCTTCCAGCTCGATGGTTCGATGACTCGCGAATACGGCGGCCTGGGGGTGGGGCTGGCGATCTGTCGGCAGCTGGTCGAATTGCTCGGCGGCAAACTCACCCATCGTTCCGAGCCGGGACGCGGCAGCCGCTTCCAACTCGATGTCGAATTCGAACTGCCGGTGATCGAAGCGCCTGCGGATCAGCCGACCCGCGATTGCATTCGTGCGCCGCAGGACTGCACGGTGCTGCTGGTGGACGACAACAGCGTCAATCAACTGGTCATGCGTGGCATGTTGCTCAAGCTCGGTTTCCGCGTGCGCAGCGCTGACAACGGCGCCGCCGCGCTGGACTGCCTGCAACGGGAAAGTTTCGATGCGGTGCTGATCGATTGCCAGTTGCCCCGCCACGAAGGCGCATCGCTGTGCTGCCAGATCCATGCATTGCCGGGCTGTGCGCACTTGCCGGTATTCATGCTGGCGCTGGGTGCGGATCGCGAGCAATGCGCCCCGGGCGCGCCTATCGACTATCTGCACAAACCGGTCAAATTCGAGGATCTGCAGGCTGCATTACAGCGCCGCGTGCTCAGTTGCTGATGGGGTAAAAGCGCCGCAAAAACGGCGTCTATGACACTTTGTTCAAAAAAGCACCAGTGCTTAACTGGTGCCATTGCTGAACACGGAGCGCCGTCATGAACCTGCATCAGTTCGCCGAAACCCACGAAGTCACCAATCAGCCGCCGTCGCTGGACGGCACCAACCTGTACCGCATCGATCTGCCGTTACAGGAGTGGTCGCGGCGTTTTGGCGCCGGTTGGGCCGAGTCGCGCATCGATGCCTATGGCGCACTCGCGGGTGGGCCTTTGATGGAAGCGGGGTTTCTCGCCAACCAGAACAAACCGGTGTTTGCCAGCCATGATCGCTACGGCCATCGCATCGATCTGGTCGAGTTTCACCCGGCCTACCACGAGCTGATGCGCACCGCGATCGAACATGGCCTGACCTCGCTGCCTTGGGCACACCCGCAGGACGGCGCACATGTCGCCCGCGCGTCGATGACCTACCTGCACAGCCAGGCCGAGGCCGGCAGTGGTTGCCCGCTGACTATGACCTTCGCCAGCGTGCCGGCCCTGCGCTTGCAGCCGGACCTGGTCGAACAGTGGCTGCCGAAAGTCCTCGCCACCGACTACGACCCGCGCAACGTCGGCATGGCGCACAAGGCTGGCGTGACCATCGGTATGGCGATGACCGAGAAGCAGGGCGGCACCGATGTGCGCGCCAACACCACCAAGGCTTATCCGGTCGGCGCCAGCGGCCCGGGTCAGGCTTATGAACTGGTCGGGCACAAGTGGTTCTGCTCGGCGCCGATGTGCGACGCCTTCCTGACATTGGCGCAAACCGACAAGGGCTTGAGTTGCTTCCTGCTGCCGCGCCATCGCCCGGACGACACGCGCAATCAGTTCTACATTCAGCGTCTGAAAAACAAACTCGGCAACCAGTCCAACGCCTCCAGCGAAGTGGAGTTTCGTGGGGCGCTGGCGTGGATGATCGGCGAAGAAGGGCGCGGCGTGCCGACCATTATCGAGATGGTGGCGATGACCCGTTTCGATTGCATGGTCGGTTCCAGTTCGCTGATGCGCCAGGCGCTGACCCAGGCCAGCCATCACTGCGCGCATCGCAAGGTCGGCGGCAAATTGCTCAGCGAGCAGCCGCTGATGCAAAACGTGCTGGCCGATCTGGCGCTGGAGAGCGAAGCCGCGCTGGCCCTGAGTCTGCGCATGGGCAAGGCGCTCGATCATCTGGATGATCGCCACGAAGCGCAATTCGCGCGGCTGGTGACGGCGGTGGGCAAATACTGGATCTGCAAACGTGCGCCAGGAATGATCAACGAAGCCGCCGAATGCATGGGCGGCGCCGGTTATGTCGAAGACAGCATCCTGCCGCGTCTGTACCGCGAAGCGCCGGTGAATTCGACGTGGGAAGGGTCGGGGAATGTGCAATGTCTCGACGTGCTGCGCGCATTGTCAAAAGAACCGGGCGTGCTCGATGTGCTGTTCAGCGAACTGGGCGACGGCCATGGCGACAAGCGTCTGGCTGCGCATATTCAGCAGTTGCAGGCGCAATTCAAGGACACCAGTGATATTCAGTATCGGGCGCGGCAGTTGACCGAGGACATTGCGCTCGGTTTGCAGGCCAAGCTGTTGCTCGAGGCGGGCAACTCGGTGGTCAGTGATGCCTTCATTGCCAGCCGTCTGAGCGGTGGAGGTCGCGTCTACGGCGCGTTGCCGCGTGGGCTGGACGTCGAAGCCATCGTCGCGCGCTCGACTCCACAGCTTTTCTGACCCACGTCATATCCCCCCTGTGGGAGCGAGCCTGCTCGCGAAAGCGGTGTGTCAGTCGACATCTTTATTGGATGATCCACCGCATTCGCGAGCAGGCTCGCTCCCACAGAGGACATCATTGGTCTGCAGATTTAAGTGTCGCCACAACGCCACTGTTCCCGTGCGTCCACGATGCAGGCAAGATGAAGCTCTGCAAGTCAGAACACAGGAAGCTGATCGTGACCGAAGCGTTTATTGTCGTTCAAACCGCCGAACAAGCCGTGGATCGTCTGGCCGAGCTGCATGAGCGGGCCACCACTGCGCTGAATTCTGCCCTCAAGCGTTACCTCAAGGACCGCGTCGAACCCGACGCCGAACAGCGTGCCCTGTTTCGTTATCCCGAACTGCGACTGACCTACCACTGCCAGGGCGAAGTGCCGCAGACCACCCGCGCTTACGCCAAGGTGCAGTTGCCCGGTACTTACAGCGTCACCGTCACTCACCCGGCGGCGTTTCGCAAATACCTGCTCGAACAACTGACGCCGTTGATGCACGACTTCACCGTGACCGTCGAAGTCGGCGTCAGCCAGCAGAATATTCCGTATCCGTATGTGGTCGAGCAGGGCGATGAACTGGCCGGTTCCGGCGTCACTGCGGCGGTGCTGGCGCGGGTGTTCCCGAGTACCGATCTGTCCGCCGCGACCGATGGCATTGCCGACGGCCTCTACGACTGGGAAAACACCGATCCGCTGCCGCTGGCACTGTTCGATGCGGCGCGCGTGGACTTCTCGCTGCGCCGTCTGGTGCATTACACCGGCAGCGACTGGCGCCATGTGCAGCCGTGGATTCTGCTGACCAACTACCATCGCTACGTCGATCAGTTCATCGTTCATGGTCTGGAGCAGTTGCGCCGCGACCCGCGCTTCGTGCGCATGGTCCTGCCGGGCAACGTGATCATCGAGAAGAGCATGGATCACGGCGAAGCCTCGGCGATTGCCGCCGGTGTGGTCTGGCACCGGTACCAGATGCCGGCCTATCACCTGATCGCCAGCGACGGCCACGGTGTCACGCTGGTGAACATCGGCGTCGGCCCGTCCAACGCCAAGAACATCACCGATCACCTGGCGGTGCTGCGTCCGCATTGCTGGCTGATGATCGGCCACTGCGGTGGCCTGCGTCAGTCGCAGACCATCGGCGATTACGTGCTGGCCCACGCCTACATGCGCCGCGACGGCATTCTTGATCGCGTGGTGCCGCCGAATATTCCGATCCCGGCACTGGCCGAAGTGCAGCTTGCGCTTCAACAGGCAGCGGCGAATGTCACTGGCGAGAAGGGCGACGATCTGAAGAAGCGCCTGCGCACCGGCACGGTCCTGACCTACGACGACCGTAACTGGGAACTTCGCTGGGCTCAGGAACGGCCGCTGATCAACCTGTCCCGCGCCGTTGCGGTGGACATGGAAAGCGGCACGATCGCAGCGCAGGGTTATCGCTTGCGGGTGCCGTACGGCACGTTGCTCTGCGTTTCGGACAAGCCGCTGCACAGCGAAATCAAACTGCCGGGCTCGGCCAACGCCTTCTATGAGCGCGCGGTCAGCCAGCATTTGAAAATCGGCATCGAAGCGGTGGATCTGCTGCGTACCGAACTCAACTCGCTGCACTCGCGCAAGTTGCGCAGCTTCGACGAGCCGCCATTCCGTTAACGGTTAGTCGTGGTCATTTGGCGGTCGGGGCACTAGCATTGTCAGCCCTGACCGCTAAATGTTCTGTCTCTTATGTCCCGTCCGCCCCGTCCACCTTCGCGCCGTCCCGGTGTGAAGCCGCAATCGTCCTCGCCACGCCGTGTCGCAAAAGCACCACCGGCTGAGCCGAAGCTGATCCTGTTCAACAAACCCTTCGATGTGCTGACGCAGTTCAGCGACGGTGAGGGGCGGGCGACGCTCAAGGATTACATCGATGTGCCGGGGATTTATCCGGCCGGACGTCTGGATCGTGACAGCGAAGGTTTGTTGCTGCTGACCAACGACGGCCAGTTGCAGGCGCGCATCGCCGATCCGAAACACAAACTGGCGAAGACCTATTGGGTGCAGGTGGAAGGCGAGCCGACGGCTGAGCAGTTGCAGCGCCTGCGTGATGGCGTCGAGCTGAATGACGGCATGACTCTGCCCGCCGAAGCGCGGCAACTGGCTGAGCCGCAGTTGTGGCCGCGCAATCCGCCGGTACGCTTTCGCGCGACCATACCGACTTCGTGGCTGGAATTGGTGATTCGCGAAGGGCGCAACCGTCAGGTGCGGCGCATGACGGCGGCGGTCGGGCTGCCGACTTTGCGTCTGGTGCGGGTCAGGATTGGCGACTGGACCCTTGAAGGGCTGGATCAGGGCCAGTGGCGGGAAGTGCCGGCGCGCTTATAAGGCGCCGGACTCGATCAGGCCGATCACCACACTCTTGATGATGAACGCGGCCACGCCCAGGCCCAGCACGAAAAACAGAATGAACGAGCCGAACCGCCCGGCCTTGGACTTCTTCGCCAGATCCCAGACGATGAAACCCATGAAAATGATCAGGATGCTGACCAGACCGGTCATCATCCACTCTTCAAACAGTGCTGGATCCATTGGCGATCTCCGGCGCGGACAGGGCTGAAAGGGCGGCGGCGAGTATACGCCAAGGGCGGATGGCGGGGCATTGATCTGCGTCGCCTGTGCAGGCCCCATCGCGAGCAGGCTCGCTCCCACAGGTTGAAATGCATTCCCCTGTTGGAGCGAGCCTGCTCGCGAAAGCGATATCAGCTACGCAAATGAGTCAGCGGCAGTTCGGTGCTGTTGAGCACCTGATTCAGCACAAAACTCGACCGCACGCTGGTGACCCCCTCGATCCGGGTCAGATGCCCCAACAGCAACTTTTGATAGTGATCCATATCCGGCACCACCACTTTCAACTGGTAGTCGGCATCCACTCCGGTCACCAGACTGCATTCCAGCACTTGCGGCAATGTGCGGATTGCCGCCTCGAAATTCTCGAAGCGCTCGGGGGTGTGCCGGTCCATGCCGATCAGTACATACGCCGTCAGGCTCAAGCCGAGCATCTTGCGATCGAGCAGCGCCACCTGGCGCGAGATATAGCCATCGTCTTCCAGCTGCTTGACCCGGCGCGAGCAAGGCGAGGGCGACAGACCGATGCGTTCGGCCAGTTCCTGGTTGGAGATACGGGCGTCGCGCTGCAATTCCGCCAAAATACTCAGGTCATACCGGTCGAGTTTGCTCATCAATCTGTCCTTGGTCGTAACTATTGCGGCGGATTATCTATCCAGGGTTAAAAATTGCGCAAGCGGTGTTTAATTGAGCAATTTTCGCAATCCTCTGTCGCAGCCTCAGGCTTATTCTTAACACCAGAATCACTGCTCGGTAACACAGTCCACGCGGCCCGCCCAATCAGGCCCGCCGCGGCCGCCACCCCCACCGGGGATGTGCCGGCCCCCGAGCTGCACACTGTCCAGAAGACGGCGTGAGGTGAGCCGACGTCAAAAGCGTCGAGCCAGGACGAAGTTCTCCAGAAGGGAGGCCGACGGGTCTCCCTTTTTTCTTGCCTGCGATTTCATGTTGGCGCCTCAATAAATAAGTCGCGCGACTGATAACCTGTTGCAGAACCCGATGGGGCTGTTTCGAGTCTCAGCAACAAGCCCTGCCAACGACAGGCTCCCACAGTGAGGAAAAGCATGAATTCGCGCATCTGGCGTCTGGCCGGTGTTGGTTTGCTGTGTGTGGGTGTCAGTGCGCAAGCGCTGGCCGATGAGCCGCAGAATCGCGGGCCGGGCAACGGGCCGCAGAACGACGGGATCATCCGTGGCGACAACAGCCGTCAGTTCGAGCACAACGGCCAGCCGCACAACAATGACGGTCAATGGCAGAACCGCAACCGTGTCGATGATCGTCCAGAATCGCCTCGCCAGCCGGGCAACAACCTGCCGATCCAGCCGCGACCCGACGCCGTGCACCAGACTCAGGAGCCGCGTCAGGGTTACTACCGCGACGAGCGCCCGCAGAACGGTTACCACAATCAGCAATGGCAGACGCGGCCACGTCCCGATGACAACCGCTGGCCGGGACGGCCGAACGGTCATGGCAATGGCTGGGGGCCTGGCCCGCAATATCGTCCGGGCCATGTGATCGATCGTTTCCCGGATCGTGATTACCGCGTGCCGTATCGCGGTCAGGATTACTTCTATTCCGGCGGCTACTGGTATCGCCCGCAAGGCCCGCGCTACATCGTCGTGCAGCCGCCGCGCGGGATCCGCATCCAGTATTTGCCGGATTACGCCCGTGAAGTGTGGATCGGCGGCTCGCTGCTGTTCCTCGCCGCCGGCTCGTATTACGCCTATCAAGAGGCGACGCAGGATTACGTGGTGGTCGAGCCGCCGCTGCAGCAACCGCCGCAACCGCAATCTCAAGGCTATGACGTCGAAGCCTACCCGGCCAACGGCCAGTCACCGCAGCAGGTGCAGCAGGACGGTTACCAGTGCTCGCAGTACGCGGTGCAGCAAAGCGGTTTCGACCCGCGCACCGCGACCTACCAACCGGCACCCGAAGTGGTTCAGGCCTATCGCCAGGCGCAGGGCAACTGCCTGAGCAGTCGCGGTTACCAAGTCAATTACTGAGTGCGGGCGGCGAGCACCACTTCCTGTGGGTCGGCGTGCACCAGCACCTCGGCCTTCGGATATTCCTTGTGAATCGCCGCCGCCGCTTGATCGCTGATGCCATGGGCGACTGACAGGGTCAGTTCGCCCGGCAATTCCAGGTGCAATTGCACGAACCAGTGGTTGCCCGAGATCCGCGTGCGCAAGTCATGCGCACCGAGCACCCCCGGCACGCTGCACGCCAGTTCGAGCATGTGCTGGCTGACATCGGTCGGCAACTCCTCGTCCATCAACACCGAAAAACTTTCCCGGGCGATCTGAATCGCGCTCCAGAAAATGTACACGGCGATCCCCAGCCCGAACCACGCGTCCAGTTGCGCAAAACCCATTCCCGCCAACACCAGCGCGATCAGGATGCTGCCGTTGAGCAGCAGGTCCGAACGGTAATGCAGGGAGTCGGCACGCACGGCGTTGGAGCCGGTCTGCTTGATCACCCGGTGCTGCAAGATCAGCAGCGCCGCCGTCAGCAGCAGGGAAAACACGATCACACCGATGCTCAGCCACGGCGCGCCAAGCGGCTCTGGTTTCTGCAAGCGCTCGTAGGCCTGAAACGCGATCAACACCGCGCTGCCACCGATGAACAACGCCTGCGCCATGCCCGCCAGCGATTCGGCTTTGCCGTGGCCATAACGGTGATCGTCATCCGCCGGACGCAAGGCGTAATGCACCGCCAGCAGATTGAGCATTGAAGTGACGCCATCCAGCGCCGAGTCGGTGAGGCCGGCGAGCATGCTCACCGATCCGCTGAGCCACCAGGCAATCGCTTTGGCGACGATCAGCGTGCACGCGACCGCCACCGAGGCGCGGGTCGCCAGCCGCAGCAGGCGGGCGTGTTCGGGGCTGGAGGTCATTGAACGTCCTTATTCAAGCGGCGGGTTGCAGGCCGAACATCGCCAGTTGCTGAGTGCTGCCCTTGTGCTGGATCAGGCGCGGGTCGTCGAGAGGAAAGTCTTTACCCAGTTCGCTCTCGAGAATCGCCTGCAACTTGTGATTGTCGACCTGACCGTCCGGGCCGATGGCTTGCTTGAGCTTGGCCGGATCGATCTGCGCGGTGTGGCCCGGTTCGAAATAGATCGCCCCAGTGGCGAAGTCGACGGCAAACGCGATCAGCCCGGGAATGATGTAGAACAGCAGGCCGACGGCATCGAGCACGGCAATCGCCGGGTCGATCTTGCCGTCGATCTGGCCACGGCGGTCCGGGTAGAAAATCGAACCGCACGCCGTGAGTTGCGTGAGCAGAGTGGTGACCAGAACACCGCCGATCAGGCGAGAGGGTAAGCGCATGGAAATGTCTCCTGAGTCATCAAATAACGAAGCTTCGTCTTGTGAAGTTAAGACCCTGACGAACGTCAGACAGTTCGTCGTTATACTCGCCGCTCTGTTTGGGAGCCAGCATGATTTCTTTGCCGATCGACGATGTTTTACCCGCCCTGCGTGAAGCCCTTGCGTCACGCCACGAAGCCGTGCTCGAAGCACCGCCCGGCGCCGGTAAGACCACCCGCGTGCCCTTGGCCTTGCTCAACGAAGCCTGGCTGGCCGGGCAGACCATCGTCATGCTCGAACCACGGCGTCTGGCCGCGCGCGCAGCGGCGGAACGTTTGGCCAGCGAGCTCGGCGAGCAGGTCGGTGAAACCGTCGGCTATCGCATCCGCCTCGACAGCAAAGTCGGCCCGAAGACGCGTATCGAAGTGGTCACCGAAGGCATTCTCACCCGGCGCTTGCAGGACGACCCGGCGCTGGAGGGTGTGGGCTTACTGATCTTCGACGAATTTCATGAACGCAGTCTCGACGCCGATCTGGCGCTGGCCCTCAGTCTGAACGGTCGCGAGCTGTTTCGCGCTGAACAGCCGCTGAAGATTCTGCTGATGTCGGCCACCCTCGAAGGCGAGCGCCTGGCGGGCTTGCTCGATGACGCGCCGATCCTGCGCAGCGAAGGCCGCATGTACCCGGTGACGATGCGCTGGGGCCGGCCGTTCCAACCAGGGGAATACATCGATCAACGCGTTACCCAAACCGTGCTCGAAGCGCTGCACGACGAGACCGGCAGCCTGTTGGTGTTTCTGCCGGGGCAAGCGGAGATCCGTCGCGTACATCAGCAACTGGTCGACGCAATCGGCGAGCGCAAAGACGTTCTGCTGTGCCCGTTGCACGGCGAACTCGACCTCAATGCGCAACGCGCGGCAATCGACCCGGCGCCGCCCGGTCAGCGCAAAGTGGTGCTGGCAACCAACATTGCCGAGACCAGCCTGACCATCAACGGCGTACGCGTGGTCATCGATGCCGGATTGGCGCGGGTGCCGCGTTTCGATCCGGGCAGCGGCATGACCCGCCTCGACACCCAACGCATCTCCAAGGCCAGCGCCACCCAGCGTGCCGGCCGCGCCGGGCGATTGGAGCCGGGCGTGTGTTATCGCCTGTGGTCACAGGATCAGCACGAACAACTGGCGGCCTATGGCAGCGCGGAAATTCTCTCGGCGGATCTGGCCAGCCTCGCTTTGCAGCTGGGGCGCTGGGGCGTGACCCCGGGCGAACTGGTCTGGCTGGATGTGCCGCCAGCGGCCGCGTATGCGCAAGCGCAGGATCTGCTGCAACGGCTCGGCGCCTTGCACGGCGACACGCTGACGGCCCACGGCCAGGCGATGGCTGAATTGCCGGCGCATCCGCGCATTGCGCATTTGCTGTTGCGCGGTCAGGCATTGGGGCTGGCGGCGATGGCCTGCGATGTGGCGGCGCTGCTCGGCGAGCGCGATATCCTGCGCGGCGCTGGCGCGGATCTGCACAGCCGATTGGTCCTGCTTTCTGGCCAAGAACGTGCCGGTCGTGGGGCGCAGGGCGGGGTGCAACGTGCCCGGCAATTGGCTCGGCAATATCGCGGCTATCTGCGCGGCAAGCCGAGCGAACCGGTAAACGATCCCGAGCATCCACGCTGGCTCGGCGCGCTATTGGCGCTGGCCTACCCGGATCGCGTCGCCCAGCAACGGCGTGCCGGGGGGGCCGAATACCGCTTGGCCAACGGTCGCGCCGCGCTGTTCGCTGAGGCCGACAGCTTGATGAAGCATGAGTGGATTGTCATCGCCGACCTCGGCAGCCGTCAGGGCCAGCGCGAAGAACGCATCTATCTGGCGGCGGATTTCGATCCGGCGCTGTTCGACTCGGTGCTCGCCGAGCAAGTGCGCAGCGTTGACCAACTCGATTGGGATGAACGCGAAGGCGTGCTGCGTGCCGAGCGCCAGCGCAAGGTCGGCGAGCTGATTCTCAGCCGCGAACCGTTGACCGGTCTCGATGAAAACGCGCGCAGTCAGGCGCTGGTCAATCTGGTGCGACGCAAGGGTCTGGAGCTGCTGCCATGGACGCCAGAACTGCGCCAGTGGCAGGCGCGGGTGGCGCTGCTGCGTCAGCTCGATCTGAACACTCAGGACGACAGCCAATGGCCGGATGTCAGCGATGCAGCGCTGCTCAATACCCTGGAAGACTGGCTGATGCCGTATCTGGGCAAGGTCTCGCGGCTGAGCCATTTCGCCAACCTCGACCTGTCGAGCATCGTGCGCAATCTGCTGCCGTGGCCGCTGCCGCAGAAGCTCGACGAACTGGCGCCGCATCATTTGAGCGTGCCGTCGGGTTCATCGATTCGTCTGGATTACAGCGACCATCCACCGATTCTCGCGGTGCGCTTGCAGGAGCTGTTTGGTCTGGCCGATACGCCACGGATTGCCGGCGGCCGGCAAGTGGTCAAGCTGCATCTGCTGTCGCCAGCGCGGCGGCCGGTGCAGGTGACGCAGGACCTGGCCAACTTCTGGCGCAGCACCTATGCCGAGGTGAAGAAGGATCTGAAGGGGCGCTACCCCAAGCATTACTGGCCGGATGATCCGCTGGTGGCTGAAGCCACGGCGCGGGCG
Source organism: Pseudomonas siliginis (assembly GCF_024072275.1). Lineage (NCBI taxonomy): Bacteria > Pseudomonadati > Pseudomonadota > Gammaproteobacteria > Pseudomonadales > Pseudomonadaceae > Pseudomonas > Pseudomonas siliginis. The sequence goes on along the minus strand of NZ_CP099598.1, from coordinate 5,127,889 downwards.
AAACCCCGGGGCACCTGACCCGCAATGGCTGCGCGCCATTAGCCCATCCGTGCTAATTGCCCTTGGTTGTTCAGGCTCGCAAAATCGCCGCCTGAACAATAACAAGCCTTGTTGCCTGGCAGCTTGGCCCAAGGAACGGAACTGCCCATGACCTCTTTTTTCAAGCTCAAGAAGTTGATCTTCTTGTCGGCTGCGCTGCTGGCCGCCTCCAATCCGGCCATGGCCGAAGAGCCCAATCCGATTGGAGACTGGTGGATTATCTACGGCAATGGCGTGCCCCAGAAAAACATCATGTACGTCGCTGATGCCACCTCGGTGGTGCCTTCGCAGAAAACCAAAGGCGCGACCATGGTCGCGGTGACGCTGGTGTATGAAGAACCCGGCAAACCGATGATCGACGTCTACAACCTCGAAGCCCACTGCTCTACGGGCAAGGTGCGTTTTATCAATGGCCAATCCATCGAGCGTCTGGCCTACACCATGCGTCATCTGAAAGTTGCCAACCAATGGCAGACCCCGAAAGAGTTCTGGGTCCAGCAAGCGCTGAAGTTTGCCTGCGCCCCTGGCAGTCGCGCGAAAAACGACATGGCCGCCGTGGGCAAGATGGAATACCTGCAGATGATCGAGATGCTGCAGCAGATGTTCTTCAAGCTCGCGCCGATTCAGCAAAAGAGCCAGATGATGGACAACATCGACAGCCTGCTCGAACTCAAGAAATAAGCCGGGGCATCCAATGACTTACACACGTTTGTGGCTGGCAACCCTAGTGGCAGGATTGCTCTTGAGCGGTTGTGGCACTATCGCGCAGAGCCGCTGGGAAGGCCGCGATCTCCAGGAAGCACTGGACCTGTTCGGCACGCCTGATTCGATGAAAAAAGAAATCGGCCCAAATGGCGAACCCTTGGCCGTGCTGACCTGGTACAAGTCCGCGAGCTGGACCACCACCGAAGCGGCTGGCACTTCGATGACCCATACCGGCAACGGCATGGTGTACACCGAGCATTATCAGCAAGTTGGGCACAGTTCCGATTGCAAATTGCAGGCGAAGATCGATCAACAGAAGAAGATTGCACAGTTCCTGATCGAGGACGGGCGAATCCTGCATGGCAAGTGCCTGGGCGTCCGGTTTGTCCCCGGTTACATTCCGCCCGGCTTCTAAGGGCAGAGCGCTCAGGGCGCAGCGGGCAGGAGGAACCGCGCAATCACCGGCAAGTGGTCGGAGATGCGCAAGGTATCGTCCTGTCGCACCTGGGCTTGCACTCGTTTGAGCTTCGGGCTGTAGAACAGATAATCCACCGTGCGATCCGGGCCGTTGAGCCCGGGGTCGTTGGGGTAATGGGTCAGCCATTTGGCCCGGTCGATGCCGCCAGCCTCGTTGTTGGTCGGGATCATCGGGTATTTGTCCCACAGCAAGTGCAGTTCGCTGTCGGCAGAGTAGGGCGTGCGGCGCTCCACGGGCAGGCGCCGGTACTGGCCCAGCGGCAGCAGATTGAAATCGCCACCGATCAGCCAGGGCAGGCCCTGGCTTTCATACTTGTCGAGGACTTTGGCCACGGCAGCCACTTGCGCCTGCACGTTGCCGTCCGCCTGGCTGGCGCGCTGCAAGTGGGTGTTGAACACGGTCAGTTGTCCGCCATCGCTGAGCGGCAGTTTGACGGCGAGCAAAGCGTCTTTGGGCTGGAACTGGCGGCTGATGAAGTTGCTCGGTGCGACGGGCAGTTGCAGGCGTTCGGCGTGTTCGATGCGATAGCGACTCAACGTGGCCAATTGGCGGCCGACGCTGCCGTAGATGTGGGGCTCGGGGACAAAATCGGCTTTCCAGTCGAAGGCGCTGGTGCTGCATGGATACAGATCGGCGACGCGTTCCTGTAACAGTTTGAGCTGGTTCTGGTAATCGCTGGCCTTGGCGCCGTCATCGAGCTCCTGCAACAGCACCACATCGGGTTGTTCGTCACGAATCACCCGCGCCACTTCGTCGAGGCTGAACGCCATGTCTTCGGCGGTCGGCGCTTCATCGTCGCCTTCGGCCAGATCATTCCAGAATACGTAGCGCTTGCCGGCGAGGAACTGCACGTTCCAGGTCATGACTTTCAGTGCTTGCCCGGGAACCAGCGTCGGCGCCGTGGTGCTGCAACTGACCGGCAGGGTTTCGCGGGCATCGGGGCGCCAGGTCAGGCTGAACAGCAGTACGCCGAACAGGACGACGGCAAGGATGACGAGAAGCAGGGTGTAGCGCAGCAGACGGGTCATGGCTCGGCTTATAGCGTTACAGGAAGTGGCCCCGAGCATACCTGACGGCAGCCGCGAAGCCCAAGCACGGCGCGGTCAGACCGCTCCGTTACGTTTGTCAGGCAATTCGCTGATCAGCATGAACAGGCGGAACAGCACCACACTGGTGAACAGTTGCAGAAAGCTGTGAGCGCTGTCGATCAGCCCGGCAATCAGCGGATTCTGCGGTTCGGGGTACACCGCCAGCGTCGCGCCCTTGAGCAACCACAACGGAGTCATCACGCAGAGAATGCACAGCAGGATGCGCCAGAAGTGCCCGCGCGTCAGGCGCAGGCTTTCCTTCATCGCCTGCAACGGCCCGAGGCCGCGCAGCACCAACAGGTATTCAGCGAAGGCGAGCATGACCATCAGCATCAGGCCCGGGAGGAAGTACAGCGACAGGCCCAGCAGAATCAGCAAGGTATTGAGCGCGGTCAGCACGGCGAAGCGTGGCCACAGGGTTGCGGCCATCGCCAGCAGGTCGCGGTTGCGCGGCGACTCGCCACGGCTGCGCGCATCGAGAAACAGAATCAGCGCGGCGGTGTACAGCGGATACACCAGCAGGCCGACGATGATGCTGACTCCGGCGAAGGTGTCCGGCCCGGTGGCGTGATCGACCGCCTGCTGCAAGAAAGCTTCGACAATCACCAGCGGCAGGCACAACTGCACGATGCTGCCCAGATGGCGTTTGAAAAAATACAAAGAGTCGCGCAGTACTTCGAGGGCATTCATCAGTCGGTATCGCAGGTCGAAAACAGTGGCTCACTTTAACCGATGCAACGCGGGGCGACACAAACGTAAACATTCGGTAAAGGTCATTGAAACGTTTTGTCACTGTCTCCATTACAGGAGAACACCGCGCCCAGAGTGGGTGCGGGCATGTTATTACGGGCAATCTACGAGGTCGCCATGAACAGCGAAGAGCAAACCCTGATCGATGGACTGTTTTCCCGGCTGCAACAGGCCGAAACGGAGGCAGCCCCGCGCGACGCCCAGGCCGAGACGCGGATCAAGGAACACCTGACGCGCCAACCGGCGGCAGGTTATTTCATGACCCAGGCGATTCTGGTGCAAGAGGCCGCGCTGAAAAGCCTCGACGAGCAGAACAAGCAACTGACCCAGCAAGTCCAGCGCCTGCAGGCCGAGCTGCAATCGGCCAAGGCCCAGAGTGGCGCACCGGCAGCGAGCGGTAGCGGTGGCTTCCTGTCGAGCATTTTTGGTGGCGGCAGTTCGCGTCCGGCGCCGAGCCAGAGTGCAGCGCCGTCGTCCTCCGGCGGCTGGCGTGAACCGGCACCGCAGCAGAGCTACCAGGCACCGGCGCCACAACAGAGCTTCGGCGCCGCGCCGCCCAACTATGCGCAGCAGGCAGCCCCGGCGGCGGGCAACAGCTTCCTCGGCGGCGCGCTGAAAACCGCCGCTGGCGTGGCCGGCGGTGTGATGCTGGCGCAGGGCATCAGCAGCCTGTTCCACCACAATCAGCAACCGGAAGAAATCGTCGAGGTCATCAAGGAAGAACCGGCGCAAGTCGCCGACCAGAGCAACAACGGCTGGGGCGATGATCAGCGCGTGGCGGACAACGGCTTCTCTGGCAATGACCAGGGCGGTTTCAGCGACGCCGATTACAGCAGCGACAATTCGTCGTTCTTCGATGACGACGACTCCTTTGTCTGACATAGCCTCTGAAGGCTGACATAGAAACTGTGGCGAGGGGATTTAGCGAAACGTCGCACCGCCCCGTTGGCTGCGCAGCAGCCCCGCTTTTCCTGGTTAAAGCGAGGACTGCTGCGCAGCCCAGCGGGGCGGTGCGACGTTTCGCTAAATCCCCTCACCACAACACCGTTTGTCAGGGACATCTCGGCGCCAGCCGGTGATTATTCGCTGAATCTTTCTCCTGGCTGGCATACTGAGCGCCTTTTTCGGGCCTGATCGCCTGACCCCGCTTCGTGCGCTTGTGCGCCCACAGGAACTCCGGTGAAAAAAATCGCAGTGTTCGCCGATGTGCAGAACCTCTACTACACCGTGCGTCAGGCCTATGGTTGCCACTTCAACTACGCCGCATTGTGGGCGGACATCAGCAAGAACGGGCAGATCGTCGAGGCCTATGCCTACGCCATCGACCGTGGCGACAGCAAGCAGCAACAGTTTCAGCAGATCCTGCGCAACCTCGGTTTCACCGTGAAGCTCAAGCCCTACATCCAGCGCAGCGACGGCTCGGCCAAGGGCGACTGGGATGTCGGCATTACCCTGGACATCATGGACGCCGCCGACCACGTCGACGAAGTGGTGCTGGCTTCCGGTGACGGCGATTTCGACATGCTGCTCGAGCGCATCATCAACAAGCACGGCGTGCAAGCGGTGGCCTACGGCGTCCCCGGCCTGACCGCCAACTCGCTGATCCGCGCCGCCAGCCGCTACGTGCCGATCGAAGGCGCACTGTTGCTCAAGAGCTGAGCTGAACAATAGATTTGAACGGAGTACACCCCGGTTTGGAACGCATTGCAGTCATCGACTTTGAAACCACCGGCCTGTCGCCGAACAGCAGCTGCCGCGCCACGGAAATCGCCGTGGTCATGCTGGAAAACGGCCGCATCGTCGAGCGTTACCAGAGCCTGATGAACGCCGGCGTGCGCGTCCCCGCGTTCATCGAGCAACTGACCGGCATCAGCAACGCCATGCTGCGCACCGCGCCGCCGGCCGAGCGGGTGATGGAAGAGGTCAACGAATTCGTCGGCTGCACGCCGTTGCTGGCGCACAACGCGTCGTTCGACCAGAAGTTCTGGGATTTCGAACTGGGGCGGATCAAACGCACACGCCTGCAGAATTTCGCCTGTTCACTGCTGCTGGCGCGGCGCCTGATGCCGGCGGCGCCGAATCACAAGCTCGGTACGCTCACCACGTTCGCGCAGTTGCCGCACACCGGCCAGGCTCACCGGGCCATGGCCGACGCCGAGATGGCCGCCAATCTGATGGCGCATTTGGCGCAAGAGTTGCGGGGCAAGCACGGGGTGCGCGAGTTGAATCACGACCTGCTGTGCAAATTGCAGAAAGTCCCCGCAGCGAAAGTTGGCGAGCATTTGCAGCGTTATCGCTGATCCCGGGTACTCCGACTGATCGTTCCCACGCTCTGCGTGGGAATGAAGCCCGGGACGCTCGGCGTCCCTTTCAAAGCCGAACGCAGAGCGTCCGTTGAGGCGTTCCCACGCGGAGCGTGGGAACGATCCATGCGGTGTGTCATTCAACGCAACTGTGACTGATACACCGCTTTCGCGAGCAGGCTCGCTCCCACAAGGACCTTATCGGTCTCAGCTGCTTTCATGCAAAAGTGTACCGGCGCGATAAACAGGTTTTGTAACTTATTTTTGCTCGTGCGCCTTTCTAGAATAATCCATCCACCGAATCTGACTGTCGAGCTGCCCATGCCTGCCTTGCGCCGTTTTTCCCTGCCGTTGATCGCTGCGTTTTTTGCGTTGTACGTGATTTGGGGATCGACCTATCTGGTGATTCGCATTGGCGTCGAATACTGGCCGCCGCTGTTGCTGGCCGGGGTGCGCTTCGTCATTGCCGGCAGCTTGATGTACGCCTGGCTGCGCTGGCGCGGTGCTCCTGCGCCGACCTGGGCGCAGTGGAAAGCGGCGGGGCTGGTCGGCATTCTGCTGCTCAGTTTTGGTAATGGCGCGGTCAGCGTGGCCGAGCACACTGGTGTGGCTTCCGGCGTTGCCGCGCTGGCGGTGGCGACGGTGCCACTGTTCACCTTGTTGTTCGGCTACTTCTGGGGCGCGCGCAATACGCGACTGGAGTGGGCCGGTGTGGCGTTGGGGATTATTGGCATCGCCATGCTCAACATGGGTTCCAACCTGCAATCGAGCCCGCTCGGCGCGATGTTGCTGATCTTCGCGGCGGCGAGCTGGGCGTTCGGTTCGGTATGGAGCAAGCATCTGCCGCTGCCAGCAGGGGCGATGGCCAGTGCGGTGGAAATGCTCGTCGGCGGCGTGGTCTTGCTGATCGGCAGTGCGCTGAGTGGCGAGCACCTGCAAGCCATGCCGCCGCTCGAGGGTTGGCTGGCGCTGGCCTATCTGATCTTCTTTGGCTCAATCATCGCCTTCAATTCCTACATGTATCTGCTCAAACACGTGCGCCCGGCGGCGGCGACCAGTTATGCCTACGTCAACCCGGCGGTGGCGGTGTTGCTCGGTGTGGTGTTTGTCGGCGAGACCATCGGCATCGAAGAAGCGCTGGCGATGCTGGTGATCATCAGCGCCGTGCTGCTGATCAGCCTGCCGCAGTGGCGTCGACCTGCGCAGCCACCCGTGGAAGAGGCGAAAGCCGTTCCGACGGAAGCGCGTACGAATTAGGGTAAACTGCGCGGCATTGCATCCCCGCGTCATTTTTTCCTACGGTACTCCCATGACTTTCGCCTCCCTTGGCCTGATCGAACCCTTGCTGCGCTCCCTCGAGACGCTCGGCTACCAGACCCCGACGCCGGTGCAGGCGCAAGCCATTCCGGCGGTGCTGGCCGGTCGTGACCTGATGGCAGCCGCCCAGACCGGCACCGGTAAAACTGCCGGTTTCGCTTTGCCGCTGTTGCAGTTGCTGACCATGGAAGGGCCGAAAGTCACCGCCAATTCGGCGCGTGCGCTGATTCTGGTGCCGACCCGCGAGCTGGCCGAGCAGGTCCACGAAGCCGTGCGCCAGTACGCGGAAAACCTGCCGCTGCGTACTTACGCGGTGTATGGCGGTGTCAGCATCAACCCGCAGATGATGAAGCTGCGCGGCGGCGTCGATGTGCTGGTCGCCACACCCGGTCGCTTGATCGACCTGTTCCGCCAGAACGCGCTGAAACTCAATCAGCTGCAAACGCTGGTGCTGGATGAAGCCGATCGTATGCTCGACCTGGGCTTCTCCGAAGAACTGGCGAACATTTACCGCATGCTGCCGAAAAAGCGCCAGACCCTGCTGTTTTCCGCGACCTTCTCCGATGACATCCGCCTGCTCGCCGGGCAGATGCTCAATGATCCTTTGAGCGTCGAAGTCAGCCCGCGCAACGTCGCTGCCAACACGGTCAAGCAGTGGATCGTCACCGTAGACAAGAAGCGCAAGGCTGAACTGTTCGTGCACCTGATGCGCAAGAACAAGTGGAAGCAGGTGCTGGTATTCGCCAAGACCCGCAACGGCGTCGATGCGCTGGTGGAAAAACTTCAGGGCCTCGGTGTGAATGCTGACGGCATCCATGGCGACAAACCCCAGGCTACGCGCCAGCGCGCGCTGGACCGGTTCAAGCTCAGCGAAGTGCAGATTCTGGTGGCGACCGACGTCGCCGCCCGTGGTCTGGACATCGAAGATCTGCCGCTGGTGGTCAACTTCGATCTGCCGATCGTCGCCGAGGATTACATTCACCGCATCGGCCGGACTGGCCGCGCGGGTGCCACCGGTGAGGCGATCTCGCTGGTGTGTGCCGATGAAGTGAACATGCTCTCGGCCATCGAAATGCTGACTCGGCAGAACCTGAAGCGCCAGAACGAACCGGATTTCGAACCCGAGCACCGCGTGCCGGACACCGACGCCAGCGGTCAGGTGATCAAGAAGCCGAAAAAACCGAAGAAGCCGAAAGCCTCGGGCGGTGGCGGTGGAAAACGCAATCTGGGCAAGTGGGTCGACAGCGGCGAGACCTCGGCACCGGAGCCATCGATCAAGCCGGTGCGCAAAGTGCCGGTGTTCAATACTGGGCCGCGTAAGCGCAAGCCGTGATTTGATGCGGCGTCTGCGATAACGCCTTCGCGAGCAGGCTCGCTCCCACATTGGGAATGCGTTTCCCTGTAGGAGCTGCGGAACGCTGCGATCTTTTGATGTTGATTTTTGAAGATCAAAAGATCGCAGCCTCGTTTCACTCGTCAGCTCCTACAGGGTTTTGTGCTTAAGCCATTGCACGATTCCCAGCCCAGCCGCCCGCCCACTGGCAAAACACCCGGTCAGCAAGTAGCCGCCCGTCGGCGCTTCCCAGTCGAGCATCTCGCCGGCACAAAACACCCCCGGCAACGCCTTGAGCATCAAGCGCTCATCCATCGCTTCAAACCGCACTCCACCGGCACTGCTGATCGCTTCGTCCAGCGGACGGGTTTTCACCAGAGTCAGCGGCAACGCTTTGATCGCTCGGGCCGACAGCGCCGGATTGGCGAAGGTTTCGGCATCGGTCAGCTCGCGCAACAACGCTGCTTTAACCCCATCAATCCCCACCTGACTGTGCAGATGCTTGGCCATTGAGCGCGAGCCGCGTGGTTTGCTCAGCGCTGCCTGCAATTTATCCACAGGCCGGCCGGGCAGCAGGTCGATGTGGATAACCGCTGCGCCATAGCGATTGATTTCCTCGCGTATCGGCGCCGACAGGGCATAGATCAGGCTGCCTTCAATGCCGGTCGCGGTGATCACGCATTCGCCCAAGCGCGGGATATCGTCGTTCAAACCGATGGCGATGTTTTTCAGCGGCGCGCCGGCGAATTTGCTCACCATCAGATCGCTCCAGGCCTGCACCTCGAAGCCGCAATTGCTTGGCTGCAACGGTGCCAGATCCACGCCGCGCTGCTCCAGCGGCAACATCCACGCGCCATCCGAGCCCAGGCGCGCCCAACTGCCGCCGCCGAGGGCGAGCAGGGTGGCGTCGGGGTTTACGCTGATTTCGCCTTGCGGGCTGGCGATGCGCAGTGCACCGCTTGCGTCCCAGCCGAGCCAGCGATGGCGGGTGTGGATAACTACGCCGCTGTCGCGCAGGCGCTTGAGCCAGGCGCGCAACAGTGGCGCGGCTTTCATGTCGGTGGGGAACACGCGGCCGGAGCTGCCGATGAAGGTTTCGATGCCCAGATCGTGAATCCACTGGCACAAGGCATCGGCATCGAATGCGCGCAGCAGCGGGGCGATCTGCGGTGCGCGTTCAGCGTAGCGGGAGAGGAATGCCGGGTAGGCTTCGGAGTGGGTGATGTTCATGCCGCCGACTCCGGCCAGCAGGAACTTGCGCCCGACCGAGGGCATGCCGTCGTACACGTCGACGCGGATTCCGGCCTGGCTCAGCACTTCGGCGGCCATCAGGCCGGCGGGGCCACCGCCGATGATAGCGACGTGGGTGTTGGCGGGGGCGGAGTTCTGGGTCATGGGCGTGCGCTGCGGTATGGCGGGACAAGGCGCGCATTCTAACAGCGCTGAACCCCTGTAGGAGTGAGCCTGCTCGCGAACGCGGTCTGTCAGTCAATTAGAAGTTGCGGGTGCTAAAGCTTTCGCGAGCAGGCTCGCTCCCACCGGGGCTGCGGTGTATTTCGAGGTTGGTTAAAAAATAAACAGTGCGCTGGGCGCCATGCCCAGCCTGGCCTGCAGTCCCTTTCACTCAGGTTATCCACAGCCAGTTCCACAGCGATTGTGGGTAACGCAGCACGTTTCAATGACAGCCGTGTGAATCCCAGACCCGTTGCGCGCTGTGATGGAGGATGCCGTGGCGGCGGGCGAGGGCGTGGCGGTCCTTGCTGTAGCCGCCGCCGATCACCCCGACCACCGGGATGTCGCGGCCCAGACAATGGCGCATCACCCGTTCATCACGCTCGGCTACGCCCTCGTCGGTCAGTTGCAGATAACCGAGGGCATCGTCCTTGTGCACATCGACACCAGCGTCGTAGAGCACCAGATCCGGTTGATACAGCGGCAGCAGGTAGTTGAGGGTGTCATCGACCACCTGCAGATAATCGGCATCGCCCATGCCTTTGGGCAGCGGAATGTCCCAGTCACTTTCGGCTTTGCGCGCAGGAAAATTCTTCTCGCAGTGCAGGGAAACGGTAATCGCCTCCGGCGTGTCATGCAGAATCCGCGCAGTGCCGTCGCCTTGATGCACGTCGCAATCGAAGATCAGCACGCGATTGACCCGGCCGCTCTGCAACAGGTACTGGCTGATAATCGCCAGGTCATTGAAGATGCAGAAGCCGGCGGGGTAATCGTAGTGAGCGTGATGAGTGCCGCCGGCCAGGTGACAGGCCAGGCCATGCTCAAGGGCTTTCTCTGCCGCCAGGATCGAACCGCCCACCGCGCGCACGGTGCGTCGCGCCAGCGCCTCGTTCCAGGGCAGGCCGAGGCGCCGTTGGTCTTCGCGGGACAACTCGCCGCTCATGTAGCGTTCGATATAGCTGCGGTCATGGGCGAGGGCGAGGATGTCGTTGGGACAGATCTGCGGGCGCAGCAGGTCGGCGTCGCGGGTCAGGCCGCTGTCGACCAGGTGATCGCGCAACAGACGAAACTTGTCCATGGGGAAGCGGTGCTCCGCAGGAAACTCGGGGCTGTAGTCTTCGTGATAGATCAACGGCAAAGGCATGGCTTGTTTCGCGCAGAACCTGGGAAAGAATGAACGATCCTACCAGCGATGTAGACTCAACGGCATGGAAATGGAGGGGACGATGGAGCCGATACTGGAGCTGCAAAGCGCGCGCTTGTTGATGCGTCAATGGCAGGACGAGGATTTGCCGGCATTCGCCGCGATGTGCGCCGATCCGCAGGTGATGCGCTACTTTCCAGCGCCGTTGACCCGGCTCGAAAGTGCCGCATTGATCGGCCGCGTGCGCGGACATTTTGCCGAGCACGGCTTTGGCCTGTGGGCGCTGGAGCGCAAGGACACGGGTGAGTTCATCGGTTTCACCGGGTTGGGCGTGGTCGGCTTCGATGCGCCGTTTACCCCGGCGGTGGAAATCGGCTGGCGTCTGGCCAAGGAACACTGGGGCCTGGGTTATGCCAGTGAGGCGGCGTGGACGGCTCTGCGCGCGGGTTTCGACCAGTTGAAACTGGAGGAAATCGTCTCGTTTACCGCCGGGCAGAATGCGCAGTCGGAGAAGGTCATGCAGGCGATCGGCATGCATCACGATCCACAGGATGATTTCGACCACCCCAGGCTTGCGCTCGATCACCCGTTGCGCCGCCATGTTCTGTATCGCATCAGCCGCGAACAATGGCTGCAAACCTTGCATGAATAAGCCGACACGGACGTTTACAATGGCCGCCATCGTATTTGGCCCGTGCCAGAACCTGAATCGTCCGCCGCAGCCAAGACTGCGCGGCCATTGCTTTGTGTGAGGAGAGTCTGAATGAGCCAAGTGCTGGAAGATCTGGTCGATCTGCTGACCCTGGAACCGATCGAAGAAAACCTGTTCCGTGGCCGCAGCCAGGATCTGGGGTTCCGCCAGTTGTTCGGCGGTCAGGTGCTCGGCCAGTCGCTGTCGGCGGCCAGTCAGACGGTGGAAGAGGCGCGTCATGTGCACTCGCTGCACGGTTATTTCCTGCGCCCGGGCGATGCCAAGTTGCCGGTGGTCTATTCGGTTGATCGCGTGCGTGATGGCGGCAGCTTCAGCACTCGCCGCGTGACGGCGATCCAGAAGGGCCACCCGATCTTCACGTGCAGCGCTTCGTTCCAGTACGACGAAAAAGGCTTCGAGCATCAGGGCCAGATGCCGGCGGTGGTCGGCCCGGAAAACCTGCCCTCGGAGCTGGAACTGATCCAGCAGCGAGCGCACCTGATTCCCGAGCACATGCGTGAAAAACTGCTGTGTCCGAAACCGATCGAAGTACGCCCGGTTACCGAAAAAGACCCGTACAACCCGCAACCGGCCGATCCGCTGAAGTACGTGTGGTTCCGCGCCGACGGCGCCTTGGCCGACATCCCGGCGCTGCACAAATACCTGCTGGCGTATGCCTCGGACTTCGGCCTGCTGACCACTTCGATGCTGCCCCACGGCAAGTCGGTCTGGCAGAAGGACATGCAGGTCGCCAGCCTTGATCACGCGCTGTGGTTCCACAATGATCTGCGCGCCGATGACTGGTTGCTCTACGCGATGGACAGCCCGTGGGCCGGCAACTCCCGTGGTTTTTCCCGTGGCAGCGTATTCAACCGCGCCGGGCAACTGGTCGCTTCGGTGACTCAGGAAGGTCTGATCCGCCATCGCAAGGACTGGGCATGAGCCTGACCGCGGTTCGCCATTGGGTATTCGACATGGACGGCACGCTGACTGTCGCCGTGCATGATTTCGCGGCGATTCGCGTGGCACTGGCGATTCCGCCCGAGGACGACATCCTCACCCACCTCGCCGCGTTGCCAGCGGATGAAGCGGCGGCCAAGCATGCCTGGTTGCTTGAGCATGAACGCGATCTGGCGCTGGGCTCGACCCCGGCCACCGGCGCGGTTGAGCTGGTGCGCGACCTGCATGCGCGCGGTTATCGCCTCGGCATCCTCACGCGCAATGCGCGGGAGCTGGCGCATGTCACGCTGGAGGCGATCGGCCTGGCTGACTGCTTCGCGGTCGAGGATGTGCTGGGTCGCGACGAAGCACCGCCGAAGCCGCATCCCGGCGGTTTGCTGAAACTGGCCGATGCCTGGCAAGTGCCGGCCAGTGACATGGTGATGGTTGGTGATTACCGCTTTGATCTGGATTGCGGCCGAGCAGCGGGGGCGCGGACGGTGTTGGTGAACCTGCCGGATAACCCGTGGCCGGAGTTGACGGATTGGCATGCAAGGGATTGTGTTGAGTTGCGGCGGATGCTGCAGGCCTGAGATCGTTGTTGTCTGATCGGACGCCTTCGCGAGCAGGCTCGCTCCCACAGGGGAATGCATTCCAACTGTGGCATTTATTCCAAATGTGGGAGCGAGCCTGCTCGCGAAGGGGCCGGTGGATCCAGCAAAAAACTCACTGATCAAACAACGCCTTCTGCCCCTCCGCCGACGTCAGCATGCCATCCCCGTCATGCCCGACCCCAGGCACCTCCACCAGCCGCTGATTGACCCCCTCAGGATGGCGACGCAGCAAGTAACCGAAATACAGCTTACTGCGCATCAAGCGGTAAGCCCCTTGCGCCTCGGCTGCGCAGCTCTTGTCCAGCGCCGGGTGTTCCGGGTCGACGTCCTGCTGCCCGAGCAGATAAATCACCTCGCGTTTGACGTAAGCGCTCTCGACCTGCAACGGCGTTTGCCCTCCGGCATACACCGGCATGTCCGCCAGGCCGTACTTCCAGCGATTGAAACCCGGGCATTGTGCGTGGTCGAACGCCACTGGCCGCTGCTCGTTGAAGTACGCATAAGAAGAAGGATTGGCCACTACATAGCGCAAGCGAATACCGTTGGCCTTGAGCGCCGGCTGATCCTTGGCCAGCAGGGCGTAACGCTGCACCACCTGACCACCGCCGGAGTGGCCGAAGATCACGATCTGCTTCACGTCCGGAAACTGTTTGCGGTCGCTGAGCCGGGCGACGATTTCGTCCAGCGCCGCATAGGAACTCAGCGGATTCGGCCCGGTGGACAAGCCGCCGCCCATCCACTCGTCGCCCTGCCAGCGCAGCACCGTCGGCGGCAAGGAATACAGGGTGACGTCGCTTTCATTGAGAAACTGCGGAGCGATCACCAGCGTGTGCGCGGTCTGCCCGGCGAGTTCGGCGGCGCTTTCCGCGCTTTTGCGGTAGGTCTCGGCGTTGCGCAGGCGACCGTGAATGACGATCAGCACCCGCTCGATCTTTTCCGGTGCCGGGCCGATGCCCACTGCCATTTCCCCGGCCTTGAGTTGCAGGCGACCGGGGCTGATCGCATCGACGCCGGCCGCTTGCGCGGTGCCGGCGATCAACAGTAACGCCACAAGCCATTTATGCATTTACAGGGTTTTCGCCGCGAAGGTGTCGCACTGGCTTACCTGGCCTTGCGCGAATCCGGTTTTGAACCAGCGCACCCTTTGCGCTGACGTACCGTGGGTAAACGAGTCCGGGACCACACGGCCCTGACCCTGTTGCTGCAAGCGATCATCGCCGATGGCGTTGGCGGCGTTCAAGGCTTCTTCGATGTCGCCGGGTTCCAGCCAGTTCAGGCGTTTCTGCGCGTTATACGCCCAGACGCCGGCGAGACAGTCCGCCTGCAATTCCTGACGAACCAGCAAGCCGCCGTCGCCTTCCATTTGCCGGCCTTGCTGGCGCGCCGCCTGCATCTTCGCCGAGACGCCCAGCAGCGTCTGCACATGGTGGCCGACTTCGTGCGCGATCACGTAGGCCTGAGCGAAATCGCCGGCGGCTTTGAAGCGCTGCGACATTTCCTGGAAGAAGGCCATGTCCAGATAGACCTTCTGGTCGGCCGGGCAATAGAACGGGCCGGTGGCAGAAGTGGCCATGCCGCACGCGGAGTTCACCCGATTGCTGAACAGCACCAGTGTCGGGTCTTTGTATTGGCGTCCGGCCTGCTGGAAGATCGGACCCCAGGTGTCTTCGGTGTCGCCGAGGATCGAGCGGACGAATTCAGCCTGTTCATCATTGGCCGGCGGTGCCTGACGGGTTTGCGAGGTGGGCGCCGGTTGTTCCATCTGGCCGGTCAACTGGCCGAGGATCTGCAGCGGGTCCTGGCCGGTGAGCCAGCCGATGCCGACGATCAGCACGATGGCCGTCAGGCTCAGGCCCTTGCCGCCACCGAAGCGCATGCCGCCGCCACCGCCGGCATCATCACCCCGGGCGTCGACGACGTTGTCACTGCGTCGGCCTTTTTTCCATAGCATGTGGGAATCCTCTTTTATTGCCGGTGATGAATCTGCTGGTGATGAGTGTTGCCGCTGTGTGAGTGTGGCGCCAGTCCGGTCGTCCGTCCATGCACACGCGCCCACATGGTGCGGGCCTGGTATTGACGGTCGAGCGGGCCGTGAATTCAATCCCGAGTGGAATTTCTTCCGTCGAATTCATGAACCCGCTGTTTCGACGGCAGTCTGTGATGTTGCACACTGGCCGGACGCCGAAGTGGCGGGAATCTTGCCTCAAGGTTTTGCCTGGCGGCGGTTTCCCGGCGAAGAAGAGTGCAACCTGTGCGGTTGCTGAAAGCTCGGCCGACTATGATTGCCGCAACGATTGCCGCCAGCGCGAACGCTCGCCCGGGTATTTTTTCAGAGATTGCCAATGACCGTCAGCACCCCGCTCTCCGGTGTCAACCAGCCCTTCAAGGGGATTCTGCTGATTGTCGTGGCGACGTTCCTGTTTTCCAGCCACGACGCCTTGTCGAAATATCTCTCCGGTTTTTATCCGATCGTGATGGTGGTGTGGGCGCGCTATGTGGTGCACACCTTGTTGATGGCGGGGATTTTCCTGCCGCAGTCCGGTTTGCGCGTTCTGCGCACCAAGAAGCCGTTATGGCAACTCGCCCGTGCACTGTGCCTGCTCGGCACCAGCCTGTTTTTCACCACGGCGCTGCTGTACATCCCGCTGGCGGAAGCCACCGCGGTCAACTTTCTCGCGCCGGTACTGGTGACGGCGTTATCGGTGCCGCTGCTCAAGGAACGAGTGACGCGCGGGCAGTGGATCGCGGTGATCTGCGGCTTCATCGGCGTGCTGATCATCGTCCACCCGGGCGGCGAACTGTTCACCCCGGCAATCCTGCTGCCGTTCTGCTCGGCGCTGTTCTTCTGCTTCTACCAATTGCTGACGCGCAAGCTCGCCGAAGTGGACAGCCCTACCACCAGCAACTTCTTCGCCGGGCTGTGCAATACCCTGGTGATGAGCGCGCTGGTGCCGTTCTTCTGGCAGGTGCCGACGTTGCCTCATGCCGCGCTGATGCTGGCGCTGGGCAGTTGCGGTATGACGGCGCATCTGTTCCTGACTCAGGCCTTCCGTCACGCAGCACCAGCCTTGCTGGCGCCGTTCGGCTATTGCCAGATCGTCTTTGCCGGGTTGTTGGGCTGGCTGCTGTTCAATCACACACCGAGCGGGTTGACGGTGATTGGTATTGCGGTGATCTGTTGCAGCGGATTGGCGGCAGCGTGGCAGCAGAGCCGGCGCTGAAGAGCGGAATCCCGGTACAACTTGTGGGAGCGAGCCTGCTCGCGAAAGCGGTGTGTCAGTCACCCTGTTCAGTGGCTGACTTGACGCCTTCGCGAGCAGGCTCGCTCCCACAATGGGATGTATGCAGGCAGGTTATTCGGTAATGGTCGGAATCTTGCGCGGTGCCATGAAGTACATCCACGTCAGTGCGAGGAAGTACATCGCCGGAATCAGCGTGAACAGCACCGTGTAGTTGTTGTTGGTAACGGTGAGGATGTGGCCGACGATCTGGGTCATGAACATCCCGCCGATCGCCGCGCACATGCCGCCGAAGCCGAACACCGTGCTCATCATGTGCTTGGGCGTGTAGTCCATCACCAGGCTCCAGATGTTCGCAGTCCAGGCCTGATGCGCGCCGATCGCCAGCGAGATCGCCGCCACCGCCACCCACAGATTCGCCGAACCGGCGGCCATGACCACGCCGATGATGCAGCAGGCAAACAGCAACATCGACAGCAGCCGCGCCTTGATCGAGTTCATCCCGCGGCCGATCAGGAACGAGGACAGAATCCCGCCGCCGACACTGCCGAAGTCAGCCGTGACGTAGATGATGATCAGCGGAATACCCATCTGCGTCACGTTGATGCCGAGGTTGTATTGCTGATTGAGAAACGGCGGCAGCCAGTACAGATAGAACCAGAACACCGGCGCGGTCAGCGAGTAGGCGAGGGCGAAGGCCCAAGTGCCGCGCATGCGCAGGATCTTGCTGAACGGCACGCGGGCCTGTTCCGGTTCGACTTGCTGCTGGATGTAATCGAGTTCCGACTGCTTCACCGTCGGGTGATCTTCCGGATTGAAATACTTCAAGCCCCAGAACAACAGCCAGATGCCGCCGAGTGCCGCCATGCACAGGAACGCCGCTTGCCAGCCCCACACATGCAGGACCAGTGGCAGCAGCATCGGCGTGAACATCGCGCCGACGTTGGTGCCGGCGTTGAAGATGCCGGTAGCGACAGCGCGTTCACCGGCCGGGAACCACAGGCGCGTGGTTTTCACACAGGCCGGGTAGTTGGCCGCTTCCGTCAGGCCGAGGATGAAGCGGCAGACCATGAAGCCGACGGCGGAGGTCGCCAGGCCATGGGCACCGGTGGCCAGGCTCCAGAGCAGTACGGCGCAGAAGAACACGCGCTTGACGCCGACCCGGTCGATCAGGCGTCCCTGCAGGACAAACCCGATCGCGTAGCCGACCTGAAACCAGAAGTTGATGTTGGCGTAGTCCATCGCCGTCCAGCTCATTTCCTTGGCGAGGATCGGCTGCATGACGCCGAGGGCGGCGCGGTCGATGTAGTTGAGGGTGGTGGCAAAAAACACCAGCGCCAGCATGCCCCAGCGGGTCTTGCCGACGGCCATGGCGCCGCGGATCTTGTCGCCAATGCCACCCGTGGCAGTGCTCATGGCCGGAGCCATGCGGGAAGTCTGTGAAGGAATCATGTGTTCCACCCGTTTTTGGATTTGTTATTTGGTGTTCTTTTCTGTCGAACACCTTGCCCGGTGGTTAGTGGCCGGACTCGATGTGCAACCGATGTTGGGCAGTGAACAAAAAATCGTCAATTCGCCAAATCGCCTTAGTGTTCGATAATCGCACGCAAAACTAACCGGGTAGTACACTTTAAATTGCTGCGCGCAGGGATGCAGCCAATAATTTCCCTCACTATAAAAACCCATTCCCCGGTAGGAGCTGCCGAAGGTTGTGATCTTTTGATTTTGCTGTTTTGGTAATCAAGATCAAACGATCGCAGCCTTCGGCAGCTCCTACAGTAAAGATAAAGCGGCGCAGTCCGGGAGTTGAAACATGCAGCGTTCCATTGCCACCGTTTCCTTGAGCGGCACCCTGCCGGAAAAACTCGAAGCCATTGCCGCCGCCGGGTTCGACGGCGTGGAGATTTTCGAAAACGACCTCCTGTACTACGACGGCAGTCCCCGGGAAATTAAGCAGATGTGCGCCGATCTGGGGATCGCCATCACCCTGTTTCAGCCGTTCCGTGACTTCGAAGGCTGCCGCCGCGAGCGCCTGGCGCGCAACCTTGAGCGTGCCGAGCGCAAATTCGATCTGATGCAGGAGCTCGGCACCGACCTGGTGCTGGTCTGCAGCAACGCCTCGCCGGACAGTGTCGGCGATCAACAAATCCTCGTCGATGATTTGCGCCTGCTGGCTGAACGCGCCGGCGCCCGTGGCTTGCGCATCGGTTACGAAGCGCTGGCGTGGGGCCGTCACGTCAATACTTATCAACAGGTCTGGGACATCGTCCGTCAGGCTGATCACTCCAACCTCGGCGTGCTGCTCGACAGCTTCCATACCCTGTCGCTGAAGGGCGATCCCAGCGCGATCGCCGACATTCCCGGGGACAAGATCTTCTTCGTGCAAATGGCCGACGCACCGATCCTGGCCATGGATGTGCTGGAGTGGAGTCGGCATTTCCGCTGTTTCCCGGGGCAGGGCGAATTCGATCTGCCGGGTTTCCTCGCGCCGATCATAAAGAGTGGTTATACCGGGCCGCTGTCGCTGGAAATCTTCAACGACGGCTTTCGCGCCGCGCCGCCACGGGCCAACGCCGCCGACGGTTTGCGCTCGCTGCTGTATCTGGAAGAGAAGACCCGTCAGCGTCTCGAGCAGGAAGCGGCGCCGGTGGCCAACCGTGAGATTCTTTTCGAAACGCCGCCGGCCAGCGAATACAACGGCGTGGAATTTCTCGAATTTGCCGTCGACGAAGCGCTGGGCGCGAAGCTCAGTCACTGGCTGCAACGCCTCGGTTTCGCCAAGGCCGGGCAGCATCGCTCCAAGAGTGTCAGCCTGCTGCGTCAGGGCGATATCAACCTGATCCTCAACTCCGAGCCGTATTCCTTCGCCCACAGCTTTTTCGAAGCCCACGGCCCGTCACTGTGCGCCACGGCCGTGCGGGTCAAGGACAGCGCCAGTGCGCTGGCCCGCGCGGTCGCTTACAAGGGGCAGCCCTATCGCGGCCTGGTCGGGCCGAATGAACTGGAGCTGGCGGCGGTGCGCGCACCGGACGGCAGCCTGATTTATCTGGTCGATGCGGACGCCGACGTGTACGGCACCGATTTCAATCTGTTGCCGGACGCGCAGACCGGCGGCGGCCTCAGGCGTATCGATCACATGGCCATGGCACTGCCGGCGGACAGCCTCGACAGTTGGGTGCTGTTTTACAAAAGCCTGCTGGATTTCGAAGCCGACGATGAAGTGGTGCTGCCCGATCCGTACGGTCTGGTGAAGAGCCGCGCACTGCGCAGCCGCGACAGTTCGATCCGGCTGCCGCTGAACATTTCCGAGAACCGCAACACCGCCATTTCTCATGCGCTGTCGAGTTATCGCGGCTCCGGTGTGCACCACATCGCCTTCGATTGTGACGACATCTTCGCCCAGGTCAGTCGCGCCAAAGAGGCCGGTGTGCCGCTGCTGGACATCCCGTTGAATTACTACGACGACCTTGCGGCGCGTTTCGATTTCGACGATGAATTCCTCAGCGAACTGGCCTATTACAACGTGCTCTACGACCGTGATGCCCAGGGCGGCGAGTTGTTTCATGTCTACACCGAGCCGTTCGAGGGGCGTTTCTTCTTCGAGATCATCCAGCGCAAGAATGGCTATGCCGGCTACGGCGCGGCCAACGTTGCGGTGCGGCTGGCGGCGATGGCCAAATCCCGCAGCGGTGCGGTGCGCCAGGCGAAGTTGTAGGGAATTCGTAAACGCGGGATTAAACACCGGCTGCGCGGCTTCCTTCACTGTCCCGCGCGGCCCATAATCGCCAGCTTGTGCAGTGATGGCCGTGAGCCCGCGATGACCATGAATTCAGAACTTTCCGCCGCTGCTGTCGAGTCCGACGCAGTGCCGCGCAAGAGTCGCAAGAACAACCCGGAAAAGACCCGCGAAAACATTCTCCAGGAGGCGAT
This sequence comes from Pseudomonas siliginis, assembly GCF_024072275.1. NCBI lineage: Bacteria > Pseudomonadati > Pseudomonadota > Gammaproteobacteria > Pseudomonadales > Pseudomonadaceae > Pseudomonas > Pseudomonas siliginis. Next base: position 5,107,867 of record NZ_CP099598.1, on the reverse strand, counting down.
CGTCGAGTTCGTCCAGCAGGGCTTGTCCGGCGCCCGCGTCGACGCGATCGCCGAGCGCATCCACACCTCCAAGCGCATGATCTATTACTACTTCGGCAGCAAGGAGCAGTTGTACGTCGAGGTGCTGGAGAAGCTTTACGGCGATATTCGCAGCACGGAAAACCGCCTGCACCTGGACGAGCTGCCGCCCGAGCTGGCGATCCGTCGGTTGGTGGAATTCACCTTCGATCACCATGACCACAACGTCGATTTCGTGCGCATCGTCAGCATCGAAAACATCCACAACGCCGAGTACGTAAAGCGTTCCGATGCGATCAAGGCGCTGAACAACACGATCCTCGACACCTTGGGCGGGATTCTGCAACGAGGCGCGGACGAAGGTTTGTTCCGGCGTGGCATCGATGCGCTGGACGTGCACCTGCTGATCAGTTCGTTCTGCTTCTATCGCGTGTCGAACCGCCACACGCTGGGAGAAATCTTCCAGATCGACCTGCCGGACGAAACCATCAAGCAGCGCCACCGCGAGATGATCTGCGAATCGGTGTTGCGCTACCTGAAGGCCTGACTCGATCCCCCCTGTGGGAGCGAGCCTGCTCGCGAAAGCGGTGTGTCAGTCGCCCTGTTCGTTGACTGAATCGACGCCTTCGCGAGCAGGCTCGCTCCCACAAGAGTTACCCTGTTGTTCAGCCATTCATGCTCTGAAAATGCTCAAGCATGCGCTGCGCATCCGGCACCACGCCGCTGAACAATTCAAACGCCTTCACCGCCTGAAACACCGCCATGTTGCCGCCATCCAGGGTGCGGCAGCCCAAAGCGCGGGCGTCGCGCAGCAGTTCGGTTTCCAGCGGGAAATACACAATCTCCGCGACCCACATTGCCTTGCGCAGCAACCCGGCCGGCACCGGTGAACCCGGCAGCTTGGCCATGCCCATCGGCGTGGTGTTGACCAGGCCATCGGCCTGCGCCAGCGCCCCGGGCAAATCCCGTCCCGCCTGCGCGCGACCGGCGCCAAAATGTTGATTCAGATTGTTCGCCAGGCTCTCGGCACGCTCGCGGTCGACATCAAAAATCGTCAATTGCCGTACGCCTTCACTGAGCAGCGCGTGGGCCACCGCCGCGCCAGCGCCACCGGCGCCCATCTGGACTACACGTTCTCGGGCAGCATCCGGCAGACCTCGGCGAAAACCCTCGGCGAAACCGAGGCAATCGGTGTTGTGGCCGACACGCTTGCCGTCCTTCAGCACCACGGTGTTGACCGCGCCGATGCCACGGGCTTCCGGCGACAACTCATCGAGCAGCGGGATGACCGCCTGTTTGCACGGGAAAGTGATGTTCAACCCGGTGTAATTCATCTGCTCCGCCGCTTGCAGCAAGTCGGGCAGAGCCGTGCTGTCGAGGTGCAATTGATCGAGGTCGATGAGCTGGTACAGATAACGCAGGCCCTGCGCATCACCTTCGTGCTCATGCAGTGCCGGTGTACGTGAAGCCTGAATCCCGGCGCCGATCAGCCCGGCGAGTATCACCCTGGAACGCGACATGGTTCTTACCTCTGCAACCGCTGACTGAAATGCTCCAGCGCCAGGCGGTAGCCATGGCTGCCGAACCCGCACATCACCGCCGTGGCGATGCCGGAAACAAACGAATGATGTCGAAACGGCTCACGGGCATGCACGTTGGACAGATGCACCTCGATCACCGGCAATTCACTGGCGACCAGTGCATCGCGAATCGCCACGGACGTATGCGTCCACGCCGCCGGATTGATCACGATCCCGGCACAACGACCACGCGCGGCGTGAATCCAGTCGAGCAGCTCGCCTTCATGATTGGTCTGGCGAAATTCCACGGTCAGGCCGAACTCGTCAGCCGCGCGACCACACAGTGCAGAAATATCGGCCAGGGTTTCATGACCATAAGTCGCCGGCTCGCGGGTGCCGAGCAGGTTCAGGTTCGGGCCGTTAAGCACCAGAACGATAGGGGACATGGGGGCAACTCCACTTATTGTTTTTGGCATGGGCCGAGAGGTTCCGGCCTGTGGAGATAAAATGTACTAGATGGTTACATCGGTCAATTGAACAGAAATGACCTGGGCGTTTTATGTTCGGTGATCGCACAGATCAAAAGATCGCAGCCTTCGGCAGCTCCTACAGATAACCGCGTTCCACATGTAGGAGCTGCCGAAGGCTGCGATCTTTTAGAGCACCCACAAAAAAGCCGTCAATCACGACGGCTTTCTCGTACCAACTACCCGCGATTAGCGTCGGGTCAGCAGCACACCGGATTCCATGTGATGGGTCCACGGGAACTGGTCGAACAATGCGCACTTGGTAATGCGGTGGGTGTCATGCAGCTGGGCGATGTTGGCCGCGAGGGTGTCAGGGTTGCAGGAGATGTAGAGGATGTTGTCGAAGCGTCGTGTCAGTTCGCAGGTGTCCGGGTCCATGCCGGCGCGTGGCGGGTCGACGAAGACGCTGCCGAATTCGTAGCTCTTCAGATCGATGCCGTGCAGGCGGCGGAAAGGGCGCACTTCGTTGAGCGCTTCGGTCAGCTCCTCGGCGGACAAACGCACCAGCGTAACGTTATCCACAGCGTTTTCGCTGAGGTTGCTCAGGGCCGCGTTGACCGAAGTCTTGCTGATTTCGGTAGCGAGCACTTTGCGCACGCGAGTCGCCAGCGGCAGGGTGAAGTTGCCGTTGCCGCAGTACAACTCGAGCAGATCGTCGCTGCGATCGCCCAGCGCTTCGTATGCCCAATTGAGCATCTTCTGGTTCACCGTGCCGTTGGGCTGGGTGAATGCGCCCTCGGGCTGGCGATAGCTGAAGGTGCGGCCGCCGACTTCGAGTTTCTCGACGACATAGTCCTGCCCGAGCACTTCGCGCTTGCCTTTGGAGCGGCCGATGATGCTCACGCCGAGATCTGCCGACAGCTTCGTTGCTGCCGCATGCCAGTGCTCGTCCAGCGGACGGTGATAGCACAGGGTGATCATCGCGTCGCCGGCCAGCGTGGTCAGAAACTCGACCTGAAACAGCTTGTGGCTCAGCGCCGAACTGGCTTGCCACGCGGCCTTCAACTGCGGCATCAACTGGTTGATGCGCAGGCTGGCAATCGGGAATTCTTCGATGAGGATCGGCGTGCGTTTGTCTTCCTGAGAGAACATCGCGTAGTGGCGTTCGCCGCCCTCGCGCCAGAGGCGGAATTCGGCGCGCAGGCGAAAGTTCTGCAACGGCGAATCAAACACCGTCGGCGCAGGTGCATCGAACGGTGCCAGCAGATCACGCAAACGCGTGACCTTGGCTTCGAGTTGTTCGGCGTAGGCTTGGGAATCGAAACTCATGCGTTGAACCAACCCAACTTGATCACAAACAGAATCGACAGAATCACCAGTGCCGGGTTCAGCTCACGGGCACGGCCGGACAGCAGTTTGATGGCGGTCCAGGCGATGAAGCCGAAAGCGATGCCGTTGGCGATCGAATAGGTGAACGGCATCGCCAGTGCTGTGACCACAACCGGCGCAGCCACGGTGATGTCGTCCCAGTCTATTTCCGCCAGGCCGGAAGTCATCAGCACGGCGACGAACAGCAGCGCTGGCGCAGTGGCGAACGCCGGAACGCTGGCCGCTAGGGGCGAGAAGAACAGCGCCAGCAGGAACAGGATTGCCACGACGATGGCGGTCAGGCCCGTGCGGCCACCGGCACTGACGCCGGCAGCGGATTCGATGTAACTGGTCGTGGTCGAAGTACCCAGCAGCGAGCCGGCCATGGCCGCAGTACTGTCGGCGATCAGCGCACGGCCCATTTTCGGCATGTGGCCGTCCTTGCCCATCAGGCCGGCGCGCTTGGCGACGCCGATCAGGGTCCCGGAGTTGTCGAACAGGTCGACGAACAGGAAGGCGAAGATCACGCTGACCAGACCGATGTCCAGTGCGCCTTTGATGTCCAGTTGCAGGAAGGTCGGCGCCAGCGACGGCGGCATTGACATGATGCCGCCGAACTCGGTGACGTTCAGTACGATCGAGGCGATGGTTACGGCGAGAATGCCGATCAGCACCGCGCCACGCACTTTCAGCGCTTCGAGGGCGACGATCACGGCAAAGCCGACGGTGGCCAGAATCGGTGCCGGTTTGGTCAGATCGCCGAGGCCGACCATGGTCGCCGGGTTGCTGACCACGATACCGGCGTTGTGCAGGGCGATCAGCGCCAGGAACAGGCCGATACCGGCGGCAATCGCCGAGCGCAGTGGCAGCGGAATGGCGTTGATGATCCATTCACGGATGCGGAAGATCGACAGCAGAAAGAACAGCACGGCGGAAATGAACACCGCACCCAGCGCCACCTGCCAGGTGTGGCCCATGTGCAGCACCACGGTGTAGGTAAAGAAGGCGTTCAGGCCCATGCCCGGAGCGAGGGCGATCGGGTAGTTGGCGATCAGGCCCATCACGGTCGAGCCGATTGCAGCCGCCAGACAGGTGGCGACAAAGATCGCGCCTTTGTCCATGCCGGTCTCGCCGAGGATGCTCGGGTTGACGAACAGAATGTAAGCCATGGCCAGGAAAGTCGTGACGCCCGCAAGAATTTCGGTGCGCACGTTGGTGTTGTGTGCCTTGAGTTGAAACAGCCTTTCCAGCATGTCTGCTCCCCGTGGCGCGCGTGGCGCCGTGAATGTATCGACCTCAACAGCAAAGCACAGACCGTCGCAAGCGCCTGGAAAATTGTCGTGGGCCGGAAAAAGCCGCGCATCATACCAGCCGCGTGAGGAATTTGGCGGATGTTGGTGTCGATCGTCGGCGAAGTTTTGCGCAGCCAACAACTGCGCCATACTGCGCGCTGATTTTTTGGAGTGGGCAGGCATGCGCAACGGTTGGATCAGGATTTTCGGATGGATTGCAGCACTGCTGCTGACAGCTCCGGCGTTCGCGGCATCGGCGCCGCCGTTGACCGAGGTGAAGGTGATCAAAGTGCAATCGCCATCCTGCGGTCTGGAAGATATCGCCGATAACCAGCCGCAAACCCAATGCAATCACAGCGGGCCGAATATCAAAGTCTTCGTGCTGGAAGTCGGCTATGGCCAGAACCAGCCACACGTGACTCTGGATGGCTTCGAGGTCAACGGCACCCGAGGTCCGGTGTGCGCCTTCGATAATGGCAACCTCACTGAATGCACCCCTGGCAGCAAAACCGTCGGATCTCTTTATACCTTCGATCTGGCCGGCAAACAGGAAGGCACCTTCAACTTCAGCAACACCTCGATCAACGCCCCGCGCAACACGCTTTCGACCCAGCTTTACATCAAGTAACGGCTGTCTGCGAACAGGGTGGGACAAAGCTGACTACGCTTGACTGACTATCCAGCGGAAAGCGCCCATGACTTCCAGAGCCCTGATTGCCCTCGCCGAGGGCATCGACGATTTGCAAAGCGTGACCCTGATCGACGTGCTGCGCCGCGCCGGCATCGAAGTGGTCGCCGCCAGCATCGAAGGCCGACGCATGCTGACCTGCGCGCGCGGCACCCGGCTGACTGCCGACGGCATGCTCGTCGATGTACTGGCACAGACTTTTGACCTCATTGTCCTGCCGGGCGGTGCCGTCGGTTCCCGGCATCTGGCGGCGCATCAGCCCTTGCAGCAATTGCTCAAGGACCAAGCCAGCGCCGGCCGCCTGTTCGCCGCCATCGGCGAAGCTCCAGCTGTCGCCCTGCAAGCATCAGGCGTGCTGCGCCAGCGACGCATGACCTGCCTGCCCGGCGCCAGCCATCAACTATCAGGCTGTACGTTTGTTGATCAAGCGGTGGTGGTCGACGGCAACTGCATCACCGCCCAAGGCTCGGGCGCGGCGCTGGAATTTGCCTTGACCCTGGTCGAGCAGCTTGCTGGCAAGGCGTTGCGGGCGAGGGTAGCGGGGGAGTTGATGGCCTGAAGGATTCAGGCCTTCTCTTCCACCGGCACATGCATCCGATCCCGACTCGCCAACGTCGGAAACAGTTTGATCCACGTCCCCGTTACCACCAGCGTGCCGATCCCGCCCATCACCACGGCCGGCACGGTGCCGAACCAGTGGGCGGTGAGGCCGGATTCGAATTCGCCCAACTGGTTCGATGCGCCGATGAACAGGCCGTTGACCGCACTGACCCGGCCGCGCATTTCGTCGGGGGTTTCCAGTTGTACGAACGAGGCGCGGATGACCATGCTGATCATGTCCGCTGCGCCGAGCACCACCAGCACCGCCAGCGAGAACCAGAACGAGGTCGACAGGCCGAACGCGATGGTAGCGACGCCGAAGATGCCGACGGCGGTGAACATCACCCGGCCGACATTGCGTTCCACGGCAAATCGCGCCAGAAACAGCGACATCAGCAACGCACCCACCGCCGGCGCCGAGCGCAACAGGCCAAGGCCCCACGGGCCGGTCAGCAGAATGTCCTTGGCGAATACCGGCAGCAACGCCGTGGCGCCACCGAGCAACACGGCGAACAGGTCCAGCGAGATCGCTCCGAGGATGTCCGGACGGCTGCGGATGAAGCGAATTCCCGCCAGCAGCGAGTCCAGCGTGGCTTTGCCTTTATTCAATGGCGTCTGGCGTGCCGGCAGGTTGAGCATCAGCGCGCAGGCGATCACGTACAGCAGCACGGTCGGGCCGTAGACCCAGACGCTGCCGAACGCATAGAGCAAACCGCCAAGAGCCGGAGCGACGATAGTGGCCGACTGCTGCGCCGATTGCGCGGCGGCAACCGCACGGGGGAAAAGCGCACTGGGGACGATGCTCGGCAGCAAGGCCTGAGTCGTCGGCATCTCGAACGAACGGGCGGCGCCGAGCAGGAAGGCGAGGATGAAAATCATCTCGCGGGTGACGTGATCGGTGGCGCTGCCGATAGCCAGCGCCAAGGCAATCAGTGCCTGCAACGACTGGCAAAGCGCGGCGACCTTGCGCCGATCATAGCGATCGGCAACGTGCCCGGTGTGCAGCATGAACAGCACGCGCGGGGCGAATTCGACCAGACCGACCAGGCCCAGATCCAGCACGTTGCCAGTCAGCTGATACAGGTTCCAGCCGATCGCGACGGTGAGCATCTGGAAACCGCTGGCGGTGAAAATCCGCGCCAGCCAAAAGGCCATGAATGGTCGATGGTGACGTAACAGCAGGGGCTCTTGAATGGGCATCTGAAGGCAGGTCTTGGGCGAGTGAACGGCGAGATTATCACCAGTCTGTAACAGGAAGTTGCTAGGAGAAACAATTCAGTTAGCCAGACATCGATCTTTCATGCTGACAATCAACCCTGTGGTGAGGGGATTTATCCCCGTTGGGTCGCGCAGCGGCCCCAAAAGCTGGAAGCGACGACTGCTGCGCAGCCGAACGGGGATAAATCCCCTCGCCACAGGAGAGTGAGGCAACTTGTCACGCGGCAAACCACCACGCAGTTCATTGGCAAAAATGGGACTACTCTTTCAACGTTGCTTGATCCAGATCAAGACCCCGACCGGAACTGATCTGGCGGCCATTTGGCCAGACTCCCTGCGTTGCGATGGTTGCAAAAAAAGAACGAATCCGAATTCGCCGCACTCCATATCCGTGGGGGCAGTGGTGCAGGCCTCCGGGCCAGCTACCCGTATTACCTGACAGAGGAAGCCATATGTTCGGTTTAGAGGCTCTGGATCTCGCCCGAATTCAGTTCGCGTTCACCATCTCGTTCCACATTCTGTTCCCGGCCATCACCATCGGCCTGGCGAGTTACCTGGCAGTGCTCGAAGGTTTGTGGCTGAAGACCCGCAACGACACCTACCGCGATCTCTACCATTTCTGGTCGAAGATTTTTGCCGTCAACTTCGGCATGGGCGTGGTTTCCGGGCTGGTCATGGCTTATCAGTTCGGCACCAACTGGAGTCGTTTTTCCGACTTCGCCGGTGCCGTCACCGGGCCGTTGCTGACCTATGAAGTGCTCACCGCGTTCTTCCTTGAGGCCGGTTTCCTTGGCGTCATGCTGTTCGGCTGGAACAAGGTCGGGCGCGGCCTGCACTTCTTCTCGACGGTGATGGTAGCGATCGGCACGCTGATTTCGACCTTCTGGATTCTCGCCTCCAACAGCTGGATGCAGACCCCGCAAGGCTTTGAAATCGTCAACGGTCAGGTCATCCCCACCGACTGGCTGGCAATCATCTTCAACCCGTCATTCCCTTACCGGCTGATGCACATGGCCACGGCCGCGTTCGTCGCGACGGCGTTCTTCGTCGGCTCGTCAGCGGCCTGGCACCTGCTGCGCGGCAGAGACAACACGGCGATCCGCACCATGCTGTCGATGGCCATGTGGATGGCATTGATCGTCGCGCCGATTCAAGCGGTGATCGGCGACTTCCACGGCCTCAACACGCTCAAGCATCAGCCAGCGAAAATCGCTGCGATCGAAGGCCACTGGGAAAACCATGGCGACGAAGCGACGCCGCTGATCCTGTTCGGCTGGCCGGACATGAAAGAGGAACGCACCAAGTTCGCCGTAGAGATTCCATACCTCGGCAGCCTGATTCTGACCCACTCGCTGGATAAACAAGTACCGGCGCTGAAGGAATTTCCACCGGAAGACCGGCCGAATTCGACCATCGTGTTCTGGTCGTTCCGGATCATGGTCGGCCTCGGTTTCCTGATGATCTTCACCGGTTTGTGGAGTCTGTGGCTGCGCAAGCGTGACTCGCTGTATACCTCGCGGCCGTTCCTGCATCTGGCGTTGTGGATGGGGCCGTCCGGCCTGATCGCGATTCTCGCCGGCTGGTTCACCACGGAAATCGGCCGTCAACCGTGGGTGGTCTACGGCCTGATGCGCACTGCCGATGCTTCGTCCAACCACAGCTTCATGCAGATGAGCATCACCCTGATCATGTTCGTCGTGGTCTATTTCGCGCTGTTCGGCGCCGGTCTCGGCTACATGATGCGCCTGGTGCGCAAAGGGCCGAAGATCAGCGAAGGCAGCGCAACGCCGGACGGTGGTCCAGGCAAGAAACGCACCCCGGCGCGTCCGTTGTCCGCAGCCGACGATCCGGCCGAGGGCGAGCACGAAGACAACACTCGCTTGACCAAGGAGATTTGACTCATGGGTATCGATCTTCCGCTGATCTGGGCCGTGATCATCATCTTCGGCATCATGATGTACGTGGTCATGGACGGCTTCGACCTGGGCATCGGCATTCTCTTCCCGTTCGTGCCCGGCAAGACCGATCGCGACGTGATGATGAATACGGTCGCCCCTGTATGGGACGGCAACGAAACCTGGCTGGTGCTGGGCGGGGCGGCGTTGTTCGGCGCCTTCCCGCTGGCCTATTCGGTGGTGTTGTCGGCGCTGTACCTGCCGCTGATCTTCATGCTCATGGGCCTGATCTTTCGCGGTGTGGCCTTCGAGTTCCGCTTCAAGGCGAAGGATGAAAAACGTCACCTGTGGGACAAGGCATTCATCGGTGGTTCGATCGCGGCGACGTTCTTTCAGGGCGTGGCGCTGGGAGCGTTCATCGATGGTCTGCCGGTGGTCAATCGCCAGTTCGCTGGAGGTTCACTGGATTGGCTGACGCCGTTCACGCTGTTCTGCGGCGCGGCGCTGGTGGTGGCCTATGCCTTGCTCGGCTGCACCTGGCTGATCATGAAAACCGAAGGCAAGTTGCAGGAACAGATGCACGACCTGGCGCGGCCGCTGGCGTTCGTGCTGCTGGCGGTAATCGGTATCGTCAGCCTGTGGACACCCCTGTCGCATCCGGAAATCGCCTCACGCTGGTTCAGCATGCCGAACCTGTTCTGGTTCATGCCGGTGCCGATTCTGGTGCTGGTCACTTTGTACGGCCTGATCCGCGCGGTGGCACGTAACGCCAACTACACGCCGTTCCTGCTGACTCTGGTGCTGATCTTCCTCGGCTACAGCGGCTTGGGCATCAGCCTGTGGCCGAACATCGTGCCGCCGTCGATCTCGATCTGGGACGCCGCCGCGCCGCCGCAAAGTCAGGGCTTCATGCTGGTCGGCACGCTGTTCATCATTCCGTTCATCCTGGGTTATACCTTCTGGAGCTACTACGTGTTCCGCGGCAAGGTCACCCACGAAGATGGTTATCACTAATCCAATGCTGGGCTTGCCCTGTGGGAGCGAGCCTGCTCGCGAAGGCGTCCGCAGTGACGCCTTGGCTTAACGGAGATCGATGCAATGACCGGCAAACATTCCCTGCACGACATTGAAGAAGCCGAAAAAAAGCCGCTGTGGCAGCGGCTCGGCTGGTTGGCCCTGATCTGGGTTGGCAGTGTCGGCGTGTTGTTCATCGCCGCCAGCCTGATGCGCATGTTCATGAATGCCGCGGGTTTGACCACCCACTGAAATATCCCGTCCCGGCGCCTTCGGGTATGGACTCGCAACCCTCCTCACGGAGGGTTTTTTATGCCGCAGATTTATTTGCGGGCCTTGAGGATGACAAATTTCGGCGTGGCCGCCACTTGCTCGACACCACGAAACAAGCGCGCCAGTTTGCTGTGATAGCCCAGATGCCGATTGCCGACAATGTACAGCGCACCGCCGACCACCAGTGCCTCGCGCGCCTGCTGGAACATGCGCCAGGCGAGGAAATCGCCGACCACCTGTTGCTGATGGAACGGTGGGTTGCACAGCACCACGTCCAGCGACTGCGGCGCCTGCCCGGCCAGACCATCGCCAGCGCGCACGATCACTTCGCGATCGCCCAATGCCGCGCGCCAGTTCTCGGCAGCCGATTGCACCGCCATGAACGATTCGTCGACCAGCGTGTAATGCGCATCCGGGTTCTGCAAGGCGCTGGCGATTGCCAGAACACCGTTGCCGCAACCGAGATCGGCAACCCGTGCGCTGCCAAGGTTCTTCGGCAGATGCGGCAGAAAAGCGCGAGTGCCGATGTCGAGGCCTTCGCGGCAGAACACATTGGCGTGGTTGAGCAGTTCGATTGCCGGTTCGTCGAGGCGATAGCGAGTCGGATAGGGCGATGTGGCGAGCGCTTTGGTTTCAGGCGTGGCGATCAGCAGTCGGGCTTTCTTCACGGCCAGCGACGCCTGCACCGGGCCAATGTAGCGCTCGAGCAGATCGCCGGCAGCGCGCGGCAGATGCTTGACCATGGCGGCGGCGATCACTTGCGCGCCCGGCGCGAGTTGCCCTTGCAGGCGGATCAACTGCTCTTCCAATAGCGCCAGCGTCTTGGGAACGCGGATCAGCACCCGGTCAAACGGCCCGACCAAAGGCTCACTGGCCGGAATCGGACGGATCGCATCGAACGCCTGGCCATTGCGCAGCAGATTCTTTTCCAGCCCGACGAAACCGAGGAACGAGTCGCCGCTGCTGCTCACCTCGACCTTGCCCAGCAGGCTGATCGCCAAGGCGCCAAAGCTGTCATTGAGCACCAGCACGCGGGTGCTGCTCTGAGGTTGTCCGCTGGCGAGATGATTGAGCAGGTATTCGTCCGCCGCATCGAAGGCTTGCAGCGGTTCATTCTGCTGTTCAGGCTGGCGGATCAGGTCGAGCTGGGCGAAAGGCGTTTCGAGCAAGGGCATGGGGCGGGGACTCAGGATATTCGGCAGATATCCCGTTGCCGGCAGATGGTGCGACGGGATCCGACCGAGTGGACTGCGATGCAAGCAGGTTGCGTCATCACTCGGAAAGGCCTGAATGGTACGTTTTTTTGCGCGTAAATACTCGCAGGATTACCGTGCGATATCGCTCGTCAGTCAGATAATCCCGGCACGAGCGGCGGCAATCACCGCGGAAATCTTGTTGCAGACGTTGAATTTTTCGATGACGTTTTGCACATGATAGTTAACGGTGCGTTCGCTCAGGCTGAGGATTCTCGAAATATCGTGAGCGGTTTTGCCCATGGCGGACAATTTCATGATCTCCAGCTCCCGGGACGATAGCCTCGGTTTGCTGGGTTTGGCCGGTGTGGGAACGGTGCGGGCATACAGGTCACTGAAGTGTCGGTTGGCAAAAAACAGATAACCGTAATGCTCATACAGTTCGAGCGGGCTGATCGGGCAGTGGGTTCGAGCCAGACTGATGATGCTGCACAAACCGCTGGTTTCGTCATGAAAGGCCTGCGACCAGCCATGCTGCAGCCCATTCTGTTTCAACGCCTGCCACAACTCGGGTGCATCGTTGAAGACTCTTTCTTCCCAAACGATGGGTAATATTGAGTGATTGCAATGCGCTATTACCGGATCAATATTGCGAAAGTTCTCTTTGTTGTACTGAATGTTCCATTCTTTAGGGTAGTTATTGATCTGCAAGGCATTCAGGTGGACATCACGATGAGGGGACGTCACTGCTATTGCACAGTAGTTAAAGCCCAGATTCTCGGCAAATCTCAGCAGTATCGGGTACGCCGCTTCAATGCCTTTGGCAAATGTCAGTTGTTTCAATTGTGATTCCTTCCACGTTTCCATGAACTTTGCCTCTGTATCTTGATATCGGGGTGCGGAATGGATCCAAAAGATCCGGCACGAATCGAAGTGTAGGATCTTTCCTGCGAAACGCCTTACATTTTTTCGAGATTGAAACTTTGATGTTTTTTATAAAGTGTTCTTAGCAATACGCGCTGTTATATTTTAACTGCCATCTTAAAGTTATTACTCTAGATCTAAAATTGACATCACATCGAATGTGCAGCGCTGATTCTGTCAATATCATTACCGTTGGCAGGTGTTTGGCAGCGCGGTTTTGCGGGACACTGTAGGCAATCGTTTCTAGGAGCGCCTCATGACTGCCAGTACCGAGAAGTACACCACCCAGACCTTGCTCGATGTGCAACCGTTGACGCCGAACCTGTTCACGCTGCGCACCAGCCGCGACCCAGGCTTTCGCTTCCGTGCCGGCCAGTTCGCCCGGCTGGGCGTCACCAAGGCCGATGGCAGCACGGTCTGGCGCGCCTATTCGATGGTGTCGTCGCCGTTCGACGAGTTTCTCGAGTTCTTTTCCATCGTCGTGCCGGGCGGCGAATTCACCAGTGAGCTGAGCCGGCTCCAGGTCGGCGACAGCTTGATGGTAGAACGCCAGGCGTTTGGCTACCTGACGCTGGATCGCTTTGTCGATGGCCGAGACCTGTGGTTACTGTCCACCGGCACCGGGGTGGCACCGTTTCTGTCGATCCTGCAGGACTTCGAGGTCTGGGAGAAATTCGAGCGGATCATTCTGGTTTACAGCGTACGGGAGGCGCGGGAACTGGGTTATCAGGAGTTGATCGCCGGGTTGGCGCAACGGGAGTATCTGAGCGAATACGCCCACAAGCTGCAATTCATCCCCACTGTGACCCGCGAAGCGCATCCAGGCGCGCTGCGGGGCCGGATTACTACGCTGATTGAAAACGGCGAGCTGGAACGCGCGGCGGGCGTTAAGCTCTCGCCAGAGCATTCGCGTGTGATGTTGTGCGGCAACCCGCAGATGATCGACGACACCCGCGCCTTGCTCAAGCAGCGCGACATGCGCCTGAGCCTGACGCGCAAGCCGGGGCAGGTTGCGGTGGAAAATTACTGGTAACGAAAACGGCACCCGCGGGTGCCGTTTTGATGACTACCGAATGCCTCAGGGCCGCTCGTTCTGCGCCTTGAGCAGGTCGCGAATTTCGCCCAGCAGTTGCTCTTCCTTGCTCGGGATCGGCGGCGCGGTCGGTGCTACAGCTTCTTCGCGCTTGAGGCGGTTGATGGCTTTGACACCCATGAAAATCGCGAATGCGACAATCACGAAATCCAGCACCGTCTGCAGGAATTTGCCGTAAGCCAGCACCACTGCGGGCGCATCGCCCTGGGCTGCTTTGAGCGTGACAGCCAGATCACTGAAGTCCACTCCACCGATCAACAGGCCAATCGGCGGCATGATCACGTCGCCGACAAACGACGAAACGATTTTGCCAAACGCCGCGCCGATGATGATACCGACGGCCATGTCGACCACATTGCCTTTGACCGCGAAGGCCTTGAACTCGCTAAGCACGCCCATAGTTATTTCCTTGTTACAGATGAGTTTGGTGTTGGCAGTGTAAATCAGCGAAACGCCTCCTGCGCGAAACACCTTCTTACAATGCCCGTTTTTATCGACACATCGATTGACGATTAGTTTGCAAATTGCCAGCAATCGCGCGCGGAATACGCGCTAACCCGCTGACGGGAAAGCCAATTTCTTCAATCATGGTGTTACGTTCTTTCTATTTATGTTCTGCGGCACAGGCCTCTAGCCTTGGTGTGGCGCACCTGGATGCGCCCAATAAAACCAGAGGAACCTGATATGACATCCACTCCTGGACTGGGGGCTTTTCCCTTCCGCCGCACCTTCGGCGTACTGACTGCCGGGCTGCTGACCTTTTCGGTCAACGCCGCTCCGCTGACCCGCGATAACGGCTCGGCAGTCGGTGACAATCAGAACTCGCAAACTGCCGGCGCCAACGGCCCGGTGCTGCTGCAGGATGTGCAACTGATCCAGAAGCTGCAGCGCTTCGATCGTGAACGCATCCCCGAGCGCGTCGTACACGCACGCGGCACCGGCGCTCACGGCACCTTCACCGTGACCGATGACATCAGCGACCTGAGCAAGGCCAAGGTGTTCGCCGCAGGCCAGAGCACGCCGGTATTCGTGCGTTTCTCGGCGGTGGTGCATGGCAACCATTCCCCGGAAACCCTGCGTGACCCGCGCGGTTTCGCCACCAAGTTCTACACTGCTGACGGCAATTGGGATCTGGTCGGCAACAATTTCCCGACCTTCTTCATCCGCGATGCGATCAAATTCCCGGACATGGTGCACGCCTTCAAGCCCGATCCGCGCACCAACCTCGATGACGATTCGCGCCGGTTCGATTTCTTCTCCCATGTACCGGAAGCCACCCGCACGCTGACCGAGTTGTATTCCAACTACGGCACTCCGGCCAGTTACCGGGAGATGGATGGCAATGGTGTTCATGCCTATAAGCTGATCAATGCCAAGAATGAAGTTCACTACGTGAAGTTTCACTGGAAGAGTCTTCAAGGCATCAAGAACCTCACGCCAAAACAAGTCAGCGAAGTTCAAGGTCAGGATTACAGTCATATGACTAACGACTTGGTGAGTAATATCAACAAGGGCAACTTTCCGAAGTGGGACTTGTACGTGCAAGTTCTCAAGCCACAGGATTTGTCCAAGTTTGATTTCGATCCATTGGATGCAACCAAGATCTGGCCGGGTATTGCCGAGCGCAAAGTTGGACAAATGGTCCTGAACCGTAATCCGGCCAATGTCTTCCAGGAAACCGAACAAGTTGCCATGGCTCCAGCCAACGTAGTTCCGGGTATCGAACCTTCGGAAGACCGCTTGTTGCAGGGCCGAGTGTTCTCTTATGCCGATACGCAGATGTATCGCCTCGGCGCCAACGCTTTGCAATTGCCGGTCAATGCACCGAAAACCGCAGTGAACAATGGCAATCAGGATGGTGCGATGAATTTCGGCGCCAGCCAGTCCGGCGTCAACTACCAGCCAAGCCGCCTGCAACCGCGTGAAGAAACGCCAGCGGCGCGTTACAGCCAGTCGGCGCTGGCGGGCAGCACGCAGCAGGCGAAGATCCAGCGTGAGCAGAACTTCAAGCAGGCCGGTGATCTGTATCGCTCGTACAGCAAGCTGGAGCGTCGCGACCTGATTGACAGCTTTGGCGGCTCGCTGGCCACCACCGATGACGAGAGCAAGCACATCATCCTGTCGTTCCTGTACAAGGCCGACCCTGAGTACGGCAGCGGTGTGACCGAAGTGGCCAAGGGCGACCTCAGCCGTGTGAAAGCACTGGCGGCGAAACTGACCGACTGATAGCCATGCGGCGTACGCGAGGGCCAGTGCGGCCTCGCGTGCGTTCAAGGAGAGAGCCCGATGCGTATTTTTCTTTTGTGCCTGGCCGGGTGCCTGTCGCTTACTGCGTGGGCAACCCCGGTCGAGCAGAGCCCCGAAGCGATCAAGGCGCAGTTGCAGGATTACTACTTCGACGCCGCCCGCCGGGGTGATGTGCCGATGCTCGAGACCTTTATCGAGTCCGGCTATTCCCTCGATACCCGCGATAGCAAGGGGTACACCGCGCTGATTCTGGCGGCCTATCACGGTCAGGCGCCGGCGGTTGAACGCCTGCTCGCCGCTGGCGCGGATGCCTGTGCTCAGGACCAGCGCGGCAACACGGCGCTGATGGGTGCGATTTTCAAAGGCGAATTACAGATCGCCCGGCGCCTGATGGCCACCGATTGCAGCCCCGACCAGCGTAACGGCGCCGGGCAGACAGCGGCGATGTACGCCGGGCTGTTCAAGCGTCTGGAATTGCTTGATGCGTTGAAAGCCAAGGGCGCTGACCTCAATGCCGAGGATCCGCTGGGCAACAGCGCCGCGCGTCTGGCCAGCGGCGAAATCCGTACCGCTGCGCCGCGCTGATCATCGATGGCTGCGTTATCATCGCGTCTTTTGTTCCGGGGGTTCTGATGGCCAAGGCCAAGCGCATGTACGGCTGCACCGAGTGCGGCGCAACCTTTCCCAAGTGGGCCGGGCAGTGCGGCGAGTGCGGTGCCTGGAACACTCTGACTGAAACCATGATCGAAAGCGGCGGCGCCACGGCACCTACCGGGCGCACCGGTTGGGCTGGCCAGCAGGCGCAGATCAAGACGCTCGCCGAAGTCAGCATCGAAGAGATTCCACGTTTTTCCACCGCCTCCGGTGAGCTCGACCGCGTGCTCGGCGGTGGTCTGGTCGATGGCTCGGTGGTGCTGATCGGCGGTGATCCGGGGATCGGCAAATCGACCATTCTGTTGCAAACCCTGTGCAATCTGGCCAAAAGCATGCCGGCGCTGTACGTCACTGGTGAGGAATCCCAGCAGCAAGTGGCGATGCGCGCCCGCCGTCTCGGCCTGCCGCAGGATCAACTGCGGGTGATGACCGAAACCTGCATCGAAACCATCATCGCCACCGCTCGCCAGGAAAAGCCCAAGGTCATGGTGATCGACTCGATCCAGACCATCTTCACCGAACAGCTGCAATCGGCGCCGGGCGGCGTGTCGCAGGTGCGTGAAAGTGCGGCGCTGCTGGTGCGATACGCCAAGCAGAGCGGCACGGCGATCTTCCTCGTCGGCCACGTCACCAAAGAGGGCGCCTTGGCCGGTCCGCGTGTTCTGGAACACATGGTCGATACCGTGCTGTATTTCGAAGGTGAATCCGATGGTCGTCTGCGTCTGCTGCGTGCGGTGAAGAACCGTTTTGGCGCGGTCAACGAATTGGGCGTGTTCGGCATGACCGACAAGGGCCTGAAAGAAGTCTCCAACCCATCGGCGATTTTTCTTACCCGCGCTCAGGAAGAAGTCCCGGGCAGTGTGGTCATGGCGACGTGGGAAGGCACCCGACCGATGCTGGTGGAAGTGCAGGCGCTGGTCGATGACAGCCATCTGGCCAACCCGCGTCGGGTGACGCTGGGGCTGGATCAGAACCGTCTGGCGATGTTGCTCGCGGTGCTGCACCGCCACGGCGGGATTCCGACCCACGATCAGGACGTGTTCCTCAACGTGGTCGGTGGCGTGAAGGTGCTGGAGACAGCGTCGGATCTGGCGTTGATGGCGGCGGTGATGTCGAGTTTGCGCAATCGGCCGTTACCGCATGATCTGCTGGTGTTCGGCGAAGTCGGCCTGTCCGGCGAGGTGCGCCCGGTGCCAAGCGGGCAGGAGCGGCTGAAAGAAGCGGCCAAGCACGGTTTCAAACGCGCCATCGTGCCGAAGGGTAATGCTCCGAAGGAATCGCCGGCGGGGTTGCAGATCATTGCCGTGACCCGCCTTGAACAAGCACTTGACGCACTGTTTGAGTGAACGCCGAACCTCTGTGGTGAGGGGATTTATCCCCGTTGGGGCGCGTAGCGGCCCTGAAAAAAACGGGTCTGCTGCGCAGCCCAACGGGGATAAATCCCCTCGCCACATAAGTCCCTTCACCACATAGATCCCCCTCACCACAGGGCATTCCAATTCGGGGTTGGGGGTGGCGCTAGATTTCGATCAGCGCACCCAGTTCGCGCTCCAGCTCGGCCTCATCCGCCAGATTCAGTTCGATCAAGCGGCGCAGGCGCTGGATCGATTCCAGGCTGATGTGCCGGCAGATGAACCCCAAGTGGCCGTTTTCCTCGTGGGCCAGATGCACGTCCATTTCGATATCGACGTCTTCGCTCAAATGAATGTCGACTAGGAAGTCCTGCTCTTTATCCCCAAGCCACGGCTCCGGTCGCTCGATCAGCAGGCCCTTGAGCGACAGGTCGATCAACTTGACCGGCCAGATGTACTCGCCCTGTTTCAGCTCGGTTCGGGCATCGAACGCAATACGTTTGAAACGACGTCGATTGGCGGGGTGCTCGCTCATGGCGCAATCCTCATGAAGGTTCGCTGACTATAGACCGCGAATGCGGGCGCCAGCCAATCGCTCAAGCGTCTAGACCTATGTCGGGGTATGGCCTTTGGCGCCGTAAGCGCTAAACTCGGGGTGGCTGTCTTTCTTGTCCACCCTGGCTGGAATAATAAAATGAAAAATAATAATAGCCTGCTGCGCCACTTACCCTGGCTCGTGCTGGCAATCGTAGGAGCGTGCGCCCTGGGCGTAGTGGCATTGCGCCGCGGCGAGGCGATCAACGCCTTGTGGATTGTGGTCGCTGCCGTGGCCATTTATCTGGTTGCGTACCGTTACTACAGTCTGTTCATCGCCAACAACGTGATGCAACTGGATCCGCGTCGGGCCACCCCCGCCGTGCTCAACAACGATGGTCTGGACTACGTGCCGACCAACAAACACATTCTTTTCGGTCACCACTTCGCGGCCATCGCTGGCGCGGGGCCGCTGGTCGGTCCGGTGCTGGCGGCGCAGATGGGGTATCTGCCCGGCACACTCTGGCTGATTGCCGGTGTGGTGCTGGCGGGCGCGGTGCAGGACTTCATGGTCCTGTTCAT
Source organism: Pseudomonas siliginis (assembly GCF_024072275.1). NCBI lineage: Bacteria > Pseudomonadati > Pseudomonadota > Gammaproteobacteria > Pseudomonadales > Pseudomonadaceae > Pseudomonas > Pseudomonas siliginis. Next base: position 5,088,935 of record NZ_CP099598.1, on the reverse strand, counting down.
GTCGACCCGACGCAACGGCCGTTCCCTGGGCGACATGGTGCGTGAAGAGATGGGCCGGATTCCCGGGACCATCGCACTGTTCGGCTGCTTCCTGATCATGATCATCATCCTCGCGGTGCTGGCGCTGATCGTGGTCAAGGCCCTCGCCGAGAGCCCGTGGGGCATCTTCACCGTGATGGCGACCATCCCGATCGCGATGTTCATGGGCATCTACATGCGCTACATCCGCCCGGGCCGCATCGGCGAGATCTCCGTGGTCGGTGTGTTGCTGCTGCTCGGCTCGATCTGGCTGGGCGGGCAGATTGCTGCCGATCCGGTATGGGCCAAAGCCTTCACTTTCACCGGTGTGCAGATTACCTGGATGCTGGTCGGTTACGGTTTTGTCGCCGCGTCGCTGCCGGTCTGGCTGATTCTGGCACCGCGTGACTATCTGTCGACCTTCCTCAAGATCGGCACCATCGTCGCCCTGGCGATCGGTATTCTGGTGACCATGCCCGAGCTGAAAATGCCGGCGCTGACCCAGTTCGTCGACGGCACCGGCCCGGTGTGGAAGGGCGGTCTGTTCCCGTTCCTGTTCATCACCATCGCTTGCGGCGCGGTATCGGGTTTCCACGCGTTGATCTCGTCGGGCACCACGCCGAAGCTGCTGGATAACGAAACCAACGCCCGCTACATCGGTTACGGCGGCATGCTGATGGAATCGTTCGTGGCGATCATGGCCATGGTTGCCGCTTCGGTGATCGAGCCAGGCGTGTACTTCGCCATGAACAGCCCGGCCGCTGTGGTCGGCAGTGATGCCGCGTCAGTAGCGCAAATGGTCACCAGCTGGGGCTTCGCGATCACGCCGGAAGCGCTGCAAGCCGTGGCCCACGACATCGGTGAAACCACCATTCTGGCCCGTGCTGGCGGTGCGCCGACCCTGGCGGTCGGTATCGCGCAGATCCTGCACAGTGTCCTGCCGGGTGAAAACACCATGGCGTTCTGGTACCACTTCGCGATCCTGTTCGAAGCGCTGTTCATCCTCACCGCTGTGGACGCCGGTACCCGTGCCGGACGCTTCATGCTGCAGGATCTGCTCGGCTCCTTCGTACCGGCGCTGAAGCGCACTGAATCGTGGACCGCCAACCTGATCGCCACCGCCGGTTGTGTGGCGATGTGGGGCTGGTTGCTGTATCAGGGCGTGATCGATCCACTGGGCGGCATCAACACTCTGTGGCCACTGTTCGGTATCTCCAACCAGATGCTCGCCGGTATCGCGCTGATGCTCGGCACCGTGGTCCTGATCAAGATGAAGCGCCAGCGCTACATCTGGGTCACCCTGTTGCCGGCCACCTGGCTGTTGATCTGCACCACCACTGCTGGCTTCATCAAGCTGTTCGACGCCAACCCGGCGATCGGCTTCCTGTCCCTGGCCAAGAAGTACAGCGATGCGCTGGCCAACGGTCAGGTGCTGGCACCGGCGAAGAGCGTCGAGCAGATGCAGCACGTGATCTTCAACGCCTACACCAACGCCACACTCACCGCGCTGTTCCTGTTCGTGGTCTTCAGCATCCTGTTCTATGCGCTCAAGGTCGGCATCGCCGCCTGGGGCAAGAAAGAGCGTACGGATAAAGAATCGCCATTCCAGGCCCTGCCGGATGCGTAACCAGAGGATTGCAGCATGTTCAATGACCTGAGTCGCCTCGGTAAATACCTCGGTCAGGCCGCGCGCCTGATGGTCGGCATGCCCGACTACGACACCTACGTCGAGCATATGCAAACCAAACACCCGGACAAACCGGTGATGAGCTACGAGATGTTCTTCCGCGAACGTCAGGAAGCCCGTTACGGTGGCAAGGGTGGGCCGAAGTGCTGTTGAGCTGACAGCCTGCGGTTGAGGTAATCCCCTGTGGGAGCGAGCCTGCTCGCGAATACGGAGTGTCAGTTGATGAAGGATTTGACTGACACACCGCTTTCGCGAGCAGGCTCGCTCCCACATTTGTTTTTGTGTTCTTTTCAGGAGATCGGGTTTTGTCTTCTCCCATTCCGGTAACGGTCCTCAGCGGTTTCCTCGGCGCCGGCAAGACCACTTTGCTGCGTCATTTATTGAAAGCCGAGCACGGCCTGAAAATCGCCGTGATCGAAAACGAATTCAGCGACGCCGGCATCGACACCCAACTGCTGGGTGACGGGCCGGTGCAGGTCATGACCCTGGCCAACGGCTGCGTCTGCTGCACCATTCACACCGATCTGACCAAGGCGCTGTACTTGCTGCTCGAGCGCCTGGACAGCGGCGAGATCGCCTTCGATCGTCTGGTGATCGAGTGCACCGGTCTCGCCGATCCGGCACCGGTGGCGCAGACGTTCTTCATCGACGAAGAGCTGCGCGAGCGTTACCTGCTCGACGGCATCATCACCCTGGTCGACGCCGCTCACGCCGACGTGCACCTGACCCAGACCATCGCCCAGGCGCAGATCGGTTTCGCCGATCGCTTGCTGGTGAGCAAGACCGATCTGGTCGATGAGGCGACGTTCACCGCGCTGAGCGAGCGCCTTACGCGAATCAACCGCCGCGCGCCGATCCGCGTGGTCGAGCATGGCAACATCGATCTGGCTGAACTGCTGGATGTGCGCGGCTTCAACCTCAATGCTGACCTGGGCGGCGGTTTGAGCTTGCGTCCGGTGAGCAAGGCGCCGTCGATCGATCGCATCTCCAGCCTGGTGCTGCGCACCGATCAGGCGCTGGATATCGATCAGCTCAGCGAATTCATGAACGAACTGCTGGAAGAACACGGCAAGCAATTGCTGCGCTACAAAGGCGTGTTGAATATTGCCGGGGAAGATCGGCGCCTGGTATTTCAGGGTGTGCTGAAACTCTATGGTTTCGACTGGGACACCGAATGGGCCGAGGGCGAGACGCGCGAGAGTGTGATCGTGTTTATCGCCGATGACTTGCCGGAAGAGAAGATTCGGGCGGGGTTTGCCAGGGTTGCAGCGCAACAAGCCTGATAATTTCAATAGCTCAACGGGCCTCTTCGCGAGCAGGCTCGCTCCCACAGTAGAACGCATTCTGTCAGAAGGAATGCAATCCACTGTGGGAGCGAGCCTGCTCGCGAAGGCGGTCTAACCGACAGCACAATGCTCAAGATCTGAACCCAGCAGTGTCTGCTCAAGATGATCCAGATGCCGATTCATCAGCCCCTCTGCCTTGGCAGCATCACCTCGCTCCACAACCTCAACCAACGCCAAATGCTCCTGCCACGCGCAACAGCTGCGCGTCGGGCACCGACTCCGCGCAATCGCCAACGACGTCAACGGCACCAGACTGCGCAGAAAATGCGCCAACGGCACATTCCCCGCCATCCGTGCCAACTGCAAATGAAACTCCCCCGATAACCGAATCGCCGCCCCGCGCCGATCCTGCTCGACGGCGCGCTTCTCGCGCTCTATCAACGTGCGCAAGCATTTCAAATCGTCTGGCTGCGGACGCTGACACGCCAACCGCACCAACGTGTTCTCAGCCAGCCGTCGCGCATGCAAGGTCTGCCGGATCAGCTCCCGATCAGGCGCAGCCACTCGTGGTCGATGATTGGCGCGCAATACCACGATCTGCTCATGGGACAACTGCGTCAGCACCCGTCGTACATCGGCGCGGCCGGCGCCGAACATCGCTTGCAGACTGTCCTCGGTGAACCGGCTGTCTTCATCGATACGCTGCTCGAGAATCGCGTCGAACAGTCGCGGATACAGATCCTCCGTCGGCGTGCCGAGGCGAGAGACGGGCAGGGCGGTCGAATCGGCATGCGAGGCTGAAGCAAAACTGTTCATGGCCGTTCTCCTGGCAAATCAGGTGGGCAGGTTGTCGTCCGGGATGTTCAGCTCAACGCCCATGCGCTGGCCTTCGCGCAGAATGTGCCGACGCATTTCGGCGCTGGCCTGAGCGCTGTTCTTGCTGCGGATCGCGCGGACCACCGCTTCGTTTTCTTCCAGACGTTCGGCCAGATGTTCCGGGGAATTGCGCAACACTTCGGCGCTTTGCTTGAGGGCATTGCTGGTCTGCTGCACCACGCTCTGGAAAATCGGGTTCGAAGTCAGCGTGAACAGTTCTTCGTGGAAAGCGATGTAGGCGCTGACCCCGGCTTCACTGTCACCGGCCTCGAGGGCTTCGCGCATGTCCATCAGGGTCAGGCGCAATTGGCCGACTTCCTTGCTGCTGATCGATTGCGCAACCAGCCCGACAATGAACGGCTCGAGGGTGTAGCGCAGTTGCAGCACATCTTCCAGGCTCGCCCCGGCGACTGCGCTGTCGTGGCTCTGGCTGTCGCTGAGTTGCGCATCGAGGACGACCACGCCTTTGCCCGGCATCGAGCGCACCAGGCCGAGTGTTTCCAGCACGATCACCGCTTCGCGCAGGCTCGGCCGGCTGATGCCCAGCTGTTCGGCCAGTTCACGCTGGCCCGGCAGCATGTCGCCGGAGCGCCACTGGCCTCGGGCCAACGCGGCGCGGAGTTTCTCCACCACTGAATTGACGACGGTTGAAGTTGTAATCACGTATTGGCTCCCTGCGCCGTGCCTGCGCATTGGCAGGCACGGCACTCATTCAGAATTCTTTGGCCGCCGCCGGAGCGACGGTTTTTCGCGGTTGAAAGTTATAGCCCTGTTCGCCGTTGAGCACCTTGTTCGCTCGCTGTACATCGATGTCCTTTTCCCAGCGGGCGATGGCCACGGTGGCGACGCAGTTGCCGATCAGATTGGTCAGCGCGCGGCCGATGCCCATGAACCAGTCCACGGCCAACACCAGCACCAGGCCGACCACGGGAATCGCCGGAATCGCCGTCAGCGTTGCCGCGAGAATCACCAGCGCCGAACCGGGAATGCCGTGGGCGCCTTTGGAGGTGATCAGCGAAACCAGCAGAATCGTCAGCAAATCGGTCATCGCCAGCGGTGTGCCGGTGGCATTGGCGATGAACACGATGGCCAGGGTCAGGTAGATCGAGAAGCCGTCGAGGTTGAACGAGTACCCGGTCGGGATCACCAGACCGACCGTCGAGCTGCCGATACCGAGGTGTTCGAGCTTGCGCATGATCTGCGGCAGCACGGCGTCGGAAGAGGCGGTGCCCATGACGATCAGCAGTTCTTCCCGCAGGTACTTGAGCAGCGGCCACATGCGCAGGCCGGAGACGCGCATCACCAGACCGAGGATCAGCGTGACGAAGGCGACGCAGGTCAGGTAGAACAGACCGACCAGACTGCCCAGGTGCTGCAACGAATCGAGGCCGTATTTGCTGGTGGTGAAGGCGATGGCGCCGAATACGCCGATCGGCGCCAGACGCACGATCATGCCCATGATGCGGAAGATCACGTGGCTGAGTTCGTTGATCAGCCGCGAAATCCCGGAAGCCGCTTCGCCAACCAGATTCAGTGCGCTGCCGAACAGCACCGAGAACAGCAGCACTTGCAAGATATTGTTGTCAGCGAAGGCACCGATCACCGAGGTCGGGATCAGGTCCATCAGAAATTGCGTGGTGGTGTGCATGTGCTGGCTGCGCTCGGCGAGGTCGCCCATGTCGGCGCTGGAGAGTTGCTCCAGATGAATGTTCGCGCCGCTGCCAATGCCGGTGCTGAAGGCGAACACCAGACCAATCACCAAGGCGATGGTGGTCAGCACTTCGAAGTAGATCACCGACTTCAGGCCGATGCGCCCGACCTTCTTCAGATCGCCCGCGCCGCTGATGCCGCTGACCACCACGCAGAATACGATCAGGCCGATGAGCATCTTGATCAATTTGATGAAGCCATCGCCGAGCGGTTTGAGCTGGGCGGAGTATTCAGGAAGGGTCAGCCCGCAGACGATGCCGAGCATCAGTCCGAGAACCACTTGAAGGAAGATTGAACGCGAGCACCATCTGAGCATGGGAGGAATCCTGGGTCGGTGTCCTGGCTGCCGCACGCGTTGCGCATCGGATGCAGGACTTAATTATTGTGGTCTTACCGGTATGTCCAGTGCAGGCGCAGTCTAGGCTTGGTTTTTTCCTGATTACAAGGGGAAAACATGAAATTGGCATGACCGGTCTGACCAGCGGCCAGAGCCGCGTAGGAGCTGCCGAAGGCTGCGATCTTTTGATCTTGTTTTTAAAATCCAGATCAAAAGATCGCAGCCTTCGGCAGTTCCTACAGGTGAATTGCAGGCGAAAAAAAACCGGCCAATCACTTGGCCGGTTTTTTCATGCTGCTGGTTTAACGTCGCGATTAAGCGCCGTACACCGGCAATTTCTTGCAGATGGCTTTGACTTTCTCGCGAACGGCGTCGATCACCGCTTCGTTGTTCAGGTCAGCCAGGATGTCGCAGATCCAGCCGGCCAGCTCTTTGCACTCAGCCTCTTTGAAACCGCGAGTGGTCACAGCCGGAGTACCGAAGCGCAGGCCGGAAGTCACGAACGGCGAGCGTGGATCGTTAGGCACGGAGTTCTTGTTCACGGTGATGAACGCTTTGCCCAGAGCGGCGTCGGCGTCTTTACCGGAGATGTCCTGCTTGATCAGCGACAGCAGGAACAGGTGGTTTTCAGTACCGCCCGAAACCACGTCGAAACCGCGCGCGATGAACACTTCGGCCATGGCCTTGGCGTTCTTCACCACTTGTTGCTGGTAAGCCTTGAACTCAGGCTGCAGCGCTTCCTTGAAGCAGATCGCCTTGGCCGCGATCACGTGCTCCAGCGGGCCACCCTGGGCGCCCGGGAACACTGCGGAGTTGAGCTTCTTCTCGATCTCGGCGTTCGCTTTGGCCAGGATCAGACCGCCACGTGGACCGCGCAGGGTCTTGTGCGTGGTGGTGGTCACGACGTCGGCGAACGGTACCGGGTTCGGGTAGACACCAGCGGCAACCAGACCGGCGACGTGAGCCATGTCGACGAACAGGTAGGCGCCAACCTTGTCAGCGATCTCGCGGAAGCGCGGGAAGTCGAGGATCTGCGAGTAGGCCGAGAAACCGGCAACGATCATTTTCGGCTTGTGCTCGACCGCCAGACGCTCGACTTCGTCGTAGTCGATCAGGCCGTTGGCATCGATACCGTATTGAACGGCGTTGTACAGCTTGCCCGAGGAGGAAACGCTGGCGCCGTGGGTCAGGTGACCGCCATGGGCCAGGCTCATGCCCAGAATGGTGTCGCCACCTTGCAGCAGAGCCAGGTAAACAGCGGCGTTGGCTTGGGAACCGGCGTGCGGCTGAACGTTGGCGTAATCAGCACCGAACAGTTCCTTGGCACGGTCGATGGCCAGTTGTTCAACCACGTCAACGTATTCGCAACCACCGTAGTAACGCTTGCCCGGATAGCCTTCGGCGTACTTGTTGGTCAGGACCGAGCCTTGAGCTTCCATCACCGCTGGGCTGGTGTAGTTTTCCGAAGCGATCAGCTCAATGTGTTCTTCCTGACGCTGAGCTTCTTGCTCCATGGCGGCAAAAAGGTCGGCGTCGTACTTGGCAATAGTCAAATCACGGCTGAACATGGCGGTCCTCAAGGATCGGGGGCAGAAAAGGGGGCATTCTAACCCAACCGCTTTTGGATGACATATGAAACGACGTCATGTCGCAGACAAGTGGCGTTCATGACAGATGTGCGGTGCTTTTGCCGGCCCCTTCGCGAGCAGGCTCGCTCCCACATTTGAGATGCATTCCCCTGCTGCAATGCATTCCCCTGTGGGAGCGAGCCTGCTCGCGAAGGGCGCGCCGCAGATGTTCAGTCGAACATGAACAGCGCATCGTTACAGAACTGCGCTTCAAACCGTCCCGCCGGCATCGGCCGGCCGAACAGATAGCCCTGCACCTCATCGCAACCATGCTCACGCAGGAAGTCCAGTTGCTCATGGGTTTCCACGCCCTCGGCGATCACCGCCAGGTTCAGGCTGTGGGCCATGGCGATGATCGCCCGGGCGATCTGCGCGTCCTGTTCGCCGGACGGCAGGCCGTCGACGAAAGTACGGTCGATCTTCAGCACGTCGATCGGGAATTGCTTGAGGTAGTTGAGCGATGAATAACCGGTGCCGAAGTCATCGACTGCGATGCTCAGGCCGAGGTTCTTCAGCCCGGCAAGAATCTGCATCGCCTCGCTGACTTCGCGCATCAGGATACTTTCGGTCAGCTCCAGCTCCAGACACGCCGGTGGCAGGCCGGTTTCGCGCAGGATCGTCGCGATTCGGGTGCCCAACTGGCCATCGGAGAACTGCCGTGCGGAAATATTCACCGACACCTTCGGCACCCGCACCCGTTGCTGGTGCCAGGTTTTCAGCTGTCGACAGGCCTCGCTGATAACCCAGTCGCCAACGTCCACCACCAGGCCGAGCTCTTCCAGCACCGGAATGAAATCCCCTGGCGGCACCAGCCCGCGACGTGGATGGCGCCAGCGCAGCAGCGCTTCGGCGCCGGTCAGGCGCTTGCCGTCGCCACTGAACTGCGGCTGGTAATACAGGACGAATTCGTTCTGCTCCAGCGCATGGCGCAGATCGCTTTCCAGTTCCAGACGCTCCAGCGCACTGGCGTTCATGTCGGCCTGATAGAACTGGAAGTTGTTCTTGCCGCGTTCCTTGGCGTGGTACATCGCCGTGTCGGCGTTCTTCATCAACTGGCTGAGTTCGTTGCCGTCCTGCGGACTCAGGGCGATGCCGATACTGGCGGTGACGAAGAACTCGCGGCCCTCGAGCACGAACGGCCGCACCAGGCTGGCGAGAATCTGCTCGGCGACATGAATTGCCCGGTTCAGCGCCAGTTCGCGGTTGGAGCGATGCTGCAGCAGCAAGGTGAATTCGTCGCCACCCATGCGCGCCACGGTGTCGTCGTCATCGACGCAGGCCAGCAGGCGCGTGGCCATGTCCTTGAGCATGCGGTCGCCGGCGGCGTGGCCGAGGGAGTCGTTGATCGGTTTGAAACGGTCGAGGTCGAGGAACATCAGCACCACCCACGACTTCTGCCGTTCGGCCGCTTGCAGTGCGGTGTGCAGACGGTCCTGGAACAGCGTGCGGTTCGGCAGGTGGGTGAGGGCGTCGTAATAGGCGAGGCGGTGGATGCGCTGCTCGCTGGCCTTGCGCTCGCTGATGTCGCTGAAGAAACACACGTAACTGGCCAGATCGCCCTCGTCGTCGAGCACGGCAGTAATGCCGACCCACGCCGGGTAATGTTCGCCGTTACGGCGCTTCATCCACACTTCGCCTTCCCAGGTGCTGTGCTCGTGCAACTGCTTGAGCACGTAGCGCAAGTGCGCGTCCTGCTGCTCGTCGACGGTGAGCATGTTCGGCAACTGGTCGAGCACTTCGCCGACGCTGTAGCCGCTGACCCGACTGAACGCTTCGTTGGCCTGAACGATATAACCGGCCGGGTCGGTGATCAGGATCGCCGAGGTAGAGTGCTCGAATACCGTGGCGGCCATGCGCAAATCTTTTTCGGCACGGCGCTGCTGGCTGATATCGCGGCCGACGCCGAGCACGCCTTCGAACGCGCCGTGTTCGTCCCACACCAGCACCAGGCGCAGTTCGATCGGAATCTTGCGGCCATCGGCACGCAGGCAATCGAAGAGGAACAGCTGCGTTTGCACCTGGCTGCGCAGCAATGCCAGTTGCTCGGGCTTGTCCAGCGCCTTGCTGACGCGGTCCATCAGCACATGAATGCCGTTCAGTTGCCCGGGATTGGCGATGATCGATTGCCAGCCGTTCTGGAAGATCCATTCGGCGTTGTAGCCAAGCACGGCCTGCACCGACGGGCTGACGTAGTTCAGCGAGAGCTTGCTGTCGGTGGAGAAAATCACGTCGCTGATGCTTTCGGCGAGCATGCGGTAGCGCTGCTCGCTGTCACGCAGCGATTCGCTCGCCTCAATCTGTTCGGTGATGTCCTTGGCGACGCCGATGATCCGCGTGACCTGATCATGCTTGTCCCGCGCCAGCGCCTGTTCACGGATGTCGAAGCGCCGCCACTTGCCGTCGCGATGGCGGAAGCGCAATTGGCATTGCAACAACTGGCTGTAACCGGCGTGACGCTGCAACTGCCGCGAGCGATGGTAATAGTCGGCGTCTTCCGGATGCAGAAGGATTTCCCAGAAGTATTCGCCCATCTGATGCAGTTCAGTGCGGTTGTACCCCAGGGTCTGGCCGAGGTGGTGGTTGCTGAAAATCATCCGCTGGCTGATCACGTCCTGCACATACAGATGATCCGGCACGGTGCGCACCACGTCCGACCAGAAGCCTTCGCGCTCCAGCAACGACAGCTCGATCAGCTTGCGGCTGGTGATGTCGTTGATGCTGAGGATCACCGCTTTATAGTCGTGCTGCTCGCTCGGCAGGCGCAGGACCATCCACAGGTGCTGGTCGCGACCATTGCTGTTGGGCAGTTTGATTTCCAGTTCCAGCTGTTTCTGCTGCTGCAGGACGGCGTCGAGGATCTGCTGACCGATCGCGCACTGCGGATGGCGCTGGCCATCGATCAGCAGTTGCCAGGCATCGTCGCAGGAATGCACATCGAGCAGTTGCAGGGCGACCTGGTTGACCTCGGTGACGCGCATTTCCGCGAGCAACTGCTGGCGCTGCTGCGGTTGGTCGAGCCAGGCCTTGAGCTGGTCGCTGGTCTGGATCTGCGCCTTGTCGAACATCTGCTTGAGGCCGGACAGGTCAAGCACGCACAAGGCCACGCCGGTGCCTTCGAAAATATCCTGGTAACGCCGCCGGCCTTCATGCACCTGGCGCTGGCGCCGACGCATGTTCAACAGTGCAATCACCGGCAACATCGAAAACGCCAGGCCGAGCAGGCATTTGCCGATGAACGCCGGCAGCAATTCTTCCAGTACGCGCTGGCGGTCGAACAGCCCGCGCAATTGCCAGTCGCTGCTGCTCAGCGGCACGGTCAGCACGGTGTTGGCGACATCGTCAGGCGTCAGCCCGCCAGCCTTGGCCGAGGGCAGCCCCGCTTCGCGGCTGATGATCTGGTGATTGAGGCGGTTTTCCACCAGCCACAACGGGCGCAGGGCGGTGGCGTCCTGTTTGGTCAGCGAGTCGAAGAAGGTTGGCGTCAGGCGCAAGGCCCAGTAACCGCGACTGCTGCCGCTGGCCTGATGCAACAGCAGGTGCACCACCGAGCCGTCATCGGCATTGCTGAAATAATGCGCCTGAGCGCGACTGCGACGCACCAGTTCGGTCAGGTAATCGGCGTCGGAACTGTCGGTGGCGCTGTCGCTGATGATGCGGCCGGAGGGAGAAAGCAGGGCCATGCTGCGCAGATCCGGCAGCGAACGCTGCAACTTGCGCAGGAGCATCTGCTGTTCGTCGGCGGTTTGCGGTTGTTCGACGATCGGTAGCAGATTGAGGGCGATTTGCGCATTCAGCGCCATGTTCAGGCTGACCTGAGCGGCGAGATCGGCGGTGTAGTCGATGGTGTACTGGCGCTGATTCTTCTGGGTTTCACGCAATTGATCGAGCAGTTGCCAGAACAGCAACGCGAGCAATAACAGCACGAGGGTGGCCAGCGCACCCTTCAATGTCCCGCGCAGGGGCGAGCCGGGCGCCGGTGGGGTGCTGCTCACAGAGGCTGGCGGAGTGACATTGGTCAAGCTGTGATCCTGCGATTTGGCTGGACTGGCGCGACGTGCACTATAAGCCGGACGCCCGAAGGGCGGCTAGCATGCCTTGAGTTGTGGCGAAGTGCCAGCCCCTCTCGGCTGGACTGCCATCGGTCATTAAGGTAGCTTTGCCGGTTACGCGGGGGCGTTCCAGCTCCTAGAATCAGACTTTTTCCGCGCGCACGCATTGATGATCCTCAAGTGAACGACGCGCACCGGTCTGGCCAGGCATCGCCTGCGCTCCAATCATTCATCTGTCACTGACCCAAGGTTCTCCATGGCTCAATACGTCTTCACCATGCATCGGCTGGGCAAAGTTGTTCCGCCGAAGCGGGAAATCCTCAAGAACATTTCGCTGTCCTTCTTCCCCGGCGCCAAGATCGGCGTACTCGGCCTCAACGGTTCGGGTAAATCCACGCTGCTGAAAATCATGGCTGGCGTCGACACCGAGTTCGAAGGCGAAGCCCGTCCGATGCCGGACCTGAACATCGGTTACCTGCCGCAAGAGCCGCAGCTCGACCCTGCCAAGACCGTACGTGAAGTGGTCGAGGAAGCGGTCAGCGTGATCAAGGATGCGCAAGCGCGTCTGGACGAAGTCTACGCGGCCTACGCCGACCCGGACGCCGACTTCGACAAGCTCGCCGCTGAACAGGCCAAGCTCGAAGCGATTCTGCAGGCCAGCGACGGCCACAACCTCGAGCGCCAACTGGAAGTCGCCGCCGATGCGCTGCGTCTGCCGGCCTGGGACGCGAAAGTCGAACACCTGTCCGGTGGTGAAAAGCGTCGTGTCGCCCTGTGCCGTCTGCTGCTGTCCGCTCCGGACATGCTGCTGCTCGACGAACCGACCAACCACTTGGACGCCGATTCGGTGGCGTGGCTGGAGCATTTCCTCCACGACTTCCCGGGCACCGTGGTCGCGATCACGCACGACCGTTACTTCCTCGACAACGTCGCCGGCTGGATTCTGGAACTCGACCGCGGCGCGGGCATTCCTTACGAGGGCAACTATTCGGGCTGGCTCGAAGCCAAGTCCGATCGTCTCGCCCAGGAATCCAAGCAGCAGTCGGCTCACGAAAAAGCCATGAAAGAAGAACTGGAGTGGGTGCGCAAAGGCGCCAAGGCCCGCCAGTCGAAATCCAAGGCACGTCTGCAACGCTTCGAAGAAATGCAATCGCAGGAATTCCAGAAGCGCAGCGAGACCAACGAGATCTACATCCCGGCCGGTCCGCGCCTGGGTGACAAGGTCATCGAATTCAAGAACGTCACCAAAGGCTACGGCGATCGCGTGCTGATCGACAACCTGTCGTTCTCCATGCCGAAAGGCGCCATTGTCGGCGTGATCGGTGGTAACGGTGCCGGTAAGTCGACGCTGTTCCGCATGCTCATGGGCAAGGAAACCCCGGATTCGGGCAGCATCGAAATCGGCGAAACCGTGCAGTTGGCCTGCGTCGACCAGAGCCGCGAAGACCTCGACGGCAGCAAGACCGTGTTCCAGCAGATTTCCGACGGTTCCGACCAGATCCGCATCGGCAACTACGAGATCCCGTCGCGTACCTACGTCGGTCGCTTCAACTTCAAGGGCGGCGATCAGCAGAAGTTCGTCAAGGACCTCTCCGGCGGTGAGCGCGGTCGTCTGCACCTGGCGCTGACCCTGAAGGAGGGCGGCAACGTCCTGCTGCTCGACGAACCGTCCAACGACCTCGACGTGGAAACCCTGCGTTCGCTGGAAGAAGCCCTGCTGGACTTCCCGGGCGCCGCCATTGTGATCTCCCACGATCGGTGGTTCCTTGACCGTGTCGCCACGCACATCCTGGCGTACGAAGACGACTCGCAAGCGGTGTTCTTCGAAGGCAACTACACCGAGTACGAAGCCGACCGCAAAAAGCGCCTCGGCGAAGCAGCGGCCCAGCCACACCGGGTACGTCACAAGAAACTGGCCTGATTCGGGTTGGTTGTAGAAAGAGCGGAGCCTTCGGGCTCCGTTTTTTTTGCCCTGGGTTTTTCCTGATAAACCGAGTTGCGGCTTTCGCGAGCAGGCTCGCTCCCACAGGGGTAACGCATTCCAAATGTGGGAGCGAGCCTGCTCGCGAATACGGTGTAACTGTTGGTGCAAGTCTTGGATCTGTGCTCCCCACTCAGGTGCAAAAACGGATCAAATACCCCTCGGATTTATATCCTGTGCACCATTTAATTTCATAACTGCGACATTTTGCTCTGTTCCTGTGCGCAATTCGTTTGTTACAGTCCGGCCCAATCTCCTCCAACGACAATAAATTTGCCGAGACTTTGCCCATGATCGAATCCGTCGAATCCTTCCTTGCGCGCCTGAAAAAACGCGACCCGGATCAACCCGAATTCCACCAGGCTGTCGAAGAAGTCCTGCGCAGTCTGTGGCCGTTTCTTGAAGCCAATCCGCATTACCTGACTTCAGGCATTCTCGAGCGCATCTGCGAGCCCGAGCGCGCGGTGGTGTTTCGCGTGTCGTGGGTCGACGATCAGGGCAAGGTCCAGGTCAATCGCGGCTTCCGTATCCAGATGAACAGCGCCATCGGCCCTTACAAGGGCGGCCTGCGCTTCCATCCATCGGTGAACCTCGGCGTGCTGAAATTCCTCGCCTTCGAGCAGACCTTCAAGAACTCGCTCACCTCCCTGCCCATGGGCGGCGGCAAGGGCGGTTCCGACTTCGATCCGAAGGGCAAGAGCGACGCCGAGGTCATGCGTTTCTGTCAGGCGTTCATGAGCGAGTTGTATCGCCACATCGGCGCCGACGTTGACGTGCCGGCCGGTGATATCGGTGTCGGTGCGCGGGAGATCGGTTTCCTCTTCGGCCAGTACAAGCGCCTGAGCAACCAGTTCACCAGCGTCCTCACCGGCAAGGGCATGACCTACGGCGGCAGCCTGATTCGCCCGGAAGCCACCGGTTTCGGCTGCGTGTACTTCGCCGAAGAAATGCTCAAGCGCCGTGGACAGACCGTGGAAGGCAAGCGCGTGGCGATCTCCGGTTCCGGCAACGTTGCCCAGTACGCGGCGCGCAAAGTGATGGATCTGGGCGGCAAAGTGATTTCCCTGTCCGACTCCGAAGGCACGCTGTACTGCGAGGCAGGCTTGAGCGAAGCACAGTGGCTGGCGCTGCTGGAGCTGAAGAACATCAAACGCGGGCGCATCAGCGAACTGGCGAACGCCCATGGTCTGGAATTCCGCGCCGGCCAACATCCGTGGTCGCTGCCGTGCGATATCGCGCTGCCCTGCGCGACACAGAACGAACTTGATGCCGAGGCCGCGCGCACGCTGCTGCGCAATGGCTGCGTCTGTGTGGCTGAAGGCGCGAACATGCCGACCACGCTGGAGGCTGTGGATATCTTTATCGAGGCCGGTATTCTGTTCGCACCGGGCAAGGCGTCGAATGCGGGCGGTGTTGCCGTCAGCGGTCTGGAAATGTCGCAGAACGCCATGCGCCTGCTGTGGACGGCGGGCGAGGTGGACAGCAAGCTGCACGCGATCATGCAGTCGATCCACCACGCCTGTGTGCATTACGGCGAAGACAACGGTCAGGTCAATTACGTCAAAGGCGCGAACATTGCCGGCTTCGTCAAAGTCGCCGATGCGATGTTGGCGCAGGGCGTGGTTTAAGCCGGTTCGATGCGGATCACTTCGATCAGTTGATCGCCGGCCGGTCGCTGCCAAAGCACTTCATCGTTGAGCCGGGCGCCGAGCAAGGCCCGGCCCAGCGGCGATGCCCAGTTGATCAGACCCTGACTGGCGTCGGCCTGATCTTCGCCAACCAGTTGCACGCGGTGTTCAGTGTCGTGTTGGTCGGCGAAGGTCACCCAGCTACCGATTTGGACCTTGTCGGTGGAGGTCGCAGCGACTGCGACTTGGGCGCTGCTCAGGCGTTGAGTGAAATAGCGCAGATCCCGTTGCAGATCGGCCAGACGTTGCTTGTCGGCCTGCTCGCCCTTGGCCGTTTGCTCGGCGTGCAGGCTTTGCAGCTCGGTGACCTTCGCCTGCAACTGCGCCAGACCTTGCGGGGTGACGTAGTTGGGCTGCGTGCTGACCTGACGTTCGACCGGCTGATCGGCCTGCGCAGCGGCGTTGTCTTCGTTGACGAATGCGCGACTCATGAAGTCCTCCTGTTAAAGGATTTGGGCCATGATTGCCGGCATTTGGTTTCAACGGATGTCTGCAAGTGACCTATTGCGAGCGATAAGCCCGCCCGACGTCCTGGTCCTTCTGCTGCTGCCAGGCACGTTCGCGCTCATCCCAATGTTCGTTGCGATATTGCTCGCGATCCCTGTTTTCCAGCATCGCCTGACATTGGCGGAAGCCGTCGACCCAGCCGTCGGCGTATTGCTGGTCCTTGAGATAGCGCGGCACATTCTTGCGAAACTCACCGCTGATCGAGCCCGCCGCTTGCCGGCCGCTGACGCAACCGTCATCGAAACCGTCGGCGAAGGCCGGTGGATAACCCTTAGCGATCAAGTCTTCATGGGTGGTCTGGCAACCGCCCAGCGCCAATACAACGCCCAACAATCCCACGTACCGCCACATCGCACTCTCCCGCGCCGATACTCGGCTCATAAGGAAAGTCTAGAAGGGGATTCATGAGGCGGCTGTCGAAGGCCTGTGAAAAATCCATTGCACACCACAAGGCCCCTGTGGGAGCGAGCCTGCTCGCGAAGGCGTCTTGTCAGGCAACACTGCTATTGACTGACCCACCGCTTTCGCGAGCAGGCTCGCTCCCACAGGGAGATTTACACAGGCTCGGGATCAGTAGTGATACCACTTCACTTCAAGCATGACTTCCGTTTCCGGGCTGGCGAGCTGGCTGAATTCACGCTGAGCGCTCAGGCGCAAACCGAGGTTGCGCGACAGCTCCCACTGCTGATTCAGGCTCAGGCTGCGGCGCACTTCGCCGTTGAAGAAGTAGTCGCCCTTGGCCTCCAGGCTCAGATTGCCTAGCGGGTTTTTCCACAGCACGCCGGTGTTGAAGCCACCGGCCGGGGAAACAAACTCGGCGAAGTCATTGTTGTGTTCCACGCGTACCGTGCCCAGCGCGAAGCCGAGCACGTCTTCGCCCAACTGCCACGTGCCGCCGCCGCCACCGTTGACATGGCTGACCAGCGTCTCGTCATCATGCTTGCCCGGCACCCGCTCAAGGCCACCGGTGACTTGCCACGACAGCGGTTGCAGTAGCTCGTTGCGCGGCGTCAGCGAACGAATGGTCGCCAGATCCAGTTGCTGTAGCTGCCAGTCATTGCCTTCGTATTGGCGCAGCTTCAGTTGCAGGATCTCGATCTGCGCGCCGAGAGGAAAGCTTTCGGCGTTGTCATTGAGGTCGTGATAAGCCATGCGCAGGCCATATTCGCCAAAGGCGCGATCGCCTCGCGTACCTAGGTCGGCCTGCCAGGTGCGGGACTCGTGGCCATCTTCGGGCAGACCGGGTTGCGGAATTTCCAACTCCGGCGCCGGGTTCTTGTTGATCGCCCGCAGCAGTTCGAAACTGCGCTGCGCTCGTTGCGGGTCGCGCTCCTGGCCGTTGGCGCGGTAGCGCTCCAGACGATAGGCGGCGTCGACGATCAACGCCTGGCGCGCGCGCGGCAGCGCCTTGAACGTCGGCTCTTGCAGGACTTTTTGATCGGCGCTGACCTTGAGCACCCATTGCTGTTCTTCATCGCTCAACGGTTCGGCGCGGCTGAGCAGTTCACGTTCGCGGGACGGGCGATATTCGATGTGTTCGACCAGCCCGGCCTCTTTCACCGCTTTGACAGTGTCGGTCGGGATCGCGGTCAGCGGGAATTGTTCGGTCAGGCGCAGGCTCGGTCGCGCCACTTGCAGCAGTTCCAGCAAACGATACGAGCAGTTTTCGTCGAAGAAGAAGTAGTCGAACTGGATCTGCTTGAGCTCCCACACATGTTCGACCATGCGTGCGGTTTCTTCCTGAGTCAGGTTGAGGCGGTATTCCCACAGGTCGCGGTTTTCCAGGCTGCGGTATTCCGAGAGTTTTTCCTGATACGGCACCAGCGCAAACAGCCCCGGGTAGCCGCCCATCAAGCCTTTCCAGGCATACAGAATGCTGTTGTCCGAGCCTTCGATGTAGGCACCGAAGTTGATCGCGTAGCTGAGCAGTGAAGTCTTGTCGGCCTGCACATCCGCCTGATCGATGCGCAGCAGGGTGTGGCCGAACATCGACGAAGGGCTGTTGAGATACGCCGCCGGGAAGATCATCACCGCGCTGTGCGGCGAGACGTCCTTGAACCATTGCTTGTATTCGGCGCATTCGGGCGCTGGCAGGTCGGCGAGATTGAGCTGCGCTTTCAGCCAGCGTGTACGCGCCGGGTAGACGCATTGTGCGTGTTGCTCGCCGAGGCTGGCCGGGGCGTACAGCGCCTGCACGGTGGCGGCCAGTTCGCGGTCCGGATGCTCGTTGCCGTCGGGCGCGAGAAAGAACTTCTTGTCGCTGACATAGCTGCGCCAGCCGCCGAGTTTGGCGGTTTCGTAATGACCGAGGGAAATCCAGAAGCGGTCGTTGGCCAGTTGCTGCAAACGTTGAGGATCGATGTGAGGCGCGGCGGACAGCGGGGCGCAGACACAGAGCGCCAGCCAGGCAAGGCGTTTGAGCATAGTCGGCAACTTGAACAGGAAAAGAAATAAAAGACCCAAAGAGGGGCGGGCCAAAAAAACAAAACCCGCTTCCCGAAGGAAGCGGGCGGGGTCGAGCTTAAGCCTGAGTTGCGTACTTGGCCAGACGTGGGTCCGATTTCAGTACCGCCAGGGTGTTGGTATGCACGTCTTCAGCGGTCACGTCAGCCTTGCTGAAGATCTGCTGGAAGTGCTCGTGGGTCACTTGCGCGAAGTGCGCGCGATCTTCCGGTGCTACGCCCAGGACCACGGCATAAGTGGTCAGCGCTTCGCCATTGCCTTTGGCCATGTCTTCGGACAGCTCGTTCATCATGCCATTCATGGCGAACCAGGATTTGCCGCCGTAGGTCAGCGATGCGTTGGTCGAGCAACCGTTGGTGCCGGAAGTCATACCGAACGTGGCGTTACCGGAAGTGCCGTTGGTGGTGGAAGCAAGGAAGTGCGCCGGGGTGCCACGCTGACCTTCGAACAGCATGTTGCCCCAACCGCAATCCGGGCCGCCCGGGGCTTGCGCCATTGCGTTGATGGATACAGCGGTGAAGAGAGTACCGAGAAGAATCCGTTTCATAGCTTTGTTCTCTTTATGTGCATACCAATGGACAGGGTTCTGGCCCTTCGCGCTCTGCCCGAGGACAGAACCGAAAGTGTCAGTGGGCCGGTATTAGTTCCAGCCGCGCAGTTTGGAGTTTAGGCACGTTCCAGCGGTTCCGTGATTTTTTGCAAAATATTTGGAATAAACCTCTGATTTATCGGGATGCGTCGGCCGGCCGCGCGCTTGTCTATGCTTTGTCATGTGGCGCGCCTTGCCAGTGGGGCACGGGCAGCGCCAGAATGCCGCTACCTGCCCCGCCTGATTGTTAAGGAAGCCCGATGCCTGATCCTGTTGCTGCCAGCCTGCGTCTTGCGCCCGAAGCGCTGACTCGTCCGTTTTCCGCTGAACAGTTCAGCTTCACTAGCACCAATGATCTGGAGCCCTTTCGCGGTGTGCTCGGCCAGGAACGCGCGGTCGAAGCCTTGCAGTTCGGTGTGGCGATGCCACGCCCCGGTTACAACGTATTCGTCATGGGCGAGCCCGGCACTGGCCGTTTTTCGTTCGTCAAACGCTACCTGAAAGCCGAAGGCAAGCGCCTGCAGACCCCGGCGGACTGGGTCTACGTCAACAACTTCGATGAGCCGCGCGAACCGCGTGCACTGGAGCTGCCATCGGGCACGGCGGCCTCGTTCATCGGTGACATCAACGGCCTGATCGACAACCTGCTGGCGACTTTTCCGGCGGTTTTCGAACACCCGTCCTACCAGCAGAAAAAAAGCGCCATCGACCGCGCCTTCAACCAGCGCTACGACAAGGCGCTGGACATCATCGAGCGCCTGGCCCTGGAAAAAGACGTCGCCCTGTACCGCGACAGCAGCAATATCGCCTTCACGCCGATGCTCGACGGCAAGGCCCTGGACGAAGCCGAATTCGCGCAGTTGCCGGAAGCCGAGCGCGAGCGTTTTCACGATGACATTTCCGGCCTCGAAGAGCGCCTGAACGAAGAACTCGCCAGCCTGCCGCAGTGGAAGCGCGAGTCGAACAATCAACTGCGCCACCTCAATGAAGAAACCATCACCCTGGCCTTGCAGCCGTTGCTGGCGCCGCTGTCGGAGAAGTACGCGGAGAACGCCGGGGTCTGCGGTTACCTGCAAGCGATGCAGGTCTACCTGCTGAAAACCGTGGTCGAACAACTGGTCGACGACAGCAAGACCGACGCCGTCGCGCGCAAGTTGCTGGAGGAACAATACGCACCAAGCCTGGTGGTCGGGCATCCGGCCAGCGGCGGTGCACCGGTGGTATTCGAGCCACATCCGACCTACGAAAACCTGTTCGGCCGCATCGAGTACACCACTGATCAAGGTGCGCTCTACACCACTTACCGGCAGTTGCGTCCGGGTGCGCTGCACCGCGCCAATGGCGGTTTCCTGATTCTCGAAGCGGAAAAAATGCTCAGCGAGCCGTTCGTGTGGGATGCGCTCAAACGCGCCCTGCAATCGCGCAAACTGAAAATGGAGTCGCCGCTGGGCGAGATGGGCCGCTTCGCCACCATGACCCTGAATCCGCAGCACATCCCGCTGCAGGTCAAAGTCATCATCATTGG
Organism: Pseudomonas siliginis; assembly: GCF_024072275.1. Lineage (NCBI taxonomy): Bacteria > Pseudomonadati > Pseudomonadota > Gammaproteobacteria > Pseudomonadales > Pseudomonadaceae > Pseudomonas > Pseudomonas siliginis. The sequence continues at coordinate 5,068,591 of NZ_CP099598.1, read as the reverse complement.
TGCGCGGCAGCTGTATTACACGCTGCAGGATCTCGATCCGGACTTCCAAGAGATGTTTCGCGTTCTGGTCGACTTCGACGAAGACATCCCGATGGTCGACGAAAGCCTCGAGCAGTTCGCCCAGCTCCTGAAAACCCGCACTTCGGAAGAAGGCATGGCGCCGCTGACCGCCGATGCGGTGGCGCGGCTGGCGACCTACAGCGCGCGGCTGGCCGAGCATCAGGGGCGCTTGTCGGCGCGCATTGGTGACCTGTTCCAACTGGTCAGCGAGGCGGATTTCATTCGCCATCTGGCCGGCGATGAAATGACCGACGCCGGCCATATCGAACGCGCCCTCAAAGCCAAGGCCACCCGCACCGGGCGGGTCTCGGCGCGGATTCTCGACGACATGCTCGCCGGAATCATCCTCATCGACACTGACGGTGCAGCAGTCGGCAAGTGCAACGGGCTGACGGTGCTGGAGGTCGGTGATTCGGCGTTCGGCGTGCCGGCGCGGATTTCCGCCACGGTCTATCCGGGCGGCAGCGGTATCGTCGACATCGAACGTGAGGTCAACCTCGGCCAGCCGATTCACTCCAAAGGCGTGATGATCCTCACCGGTTATCTGGGCAGCCGTTACGCTCAGGAATTCCCGCTGGCGATCTCGGCGAGCATTGCGCTCGAGCAGTCTTACGGCTACGTCGATGGCGACAGTGCCTCGCTGGGTGAGGCGTGCACGCTGATTTCGGCGCTGTCGAAAACCCCGCTCAAGCAATGTTTTGCCATCACCGGTTCGATCAACCAGTTCGGCGAAGTGCAGGCGGTCGGCGGGGTCAACGAGAAAATCGAAGGCTTCTTCCGCCTCTGCGAAGCGCGCGGTCTGACCGGCGAACAAGGCGCGATCATTCCCCAGGCCAACGTCGCCACGCTGATGCTCGATGAGAAAGTCCTGGCCGCCGTGCGCGCCGGCCAGTTCCACGTGTATGCGGTGCGTCAGGCCGATGAGGCGCTGAGCCTGCTGGTGGGCGAGCCGGCCGGTGAACCGAACGCCGATGGCGAATTCCCCGAAGGCAGCATCAATGCGCGAGTGGTCGAGCGCCTGCGCGACATCGCCGAGATGATCAGCGAAGAAGACCTGAAGGAGGCCGAGAAGGAACTGGCGCAGGAGGCTCTCGCCGAAGCCAAACCGGCCTGACAGGCTTGCAATAAACCCTGTGGGGAGCGAGCCTGCTCGCGAAAGCGCTGTTTCAGTTGACGAATGAGTTGGCTGATCCATCGTCTTCGCGAGCAGGCTCGCTCCCACAGTGCTTTTCCAGATTGGTCTCTGCGGGGATCTTCGGGGAATGTGTCACGAGTCTGGCGCCAATATTCACACAATGACCATTCGGCGCCTTCTGGTTCCATTTGGCTTGCGCGGGACACTTTTCTTCTATTCTCAGGTCAAGGATATCGACAGTATCACTGGATCGAGCCAGTCCTCCCATGGGGGCTGAATACCGGCTTTACCGAGGGTCGCCGCCATGTCGCGCAACCTCTGTCTCACCCGTCAATGCCTGGGTCTGGTGACCCGGATCGAATGCGCCGTCAAGCCGTTGGCCGGCGACAACGGCATGTGGACGCTGCTCTTCGCGGCCGGCATGGCCGGCGAACAACCTTCCGCGATCAAAGCCCAAGGCCCTTTTCACGGCCCGGTCGCGGCCGAGTCGATTCTCGACACCATCGTTGAAAGCCTGACCTTGCATGGTTACGAACTGGCCGATGATCCGCAGATCTGGAGCCTGCATCTGCAAGCGCAGTTGCGGCAGATCAACGGCGGCCGTGGGCGCAGCCTCAACGGTTAAGGTGCTGACTGGTCGACCTGCGCCTTGTCGAGCTTGACCTCAAAACCGTATTGCACGGTGGCGAGGTCGGTGCGCTGATAGGTTTCCACGCGAGTCGGGCGACCGTAAAAATAGTGCACGCCGAGTAGCGCCGGGCCTTCTGCACTGGCGTCGTGGCTGACCGAAAGAATCTGCTTGAGGTAGTGGCCACTGTCGTCCTTGACGAAGAAACGCCATTCGTTGGCCGGGAAGGTTTTCAGGTCGACCACCAGCGTGTTGTCCTTGATCGCCAGGCCTTTGGGCAATGACTGCGCGTCGTAGGATTGCTTGACCACAGTCGCCAGAAACAACGGCATCGAACCCACGGCAATCGCCGGGGTTTCCGGAAACAGGTTCAGATCATATGTAATCGTCGCTTGCAGCGGATCGACCTGATACGCCTCGGGCGGCAGTTCGATCGGCTCGTCGAGTTTGCCGCCGCGCTTTTCCGTGAAGAAAGTCACCGGGCTGACGCCGGGATTGAGTTGGTCGCCAAGCAATTCGTCATTGAAGGTGCGGCGGTGGGAAAACTCGATACGCGCCGCGCTCGGCTCTTCCACCGATTGATGAATGCGCACGCCGGCCTTCAATTGTTCCTCGGTCAGGTCCGCGCCTTTGAGCCAGTTGGCGGCCAGATCGTCATACACCACAACTGGCAGATCCAGCGGCTGCACGGCTTTGGCCGTGGTGTGCGGATTGAAGGTGCGCACCGGCAGATCCAGGGATTTGCGCGTCACCGTTGCCGAGGAGAAGTCGAGCACGCTGACTTCCAGTGTGTCGATCGGGCCGTGGAAATACACCTTGTTGTAGCGGCGCGGGTGTTCTTTCTCGAAGGCTTGCTGTTCGTCGCTGAGCTGTTTTTCCAGGGTGTCGCTCCAGCTCTTCTGCTTCTGTAACTGCGTCAGTTGCTTCTGGTAAAACTCGACCTGCTCCGGGCTTTCGTTGATCGAACCGGCGCGCACCAGGTATTGGCCACTGGCGTCGCGGGCCTGGACGATCAGCGGATTGATCCGGGTTTCGGCGACTTCTGCCGCGAGCGGCAGGCTGTTGCTGACTTCGACCTCGGCGTAGTTTTTTTCCAGCTTGAGCAGTTTGACGCTGAGATTGTCGTTGCTGCGGGTCTGGCCGACGTCTTTCTGCGTCAGGTCGAAACTGTACAAGCGACGGGGCGCAATGACCTCGACCTGGCCTTGCAGGCTGACCGGTTGCGGCAGGCTTTTTTTGTCGACGTTGAGGCCATCGATGAACGGGTAGGTCACCGTCAGGTCATCGGGGTTGGTCACGTTGGAGCTGGACGGGCTGAGCTGAATGCCGGGGTCGGTCTCCGACCACTCCGGCTGCCAGGCGATCACCCGTTTGTTGCTCAACGTGACCGAATGCCATTCGATGCCGTGCGGGAACAGAAAACCGCCGGGAATGTTCAGGTTGAACGGGAATACCGGTTGCAGATCGGTCAGGTAATCCGAGCTGGCGTCCTTGTGCAGCACGAACAGGCCATTGATGAAGGTATCGACCAGCGCCTGCGGGGTAAGGTAGTGCTTGAGCACGGCGAGGGCGTCTGCGCCGTATTCGGTATGCGGGGTGATGTCGTCGAGCTTGAGTCGGGCGCGTTCGAGCAACAGCAGCGAACCGCCGAGTTCGGTGATGGCGTCCTTGAGCTTCGGATCGCTGATCGTGTCCAGGGACTGTTCGAAGGTGGCGGTCTTTTCGTCAAGGTTGGCGACTTGTTTTTCATCGCCGGGCGAGCAACCGCCGATGAGCAAGGCGAGGCAGATTCCGGCAGTCGTCAAGGCTGATCGCACATCCATTTCCACGCGTCCTGTCCACTGTCATTGGGCTGTCAATGCTTTGGACACTAGCAGAAAAACTTTGTCACACACACGCAGGTGGCGGATTTTCCGGCGGTTTCTGGCTGTCACAGCGGGCTGTTATACTCGCCGCCATTTCCAGCCCCTTGTGTGAGAGTCAATGGAACGCTTTATCGAAAATGCAATGTACGCCACCCGCTGGCTGCTGGCGCCGATCTACATCGGCCTGTCCCTCGGTCTGCTGGCGCTGGCATTGAAGTTCTTCCAGGAAATCATCCATATCCTGCCCAACGTCTTCGCCATGGCTGAATCGGACCTGATTCTGGTGCTGCTGTCGCTGATCGACATGGCGCTGGTGGGCGGTCTGCTGGTAATGGTGATGATTTCCGGTTACGAGAACTTCGTCTCGCAACTGGACATCGACGAAGGCAAAGAGAAGCTCAGCTGGTTGGGCACTATGGACTCGTCGTCGCTGAAGATGAAAGTCGCGGCGTCGATCGTGGCGATTTCTTCGATCCACCTGCTGCGCATCTTCATGGATGCCAAGAACGTCGATCCTGAGCATCTGATGTGGTACGTGATCATTCACATGACTTTTGTGGTGTCCGCGTTTGCCATGGGTTACCTGGACAAGGTCACCAAGCACTGATCAGCCGATCAAGGCAAAAAAACCGCCCGTCTGTTGCGAAACAGACGGGCGGTTTCGTTTGTGGCTTGTGCTTTCAAGCGCAGCGGCCTATGCCTGTAACGGTGCGATTCGCCATGTGTGAGGTGCTTCCATGAACCTGCAAGAGTTGAACGCGTTTGCTGTTGCCAGGAAGGTCGATGAGTTGAACCTGATCTCGATGGAGGGTGGCATTTACCTGTTGGAAGCGAGGATGCATGGGACGGCGTATCCGTTGAGCGATCTCAAGGGCAATATGCTGACGCTGCGCTCAGTGGAGCACGCGCGGGATCTGCTGCATGCCTTTCCGGTACTGCCCTTCAATCTTGTGCACACCTCGGTCCACGACGAAATGTGTGGCCTGGTCGGTGACCTCGATGAAAGCCTGAAAGTGCCGCTCGCCTGGCGTTCGGCCCTGTAGCCCCGGCCCCAAGTCCGGGGTATCTGTGCTAGTCTGCTCGCCCTTTTGGTTCCGGGCGCGCCGGGACGCGCTGTGCACGCACGGCAAGTCCTGTGGCCGTCCGCACAGCGGAGCAGTGTCATGTCCGAAGTAAATCTGTCCACCGACGAAACCCGCGTCAGCTACGGTATCGGCCGTCAACTCGGCGACCAGCTGCGCGACAACCCGCCACCGGGTGTCAGCCTGGACGCGATCCTGGCCGGTCTGACCGACGCTTTCGCCGGCAAGCCAAGCCGTGTTGGCCAGGAAGAAATGTCCGCCAGCTTCAAGGTGATCCGCGAGATCATGCAAGCCGAAGCAGCGGCCAAGGCTGAAGCCGCGGCTGGCGAAGGCCTGGCCTTCCTCGCCGAAAACGCCAAGCGTGACGGCATCACCACTCTGGCCTCCGGCCTGCAATTCGAAGTGCTGACTCAGGGCGAAGGCGCCAAGCCGACCCGTGAAGACCAGGTACGTACGCATTACCACGGCACCCTGATCGACGGCACTGTGTTCGACAGCTCCTACGAGCGCGGCCAGCCTGCAGAATTCCCGGTTGGCGGCGTGATCGCTGGTTGGACCGAAGCCCTGCAACTGATGAATGCCGGCAGCAAATGGCGCCTGTACGTGCCGAGCGAACTGGCTTACGGCGCACAAGGCGTGGGCAGCATCCCGCCGCACAGCGTTCTGGTATTCGACGTCGAGCTGCTGGACGTTCTGTAATACCGAGCCTGCCTAGATGGCGGGCTAAAAAATGTGGGAGCGAGCTCGCTCGCGAAGGCGGTTTTTCAGTCGACTCATTCGTTGACTGATTTATCGCTTTCGCGAGCAAGCTCGCTCCCACAGGTTTTTTTAATGCTGCTCATATTTCGATCTTGTTGTGCAGCTCATTGGTCGGGCGCAACGCCCGGGCATAGCAGAACAGGAACAGATTGCGCACCAGCTCCTTGAGTACCAGCGGCTCGCTGGAATTGAGGCTGCTGACGTCCAGATCACCTTGATCCTGCAGCTCATGCAAGGCTTCTTCTTCAAGCACCGCACAGACTTCGCCGGTTTCCCGATGGAGGATTCTGAGGTACGGGTGTGGGCGATCCAGCCAGGCGTCGATCAAATAAGTCATGGGTCTCATCTCCTTGAAAGGTTTCAATGAGAATAATTCTTATTCATTAAATAGCAAGTGCCTATTGGCGGATCGTGGATTTTTCCGGGTAAAGGTTGTGTCAGGTCAAAATGGCTGGCTGATGGCCATGCGCGAATTCATTGAGCTGGAGCGGGGAGGGCAAAGCTCCATCCCACGACGGGCGCGGGATGGCTGACGCAAGGCTCAGACTTTTCTGACGAACTCGGATTTGAGCTTCATCGGGCCGATGCCGTCGATCTTGCAGTCGATGTCGTGATCGCCATCGCACAGGCGGATGTTCTTGACCTTGGTGCCGACCTTGACCACCAGCGACGTGCCTTTGACCTTGAGGTCCTTGATCACGGTGATGGTGTCGCCGTCCTGCAGGACGTTGCCGACCGAATCTTTCTTCACGGCATCATCGGCCGCCACTTCGGCTTCGCCGCTGGCAGACCACTCGTGGGCGCACTCGGGGCAGACCAGTTGGGTGCCGTCTTCGTAGGTGTATTCGGAATTGCATTTCGGGCAGGGTGGCAACGTGCTCACTAAGGTTCCTTGGGTATCAGGAGGACTAAAGGGCGCACATTGTATAGGGTTTTACGCGGAGGAGGGCATAGCGCAGAAACAACTGTGGGAGCGAGCCTGCTCGCGAAAGCGCTGTGTCAGTCAACATTGAGTCGATTGGCAGATTGCTTTCGCGAGCAGGCTCGCTCCCACAGGGGATGAATCAGTGCGTGCGGGCGACCGCGAACTCGCTCAGTTCCACCAGCGCATCGCGGTATTCGCTGGCCGGCAGCGCCTCCAGGCACTTGATCGCGCGGGCCACGTAATCGCGGGCCAGTTGCGCGGTGTACTCCAGCGAGCCGGACGCTTCGACGGCGATGCGGATGCTTTCCAGGTCTTCGATCCCGCCTTTCTGGATCGCCTGACGCACCAGTGCCGCCTGTTCGGCCGTACCTTCGCGCATGGTGTAGATCAGCGGCAGGGTTGGCTTGCCTTCGGCCAGATCGTCGCCGACGTTCTTGCCCAGGGTTTCCGCGTCGCCTTTATAGTCGAGCAAGTCATCAACCAGCTGGAACGCCACACCCAGGTGATCGCCGAACGTGCGCAGGGCTTCGCTCTGCTCGGCGGTCGCACCAGCCAGGGCGGCGGCGCTGTGGGTCGACGCTTCGAAGAGCATTGCGGTCTTGCCGCGGATGACTTCCATGTAGGTTTCTTCGCTGGTGCTGGCGTCTCGCACCTTGGACAGCTGCAACACTTCGCCTTCAGCGATGATCCGCGTGGCTTGAGACAAAATCTTCATCACCGGCATCGAGCCCAGTTCGACCATCATTTCGAACGAGCGCGAATACAGGAAGTCGCCGACCAGCACGCTCGGGGCATTGCCCCACATGGCGTTGGCGGTCGAGCGGCCACGGCGCATGCCGGACATGTCGACGACGTCGTCATGCAGCAAGGTCGCGGTGTGCAGGAATTCGATGGTGGCGGCCAGCAGGCGCATGTCGTCGCCTTCGCGACCCAGGGCCTTGCCACACAGCAACACTAATAAAGGACGCAGGCGTTTGCCGCCGGCCGACGTGATGTAATCGCCGATTTTCGATACCAGCGGCACTCGAGACGTCAGCTGCTTCTTGATGATGCCGTCGACGGCGCTAAAATCGTCCGCCACCGCGCGGTAGAAAGCTTGGGGTTGCATCAGCGAGAGTCGCTCCAGAAGGGTTGCGCGGCATGCTAGGACCCCCGTCCAGACCTGTCAAGGCGCGATGGACGGCCACTTGCGCGAGGCAGATTGCTTGCGTACAATCGCGCACCCTGAACTTCCTGGGCAGCACCTGCCTTACGCAATTGCACTTGGGCCGTTCCAGCCCCATGCAGCCATGCCAGCCAATACCTCTTCTTATAAAGAGCTGGGTGAGCAGGATTATCGGAGAAATACCATGTACGCAGTAATCGTTACCGGCGGTAAGCAATACAAGGTCGCTGAAGGTGAATACCTGAAGATCGAAAAACTGGAAATCGCTACTGGCGAATCCGTGACTTTTGATCGCGTTCTGCTGGTCGCCAACGGCGACGACGTGAACATCGGCGCACCAGTTGTTGCTGGCGCAACCGTCAAGGCTGAAGTGATCTCCCAAGGTCGTCACGATAAAGTCCGCATCATCAAGTTCCGTCGCCGTAAGCACCACATGAAGCGTATGGGCCACCGCCAGTGGTTCACCGAGATCAAAATCACCGGTATTCAGGCTTAATTACAGCCTAATTCCTCACTAGGAGAATTGAACTCATGGCACACAAAAAAGCTGGTGGTAGTACCCGTAACGGTCGCGACTCAGAAGCCAAACGCCTTGGCGTGAAGATGTATGGCGGCCAGGTCATCAAGGCCGGCAACATCATCGTGCGTCAGCGCGGCACCCAATTCCACGCTGGCTACGGCGTTGGCATGGGCAAGGATCACACTCTCTTCGCTAAAATCGAAGGCGTGATCAAGTTCGAAGTAAAGGGCGCCTTCGGTCGTCGTTACGTGAGCGTAATCGCGGCTTAATCGCGAGATCGCTGGAGAAGCCCTGTCTTGCGACGGGGCTTTTTCGTTTGTGGGGTGAGTCTCTTGCAAAGCTGTTTGTATGGGCTGTCGGCGTGCGATGCAGGTCGTGTCTTGGGGTCGCTGCGCTCATTTTTGCAAGAGTCTTATGTCTTGATTGTTTTTCGGCTCGTCCGTACGGCGAGAGGCGTTGGTTATGAAGTTTGTTGATGAAGTATCGATTCGCGTAAAGGCCGGTGACGGTGGCAACGGTGCCATGAGTTTCCGCCGGGAAAAATTCATTGAAAACGGCGGCCCGAACGGCGGTGATGGCGGTGACGGCGGTTCCATCTACATGATGGCCGACGAAAACCTCAATACCCTGGTCGACTACCGTTACACCCGTCACTTCGATGCCGAGCGTGGCTCCAACGGTGGCAGCACCGACTGCACCGGCAAGAAGGGCGAAGACCTGATCCTGCGCGTGCCGGTCGGCACCACCGTGATCGACTCCGCCACTCAGGAAGTCATCGGCGACCTGACCAAGGCTGGTCAGAAACTGATGGTGGTCCAGGGCGGCTGGCACGGTCTGGGTAACACCCGTTTCAAATCCAGTACCAACCGTGCGCCGCGTCAGACCACGCCAGGCAAGCCGGGCGAGCAGCGCGACCTGAAGCTGGAAATGAAAGTGCTGGCCGACGTCGGTCTGCTGGGCTTGCCGAACGCCGGTAAAAGTACCTTTATCCGTTCGGTCTCGGCCGCCAAGCCGAAAGTCGCCGACTACCCGTTCACCACACTGGTGCCGAACCTGGGTGTGGTCAGTGTCGATCGCTGGAAAAGCTTCGTCATTGCCGACATTCCGGGCTTGATCGAAGGCGCTTCCGACGGTGCCGGCCTGGGTATTCGCTTCCTCAAGCACCTGGCGCGTACGCGTCTGCTGCTGCACCTCGTCGACATGGCGCCGCTGGATGATTCCAGTGCTCCGGACGCAGCTGAAGTGATCGTCAACGAGCTGATCAAGTTCAGCCCGTCGCTGGCCGAGCGTGATCGCTGGCTGGTGCTGAACAAGTGCGATCAGATCCTTGAAGAAGAGCACGATGCTCGCGTCAAGGAAATCGTCGATCGCCTGGAATGGACTGGTCCGGTGTACGTGATCTCGGCCATCGCCAAGATCGGTACCGAGCGTCTGTGCCACGACATCATGCGTTACATGGAAGACCGTGCCGATCGCCTCGCCGCAGACCCTGCGTACAAGGAAGAGCTGGCCGATCTCGATCAGCGCATCGAAGATGAAGCCCGTGCGCAGTTGCAGGCGCTGGATGACAAGCGTGCCCTGCGTCGCAGTGGCGTGAAGTCGGTCCATGACATCGGCGACGATGACTGGGACGAAGAAGATGTGGATGACGAAGACGGTCCGGAAATCATTTACGTGCGTGACTGATCCGTTGCGATAAACTTGAACGCCGCTCAATCGAGCGGCGTTTTAGTATCCGGAAATCGATCGTTGGTCAGCAATCGCCACGATTAACGTCACGGGCAGTGCCAGGTCGCGCTGCCCTCAAGCTAAGGTTGAAGATGATGCGGAGCAAGGTGACAGGTGCGCAGCGTTGGGTCGTGAAGATCGGCAGCGCTTTGCTGACAGCTGACGGCAAAGGGCTGGATCGCGCGGCAATGAGTGTCTGGGTCGAGCAGATGGTGGCGCTGCATGAGGCGGGCGTCGAGCTGGTGCTGGTGTCCTCCGGGGCGGTAGCGGCCGGTATGAGTCGCTTGGGCTGGACCGCACGACCCAGTGCCATGCACGAGCTCCAGGCGGCCGCTGCAATCGGTCAGATGGGGTTGGTGCAGGCGTGGGAGTCGAGCTTCGCCGAGCATGGCCGGCACACTGCGCAGATTCTCCTGACCCACGACGACCTGTCCGACCGCAAGCGCTACCTCAACGCCCGTAGCACCTTGCGTGCACTGGTCGAGCTGAAGGTCATTCCGGTGATCAATGAAAACGACACCGTGGTCACCGATGAAATCCGTTTCGGCGACAACGACACGCTGGCGGCGCTGGTGGCCAATCTGGTCGAGGCCGATCTGCTGGTGATCCTCACTGATCGCGACGGCATGTTCGACGCTGATCCGCGCAACAATCCCGATGCGCAGCTGATTTATGAAGCGCGCGCCGATGATCCGACGCTCGATGCGGTTGCAGGCGGTACCGGTGGTGCGCTGGGGCGCGGCGGCATGCAGACCAAGTTGCGTGCGGCACGCCTGGCAGCGCGTTCCGGTGCGCACACCATCATCGTCGGCGGGCGGCTTGAGCGTGTGCTCGATCGCCTGAAGGCGGGCGAGCGCATTGGCACGCTGCTATCGCCGGAGCGCGGCATGCTCGCGGCGCGCAAGCAGTGGCTGGCCGGGCACCTGCAAACCCGTGGCACCCTGGTGCTGGATGAGGGGGCGGTGTCGGCGTTGTCCAAGGGCAACAAAAGTCTGCTGCCGGTGGGGGTGAAACTGGTTCAGGGCAGTTTCCGTCGCGGTGAGATGGTCGTCTGTGTGGCGCCGGACGGTCGGGAGATCGCTCGGGGTCTGGCCAATTACAGCGCCCTGGAAGCGCAAAAAATCATCGGTCAGTCGTCGGATGCGATTGTCGGTTTGCTCGGTTACATGGCGGAGCCGGAACTGGTTCACCGTGACAACCTGATTCTGGTCTAAGGAAAATTCGATGCGTGTAGCGAAAGGATTGTTGGGCCTGCTGATGGCCATGCCATTGCTGGTCTCGGCCGAGGAAATCGGTCAGGTGTCGACGGTGTTCAAGTTTGTCGGGCCGAATGACCGGATCGTGGTCGAGGCCTTCGACGATCCGAAAGTCGAGGGCGTGACCTGCTACCTGTCTCGCGCCAAGACCGGCGGAGTGAAGGGTGGTCTGGGTCTGGCAGAGGATCGCGCCGAAGCCTCGATTGCCTGTCGTCAGGTCGGGCCGATCAAGTTCAAGGGTGAGTTGAAGGACGGCGACGAGGTGTTCAAGGAGCGCACCTCGCTGGTGTTCAAGACCATGCAGGTGGTGCGTTTCCTCGACAAGAAGCGCAACACGCTGGTGTATCTGGTCTACAGCGATCGCTTGATCGAGGGTAGTCCGCAGAATGCGGTCACGGCCATCCCGATCCTGCCGTGGGTGCCGGTCCAGCAATAAGCGCCACCAATCCGAACTGTGGGGGCGAGCCTGCTCGCGAAGAGGTCATGTCGGTCGATAGAAATATCAACTGGCAGATCGCATTCGCAAGCAGGCTCGCTCCCACACTTTTTTTGCCTGTAGCTTGTTAAATCACAGGCAATAAAAAACCGACCCTGAGGTCGGTTTTTTAATGACTACGTCGATTAAGCGGCTTCTTTCAGCGCTTTGACGTGGCCATTCAGACGGCTCTTATGACGAGCAGCCTTGTTCTTGTGGATGATGCCTTTATCGGCCATACGGTCGATAACTGGCACAGCCAGAACGTATGCAGCTTGAGCTTTTTCAGCGTCTTTTGCGTCGATGGCCTTAACTACATTCTTGATGTAGGTACGAACCATGGAACGCAGGCTGGCGTTGTGGCTGCGACGCTTCTCAGCCTGTTTTGCACGTTTTTTGGCGGAAGGTGAGTTGGCCACCGTCGAGCTCCTCGAAAGACTTTTTAGGAAATAGCAAACAAAATAGGCCGCGAATCATGCCGATGAAGACTTGTCTTGTCAAGGGCACTTGAATCGTTCCGCTAAGTGGTAGGTATAAAGAGGCGGGATATTTATTTCCGGCGCTTGACCTGTAAACTCGCGAGCTTTGGCTCTGTGCTGTTGCGGCGCGGAGTATCGCACAAGTAGGCGCATTGTTCGCCTGCTGTTTATCGACAGGCACAAACTCTCTCAATGAATCTGCTCAAATCGTTGGCCGCCGTCAGCTCTATCACGATGCTTTCCCGGATTCTGGGTTTTGTTCGTGACACGCTGATCGCGCGGACATTCGGCGCCGGGATGGCCACGGATGCCTTCTTTATTGCGTTCAAACTGCCCAACCTGCTGCGGCGGATCTTTGCCGAAGGGGCTTTCTCCCAGGCGTTCGTGCCGATCCTGGCCGAATATAAAAGCCAGCAGGGCGAAGAGGCGACGCGTACCTTTATTGCCTATGTATCGGGCCTGCTGACGCTGGTGTTGGCGGTTGTGACTGCACTGGGCATGATCGCCGCCCCTTGGGTGATCTGGGCCACGGCGCCCGGTTTTACCGATACCCCGGAAAAATTCCAGCTCACCTCCGATCTGTTGCGGGTGACCTTTCCTTATATATTGCTGATCTCGCTGTCGTCGCTGGCCGGCGCGATTCTGAATACCTGGAACCGCTTCTCGGTGCCGGCCTTCGTACCGACTCTGCTCAACGTCAGCATGATCGTGTTTTCGGTGTTCCTCACGCCGTATTTCGATCCACCGGTCATGGCTCTTGGCTGGGCGGTGCTGGTAGGAGGTCTGGCGCAGTTGCTGTATCAGCTGCCGCACCTGAAAAAGATCGGCATGCTGGTGCTGCCGCGCCTGAACCTGCGCGACAGCGGCGTGTGGCGGGTGATGAAGCAGATGCTGCCGGCGATTCTCGGCGTGTCGGTCAGTCAGATTTCATTGATCATCAACACCATCTTCGCCTCGTTTCTGGTCGCAGGTTCAGTGTCGTGGATGTATTACGCCGACCGCTTGATGGAATTGCCGTCGGGCGTATTGGGCGTGGCGCTCGGCACGATTCTGCTGCCGACACTGGCCAAGACCTACGCCAGCAAGGATCGCCACGAATACTCGCGCATCCTCGATTGGGGGCTGCGCCTGTGCTTTGTGCTGGTGCTGCCGTGCGCGCTGGCACTGGGGATTCTTGCCGAGCCGCTGACTGTTTCGCTGTTCCAGTACGGTCAGTTCAGTGGCTTTGATGCCGAGATGACCCAGCGTGCACTGATTGCCTATTCGGTCGGCCTGCTCGGGATTATCGTGATCAAAGTGCTGGCGCCGGGCTTTTATGCGCAACAGAACATTCGCACCCCGGTGAAAATCGCAATTTTCACGCTGGTCTGCACGCAGTTGTTCAACCTGGCGCTGATCGGGCCGCTGGCCCACGCCGGCCTTGCCTTGGCGATCAGTGCCGGTGCTTGCCTGAACGCCGGGCTGCTGTTCTACCAACTGCGCAAGCAAAAGATGTATCAACCGCAACCGGGCTGGGGCAAATTCGGCTTCAAGCTGGTCGTTGCGGTGACCGTGATGTCGGCGGTCTTGCTGGCCGGCATGCATTTCATGCCCGCCTGGGATGAGGGCCATATGCTTGAGCGCTTCTTGCGCCTGGGCGCGCTGGTGGTTGCTGGCGTGGTGGCGTATTTCGGTATGTTGTTGCTGTTGGGTTTCCGCCTGCGCGACTTCAATCGCAAGGCCTTGAGCTGAGGTTTCAGCCTTCATGAGCAGGCATGGGCCGGCGGTTTTGTCGGCTCGTTCACTTTGCGTTACGGTGTTGCCTGTCGTCGGCCGTCGGGTGTGGTTATAATCGACCACTTTATGAGCAAGAAGCGCGTTATGCAGCTGGTTCGAGGCCTCCACAACTTGCGCCCCCAGCATCGGGGCTGCGTCGCCACTATTGGCAACTTTGACGGTGTTCACCGTGGTCACCAGGCTATCCTGGCCCGGCTGCGTGAGCGTGCGCTTGAGTTGGGCGTACCCAGCTGCGTGGTGATTTTCGAGCCGCAGCCACGGGAGTTCTTTGCCCCCGACACCGCACCGGCACGTCTGGCGCGGTTGCGCGACAAGCTGCAATTGCTGGCCGCTGGAGGCGTCGACCGGGTGTTGTGCCTGGCTTTCAACCAGCGGCTGAGCAAGCTCAGCGCCAGTGAATTCGTCGATACCATTCTGGTCGATGGCCTTGGCGTGCAGCATCTGGAGGTCGGTGACGATTTCCGTTTCGGTTGCGACCGCCTCGGCGATTTCGATTTTCTGATGCAGGCCGGGCAGGTTCACGGTTTCACCGTCGAAGCGGCGCAAACCGTCGAGCTGGACGGCATTCGCGTCAGCAGCACGCAGGTGCGCAACGCCTTGGCTGCGGCCGATTTTGCCTTGGCCGAACGCTTGCTCGGCCGTCCGTACCGCATCGCCGGTCGCGTGCTGCATGGGCAGAAACTGGCCCGGCAACTGGGCACGCCCACTGCCAACATTCAACTCAAGCGTCGTCGCGTGCCGTTCACCGGGGTCTATCTGGTGAATGTCGACATCGACGGCAAGACCTGGCCCGGCGTCGCCAATATCGGCGTGCGCCCCACGGTGCAAGGAGATGGCAAAGCCCACCTCGAGGTCCATCTGTTAGATTTTGCCGGCGATCTGTATGACCGGCGTTTGACGGTGGTTTTCCACCAAAAGCTGCGTGAAGAGCAGCGCTTCGCCTCTCTGGAGGCATTGAAAACGGCGATCAATGCGGATGTCGCCACCGCCCGTGCACTAGCCGCACCTAGCGCCCATCGCTAATGAAGAGCCTTAAATGACCGACTATAAAGCCACGCTAAACCTTCCGGACACCGCCTTCCCAATGAAGGCCGGCCTGCCACAGCGCGAACCGCAGATCCTGCAGCGCTGGGACAGTATTGGCCTGTACGGAAAGTTGCGCGAGATTGGCAAGGATCGTCCGAAGTTCGTCCTGCACGACGGCCCTCCGTACGCCAACGGCACGATCCACATCGGTCACGCACTGAACAAGATTCTCAAGGACATGATCATCCGCTCGAAAACCCTGTCGGGTTTCGATGCGCCGTATGTCCCTGGCTGGGATTGCCACGGCCTGCCGATCGAGCACAAGGTGGAAGTGACCCACGGCAAGAACCTCGGCGCGGATAAGACCCGCGAGCTGTGCCGTGCCTACGCCACCGAGCAGATCGAAGGGCAGAAGTCCGAGTTCATCCGTCTCGGCGTGCTGGGCGACTTCGCCAACCCGTACAAGACCATGGATTTCAAGAACGAGGCCGGTGAAATCCGCGCCCTCGCCGAAATCGTCAAGGGTGGTTTTGTCTTCAAGGGCCTCAAGCCAGTGAACTGGTGTTTCGATTGCGGTTCGGCTCTGGCTGAAGCGGAAGTCGAGTACGAGAACAAGAAGTCCTCGACCATCGACGTTGCGTTCCCGATCGCCGACGAAGCCAAACTGGCTGCGGCCTTCGGTCTCGCGTCGCTGAGCAAACCTGCTGCGATCGTGATCTGGACCACCACCCCGTGGACCATCCCGGCCAACCAGGCGCTGAACGTGCACCCGGAATTCAACTACGCCCTGGTCGATATCGGCGACAAGCTGCTGGTGCTGGCTGAAGAGCTGGTCGAAGCCTGCCTGGCGCGCTATGGCGTGGAGGGTTCGGTCATCGCCACCACCACCGGTAAAGAGCTGGAGCTGATCAACTTCCGTCACCCGTTCTACGATCGTCTGTCGCCGGTGTACCTGGCTGACTACGTTGAACTGGGCGCTGGCACCGGCGTGGTTCACTCCGCCCCGGCCTACGGCGTGGACGACTTCGTGACCTGCAAGAAATACGGCATGGTCAACGACGACATCCTCAACCCGGTACAGAGCAACGGCGTGTACGTGCCGTCGCTGGAATTCTTCGGTGGCCAGTTCATCTGGAAGGCCAACCCGGCTATCGTCGAAAAACTGACCGAAGTCGGTGCGCTGATGCACACCACCGTCATCGAACACAGCTACATGCACTGCTGGCGCCACAAGACCCCGCTGATCTACCGCGCTACTGCGCAGTGGTTCATCGGCATGGACAAGGAGCCAACCAGCGGCGACACCCTGCGCGTGCGCTCGCTCAAAGCCATCGAAGACACCAAGTTCGTTCCGGCCTGGGGCCAGGCGCGTCTGCATTCGATGATCGCCAACCGTCCGGACTGGTGCATCTCGCGTCAGCGCAACTGGGGCGTGCCGATCCCGTTCTTCCTCAACAAGGAAAGCGGCGAGCTGCACCCGCGTACCGTCGAGCTGATGGAAGAAGTCGCCAAACGCGTTGAAGTCGAAGGCATCGAAGCCTGGTTCAAACTCGACGCCGCCGAACTGCTGGGCGATGAAGCGCCGCAATACGACAAGATCAGCGACACCCTCGACGTCTGGTTCGACTCGGGCACCACGCACTGGCACGTTCTGCGCGGTTCGCACCCGATGGGCCACGAGAGCGGCCCGCGTGCCGACCTCTACCTGGAAGGTTCCGACCAGCACCGTGGCTGGTTCCACTCGTCGTTGCTGACCGGTTGCGCCATCGACAACCACGCACCGTACCGCGAACTGCTGACGCACGGCTTCACCGTCGACGAGTCTGGCCGCAAGATGTCCAAGTCGCTGAAAAACGTGATTGAGCCGAAGAAGATCAACGATACGCTGGGCGCCGACATCATGCGTCTTTGGGTCGCGTCGACCGACTACTCTGGCGAAATCGCTGTGTCGGATCAGATCCTGACCCGCAGCGCCGATGCCTACCGTCGTATCCGTAACACCGCGCGCTTCCTGCTTTCCAACCTGACCGGTTTCAACCCGGCCACCGACCTGCTGCCGGCCGAAGACATGCTGGCGCTGGATCGCTGGGCGGTGGATCGTACGCTGTTGCTGCAACGCGAGTTGCAAGAGCACTACGGCGAATACCGTTTCTGGAACGTGTACTCGAAGATCCACAACTTCTGCGTGCAGGAGCTGGGTGGTTTCTACCTCGACATCATCAAGGACCGCCAGTACACCACCGGTGCCGACAGCAAGGCCCGTCGCTCGTGCCAGACCGCGCTGTTCCACATCTCTGAAGCGCTGGTGCGCTGGATCGCGCCGATCCTCGCCTTCACTGCCGACGAGCTGTGGCAATACCTGCCGGGCGAGCGTAACGAGTCGGTCATGCTCAACACCTGGTACGAAGGCCTGACCGAGCTGCCGGAAGGCTTCGAGCTGGGTCGCGCCTACTGGGATCGCATCATGGAAGTGAAAGTCGCGGTCAACAAAGAGATGGAAATCCAGCGTGCGGCGAAAGCCGTCGGTGGCAACCTGCAGGCCGAAGTGACGCTGTTTGCCGAAGAGGCGCTGAGCGCCGATCTGGCCAAGCTGAGCAACGAGCTGCGCTTTGTCCTGATCACCTCGACTGCCAGCGTCGCGCCATTCGTTCAGGCTCCGGCCGATGCAGTGGCCACCGAAGTCAGCGGTCTGAAACTGAAGATCGTCAAATCGGCGTTTCCGAAATGCGCGCGGTGCTGGCATTGCCGCGAAGACGTCGGCGTGAACCCGGAGCATCCGGAAATCTGCGGTCGTTGCGTCGACAACATCAGCGGTGCTGGCGAGGTTCGTCACTATGCCTGATGCCATTGGCCGTTTCGGACGGCTGAGCTGGCTGTGGTTGAGCCTGCTGGTCCTGGTCATTGACCAGGCCAGCAAGTTCTACTTCGAAGCCAGGCTCGAAATGTTCCAGCAGATCGTGATCATTCCCGATCTGTTCAGCTGGACGCTGGCCTACAACACCGGCGCTGCGTTCAGCTTCCTCGCCGACAGCTCCGGCTGGCAGCGCTGGCTGTTTGCGCTGATCGCCATTGCCGTCAGTGCCGTGCTGGTGGTCTGGCTCAAGCGTTTGGGGCGCAACGACACCTGGCTGGCCGTCGCCCTGGCACTGGTGCTGGGTGGTGCGCTGGGCAACCTGTATGACCGCATCGCCTTGGGCCATGTGATCGACTTCATTCTGGTGCACTGGCAGAACCGCTGGTATTTCCCGGCGTTCAACATTGCCGACAGCGCGATCACCGTAGGCGCGATCATGCTGGCACTGGACATGTTCAAATCGAAGAAAACCGAAGAGGCCGCTCATGACTGAACCGCTATCGACTGAGCAACGCATCGGCCAGAACACCGAAGTCACCCTGCACTTTGCCTTGTGCCTGGAAAACGGTGACACCGTCGACAGTACCTTCGACAAGGCCCCGGCGACGTTCAAGGTCGGCGATGGCAACCTGCTGCCGGGCTTCGAAGCCGCACTGTTCGGCTTCAAGGCCGGCGACAAGCGCACCCTGACCGTCGAGCCGGAAAACGCTTTCGGTCAGCCGAACCCGCAGAACGTGCAGACCATCCCGCGTTCGCAGTTCAACGACATGGAGTTGTCACCGGGTCTGCTGGTGATCTTCAACGATGCGGCCAATACTGAATTGCCAGGTGTGGTGAAGGAATTCGACGACACGCAAGTGACCGTCGACTTCAACCACCCGCTGGCGGGCAAGACGCTGACCTTTGACGTGGAAATCATTTCCGTCAAAGCGATCTAAAAATGCAGGAGTGAGCTTCTGTGGCGAGGGGATTCATCCCCGCTGGGGTGCGAAGCGCCCCCAGACCAGTCAACGGATTCTGAGATAAGTCCGTTGATAGTCTACGACTGCTACGCAGCCGAGCGGGGATGAATCCCCTCGCCACAACAAGCAGGTATCCACAGTCTGTTTTCCATTGTTTTCGCGCGCAAGACACGAGGCACAGCATGCAAATCAAACTCGCCAACCCCCGTGGCTTCTGCGCCGGTGTGGACCGGGCGATCGAAATCGTCAACCGCGCCCTGGAAGTCTTCGGGCCGCCGATCTATGTGCGTCATGAAGTGGTGCACAACAAGTTCGTCGTCGAAGACCTGCGCAGCCGTGGCGCGATTTTCGTCGAAGAGCTCGATCAGGTGCCCGATGACGTGATCGTCATCTTCAGCGCCCACGGTGTTTCCCAAGCCGTACGCAACGAAGCTGCAGGTCGTGGCCTGAAAGTCTTCGATGCAACCTGCCCGCTGGTGACCAAGGTGCACATCGAAGTCGCCAAATACAGCCGCGACGGTCGCGAGTGCATCCTGATCGGCCACGCCGGTCACCCGGAAGTCGAAGGCACCATGGGCCAGTACGATGCCAGCAATGGCGGCGCGATCTACCTCGTTGAAGACGAAAAGGACGTGGCCGCATTGCAGGTGCGCGATCCGGAAAGACTCGCCTTCGTCACCCAGACAACCTTGTCGATGGACGATACCAGTCGCGTGATTGATGCCCTGCGCACGCGCTTCCCGGCCATCGGTGGTCCGCGCAAGGACGACATCTGCTACGCCACACAAAACCGCCAGGACGCCGTCAAGCAACTGGCCGACGAGTGCGACGTGGTATTGGTGGTCGGCAGCCCGAACAGCTCCAACTCCAACCGTCTGCGTGAACTGGCTGAGCGTATGGCGACTCCGGCCTACCTGATCGACGGTGCCGAGGACCTGCAACAGAGCTGGTTCGACGGCGTCGAGCGCATCGGTATTACCGCTGGCGCCTCCGCACCGGAAGTGCTGGTCCGGGGCGTGATCCAGCAATTGCAGGCCTGGGGCGCGACTGGTGCCGACGAGCTGGCTGGCCGTGAGGAGAACATCACGTTCTCGATGCCGAAAGAGCTGCGCGTCCGTTCGATCTGACGCTTCTGCCTTTGTCGCACAGCGCCTGTTCGGTCTCCTGACTGCCCAGGCGCACGCGACCGGTCGCCGCCAGCACGATCTGCCGCTGGCTGACCGGCTCGCGCGGCGAGCAGACGTGTATTGTCCCCGCCTGAAATCGCCGTCCCGGCATCAGCGGCTGTCCCAGATGACTGAACCGCACGTAGCGGCTCACCCACCAGTTGCCGACAATCGCCACCTTCGCCTCACTGGCGCGTTCAACCAGCAGCGGATTGCTGCTGTCCTCCGGCCCCTTGCCGCTAAGATCCAGAATGATTCGCCAACCCTGACTCCAGTCGCCGTCAATGCCATGGATCACCACACTTTGATTGTGGGTCATAGCCAGGGTGCGAGCGTGGCGGATGCCCTCGAGCAGCGACTGCGCTGCGTGGTCGCGCTGAGTCGCCTGTTTGAGCGCAGCGAACGCCGGGCTGACCAGCAGCAGAACAATTGCGCCAATCGCCAGTCCCATAAGCAGTTCAATCAGGCTGAAACCGTGTTGCGGCATGAAAAATCCCTCCGTGGAATGGTATGAGCAGCGCAATCCGTGCGCCGCGCAGGGCAAATCAGTCGGCGCGTGCCGAGCGAATGTTCTAGCGTGTAAAAGCAGGTATAGCCGACGGCAACGGAGGGCACCGATGGATCTTCGTACAAAAGGTTTCACGCTGGTCGAGTTGCTGGTCGCCATTGCGGTGTTCCTGATACTGATCACGCTGGCGGTGCCGGCCTTTACCCGTACGATCCAGAGCAGCAAGGCGGATACCGAAGTCGGCGACTTGCAGCGGGCAATCAATTTCGCTCGCCTCGAGGCAATCAATCGCGGCGTGACCACGCGTCTGCGTCCGACCGCTGGCGGCAGTGTCTGGACCGGTGAACTGGCGGTCTACGACAGTACTGGCAATCCGGCCAATGTGTTGCGGGTTGTTCCAGCAATGAGCAGTGGCGCGACTCTGACGCTACCCTCAGGAGTGACCGCACTGGATTTCAACAATCTTGGTGGTCTGGCGGCACCGTCGACGGCGGTGGTCATCGGTTACACGCAGGGCACGCAAAGCAGGACGCTGAACGTGTGTTTGAACGGACGCATTCAACTGGGTGGAAATTGCGGATGAGGGCAGGGAGCAAAAACGCACAGGAGGGCATGACGCTGATCGAAGTGCTGGTCGCGTTGCTGATTCTGACCGTCGGGCTGTTGGGCGCAGCGGCGGTGCAGCTCAATGCGCTGAAGTACACCGACAGTTCGCGGATGACCAGTCAGGCCAGTTTCATCGCCTATGACATGATGGATCGCATCCGCGCCAATTCCGGCGCCAACTACACCGTTACGCCGCCGACCTCGGGCAATCTCAGTAATGCGCGGGACCAGGACCTCTACGACTTCACCACCAATATCGCCAACTTCGGCGGCCCGACCGCGACGGGCAGCATCACCCTCAATCAGCGGGTCTACACCATCACCATTACCTGGAGCGATGCGCGCGCGGCCAACTCTGCCAGTGCCCAGCGCAGTTTCGTCCTGACCAGCCGGGCGGCGGTCGATCCGGTGGCCACGCCATGAAGCACACCAGTCGTGGTTTCGGCCTGATCGAGTTGCTGATTGCCCTGGCTTTGGGGCTGATCGTCGTGCTCGGCGTGGTACAGATTTTCATCGCCGCAAAAAACACTTACGTCAGTCAGAACAGCGCCGCAGCGATGCAGGAAGATGCGCGCTTCGTTCTCAGCAAAATGATTCAGGAAATTCGTATGGTCGGCATGTTCGGCTGCCTCGGCACCATCGTCGACTCCAGTTCTGCAGGGGATTTCAACACCGCGCAACTCATCCCGATCAACTGGGATAACGCCAGTCTCAAGCTGACCATGGTCACCGCCGATGTTGGCAGCGGCGGGGGAACGCCGACCTGGACAGTGATTTCCGATTGTCGTAACAGCGCGGTCGCCTACAGCGGATTGCGCAGCCCGACCACGGGGCAGATCGCGTTCCCGATCCGGCGCCTGATCTACAGCTTCAGCAATAACCAGATCCTCATGGGCACCGGCAGCGGCAATCCGGCGCAGCAAGTGCTGGTGAACAACGTCAGCGCCTTCAACGTCACATTCGGTCTGGCCAGCTCCGCGACCGACGTCGCAGCTTCAACGTACAGCAGCAACCCCGGCGATCCGGCGCGCATCCGCAGCGTGCGCCTGAGCCTGACCCTCACCGACCCGAACAATCGGGTGCGCAATCAAACCTTCAACGTGGTTGCGGCATTGCGCAACCGCTTGCCATGAGGGGGCGGCGATGAGGATTTCCTTGCAACAACGTCAGGCCCAGCGCGGCATGGTCCTGTTGGTGAGCCTGGTGTTTCTGCTGTTGCTCACATTGATCGGTTTGTCCTCGATGCAGAGCGCCAACCTGCAAGAGAAAATGGCCGGCAGCGTAAGCCTGCGCAATCAATCGTTTCAGGCTGCGGAAGCGGCGTTGCGTATCGGCGAAAGTGCGGTGCAGCTGGACAGTTACTCGTTGGCGGTGTGCAGCGGCACGACCCAATGTCTGCCGCCGACGGAGTCGTCAGTGGTCAGCTCGGCCGGCTTCAATTCGACCTCCGGGGTGACCTGGATCGCCGCCGGTAATGGCTTTTATGGCGTGCAGAACATCGGCACGACCCTGACGGCGGTGAACGTGCCGAGTAACACTTCGGCGACGTTGTATCGAGTCACTGCGGTCGGCATCGCCGGCAATTCGCGTAGCGTGGTGGAGAGTGTCTATGCGAAGTATTGAGCGCGGCCTGTCGCTGCTGATCGGCATGCTGCTGAGTTGCTACCTGGCGGCACCGGCCTGGGCTTTCACGCCTTCCGATTCGCCATTGCTGAGCGCGGCTGCGGTGGCGCCAAACGTGATGCTGCTGATCGATGACTCGGGGAGTATGAACAGCATCATCTACGCCGCCGGATTCGACCCGAACGTCAACCGCACTCCCGCCCGGCAGTGCAATGCCTTCCTCGGATTGTGCTCTGCACTCAATGCGCCGCAGATTACCGGCGACACGGTGTTTCTATCGAGCCTGCCGACTTCCGGTTGCTCGGGAGGCGCCTATGCGTTCTACAACAACAGCGTGGCGCCGTTGTGCCTCAAGCTCCCAGACCCGGTAGGCAACGAGAACACTCGGTATTCCGCCGATTACATTTCCTACATAGTCAGCCTCGCCAACAGCAACGGCACCCGCGACTTCACCACGGGGGCGATTCCCAACGATTACCGGATGAACGTGGCGCGCAACGTTTCCACCGCACTGGTGAGCAGCAACCGCACCTTGCGCATGGGCCTGTCGACATTCAATCCGGCGACCAGCAGCAACCCGGGCAACGGCGGTTTCATCGCTCGCTCGATCACCGATTTGTCACCCGTCGCGGGCAGCGTCACCCAGGCCCAGGCAGACACCAACTACAACGCGCTGATTTCATCGATCAACGGCTTGAACGCCGTGGCCAACACTCCGTTGGCCGAGAGCTACTACGAAGTCACGCGCTACATGCGTGGCTTGGCGCCTTACTACAACGGCACACCGGCGAGCTATACCAGTCCGATTCAATACCGCTGCCAGAAAAACTACGGCGTGGTGATTACCGATGGCTTGCCAACCTATGACCGTACCTTCCCGACCAACGATCCGCTGGGAGGCAGCCGGCTACCGAACTGGGATGGCGTGAATAACGATGGCGACAACCTCAACGGTGACGGTGAAGGCGACACGCTTTATCTGGATGACATCGCCAAATTCGCCTTCGACATCGACATGCGTTCGACCGGTACTGACGCAGCAGGCAAGAGCTGGAACGCGGTGGATTTTCCCCGGCAGAACATGAACACCTACACCGTGGGTTTCGCGGCGGATAACGACATGTTGTCCGACGCCGCCAGTTACGGGCAGGGCAGGTACTACCAGGCGACCGACAGCTCCGGGCTCAATGCGGCGTTATCGTCGGCATTGAGCGATATCACTTCCAAGGCCGGCTCCGGTGGTGCCGGCGTCGCCAGCAGCAGCACCTTGAGCAGTGGCAGCAGTTTTTACCAGACCACTTACGATCCCAAGGATTGGCGCGGCACGATCAGGTCGTTCGGCTTTACCTCGACCGGCACGGTAAATACCTCGGCGGCGCAATGGTCGACCGACACCACCATCGTGCCCTCTGCCACAGCGCCGAATTTCCAGTCATGGAACACCTTGAGCAACACGCCCATTGCCTTGGCACTCCTCAACTTTTCCCCGGCGCAGCAGACTACGCTGAATCAGGGGTTGCCCGCCGGAATCAACGGCAATGATCTGGTGGAGTGGAGCAAGGGGACCAACAAGGCCGGGCTCAAAGTGCGCACTGCGCTGCTGGGCGACATCATCAATTCGCCGCTGGTGCTCGCGTCGCCTTCAGACAAGACCGCATCCGATCTGACGGGTGACAGCAGTTACACCAACTACCTGACGACCAAGGCTGCGAACATGAACACCAGTCTGGTAGTGAACGCCAACGACGGTTTCGTCAATGTGATCAATTCGACGAACGGCACCCGCCGTTATGCCTACATGCCCTCCAGCGTGCTGCCTTCGTTGCGGCTGATTGCGGATACCAATTACGTCAACGGCGTCAGCCACAAGTTTCTCGTGGACGGTCAGGTCGGCGTGTTCGATGCGCAGGCCGGCACCACCTGGAGAACGCTGGCCATTGGCGGAACGGGGGCCGGTGGTAAAACCTTCTACGGACTGCAACTGTTCGATGCCTCGGCAGGCAACGTGATCAAGGCACTGTGGGAAGTCAGTGCGCCGGCTACGGCCAACACGGCGAATGCTTTCAATGATCTGGGTTACGCCTACGCCCGTCCGGAAGTCGCACGCTTGGCCAATGGTCGCTGGGCGACATTCATCGCCAATGGTTACGGCAGCAATTCGGGGGTTGCAGCGTTGTATGTGCTTGATGCGCTGGATGGTTCGCTGATCAGGAAAATCGTCATCGACAGCACGGAAACCAGCAACGGTCTGTCTTCGGTAAAACTCAGGGTCAATTCTTCGAACGTGGTGCAGGCTGCCTACGCTGGTGACCTGAAGGGGCGTATGTGGAAATTCGACTTGAGCGCACCCGGGGCAGAAAACTGGGGCGTGGCGTTTGCCGGCAAGCCTTTGTTTACAGCCCCGGGTGGGGCAACGCAGCCGATCACTGCGCAACCGCTGCTGGCGGATAATCCGCAGGGCGGCAAGCAAGTGTTCTTTGGCACCGGCAAGTTCAACGAGACTGCCGACAAGACCAACAAGGATCTGCAGGCGTTCTATTCGATCTGGGATGCGGAAGGAGGCTCAGGGCAAATCACCGTTAGCAGCTTGCAGGCACAGGCGATTACCGGCTCGTTCTCCGGCAGTTCCGGGCAGTTTCTGACCACCAGCCAGAATGAAACGACGTATCCGGCAGAGAAAGGGTGGTATCTGCCGCTGGTGTACAACAACGTGCTGACCGGCGAGCGCGTGATCAATCAGGCCAGTATTGTGTTGGGACGAGTTGTTTTCACCACTGCCAGCGTCGATACCACCGACCCTTGTTCGAGTTTTGGTACGGGCCGACTGGTCGAACTCGATGCGTTCAACGGTAAGATGCTCAACTACGCCGTGATCGACACCACCGGTGACCGTTTGGTCGACAGCAACGATACGATATCCAGTGGCGTGATTTTTACCGGCGGCATTCCGACCCTGAACTTCATCTCGGCTAACGGCGAGCGCAAGGGCACGACTGACACCAGCGGCGCGGTCACGGTCATTGTGGAAAAAGGTGGCGGCGGCAGCCGTCGTATCATGTGGCGACAAATCCAGTAAGCGAGAATTTGAGGCATGCGCAGATCCAGCCGAGGTTTTACCCTGATCGAGATCATGATCGTCATCGCGATTATCGGGATCATCCTCACCATCAGCATTCCCAGCTACAACGAATACGTGAAGAAGGGCCGTCGCGCCGAAGTGGTCTCGCTGCTCTCGGAGCAGGCGCAGACCCTCGAACGCTTCTACACCCGCAACAATGTCTACACCGGCGTCACCGGACTGAGCACGGGCAATGATTTCTATACCATCACCCCGACGCTGACCGACCAGACCTTTGTGCTCACCGCGATTCGTAAAACCGGCTCGGCCATGGCCACCGACAAATGCGGGGATTTCACCCTGACCAACACCGGCGTGCGAAGCATGAACAACGCGACCACCGGAGTGACCGCCAAGGATTGCTGGGGCCGCTGACGCATTCTTTTTCGGGCGCCTTTTGCGCCCACTGTCTTTTTTACGGTTGGATCAAACATGACCAGGCAACAGCAAGTGGTGATTGTCGGCGGCGGGGTGATTGGCCTGCTCACTGCCTACAATCTCGCCTCCGAAGTGCGCAGCGTGGTGCTGCTGGATCGCTCGAATGTCGGCCAGGAATCGTCCTGGGCTGGCGGCGGCATCGTCTCGCCGTTATACCCGTGGCGCTACAGTCCGGCAGTCACCGCGCTGGCGCATTGGTCGCAGGATTTTTATCCACAGCTCGGCGAGCGCTTGTTTGCTGACACTGGGGTTGATCCTGAAGTGCACACCACTGGTCTGTATTGGCTGGATCTGGACGATGAAGCCGCAGCCCTGGCCTGGGCCGCGCGGGAAAATCGGCCGCTGCGGGCAGTGGATATCTCGGCGGCACATGACGCGGTGCCGGTGCTCGGCAGCGGTTTCAGCCGAGCGATCTACATGGCCGATGTCGCCAACGTGCGCAATCCACGGCTGGTCAAATCGCTGAAAGCCGCGCTGCTGGCGCTGCCGAACGTGACGATTCACGAGCAATGCGAAGTCAGTGGTTTCGTCCGCGAGGGCGAGCGCGTGGTTGGCGTGCAAACCTCCACTGGGGTGATGAGCGGCGACGAGTTTGTGCTGACGGCGGGGGCGTGGAGCGGCGATCTGCTCAAGACGCTGAACCTGACGCTGCCGGTCGAACCGGTCAAAGGCCAGATGATTCTCTACAAGTGCGCGGCTGATTTCCTGCCGAGCATGGTGCTGGCCAAGGGACGTTATGCGATCCCGCGTCGCGACGGTCACATTCTGATCGGCAGCACGCTGGAGCACGAAGGTTACGACAAGACCCCGACCGATGTAGCGCTGCAAAGCCTCAAGGCCTCGGCGATCGAATTGCTGCCGGCGTTGGCGGATGCCGAGGTGGTCGGGCACTGGGCCGGGCTGCGGCCGGGGTCGCCGGAAGGGGTTCCCTTTATTGGCCGGGTGCCGGGGTTCGAGGGGTTGTGGCTGAACTGCGGGCATTACCGCAACGG
Source organism: Pseudomonas siliginis (assembly GCF_024072275.1). Lineage (NCBI taxonomy): Bacteria > Pseudomonadati > Pseudomonadota > Gammaproteobacteria > Pseudomonadales > Pseudomonadaceae > Pseudomonas > Pseudomonas siliginis. The sequence continues at coordinate 5,041,445 of NZ_CP099598.1, read as the reverse complement.
GCTGGTGTTGGCGCCGGCGTCGTGTCAGTTGTTTGCTGACGTGATGCTGGGGCGGGCGCCGATTATTGATCCGGCGCCGTATGCGCCTGAGGGCCGGATTTAGTCAGAGGCTGGTAGACCGCCTTCGCGAGCAGGCTCGCTCCCACAGGAATACTCATTCCAAATGTGGGAGCGAGCCTGCTCGCGAAGGGGCCTTCAATCCAGTCCCAATTTCTTCAGCCGATAGCGCATCGACCTGAACGACAGACTCAACCGCTGCGCCGCTGCCGTGCGGTTCCAGCGGGTTTCCTCCAGCGCCTGCAGAATCAGTTTCCTCTCGACGCTCTCCAGATAATCCTCGAGATTGTCGATCTGTGTCAGATCGGCCATCGCCCCATCCGCCGTGCAATTGCCTTCGCTCAAACGCAGATCCTGCGCTTCGATCGTGCGGTTTTCACACAGGGTGTGCGCGCGTTCGAGAACATTCTCCAGTTCGCGCACGTTGCCGGGAAAGCGATAGTTCTTCAGCGCCTCCAGCGCTTGCGGGTGCAGGCGCGCTTCGGGTTGTCCGGTGTCTTTGGCCAAGCGCTTGAGTACGTGCATGGCAAGCGCCTCGATGTCGTCGCGGCGTTCGCGCAGGGAAGGCACGCGCAGTTCGATGACGTTGAGCCGGTAATACAGATCCTGGCGGAAGCGTTCGGCCGAAACTTCGGCTTCAAGGTCTTTGTGCGTGGCGCAAAGGATGCGTACGTCGACCACTGTTTCCTGCTGGCCGCCGACGCTGCGTACGGCTTTTTCCTGAATCGCCCGCAGCAGCTTCACTTGCATCGACAGTGGCAGGTCGGCGACTTCATCGAGAAACAGAGTGCCGCCATGGGCCGCCTGGAATAGCCCCGGCTTGTCTTCGACGGCACCGGTGAAGCTGCCTTTGCGGTGGCCGAAAAATTCGCTTTCCATCAGTTCCGACGGAATTGCCCCGCAGTTCACCGGCACAAACGGCTGGCTGGCGCGCGGGCCTTGTTCGTGAATCAGACGCGCGACCAGTTCTTTGCCGCTGCCGGATTCGCCGCTGATGTATACCGGCGCCTGGCTGCGCGCGAGCTTGTCGATCTGCTTGCGCAGATTGGCCATCGGCTGCGAATCGCCCAGCAAGCGTCGCTCGATTGCCGTGCTCAGGCCGCCCGCTGTCGGCAGGCGCAGTGCCGAGCTGACCAGTTCGCGCAATCGCGGCAGCTCCACCGGTTTGGTGAGGAAATCGAACGCCCCGGCCTTCAATGCATTGATGGCCGTTTCCAGGCTTCCGTACGCAGTGATCATCGCCACCGGCAGGTGTGGATCGCGTTGCTGAATGTGTTGCACCAGCTCCAGCCCGGTGCCGTCGGGCAGGCGCATGTCGGTCAGGCACAGGTCAAAGTGCTCGCGCTGCAACAGCGCCTGAGCCTCGCCCAGATTGCGTGCGCTGAAGGTCTCGAGTTTCATCCGTCCCAGGGTGATTTCCAGGAGCTCGCGGATATCCGGTTCGTCGTCGACGATTAGAATTTTTTGCCGTGGGCTTGTATTCAACTTTGTTTCCGTCCGTGAGCAAAAGTGATGCAAAAGCAGCCGCCGCCTTGGCGTGATTTGAAGTCTAGGCGTGCCTGGTTGCTTTCGCACAGCTCACGGGACAGATAAAGGCCAAGACCGGTGCCCTGGCTGCTCGTAGTGAAGAATGGCTCAAACAGGTGCGCCTGTTCATCGGCCGACACGCCGGGGCCGTTGTCCTGCACTTCGAGCACTGCCAATTGGCTGTCGGGGTCGACGAACAGTGCCAGCCATACTTCGGCCTGCTCGTGCAGTTGGGCACTGTGACGCCAGGCGTTGCGGATCAGATTGTCGAGAATCTGCCGCAGCTGGTTGGGGTCCATCAGCGTGGTGAAATCGCCGGAATTGATTCGCAGATGAATGTGCTGGCGCTCATTGGCCTGCTCGCGGGTCTCGCCGACGAAATCTTCCAGCCACGGCTTGAGGTCCAGCCGTTGCGGCGCGCTTTGCTGGCGGCGGGACAGTTGCAGGACGTTTTCGATGACTCGGTTCATGCGCTGGGAGTGGTCTTGAATAATCTGCGTCAGACGTCGATCTGCGCTATCGAGTTCCTCGGACTCGGCCAACAGCTGCGCGGCATGACTGATCGCGCCCAGTGGATTGCGAATTTCATGGGAGATGCCGGCGGTCAAACGCCCGAGCGCAGCGAGCTTGAGTTGCTGGGCTTGTTGGGTGATTTGCGCCAGGTCTTCGAGAAACACCAGCGTCTGCTGGTTCGGACTCTGCTCGAGAGCGATGAAGCTGGGTTGCAGCTCAAGGCCATTGCCGGGGATTTTCAGACTCTGCGGGCGCAAGGTCGGGTTGTTGCGCCACAGTTGCAGGCGCTCGACGAGTGCTGGCGAATATTCGTCGATCAAATGACCTTGCAGGTGACTATGGCCGAGCAGACTCTGCGCACTGTGATTGGCCAGTTGTACCCGGCGGTGCTCGTCGAGCACCAGAATCCCCGTGCGCATGCGTTGCAGGATCAACGCGTTCAGCGCCTCCAGGCTGACCACTTCGCTGGCGCGCTGTTCGGCCAGGGTCTCGCTGACTTCGAGGCGGCGGATCAGCCCTTGCACCAGCAGTGAGGCGGCGAAGCACAGCGCGCCGAGGGTGCCGGCTTGCAGGTACGCGTTGGCGCTCAAGGGGCGGCTGAGCCCCAGCAGAAAACTCAGGCCGACAATGCCGATCGCCGCGATGGCGGCAATCAGCAGGCCGATGCGTCGGCGCAGCAGGGTGTTGCTGATCGCCACCGAGACCACCAGCAGATTGCCCAGCGCACTGGCCACGCCGCCGGCCGCGTAGAACAGGCCGCACAACAGCAGCACATCGACAAGCGCCAGGGTGAACAACTGCGCCGGGCGCCGGGTGTTTTCGAGGAACACCACCAGCAGCATATTGATGATCAGGTACAGCCAGCTGCCGCCGCGCAGCAGATCGTCGTTGGCCGACGTCAGCAGGCGGTTGTCCATGTTGCTGGAGATCAGCAACACCAGAGTGATGCCGACACTTAAACGGTACAGGTGATAAAGGCGCAGCAGACGCTGCGCCTGTTTCTGGTCGGCGTTGACGGCCTCAGCGACCACTGGCGCCCGGGCCTTGCTCGAGATGAGCCTGGCTGCAATACCACAGTTGCTGGTTGCCCAGCGCGCGGTCGCGCGGCAGGTGCACGCCGCAGTGGGCACAACGCACCATCGGCGGCGCGTCCTGTTCGCGCGACGATCGGGTGGACGAGGCGGGGGCCTTGAATTTGCGCCAGAGCCAGATGGCGGCGAAGATCAGGGCAATCCAGAACAATAAACGAAGCATGATGAGCGGCTTTTCGACTGATGATCCGGCAGTTTAGCCAAGGACCCGATCAGCGCACAGCCTATTAAAGCGCGGCAATAAAAAAGGGAGATCCGCAGATCTCCCTTTTTTCGTACAGCCGGTGTGGTCAGTCGAACACGCCGAAGGTCATGTAGCTGAACCACGAGCGATCGGTGTCGCTGGATTCCGGCTCTGGCTCTTCGATCACGTCGCCGTTTTCGTCTTTAGGCTTGAGCTCGTTCGGGATCGCATCTTTCGCGTCCTGGAACTGCTTCTGCACGTCCTGGTTGGCACGGGTTTCGCCCGGCGGCAGCGGTGGACGCGATTCGATCAGGCCCAAAGTCGCTTTGCTCAGGAACGAACGGTTGTCAGCTTCGGCTACGCGTGGCACGAACTGGCCATCCTCCAGGCTCGGGTGGTCCGGATAGTTGAGCTTCAGGGTTTCCAGGCTGGTGGCCGCCAGATCGTCGAGGTGCAGACGCTGGTAGGCTTCAGTCATCACCGCCAGGCCGTCGCCGACCGATGGGGTTTCCTGGAAGTTCTCCACGACGTACTTGCCACGGTTGGCAGCGGCTACATAAGCCTGACGGGTCAGGTAGTAGTCAGCGACGTGGATTTCGTAGGCGGCCAGCAGGTTGCGCAGATAGATCATGCGCTGCTTGGCGTCCGGCGCGTAGCGGCTGTTCGGGTAGCGGCTGGTCAGCTGCGCGAACTCGTTGTACGAGTCGCGGGCGGCGCCCGGGTCACGCTTGGTCATGTCAAGCGGCAGGAAGCGCGCCAGCAGGCCGACGTCCTGGTCGAACGAAGTCAGACCCTTGAGGTAGTACGCGTAATCCACGTTCGGATGCTGCGGATGCAAACGAATGAAACGCTCGGCGGCAGACTTTGCAGCTTCCGGCTCGGCGTTCTTGTAGTTGGCGTAGATCAACTCCAGCTGAGCCTGATCGGCGTAGCGACCGAACGGATAACGCGACTCCAGAGCCTTCAGCTTGGCTGTGGCGCTGGTGTAGCTGTTGTTGTCCAGGTCAGTCTGAGCCTGCTGATACAGCTCGGCTTCGCTGAGGTTTTCGTCTACGACTTCCTTCGATGAGCAAGCAGCGGTCAATGCGAGGATGGCGATCAGCAGCAGGTGTTTCACTTGCATGGCGGCTTGCGTCCCTATGACGGCCGCTGTCTTGGGCGGGGCCGTCCTGTTATGATGAGCGCCCCGTTGAAAAGCCTCGGGGCAAAAGACGCCGTATTTAACCACAAGCGCGCAGCCGAAACCAAAGGCTGTGCCGACGCCCAGTCCGAGCATGTCCGATAAAATTGAACTTCGCGCAGAGGTGCCGTCCGAATTGGGCGGCCAACGCCTCGATCAAGTCGCCGCCCAACTCTTCGCTGAGCACTCACGCTCGCGCCTTTCCGCCTGGATCAAAGAAGGTCGCCTGACTGTGGACGGGGCGGTGATCCGCCCGCGCGACATTGTGCATGGCGGTGCCGTCCTTGAGCTGACTGCCGAGCAGGAAGCCCAGGGCGAGTGGATCGCCCAGGACATCGAGCTCGACATCGTCTATGAAGACGACGACATCCTGGTGATCAACAAGCCTGCGGGCCTGGTGGTGCACCCGGCCGCCGGTCACGCCGATGGCACCCTGCTCAACGCTTTGTTGCACCATGTGCCGGACATCATCAATGTCCCGCGCGCCGGTATCGTGCATCGTCTGGACAAGGACACCACCGGTCTGATGGTGGTGGCCAAGACCATTCAGGCGCAGACCAAACTGGTTGCGCAATTGCAGAGCCGCAGTGTCAGCCGCATCTATGAGTGCATCGTCATTGGCGTGGTCACCGCCGGTGGCAAGATCAACGCGCCGATCGGTCGTCACGGCCAGCAACGCCAGCGCATGGCAGTGATGGAAGGCGGCAAGCCTGCCGTCAGCCACTACCGCGTGCTCGAACGTTTCCGTTCGCACACCCACGTGCGGGTGAAACTGGAAACCGGTCGGACCCACCAGATCCGCGTGCACATGGCGCACATCAACTTCCCGTTGGTCGGCGATCCGGCGTACGGCGGGCGTTTCCGCATTCCGCCTGCGGCCAACCCGACCATGGTGGAATCGCTCAAGCACTTCCCGCGTCAGGCGCTGCACGCGCGCTTCCTTGAACTCGATCACCCGACGAGCGGTGAGCGCATGAGCTGGGAATCGCCGCTGCCGGAAGATTTCGTCTGGCTGCTGACCCTGCTCAAGCAGGATCGCGAGGCCTTCGTCGGATGAACTGGCTGACGCCGGACTGGCCTGCGCCGGCCAGCGTCAGGGCCTGTGTCACCACCCGCGAGGGTGGTGTCAGCGAGGCGCCGTTCGACAGCCTGAATCTGGGCGATCATGTCGATGATCGTCCGCAGGACGTCGCTGAGAACCGTCGACGCTTGACCGATCACTTCTCCATACAGCCTGCCTGGTTGCAGCAAGTGCACGGGATCACCGTTGCCCATGCTGATCCGGGCGTCGTTGCGACTGCAGATGCCAGTTGGACGGCAGCGCCGGGTATTGCCTGCGCGGCGATGACGGCAGACTGTTTGCCGGCATTGTTCTGCGATCGTGCCGGCACGCGTGTCGCGGCCGCTCATGCCGGTTGGCGGGGTCTGGCGGCGGGCGTGCTTGAGGCAACTCTCGACAGCCTCGATGTTCCTGCTGACGAGGTACTGGTCTGGCTCGGCCCGGCCATTGGCCCCAAAGCCTTTGAAGTCGGTCCGGAAGTACGGGAAGTCTTCATCAATCAACTGCCTGAAGCAGCAGAAGCGTTCGTACCGAGCAACAATGCCGGCAAGTTCATGGCTGATATCTATCTGCTGGCGCGCCTGCGTCTGGCTGAACGGGGTGTCACGGCTGTTTATGGTGGCGGTTTCTGCACCGTGACCGATCCGCGCTTCTTCTCCTATCGCCGTGCGTCGCGGACCGGTCGTTTCGCCTCCCTTGTTTGGCTCACCCGCTAAACTCTCTGATCTGCATCAACTCTCCGACGCTTGAATCTCCCAGAATCGACCGCATCTACAGTGGTATCTGGCAGGTTTCTTTATTCAGGATGGTTTCTTAGGTCCGGCCTGCTCAAAAGGAAGGTGACCCATGCGTATTGACCGTTTAACCAGCAAATTACAGTTGGCCCTGTCCGACGCCCAGTCGTTGGCGGTTGGCCACGATCATCCGGCCATCGAGCCGGCGCACTTGATGCAGGCCATGCTTGAACAGCAGGGCGGTTCGATCAAGCCGCTGCTGATGCAAGTCGGCTTCGACGTCAACAGCTTGCGTAAAGAGCTGACCAAAGAGCTCGATCAACTACCGAAAATCCAGAACCCGACCGGCGACGTCAACATGTCGCAGGATCTGGCGCGCCTGCTCAATCAGGCTGACCGTCTGGCTCAGCAGAAGGGCGACCAGTTCATTTCCAGCGAACTGGTGCTGCTCGCCGCGATGGACGAGAACAGCAAGCTCGGCAAGTTGCTGCTCGGCCAAGGCGTGAGCAAGAAAGCCCTGGAAAACGCGATCAACAACCTGCGTGGTGGCGAAGCGGTAAATGACGCCAACCACGAAGAGTCGCGGCAGGCACTGGATAAATACACCGTCGATCTGACCAAACGCGCCGAAGACGGCAAGCTTGATCCGGTGATCGGCCGCGACGACGAAATCCGTCGCACCATTCAGGTTCTGCAACGCCGCACCAAGAACAACCCGGTGCTGATCGGTGAACCTGGCGTGGGTAAAACCGCAATCGCCGAGGGGCTTGCGCAGCGCATCATCAACGGCGAAGTGCCGGACGGCCTTAAGGGCAAGCGCCTGCTGTCGCTGGACATGGGCGCGCTGATTGCCGGCGCCAAGTATCGCGGTGAGTTCGAAGAGCGCCTGAAATCGTTGCTCAACGAACTGTCGAAGCAGGAAGGGCAGATCATTCTGTTCATCGACGAACTGCACACCATGGTCGGCGCTGGTAAGGGCGAAGGCTCGATGGATGCCGGCAACATGCTCAAGCCTGCGCTGGCTCGCGGCGAGTTGCACTGCGTCGGCGCGACCACGCTCAACGAGTATCGCCAATATATAGAGAAGGACGCGGCGCTCGAGCGGCGTTTCCAGAAAGTCCTGGTGGACGAGCCGAGCGAAGAAGACACCATCGCCATTCTGCGTGGCCTCAAGGAACGTTACGAGGTACACCACAAGGTGGCGATCACCGACGGCGCGATCATCGCTGCGGCCAAGCTCAGCCATCGCTACATCACGGATCGACAGCTGCCGGACAAGGCCATCGACCTGATCGACGAGGCTGCCAGCCGTATCCGCATGGAGATCGACTCCAAACCGGAAGTACTCGATCGTCTGGAGCGGCGCCTGATTCAGTTGAAAGTGGAATCCCAGGCGCTGAAGAAAGAAAGCGACGACGCAGCGAAGAAACGCCTGGAAAAACTCCAGGAAGAAATCGAGCGTCACGAACGTGAGTATTCCGATCTGGAGGAAATCTGGAACTCGGAGAAAGCCGAGGTGCAGGGTTCTGCGCAGATTCAGCAGAAGATCGAACAGTCGCGCCAGGAACTGGAAGCCGCGCGGCGCAAAGGCGACCTGAACCGCATGGCCGAGTTGCAATACGGGGTGATCCCCGATCTGGAACGCAGCCTGCAAATGGTCGACCAGCACGGCAAGAGCGAAAACCAGTTGCTGCGCAGCAAGGTGACTGAAGAAGAGATTGCCGAAGTCGTGTCGAAGTGGACCGGCATCCCGGTGTCGAAAATGCTCGAAGGCGAGCGCGACAAGCTGATGAAAATGGAGAGCCTGTTGCACAAACGGGTAATCGGTCAGGAAGAAGCGGTCGTGGCTGTGGCCAATGCCGTGCGGCGTTCCCGCGCCGGACTGTCCGACCCGAATCGTCCGAGCGGCTCGTTCATGTTCCTCGGCCCGACCGGTGTCGGTAAAACCGAGCTGTGCAAGGCGCTGGCCGAATTCCTTTTCGATACTGAAGAGGCGATGGTGCGGATCGACATGTCCGAGTTCATGGAGAAACATTCCGTGGCTCGTCTGATCGGTGCGCCACCAGGCTACGTCGGCTATGAAGAGGGCGGTTACCTGACCGAAGCGGTGCGTCGCAAGCCGTACTCGGTGATCCTCATGGACGAAGTCGAGAAGGCGCACCCGGATGTGTTCAACATCCTCCTGCAAGTGCTTGAGGATGGCCGTCTGACCGACAGTCACGGGCGTACGGTGGACTTCCGCAACACGGTGATCGTGATGACGTCCAACCTCGGGTCGATGCAGATCCAGGAACTGGTCGGTGATCGTGAGGCGCAGCGTGCTGCTGTGATGGACGCGCTGACCTCGCACTTCCGTCCTGAGTTCATCAACCGCGTTGACGAAGTGGTGATCTTCGAGCCGCTGGCGCGGGATCAGATCGCCGGCATTACCGAGATCCAGTTGGGCCGCCTGCGCAGCCGCCTGGCCGAGCGCGAGCTGAAGCTGGAGCTGAGCCCGGAGGCGATGGACAAGCTGATCGCCGTCGGTTACGACCCGGTGTATGGCGCACGTCCTTTGAAACGGGCGATCCAGCGCTGGATCGAAAACCCGCTGGCGCAGTTGATCCTGTCGGGTCATTTCATGCCGGGCGACACCGCCACCGGCAAGGTCGAGAACGACGAAATCGTTTTCGGCTAAGCCTCAGCGGCAATGAAACCGGGAAGGCCTCGCATTGCGAGGCCTTTTTTTCGCCAGGCTGTTGAACTCAAAGGAAAAGGCTTGTAAAGTGCGCCCCGCAGTCAGTCACCGGCAGCGTTTCAACCCACCGGGTTGGAATCTGAAATAAGTTGCAAATCATTAACTTGAAAGCAATTTAGGGGGTTGACAGAGGTGTTCTAGGTTGTAGAATAGCGCGCCTCAGACACACGAACGCAGCGATGCGAACGGGTGGCGAGATGCAACAAAGCTTCACCGTTGTAAATTGAAATGTGTAGTTCCGTGATAGCTCAGTCGGTAGAGCAAATGACTGTTAATCATTGGGTCCCAGGTTCGAGTCCTGGTCACGGAGCCAATTTCAAACCGGGGTATAGCGCAGTCCGGTAGCGCGCCTGCTTTGGGAGCAGGATGTCAGGAGTTCGAATCCCCTTACCCCGACCATATTTGGGTCGTTAGCTCAGTTGGTAGAGCAGTTGGCTTTTAACCAATTGGTCGTAGGTTCGAATCCCACACGACCCACCATTTTTGAAACCAGTTTGCGCTGGGATCGAATCTTAAGATCAGAGGCCAAAAGCGCTGATCGAAGAAGGCGATCTTTGAAAGGTCGCCTTTTTTTTACCGGGGTATAGCGCAGTCCGGTAGCGCGCCTGCTTTGGGAGCAGGATGTCAGGAGTTCGAATCCCCTTACCCCGACCATATTGAAAATCCTCGTATCGAAAGATGCGGGGATTTTTTTTGCCTGCTGAAAGGCGAATCCCTTCAAGTCGTCATACAACCTGCCGATAGCCCGCTAACACGAGGGGACTGCCAACGCTTCGCCCCTTGATCTGGCCATTACAAGAATAAGGGCGTTCGTCATGTTGCTTCGTCAGTTGAATATTGCTCCCCGGGCTGCCCTGGGATTTGCCCTGATCGCGGTGTTGGTGGCCTTGCTCGGCGTGTTTGCGCTGGGGCAGATGTCGAGCATTCGCGACAGCGAGGTGGCGGTGGAGAACCGCTGGTTGCCGAGCATCCGTGGCGGCGACGAGATCCGCGAACTGATGCTGCGCATCCGCACCATCTCCCTGCGCATGGCGCTCGATCAGGATCAGGCCAATATCGCCACCTATCGCGGCCAGATGGACACCCGCGACAAGGAACTGAGCGAGAAAATCGCCGCCTACGACAAACTGGTCGACACTGCCGAAGGTCAGCAGCTGTATGACCAGTTCAAGAAAACCTTCGCCGCCTATCGCACCGGCATCGCCCAGTCATTCACCCTCGCCGAGCAAGGCAAGCGTGACGAGTTGACCAAATTGTTGCTGGTTGACATGAAGACCGTGGTCGACGGCTCCGGCAAGCAACTCAACGATCTCGCCGATCTGTTCGCCCGCCAGGTCGCCGCCGAAAGCGAGAAGTCCGCCGCGCATTATGAAACCTCGCGGACCATCGTCAGCCTGTTCATTGGTCTGGCAGCGCTGGCCACGGTGGCGCTGGCGATGTTGCTTACGCGCAGTATCGTGCGCCCGCTGAGCAGCGCCGTGGATGCCGCAGAAAGTGTCGCCAAGGGCGATCTCACGCGGCCGATCGAAACCCATGGCAACGACGAAGTCAGCCGCTTGCTCAAGGCCTTGGCGACGATGCAACAGAACCTGCGCGAGACGCTGCAAGGTATCAGCGGCTCAGCCACACAACTGGCCACCGCCGCTGACGAACTGAGCGCCGTCACCGTCGACAGCACCCAAGGCCTGCAAGAGCAGAACAACGAAATCGAACAAGCTGCCACTGCGGTCAACGAGATGACCGCTGCGGTGGAGGAGGTCGCGCGCAACGCGGTGTCGACGTCCGATGCCACGCGCCAGTCCAGTCAATCAGCACAATTGGGCCAGGAGCGCGTCAGCGAAACCGCCAGCGCGATCAACGCCCTGGCCAGTGATGTACAGAACACCGGCGAACTGGTGCAGTCGCTGGCCAATCAATCGCAAGACATCGGCAAGGTTCTGGACGTGATTCGCGCCATCGCCGAGCAGACCAATCTGCTGGCGCTCAACGCTGCCATCGAGGCAGCACGTGCGGGCGAAAGCGGTCGAGGTTTTGCGGTGGTAGCCGATGAGGTGCGCGCGCTGGCGTATCGCACCCAGCAATCGACGCAGGAAATCGAACAGATGGTGCAAGGCATGCGCAGCGGTTCGAGCCAGGCGCTGGAGTCAATGCAGGCCAGCGCATCTCGTGCGGCGAGTACGCTGGTTCTCGCAGAGCGGGCAGGTGAGGCGTTGGTGACGATCACGGCGTCGGTGCACGAGATTCACGAGCGCAACCTCGTGATCGCCAGCGCCGCCGAGGAGCAGGCGCAGGTTGCGCGGGAAGTGGATCGCAATCTGGTGAACATTCGCGACCTGTCGGTGCGTTCGGCTGCGGGGGCTGATCAGACCAGCGCATCGAGCCATGAGCTTTCGCAACTGGCCAATGCGCTGCAGGGCATGGTGCGACGCTTTCAGCTCTGATGAACAGAGATCAATTGCAGGCCTTCGCCTGCTGATTTGCGCACAACACGAAACAATGTGGGAGCGAGCCTGCTCGCGAAGGGGCCGGATCATTCAACGACAGTGTTGACAGACCCACCGCTTTCGCGAGCAGGCTCGCTCCCACAGGTTGGCGCTTTAGTGCAGTTTCAGACGCGGTTCGGTGCCACGACCAATCTTGCTGCCCAGCATCAACATCGCCGTGCGGAACGGCCCGTACAGCGCCATCTGGTGCATGCGGTACAGCGACACATAGAACATCCGCGCCAGCCAGCCTTCGAGCATGACGCTGCCGGTCAGGTTACCCATCAAGTTACCCACAGCAGAAAAACGCGACAGTGAAATCAGCGAGCCGTAGTCGGTGTACTTGTACTCCGGCAGGGTCTTGCCTTCGATGCGCAATTTCAGCGACTTGGCCAGCAGCGACGCCTGTTGGTGTGCCGCTTGTGCCCGTGGCGGCACGTTGCGATCGGTGCCCGGTTGCGGGCAGGCCGCGCAGTCGCCGAAGGCAAAGATGTTTTCGTCGCGAGTGGTTTGCAGAGTCGGCAGCACTTGCAGCTGATTGATGCGGTTGGTCTCCAGACCGTCGATGTCCTTGAGGAAACCCGGTGCGCGAATGCCGGCAGCCCAGACTTTCAGGCTGGCCTTGATCTCGTTGCCATCGGCGGTGATCAGGCTGTCCGCAGTCACTTCGCTGACTGCTGCGTTGGTCATCACATTGACCCCGAGCTTCTCCAGGGTCTTGTGCACCGGCCCGCTGATGCGCTCCGGCAGGGCAGGCAGCACCCGTGGGCCGGCTTCGATCAGAGTGATGTGCATGTTTTCCGGCTTGATCCGGTCCAGACCATAAGCCGCCAGTTCATGGGCGGCGTTGTGCAACTCGGCCGCCAGTTCGACGCCAGTGGCGCCAGCGCCGACGATCGCTACGCTGATCTGCTCGACCACGTCGGTCTGCCCGGCGTGGGCGCGCAGATAATGATTGAGCAATTGCTGATGGAAACGCTCGGCCTGTTTGCGCGTATCAAGAAACAGGCAATGCTGCGCCGCGCCCTGGGTGCCGAAATCGTTGGTGGTGCTGCCGACGCTGATCACCAGCGAGTCATAAGCCACTTCACGCGCCGGTACCAGCTCGACGCCGTTTTCGTCATAGGTTGCCGCCAGCTGGATTTTCTTCTGCGCGCGATCAAGCCCGCTCATGCGCCCGAGCTGGAACTCGAAGTGGTTCCATTTTGCCTGGGCGACATAATTGAGTTCGTCTTCGGAGGAGTTCAGGGAACCGGCGGCCACTTCGTGCAGCAGCGGTTTCCAGATGTGGGTCAGGTTCGCGTCGACCAGCATCACGCTCGCCGTGCCGCGCTTGCCCAGAGTCTTACCCAGACGGGTAGCCAACTCCAGACCGCCGGCGCCGCCGCCGACAATGACAATACGATGGGACATAGGGATAACTCGCAAGGTTTTTAAAGGAAATCGGTGCGGTTACCCGAGGGAGCGCAAGGCAGCTCATAACGTCAGGTAACTGATAAATCGGCTCAACAGGCCCAGACCAATGGTCACTGCCAGCACCAGCACCAGGAGCATCCACGGCCGGAAAGGCCGGCGCTCGACACGGTGTTGGGACAATTGCAGGTACTCTTCGACATGCTTTTGGTCTTCGGGGTTCAGGCGGCTGGTCATATTTGCCTCGTCAGGTAGACGTTACTGAATGAGCACAGGCTACAGCGGTTTTCAGCCCGGGTTGAACGCAGCGTAGCCGCTGTCCGGGACCGGTTCGACGCACACGCTATCGTCGAGGCGAATGATGCCGCTTTGTAACACCCGGGCAGTGATCCCGCCATGCCCGCGCACGGCTTGAAACGTGCCCGGGCCGAGATTGTTCTGCAAGCGTGCGCAGGGCTGACACCAGCCAGTGGTTTCGAGTATCGCTTGCCCGATGCGAAAGCGCCGCCCCTTCAGGCTAAACAAATTGATTCCGCTTATAACGAGATTGCGCCGCAGATCTTCAGGCCGGACCGGCTCGTCATCGGGACGGCCCATCAATGCATTGATCACCGCCAAGTGCTCCCACTGAATCAGCGTCACCTGTCGCGCATTGCGAACGCCCGGGCGGGCGTGGTCGCCGGTGAGCCCGGCTTCCAGCCGCGCCTCGACCGCGTCCAGCTCAAGCATCGGCCCACGGGATTCTGGACGCACACCGATCCAGCGCACACGACCGGTTTGCGGAACCTCAGCGATCAACTGCTGCAGCGGCGTCACAGGCTGATACCCACGTCGAACACAATGCTGCGGCCGAGGTTACTGCGCAGAAAGTCCGGTGCGTCGGGGTGGGCGAACAGCACGCGGGCGAATGTCGGGCCGACCAGCGACAGCGAGCGCCAGCCCTGACGCAGATATTCGGTCGGTGGCGGGAAATGACTGTTGAGATCGAGCACTTCGCGCTTGAGGCTGGCGAAGGCGATGATGTCCAGTTCACCCAGATCCATGCCGCGTTCCTTGTAGTTGTGCGCCTTCTTGCGCAGGGTTGGCGCCAGACGCAGGAGAAATTCATTGGCCGGGATGCGTTTGGGCTTGGCTTCGCGGCGCACCAGTTGGCTCAGGGAAAACGCGCTGCGCCGACGCTGCAATTCGTCGCGCCATTCATCATTGAGACGGCGGCCCTCATCGAGGACGAAAAAAACTTCGAAATTGGCATCGCGAAACAACACGTCCGGCGGCTCACCGGCCGGGGCGAATTCGTCGGCGCGGTAGGGGATGTTCAGACCTTGCAGCAGGCGCTGGCAGACCCAACGCTCACGCTCCCATTTGCGGGCATTGGACAGGAACGCGTTGGCTTGCTCGGCCGCGATGGTCAGCAGGCGTAAATAATCTGAATCATCCATAAGCCCAAGCTTAGCGTCCAAATGCGACAAGCAGATAGCTTTGCATCGGCTCAGACATAAACGTCGCGCGATTGCGCCCTTGTAGGAGCTGCCGAAGGCTGCGATCTTTTGCTTTTATAAACAAGATCAAAAGATCGCAGCCTTCGGCAGCTCCTACAAAAAAGCGTGTCGAGTAGCAGGTGAGGGAATCATGATCGGTGCCGAACTGCTTTCAACGGCAAGCCTGACACTCGGCTGGCTGATTTATCTGCCGGCGCTGCTCTGGGCGATCATGCGTGCGCCATGGGTCGAGCTGTTCAGCGACAGTCGTCGGCAGCACTTGCTGTTCGGCACGGTGTTCGCGCTGTTTCTGCTGTGGCTGGTGCGCAGGGATTTCGACACCGGTGTGTCTTATCACTTCATCGGCATGACCGCGGTGACGCTGCTGCTCGATTGGCCGCTGGCGATTGTCGGCGGGCTGGTTGCGCAGATTGGCCTGGTGCTTTTGGGGCGTCAGGACCTGGCTGCGGTGGGCGTCAATGGCGCGTTGCTGATTCTGCTGCCAGTGCTGATCACCGAGTGCGTGGCGATTCTGGTCGAGCGTGCGCAGCCACGCAATCCATTCGTTTACATCTTCTGTTCCGGCTTCTTCGCCGCCGCGTTGTCCGGCCTGTTGTGCCTGATCCTCAGCCTGACGCTGCTGTGGTACGACGGCCTCTTCGCCATGCCGGAATGGCTGGAAGATTTCGTCGGCTACCTGTGGTTGCTGCTGTTTCCCGAGGCTTTTATCAACGGCATGGTCGTCAGTGCATTGGTGGTGTTCTGCCCGGAATGGCTGGAGACCTTCAACCGCACCCGCTACCTTTCGGCGCCGTGGAAGGACGACGATCCGAAGTCTTGATCCACATCAAGCCGGCCATGCCGCAGAGATTTCATGCTCGCGCAAATCCCTTCAGGAGCAGTGGCATGGGCGTTTATGAATGGGCGCGGCAGGAAACCCGGCAGAGTCTGGAGCTGGCGCAGGAAGTGGGCTTTGACCCGGGCCTGAGTTTGCGCGCCCTGCTCAGCGCCGTGGTGCAGCAAAGCAAGGCAGTGCGCAATGCCGAAGACCTGGCCGACGAGTTGCGCTTTCTCGCGGAGAACCTCGACGACAGTCAGGACTACGGCTTTATGCGGCCCTGATCAGCGATCAGTGACGCGGATCGAAATCGCCGGAAAACAGCTCGTCTTCGGCATCCGGGGCGACCGGAATCTTGTGCTCTTCCGAGGCCCAGGCGCCGAGGTCGATCAGTTTGCAGCGGTCGGAGCAGAACGGACGGAATTTGTTCGCCGGGGTGAATTCGACGGGGGCGCCGCAGGTTGGGCATTCAACGGTTGGAATCTGGCTCATGCTTGGCCTCCGGATAAAGTCAGATAAAAGTGATGCAGACGCTCGACCTCGCTGTGCAGCCAGGCGAGGTCGCGGTCGTTGACGATCACGTCGTCGGCACGGCTCACGCGGTCTTCACGGCTCGATTGCGCCTTGAGGATCGCCTGCACCTGCGCTTCGCTGGTCTGGTCACGCTGCAAGGTGCGTTCGATCTGCAGTGGTTGCGGCGCATCGATGACCAGAATGCGCTGGGTCATCGCGTATTGCCCGGACTCGATCAGCAACGGTGAAACCAGAATCGCGTAAGGCGATTTTGCCTGCGCCAGATGATGAGCGATTTCTTCGCCGATCAACGGATGCAGCAGCGCTTCGAGCCAACGTCGCTGTTCGGGCTCTTCAAAAATCAGTTTGCGCAGGGCGGCGCGGTCCAGCGTGCCATCGGACTGCAACACGCCGGAACCGAAATGCTCGGCGATTTTCGCCAGCGCCGGACGCCCCGGTTCGACTACCCAGCGCGCCGCATGATCGGCATCCACCACATGCACACCGAGATCGATGAAGTGCTGCGCCGCCGCACTTTTGCCGCTGCCGATGCCGCCGGTCAGGCCGAGGATCCAGGGTTTTTCCACAGGGGTATTCATTTCAAACCGACAGACTGCCAATAGAAGTCGGTTATTTGACCACCCCAGAGCAAGGCAATCCAGCCGGCAATCGCCAGAAAGGGTCCGAAGGGGATCGGCGTCGAGGTTTCCTGGGCGCGCAGACGCAGCATGACAACGCCCAAAATCGCCCCCACCAGGGAAGATAGAAGAATCGTCAGCGGCAGAATCTGCCAGCCACCCCATGCGCCGAGCAAGGCCAACAGCTTGAAATCGCCATGGCCGATACCGTCCTTGCCGGTGAGCAGTTTGAACAGCCAGAACACCGACCACAGCGCCAGATAACCCGCGACCGCGCCCCACAACGCATCGGGCAACGCCACGAACACGCCGAAGCTGTTGACGATCAGCCCCAGCCACAGCAGCGGCAGCACCAGCACATCGGGCAGCAGCTGATGTTCGCAGTCGATCAGACTCATCGCCAGCAAGCCCCATGTCAGCAAGATCAGCAGACCTGCCGGCCAACCGAAGCCGAGATGCCAGGCAATGAATGCCGAGAGGACGCCGCAGGCCAGTTCGGTCAGCGGGTAACGTTTGCTGATCGGCGCCGAGCAGGCCGAGCAGCGACCGCGCAGCAGCAGATAACTGAGCAGCGGAATGTTTTCCCAAGGGCGGATCCGGTGTCCGCAATGCGGGCACGCGGAGTGCGGCAGCATCAGGTTGTAGGTCGGCACAGGCGTTTCAGTGGGCAGGCCGAGCACATCATGGGCCTGCTGGCGCCAGTCGCGCTCGAGCATCTTCGGCAGGCGCCAGACCACTACGTTGAGGAAGCTGCCGACCACCAGCCCGAGCAGCAGCGCGCTGACCACAAAGGCCAGCGGATACACGGCAAACAGTTCGTCGATAGGCATGTCAGATCGCTGAGCCGAGCTGGAAGATCGGCAGGTACATGGCCACCACCAGTCCACCGACGATGACCCCCAGCACCACCATGATGAACGGCTCCATCAGGCTGGTGAGGTTGTCGACCATGTTATCGACTTCCGCTTCATAAAAACCGGCGACCTTGTCGAGCATGTCATCCAGCGCGCCCGATTCCTCGCCGATGGCGGTCATCTGCACCGCCATGTTGGGAAACACACCGGTGCTGCGCATGGAGAAATTCAGTTGCATGCCGGTCGAGACGTCCTGCCGCACCCGCAACACCGCGCGCTTGAACACCACATTGCCGGTGGCACCGGCGACCGAATCCAGTGCTTCCACCAGCGGCACACCGGCTGCGAATGTGGTCGACAGGGTGCGGGCAAAACGTGCGACGGCGGACTTGTACATCAAGGTGCCCACCAGTGGCAGCTTCAGCAGCCAGGCATCGCGCCGGTCGCGCAGGGCCTGCGAAGTCTTCAACGCGTGGCGAGTGCCGAAAAACGCTGCCACCAGCGCAAAAAGAATGGCCCACCACCACTGCTGCATGAATTCCGACAGGCTGATGATCATCAGGGTGAAGCCCGGCAGTTCTGCGCCGAACCCGGAAAACACCGACTGGAACTGCGGCACCACTTTGACCAGCAGAATGCCTGTTACCACTGCCGCCACCAGCACCACGGCGGTGGGGTAGGTCATGGCTTTCTTGATCTTGGCCTTGAGCGCTTCGCTTTTTTCCTTATAGGTCGCGACCCGTTCAAGCAAGGTGTCGAGGGCGCCAGACTGTTCGCCGGCGTCGACCAGATTGCAGTACAACTCGTCGAAGTATTGCGGTTTCTTGCGCAGGGCCGTAGCGAAGCTGTTACCGGCCGCGACCTCCTGTTTGACCTCGTCGACCAGTTTGCGCATGGCCGGGTTTTCGAAGCCTTCGCCGATGATGTCGAAGGACTGCAACAGCGGCACGCCGGCCTTCATCATGGTCGCCATCTGCCGGGTGAACAGGGCGATGTCCTGCGGTTTGATGCGTTTGCCCAAGGTCAGCAGGGAGGCGGATTTCTTGCGCACCTTGCCCGGGTTTATCCCCTGTTTGCGCAGTTGCGCCTTGATCAGTGCGGGGTTCTGTCCGCTCAACTCGCCGCTGACTTTACTGCCTTTGCGGTCCGTGCCTTCCCAGGCGTAAACGCTGACTTTCGCTGCCTTGACCGCCATGTTCAATCCTTGGTGACCCGGTTGATTTCCTCAAGGCTGGTGATGCCTTGCATGGCCTTGTGCAGCCCGGAAGTGCGCAGATCGGCGAAGCCGTCGCGGCGCATCTGAATATCGATTTCCAGCGAATTGCCCTCGGCCATGATCAACCGTTGCAGGTCCGGTGTGTTCTTTACCACTTCATAAATCCCCACGCGTCCTTTGTAACCGCCATTGCAGTGATCGCAACCGACCGGCTCGTAGATCGTGAAATGGCCGATGCGTTCCTCGGGGAAGCCTTCCTTGAGCAAGGTTTCGTGCGGGATCTCCAGCGGCCGCTTGCAGTGTGCGCACAACTTGCGCGCCAGACGCTGGGCGATGATCAGGCTGACCGAGGTGGCGATGTTGAAACCGGGAATGCCCATGTTGTGCAGGCGTGTCAGGGTTTCCGCTGCGCTATTGGTGTGCAGGGTCGACAGCACCAGGTGGCCGGTCTGCGCAGCCTTGATTGCGATCTCGGCGGTTTCCAGGTCGCGGATCTCGCCGACCATGATCACGTCCGGGTCCTGACGCAGAAACGAGCGCAGCGCTTGGGCAAAGTCCAGCCCTTGGCGGGGATTGACGTTGACCTGATTGATACCTTCCATGTTGATTTCCACCGGATCTTCGGCGGTGGAAATATTGATGTCGACGGTGTTGAGGATGTTCAGCCCGGTGTACAGCGACACGGTTTTACCGGAGCCGGTGGGGCCGGTGACCAGAATCATCCCTTGCGGCTGTTTCAGCGCGGCCAGGTACAAGGCTTTTTGTTCGGCCTCGTAGCCCAGCGCATCGATGCCCATTTGTGCACTGGACGGGTCGAGAATCCGGATCACCACTTTTTCGCCCCACAGAGTCGGCAGGGTGTTCACGCGAAAATCGATGGATTTGCTTTTCGACAGGCGCATTTTGATGCGGCCGTCCTGAGGTTTGCGCCGTTCCGAGATATCCAGACTGGCCATTACCTTCAAGCGCGCGGCAATGCGCCCGGCCAACTGGATCGGCGGCTTGGCCACCTCGCGCAGCATGCCGTCGGTGCGCATGCGCACCCGATAGTTTTTTTCGTAGGGTTCGAAATGCAGGTCGGAAGAGCCGCTTTTGATCGCATCGAGCAGCATCTTGTGCACAAAACGTACGACCGGGGCGTCGTCGGCATCGAGGCCGCCGATCACGTCCTGTTTGTTGTCATCAATGGACTCGACGTCGAGGCCGTCGAGATCGACATCGGCCATTTCCTCCAGGCCCGAGGCATGGCTGTCGAAGAACTTGTCGATGGCGTCGCTGAGCTTGTCGTCCTCCACCAGAATCGCTTCGGTGCTCAGG
The DNA here is from genome assembly GCF_024072275.1 of Pseudomonas siliginis. Classification (NCBI taxonomy): domain Bacteria; kingdom Pseudomonadati; phylum Pseudomonadota; class Gammaproteobacteria; order Pseudomonadales; family Pseudomonadaceae; genus Pseudomonas; species Pseudomonas siliginis. Next base: position 5,021,612 of record NZ_CP099598.1, on the reverse strand, counting down.
CCGGTGCTGAACTGGATGTCGCTGATCGCCTGCTGATTGCTTGGGTCGGAAAGGCCCACGAACAGTTTGTTGCCGCGCCGCCAGAGGGGCAGGGCGCAGTGCTGGCGAACCAGTTTCTCACTGACCAGACCCTTGGGCTGAGTCTCTTTGTCGAGGCAATGCAGATCGAGCAGGGCCATGCCGAAATGTTCCGAGGCGATCTCGGCAATTTGCCGGCTGTTGACCAGTTTGTTGTGCACCAGGTAATTGACCAGAGACACGCGATTGCGCTGGGCCTGCGCCCAGGATTGCCGGGCGCTTGTTTCCGTGAGCAGTTCGGCCTGGACCAATTGCTTGGCCAGACCGCTCAGAGCGATGTCATTCATGGGGATTCCGCACGCTTGCCGTTCATGACTTATAGCCTAGTCAAGTGACAGCGCCAAACACGGCCGGTGCAGGTGACAAAAAGTGTCAGATAGTGCGGTTGCGGGTTGTAGGAAACGGCGCAGGCGATTGCGCGCGCCCAGCAGGCGGGGCCTGAAAGGCGTTGGCATGGGCTGTGCTGAGCCTTGTTCAGATCATGAGATTTCGACTCATGCATGGAGCGTGTCTATGAAAAAACAACAAGGTTTCACATTGATCGAGCTGCTGATCGTTGTGGCGATCATCGGCATTCTGGCGACTATCGCCCTGCCGCAGTATTCGAAGTATCAGGCGCGGTCGAAGGTGACCGCTGGGATTGCGGAAGCATCAGCTCTTAAGGTCAATTTTGAAGACGTGATCAATGCCGGATCGACTGACCCGAGCATTACCAACGTGAACGGCGGCACAGCGGCCACGCAGAATTGCACGTTGGCGGCATCCGGAAAAGTCGCCGATGGGACGGGTACTATTACTTGTACGCTGCTCAACGCTCCAGCGCCTGTTCTCGGCCAGACCGTAACGCTGACACGCAGTCCTACCACTGGCTGGACCTGTAAGTTCTCCGGCTCGAAAGAATATACAACTACGAGCTGCCCAGGCGTTTGACACGCACCTGCAACTTAAAAAGCTCCGCAATTGCGGAGCTTTTTATGGCGCAACGGTTTTTAAAAGCTCCAATAATTTCAGCAGCTTATGAACTTTCCAAAAAACCGCAACTTGCATGCGAAGATTGAGCGAGTCATGCATTTTGCATGAAAATGAAAATTGGCATTTTTCATAACTCATTGTTTTTAAAAGAATTTATATGGCAAAAAAAGTTGGCACAGCGTTCGCAATATCTCCGGTAACCCTGCTGACAAGCGTTACAGCAGACTTCCAGTAAAAACAGGAGTTACTCGTATGAAGAAGTTCGCTATCACTGCCGCTGCTACCGCTCTGACCCTGACCATGGCTGGTGGCGCTTTCGCCCAGTCCGCTCAGGCTACCCAGTCGCCAATGGTTCTGGCTGCCGGTGAAATGACCAAGGCTAAAGAAGAGACTTCCGATACCTGGATCACCACCAAGGTCAAAGCTGATCTAGTCACCGAAAAAGGCATTCCAGGCACTGATATCAAAGTCGAAACCAACAAGGGTGTAGTTTCCCTGTCGTCGACCACTGCGGTAACCGAGTCGCAGAAAGAAGTCGCCGTAGGCATCGCCAAGAAAATCAAAGGCGTTAAAGCGGTCTCCGCTGACGGCCTGAAAGCCGAGTAAGGCAAGACTTCTCGCCTGAACCGGGAGAAGACGCGACAGACGGGCCGAGCAATACGTCTGCCGCAACTTTAGAGTTCATGCGAACGGTCACACGGATGTGACCATTACAGGCCCCGGCACTTGTGTCGGGGCCTGTTCTATTTGGGCAATACCAATGTGGGAGCGAGCCTGCTCGCGAATGCGTAGTGTCAGCCGACAAGTTCGTCAGTAGACAGACCGTATTCGCGAGCAGGCTCGCTCCCACAGGGTGAATTTCGTTCGGCTTAGTTACCGCGTTTGCTGTTGATCTGCCGCAGGCGATTGCCTTCGAAGCGCAGGTATTGATACATGCCGTTGTTTGGTCCGTAGGTCCATTCCTCGACCTGAAACTCTTCGCGCCGATTGGCACTGCGCTTGTAGCCGAGCACATCGCGGCTGACCGGCTCGCCGCATTTTTGCAGCACTTCGCTGGCGCGGTCGCCGAGGCTGATCAACTGGCTACCGCAGCGCAATGTATCCGAAGCTGACGCGTGGCCGGCGGCGCACGTCAGAGCGAGCACAGCCAGCCAGTTACGCACGGTCATTCGGCATCCAGGTGCATTTGCGTGACCACGCGGCCATCGCTTTCGGCCTCGCCGAGGTTGGCGTCGATGAAATACACGCGGTCATCCTCGAGCTTGCCCTTGTCGACCAGGTAATCCTTGATGGTGCTGGCGCGATCCTGGCCCAACTGGCGCAACAGCACCTCGCTGCCACTCCAGAACGCGATCACGCCCTGGCGCATTTTCGCCGTGCGTTCTTCCTTGCCCAGATCTTTCCATTCTGCCGGTGGCTGGGTTTTCAGGCGGGTGCGGTAGATGCCTTCGAGCAACGCGCCTTTCTCGCTTTCGGGCACTTGCAGCAGCGAGGCCTGGGCCGGAACTTTGTCGCCACGGCGCTGGAGCATCTTGTAGTAGTTGTACTGATATTCGCGTTCCAGACGTTGTTCGGCGAGCAGTGGCCCATCGCTGCTCTTCGCGGCAGTGCCTTCGATTTCCAGGCGCAGCGCCGGACGTTCCTTGAGTGCCTGCGACAGTTTCACCAGCGCCGCTTCGGCGTCTTTGCTCAGATCGCTGGAGCCCGGCGCGAAGGACACCGTGCCGAGGTCTTCGGAGCCGCCGCCACTGACCAGTCCGCCGATCATCTTGAACGGTGCGGCGGCGGCTTTGACGATGAGGTTACGCAGGGTCTGCCAGACGATCGGCATCACGCTGAACTGCGGATTATTCAGGTCGCCGGTCACTGGCAATTCGATGGAGATCTTGCCGTCGACGTCCTTGAGCAGAGCGATCGCCAGTTTCAGTGGCAGACTCACTGCATCAGGGCTGTCGACCTTCTCGCCCAGTTGCAGCTGCTCGACGACGACTTTGTTCTCGGCTTTCAGTTGGCCCTTGGTGATCAGGTAATGCAGATCAAGGTTGAGCCGGCCTTTGCGGATGCGGTAGCCGGCGAACTTGCCGGAGTAGGGCGTCAGGGTCGTCAGTTCGACGCGCTTGAAGCTGGTGGCGATGTCGAGGCTGGCCATCGGGTCGAACGGATTGACCGCCCCCTTGATGGTCACCGGCGCATAACGGTCGACCTTGCCTTTGATATCGACGCTGGCCGGTTTTGCCTGACGGCTGTCGATGGTGCCGATCTGACCGTTGAGCTGCTGCACGGCGGTGGCGAAATTCGGCGTCAGGCTGAAGTCGGCGAAGTTGGCCGAGCCGTCGTTGATCGCAATCGCGCCGATGTGAATGCCCAGTGGTTTGTCCTTGCCGGCCGGTTTGGCTGCGGTGCTTTTTGCACCGCTGTCGGCCGGTTGCGGGATCAGCAGGTCGTCGACGTTGGTGGTGCGATCGTCGTTGATCATGAAGCGCACATACGGCTGCAACAGGTTGACCTTGTCGATCGACAGGCTGTCGCCGTGCTGATAGTTGATGCCGTCGACCACTACTTGCTGCCATTTGAGAAAATCGCGGGTCTTGAGCGTATCGAGGGTGTGCAATTGATCAATCTGCGCGCGGCCGGTGACGCTGAGGGCCAGTGGTTCGGTGCTTTTCAGGTTGACCTTGAGGTCACTGCCGAGCATGCCGCTGCGCAGTTCCAGGCGAATGAACGGGTTGATATAGGACTGCGCGACACGCTCCTGGGTTTTCACGTTGAGCTGCGCGTTGACCGGGGCCAGATTGACCGTGCCGTCGGCGCTGATCTTGCCTTGCTTGCCCAGACCGCTGTCGAGCTTGAGCTTGAAAGGCGAGCCGTTGAGGCTGTCGAAATCCTGCAGATCGACGTTCAGCGGGGTGATGTCCAGCGCTACTGCCGGTTGCGCCGAGCGGTCGGCGAGATGGACCGTGTAGTTGCGCAGTTGCACATCCTTGACCAGCACCTGCCATGGCTTGCTCGGCGCGCTTGGCTCAGGTTTCGGCGAGTCGGCGGCGGCCGGTGTATCCGCCGGTTCGGCAGCGGCTTTGGCAGCCGGTTTCGACGGTTGGCTGGCGAACAGCTTCTGCCAATCCAACTGGCCGTCGGCTTCCAGCGCCGCCCAGGTTTCCAGTTTGTTGCTGCGGATCTTGCCGACCACCACTTGCTGCTTGGCCAGGTCCAGCGAGGTTTCGCTGACGTCGAGGCGTTCGAGCCTGGCCAGCGGACGTCCGTCCGGAGCCTTGATGGCGAACGGCGCAATGCTCACCGCGACGTTGTTCAGCAGCAGTTCGGTCTGTTTCGACAGGTTGAGTTTGTACTCGGTGCTGAGGCTGACCACGCCGTTTTCCAGCACTAGCGGCACGGCGTCGCGCACGTAGGGCCAGAAGGATTTCATCTGGCCATCGGTGACTTTCAGGGTGCCTTCGGAGGTGAACGGGATCAGGCTGAAATTGCCGGTCCAGTCGATCCGCCCGCCAGCGGGGCCGATGGCGACGAGGGTCATGTCGGCGCTGTCCTCGGGCAGGGTACTGAGGTTTTTCAGCTCGAAACTGAGGTCGTCGTAAAAAAATTCGATCGGCTCGCTGGGCCGCATATCCTCGAAATGCACCACGCCGCCGGCCAGTTTGATGTTGTCGATACGCAGCGGGAATGGCTTGGCGTCGGGATCGGCGGGTGTCGGCTCGCTCGGCGGCACGTTGAACAGGCCGAGCAGGTTGAGCTTGCCGTCCTTGGCGAAGAGGATTTCGCTTTTGGGTTTGTCCAGTTCGATGTCGGACAGATGCAGCGCTTTGGTCCACAGGCTGTCGATTTGCAGGTTGGCATAGAGGCGATCGAAGCCGACCTGCTCCTTGCCCGGTTCGCCGATGATCAAACCCCACAGGGTGACCTCAAGGCTGAACGGGTTGAGTTCGATGCGCTGCAGATGCGCCGGCACCGTCGCGTAGTTCGCCAGTTGCTGGTTGGCCACGCGCAAGGCAATGCCCGGCAGGATCAGAAACCCCAGCAGGCTGTAGAGGGCCAGGGCTGTCAGCAGTGCGCCAATCGCGCGAATCAATCCTTTGGGCATGTGCGGCTTCATCTGTCTGAATCGGAGTGCCTTGGAGTATGGCACGCGATTCTGGTTCCGAAGTGCTTGATGTGGGACAGGATTGTTCAGAAATTTCTGTAGGAACAGATACCCATTGTAGGAGTGAGCCTGCTCGCGAATGCGCTGGTTCAGTGAAAAACAAGTCGACTGACACTGCGCTTTCGCGAGCAGGCTCGCTCCCACAGGGGAATGTAATCGCTCATGCTTGAGGGATTAGAGCTGCAAAATCAGTGTCTTCAACGGTGGCTGCTGGTCCCGCGAGGGGAAGTCCGCACCCGGGGTCATCACGCTCCATTCGCGCACCGGGCGGCCGGCCTTTTCGGCGCAGCGCAGCACTTGTTCGCGCCAGTCGTCCATGCTGACTTTCGCCAGGTTGTTGCAGCAGATCAGTACGCCGTTGTCAGCGGTGGTCAGCAGCGCGGGTTTGAGCAGGCTCTGATAATCGCGCAGCAGATCGACGGTGCCGAACGCACTTTTGGCCCACGCCGGCGGGTCGAGCAGGACCAGATCGTATTGGCGCTGTTCGAGGCGCTGATAGCTCGGCAGCTTCTGCCCGCGCCGCACGCTGATCGGCAGGCCAGCGAGCTGGCGGATCGCCGGGAAGTAATCGGACTGAATGAATTGCATCTCCGGCAGTTGCGGGTTGAGCAAACCATTCTCCCGACCGACCGCCAGATTGCCCTCGGCAAAGTCCAGGTTGCACACCTCGCGCGCACCGCCCGCCGCTGCACTGAGGCCAACGCCACAGGTGTAGGCGAAGAGGTTGAGCACGCTTTTGCCTTGCGCGTGGTCCTTGACCCAGCCACGGGTGTTGCGCAGGTCGAGGAACAGCAGCGGATCCTGCCCGGCATGACGCCCGCGCACTCGATAGTTCAGACCCCATTCATGCCCGACCAGATCGGCCAGTGCAGCGTCATCGGCTTTATAGACACTGTCCTCGCGATCGATCCGCGAATTGCCACGAGAGCGGTCGTTGTAGACCAGCAGGGTGTCGAAGCCCAGGGTCTGGTTGACCATGGCGTGCAGTTGCAGCAGGTCGTCACGTTCGAGCGTCTGGTGAAAACTCTGCACCAGCAGTTGCGGGCCGTAGCGGTCGATGGTCAGGCCGCCGGCGCCTTCCTGGCTGCCGTGGAACAGCCGATAGCAATCGGTGCCCTGGCTGTGCAGCGCAGCGAGCAGGTCCTGGCGTTGATCGAGGGCGGCGCGCAGCGCCTGATTCAAGGAAGACATGCGGGCGCCTTGCTGAAAAAACGCGAAGCTTAGCAGTCGGGGAGCTACAAGCGGCAAGTTTCTAGCTGCAAGCTAAAAGCGAAAAGCGAAAAGCTGCGCGGACCGCTTTAGCTTGCAGCTTGTAGCTAGAAACTTGCAGCTCTCAAGTATTGAGCCGCTTGTCGACGAGGTCCTGCACCACACTTGGATCAGCCAGCGTCGAAGTATCGCCAAGGCTGTCGAGCTCATTGCAGGCAATCTTGCGCAAAATCCGCCGCATGATCTTGCCCGAACGGGTCTTGGGCAATGCCGGCGCCCACTGGATCAGGTCCGGTTTGGCGAAGCTGCCGATTTCCTTGCTGACATGCGCCAGCAGGTCTTTCTTCAGCTCTTCGTTGGCCTCGGTGCCGTTCATTGGCGTCACGAATGCGTAGATGCCCTGGCCTTTGACGTCGTGGGGATAACCGACCACGGCGGCTTCGGCGATGCTGTCGTGCAGCACCAGGGCGCTTTCCACTTCGGCGGTGCCGATGCGGTGGCCGGAAACGTTGATCACGTCGTCGATGCGTCCGGTGATCCAGTAATCGCCGTCCTCGTCGCGGCGGGCGCCGTCGCCAGTGAAGTAATAGCCGGGGTAGGGTTTGAAGTAGGTGTCGATCATCCGCTGCGGATCGCCGTAGACGCTGCGAATCTGCGCCGGCCAGCTGGATTTGATCGCCAGCACGCCGCTGCCGGATCCTTTGATTTCCTTGCCGGCTTCGTCAAGCAATACCGGTTGCACGCCGAACATCGGTTGCGTCGCGCAGCCGGGTTTGATCCGTTGGGCGCTGACCAGCGGGCTGAGCATGATGCCGCCGGTTTCGGTCTGCCACCAGGTGTCGACGATCGGGCAGCGCTGTTCACCGACGGCATTGAAATACCATTCCCACGCTTCCGGGTTGATCGGCTCACCGACGCTGCCGAGCAATCTGAGGCTGGCGCGCGAAGTTTCCTTCAATGGTCCGGCGCCTTCGCGCATCAGCGCGCGCAGGGCGGTGGGCGCGGTGTAGAAAATGTTGACCTTATGCTTGTCGATGACCTGCCAGAAGCGCGAACTGCTCGGGTAGCTCGGCACGCCTTCGAACATCAGTGTGGTCGCACCGTTGGCCAGCGGCCCGTAGACGATGTAACTGTGGCCGGTAACCCAGCCGACGTCGGCGGTGCACCAGAACACTTCGCCGTCGCGGTAGTCGAGCACATATTTGAAGGTCATCGCCGCTTGCAGCAGATAGCCGCCGGTAGTGTGCAGCACGCCTTTGGGTTTGCCGGTGCTGCCGGAGGTGTAGAGGATGAACAGCGGATCTTCGGCGTCCATCGGTTCCGGCGGGCAGTCGTCGCTGACCTCGCGCACCGCCTGGTGGTACCACAGGTCACGGCCCTCGACCCAGTCGACCTGGCCCTGAGTGCGCTCTACCACCACCACGGTGCTGACGTTCGGGCAACTTTGCAGGGCTTTGTCGACGTTGTTTTTCAGCGGCACGAAGCGGCCGCCGCGCACGCCTTCATCGGCGGTGATCACGGTACGGCAGTCGGCGTCGAGAATTCGATCACGCAGGGAATCCGGGGAAAATCCGCCGAACACCACCGAATGAATCGCGCCGATTCGCACGCAGGCGAGCATGGCGTAGGCGGCTTCGGGGATCATCGGCATGTAGATGCACACCCGGTCGCCTTTCTTTACGCCACGGCTTTTCAGCACGTTGGCCAAACGGCAGACGTGGTGATGGAGTTTTTTGTAAGTGATCTGCGCCGATTCGGCAGGATCGTCGCCTTCCCAGAGCAGGGCGGTCTGCTCGCCGCGTTGTTCGAGGTGACGGTCGATGCAGTTGTAGCTGACGTTGAGCTTGCCGCCGGCAAACCAGGCGGCTTCTCCGGTTTTCAGGTCATAGCGCTGAACGGTCTGCCACGGCGTGCTCCAGTCGAGGAAACGCGTGGCCTGCTCGGCCCAGAAGGCGCTGGGGTGTTCAATCGATTCGCGGTACAGGCGCCGATACTCGTCCTGGCTCAACTGAGCGGCCTGGCGCACGGCATCGGCTTTGGGGAACGTGCTGATATCGAACATGACGGTTCCTTATTCTTGTGGTGCGACACGAATAAAGATGCGCCGAGCGCTGCACAGGTTCAAGTCATGCGCCAAAACAACTGTGGGAGCGAGCCTGTTTGCGAAGGCGCAGTGTCAGTCAACGAAGGTGTTGAATGAAGAACCGCTTTCGCGAGCAGGCTCGCTCCCACAGGGGAACAGCGTTGTGCCAGAAGGCTTTTATCAGCCGCGATGGCGCCCGCGGAAGTAGTTGATCAGGCCTTGAGTCGAGGCATCGTCAGCCACGGTCTCGTCGCTGCCGACCAGACGGTTGTAGACGCCTTTACCCAATTCCTTGCCCAGTTCCACACCCCACTGGTCGAAGGCGTTGATGCCCCAGACCACGCTTTGCACGAACACTTTGTGCTCGTACATCGCAACCAGGGCGCCGAGGCGACGCGGGCTGATGCGTTCCACCACCAAGGTGTTGCTCGGACGATTGCCCGGGATCACCTTGTGCGGCGCCAGTTTGCGCACGTCGTCTTCGCCCATGCCTTTGTCGCGCAGTTCGGCTTCGGCTTCCGGCAGGGTCTTGCCGAGCATCAGCGCCTGGCTCTGCGACAGGCAGTTGGCGTACAGCCATTGGTGATGATCGGAAACCGGGTTGAAGCTGACGATCGGCACGATGAAGTCGGCCGGGATCAGTTGGGTGCCCTGATGCAGCAGCTGGTGATAAGCGTGCTGACCATTGCAGCCGACGCCGCCCCAGATCACCGGGCCGGTATCGGTCGACACCGAGGTGCCGTCCTGACGCACGCTCTTGCCATTGGACTCCATGTCCAGCTGTTGCAAGTGCTTGGTGATGTTGCGCAGGTAGTGGTCGTACGGCAGGATCGCGTGGCTCTGCGCACCCCAGAAGTTGCCGTACCACACGCCGAGCAGGGCCAGCAGCACCGGCATGTTCTGTTCGAACGGCGCGGTCTGGAAATGCTGGTCCATGGTGTAGGCACCGGACAGCAGTTCCTTGAAGTTGGACATGCCGATGGCCAGTGCGATCGGCAAACCGATGGCCGACCACAGCGAGTAACGCCCGCCGACCCAGTCCCACATCGGGAAGATGTTTTCTTCGCGAATCCCGAAAGCCACAGCGGCGGCGTTGTTGCTCGACACAGCGATGAAGTGGCGATACAGCTCGGCTTCCGAGCCGCCCTGCGCCAGGTACCAGGCGCGTGCGGCCTGCGCGTTCTTCAGGGTTTCGAGGGTGTTGAACGACTTCGACGAAACGATGAACAGCGTGGTCTCGGCGCGCAGTTTCTGCGTCAGCTCATGGAACTCGCTGCCGTCGATGTTTGCCAGATAGTGGCAACGTACGCCTTTCTGCGCGTAGGACAGCAGTGCTTCGGACACCAGCTCAGGGCCGAGGAACGAGCCGCCGATGCCAATGTTGACCACATCGGTGATCGGCTTCTCGGTGTAACCGCGCCACAAGCCATCGTGAATTCGGCCAACCAGATCGGTGATCTGGTTCAGCACCTTGTGCACTTCCGGCATCACGTTGACGCCGTTGACCGACAGTTTGTCGCCGACCGGGCGGCGCAGGGCGGTGTGCAGTGCCGGGCGGCCTTCGGAGGCGTTGACGATTTCGCCGTCGAACAGCGCCTTGATCGCGCCCTTCAGATCGACTTCATTGGCCAGGCCCACGAGCAGGTTGCGGGTCTCGGCGTTGATCAAATTCTTCGAATAGTCGAGAAACAGACCGCAGCTACTGAGGGTGAACTGATTGAAACGCTGCGGATCGGCGTTGAAGGCTTCGCGCATGCTGAAATCCTGCATGGCTTGGCGGTGGTCTTTCAACGCTTGCCAGGCGGGCAGAGCGGTAACGTCGTGAGGAGTGCGGTAGTACGCCATCGCTGCGGTTTTCCTTTTTACTTGAACGGCCTTTTGAACACGGTACAGATCAACCACGGGTTTTAGCGCATGGGATCAACTGCGTCGACACGAGATCTGGACACAGGGCGAATACAGTAAACCTCGCGCTGCGTTCTGTCTTGACTTTGTCTGACCAGATCCCTGTACTTTTTTAACATCCGCAGAGGAATCTGGCCGACAAACGGAGGTGCCCGGAAGACTTTCGCCCAACCGGCATGCACCGGAAACACATGTGGGAGCGAGCCTGCTCGCGAAGGCGGAGTGTCAGGCAATTTATAAGTCGCTGATACACCGCTTTCGCGAGCAGGCTCGCTCCCACAGGGAAATTCGTTGCTGCTTAAATCGGGCTATCAAGATTCAGGTGCAGGTTGTCGATCAACCGCGTAGTGCCGAGGAACGCCGCCGCCAGAATCACCAGATCGCGGTCTTCCGCCGTCGCCGGACGCAAGGTCAGGCCATGACGGATCTCCAGATAGTCCGGACGCAGCCCCGCCGCTTCCAGCACCTGCAACTGCGCAGCGATCAGCGCCGGGTAATCACGCTCACCTTGCTTGATCGCTTCGGCGATAGTGCTCAGCACGCGGTAGACCACCGGCGCCACGGCGCGCTGGTCTTCACTGAGGAAGCCGTTGCGTGACGACAGCGCCAGACCGTCCGCAGCACGTACGGTTGGCTCGCCGATGATCTGGATCGGCATGTTCAGGTCATGCACCAGTGCGCGGATCACCGCCAGTTGCTGGTAATCCTTCTGGCCGAAGATCGCCAGGTCCGGTTGGACCATGTTGAACAGCTTGCTGACTACGGTCGCCACACCTTCGAAGTGCCCCGGACGGCTGGCACCACACAGGCCTTCGGACAATTGCGGCACGCTGACCCTGGTTTGGCCGGCCATGCCGTCCGGGTACATCTCTTCAACCGTCGGCGCGAACAGCAGGTCGCAACCGGCTTCGAGGAGCTTTTCCTGATCGGCGGCGAGAGTGCGCGGGTATTTGTCGAGGTCTTCGCCGGCGCCGAATTGCAGCGGGTTGACGAAAATACTCGCGACCACGAAATCCACTCGCTGCGTAGCCTTGGTGATCAATGCGACGTGGCCGCTGTGCAGGTTGCCCATGGTCGGCACGAAGCCGATGCGCTTGCCTTCACTGCGCGCGCGAGCGACGGCGGCACGCAGTTCGCGTACGGTTTTGACGGTGTTCATGCAGAGAATCCGTGTTCGATGCCGGGAAACGTGGTGGCTTTGACTTCGCTGACGTAAGCCTTCAGCGCGGCCTGGATGCTGTCCTGACCTTGCATGAAGTTCTTGACGAATTTGGGTACGCGGCCGCTGATCGACAGGCCGAGCATGTCGTGCAATACCAGCACCTGGCCGTCGGTAGCGTTGCCGGCACCGATGCCGATCACCGGAATGCCCACGGCCTGGCTGATTTCTGCCGCCAGTTCGCTCGGCACGCACTCGAGCAACAGCATGGCCGCACCGGCCTGCTCCAGCGCGATCGCATCGGCACGCATCTGCCGCGCCTGGTTCTCATTGCGGCCCTGCACTTTATAGCCACCGAGAATGTTCACTGCTTGCGGCGTCAGGCCCATGTGCGCGCACACCGGCACTCCACGTTCGGCGAGCAGACGGATCGACTCCGCCAGCCACAGCTGACCTTCGACCTTGACCATGTGCGCACCGGCCTGCATCAGCATGGCGCTGTTGTTCATGGTCTGTTCGAGGGTGGCGTTGGCCATGAACGGCAGGTCGGCGAGGATCAGGGCATCGCCATTGCCACGCTTGACGCTGGCGACGTGATAGGCCATTTCCGCCGTGGTCACTGGCAGGGTGCTGTCGTGCCCCTGCAGGACCATGCCCAGGGAGTCGCCGACCAGCAGCACTTCGACACCGGCCTCATTGCAGGCATGGGCGAAGGTCGCGTCATAGCAGGTCAGCATGGTGATTTTTTCACCTTTCTGCTTGAGGCTCTGGAGCGTGGTCAGGGTGATGGCTGGCATGTAAAAAATCCTCGTTCAGGCGCTCTGGAAACTGCTGCGAGTCACGCGCGTGATTCTTCATCTACTCAGGCGCACGGTCTTGTGTCGTGCTTTGAAAGGCCTGGATTGCGCCCGTTCATGCCGGGTTGGCGGCAGCGGGACGCCTATAGTCGTGATGAGCCAACAGGAAGTCAATTGCGTGTGTTACCGCCTTGTTACGCGGGCGGTGTTACCGGCGTTACTGATGCGATTCAGCGGCGCGGCGGGCCTGATTGGGGGGATTTTTGTCTGACAAAAACTGGAGATTGGCAGGTGACCTGTGGCGAGGGAATTTATCCCCGTTGGGTCGCGGAGCGGCCCCATGTTTGTATACGGCTTGGTCAGATTTGGGCCTGCTTCGCAGTCCAGCGGGGATAAATCCCCTCGCCACATAACCACATTTCACAGAAGATTTTTGTCAGGGCTGGGAGAGGCGTTCGAGGCCGACGAACGGGCAGGCGGCCAGCAGGTCTGTCAGCGTGCGGCCGTCGGCAAGACGCAGATCCTGCGGTGCCAGTTCAGCGAGGGGATAGAGAACGAACGCCCGCTCCTGAATCTGGTAATGCGGGACTTTCAGCCGTGGCTCGTCGATCAGGCGATCGCCGAACAGCAGAATATCCAGATCCAGGGTGCGTGGCCCCCAGCGTTCCAGACGTTCGCGGCCCTGAGCGTTTTCGATCGCCTGCAAGGCGTCGAGCAACTCGATCGGTGCGAGCGAGCTGTCGAGGGCGGCGACAGCGTTGGTGTAGCGCGGCTGGCCCGGCAACAGTGAATCGCTTTGATAAAAGGCTGAAACGCCGGCAAGACTCGTCTGCGGCAATTGCCCCAGCGCCGCGATGGCGCTGCGCAACTGGTCGGCCGGGTCAGCGAGGTTGCTGCCCAGACCAATGTAGATGCGTTCCATCGCTTACTCGCCCGTCGCGCTCGAGGCGCCGGCGCGCTTGCGCTTGGAACCGCCGCTGCGGCGACGTTTGCGTGGCGCGCCGCTGGCATCGTCACCCTTGCCGCTGAGGTCGCGGATCATGTCGCGACGCTCGCTGTCGTTGGCGTCCTGATAATCGGTCCACCATTCGCCGAGGCCATCGGTCTCCTCACCGGCGCTTTCACGCAGCAGGAGGAAATCGTAGCCGGCGCGGAAGCGCGGGTTGTCCAGCAACAGATCGGCGCGTTTGCCACTGCGCCGTGGCAGGCGTTCCTGCATGTCCCAGATTTCGCGGATCGGCATGGTGAAGCGCTTCGGAATCGCGATGCGCTGGCACTGTTCGGCAATCAGCTCGTGAGCGGCTTCCTGCATCGCCGGAATCGGCGGCATGCCACGTTCCTGCAGACGCAACACGCGGGCCGGCAGTGCCGGCCAGAGCAGGGCGGCAAACAGGAACGCCGGGGTCACCGGTTTGTTCTGCTTGATGCGCAGATCGGTGTTGGTCAGCGCTTCGCTGATCAGCGTGTGGGTGTATTCCGGGTTGTATTCCAGCGCCTCGGCACTGGCCGGGAACAGCGGGGCGAACAGTTGCAGATCAACCAACATTTCAAAGGTGATCGCGCCGTGCCCGGAGAGGAACAGCTTGAGCACTTCTTCGAACAGCCGCGCCGACGGAATCTCGCGCAGCATCGGCGCCAGCTCACGGATCGGCTGCACGGTGTGCTTCTCGATGCCGAAGTTGAGCTTGGCGGCGAAACGCACGGCCCGCAGCATGCGCACCGGGTCTTCCTGGTAACGCTGCTTCGGGTCGCCGATCAGACGGATCAGGTGATTGCGAATGTCGTGCACGCCATTGGCGTAATCGAGAATGCGCTCGCTGACCGGATCGTAATACAGAGCATTGATGGTGAAGTCGCGGCGTTGCGCGTCTTCTTCCAGGGTGCCGTAGACGTTGTCGCGCAGAATCCGCCCGCTCTCGTTGCGCGAAGACTGGTTGCTGTCTTCCTCGTCTTCGTTGACCGGGTGATTGGCGCGGAAGGTCGCGACTTCAATGATTTCGCGACCGAAATGGATGTGCACCAGTTTGAACCGGCGACCGATGATCCGCGCATTGCGGAATTCGGCACGGACCTGCTCGGGGGTGGCGCTGGTGGCGACGTCGAAATCCTTGGGCGTGATGCCCAACAGCATGTCACGCACGCAACCACCGACCAGATAAGCCTGGTAACCGGCACCTTGCAGGCGTTCGACGATATTCACCGCATAGCGGCTGAACTGCGTTTTCTGCAGCGAATGTTGGCCGCTGTTGAGCACTTCAGGGGTGCTGCGGATGTGTTGCGTACGACGCACGGGAGTTCGGAATGACTGGAACAGCTTCTTCAGCATGGGATGCACTGTTTGAAGGAATGTTCGGCCATACCAAAAGAATGACCGCATGATGGGCGCAGATTCTAGCATTTAGTCGGGGGATGGTGTAGGACGCGGCAGATATGAGCTGCAAGCCCCAAGCTACAAGGGTCCAGCGAGGAAAACGGGGGAATTTCACGGAGGGGAGAAACTACAAGGGGAGCCGAAGCTCCCCAAGAAGTAGTTGCGTGCTCTTTTTATTATTGATTCGGGCTTCTTGTTTTTGTTGAGTGCCCTCGCCACGAAGCGTTTCCTTCGTGACCCTCCCAATCGGGAGCCAAGAGCAAACGGATTGCTTTGGTCGCTGAATTGCAGTGATCTGTCGATCCAACCAGTACAGGCTCTGTCTTAGGACAGTTTTTGTTGTTCTCGGCCTGGTCGTGGGGCAAGCCCCAAATACAACGCCTCTCCAAAAGAATCAGTTAGCTGCGCCTCTCGCCGTCTTGTTTTTATTGTGCGTGAGTCGATTCGTCTTATTTTTATTGTCTTGTGCATTGCTTGTTATTGTTCTTGTACAAAACATATAGCAGGGTGCGTGCCAACTTTTGCCAAGCCCAGTAAAACAAGGGGTTAGGTCGATATAACCGTTTTGCAGGGGCGAAAAAAAGCCGGGGTTTCGTTACCGATAACCCCGGCTTCTGTTACGTGAATCGACTGCGGTAACAGTTTTTTCACATTGTCATGCGTTACCCGCGCACGCGGTGGGTAACGCTCAGCTTTCGCTGGCGACCCCGGTCTTGCGCCGTGGAATGCCCAGACGCTGGCGGCGTTCCCACAGGCATTTGCGGCTGACGCCCAGTTTGCGTGCCAGTTCGGTCTCGGTCATGTGGTCCTGATGCTCGAGGACGAAGTGCTGGAAATAGTCTTCCAGCGACAGATCCTCGGTCGGCTCATGGCTGCTGTTGCTGGCGTTACCGCCGGTTTGCGGCGGCAGACCGATGAACTCGTCGTCTTCCAGATCGCTCAGCTCGATGTCGATGCCCAGCAGGTCGGCCGAAATCTCCGGGCTTTCGCTGAGAATCACCGCGCGCTCAACCGCGTTTTCCAGCTCACGCACGTTACCGGGCCACGAATAGTGCCGGATCGCCTGTTCAGCGTCGGCAGCGAATTTCAGGTCGGTGCGATTGATCCGCGCGCTCTGGCGAGCGAGGAAGGCATTGGCGATTTCGTTGACGTCGGCGCCACGCTCGCGCAGCGGCGGCAGCTTCAGGGCAATCACGTGCAGACGGTAATAAAGGTCTTCACGGAACTGGCCGATTTTCGCCAGGCTCTTCAGATCGCGGTGCGTTGCAGCGATCAGGCGCACATCGACTTTCTGCGACTGTACCGAACCTACGCGGCGGATCTCGCCCTCCTGCAGAACCCGCAGCAAGCGAGCCTGGGCTTCGAGGGGCAGTTCGCCGATCTCATCGAGAAACAAGGTGCCGCCGTCCGCCGCTTCGACCAGACCGGCGCGACCGGCGCTGGCCCCGGTGAACGCGCCTTTCTCGTGGCCGAACAGTTCGGACTCGATGAGGCTTTCCGGAATCGCCGCGCAGTTCACCGAAATCATCGGCGCCTTGGCGCGTTTCGACAGATTGTGCAGGGCGCGGGCCACCAGTTCTTTACCGGTGCCGGACTCACCCTGAATCAATACGTTGGAATCGGTTGGCGCGACTTTGCGGATCTTGCTGTACAGGTCCTGCATCGGCGGGCAGGAGCCGATGATGCCGATTTCGCCATTGCTGTTATCCACAGCGGCTTTGCCATTGCCGGCGGCAGGCTTGCTCGCCGTGGCTTCGCCGGCAGCTGGCGCCGACTGACGATCACGCAGGATCCGTGCAACCGCCTGGAGCATTTCATCGTGGTCGAACGGCTTGGCGATGTAATCGACCGCGCCCATTTTCATCGAGTCGACCGCCGAGCGCAGGCTGGCGTAACTGGTCATGATCAGCACCGGTGTGCCTTGCCCGAGCTTGATCAGCTCGGTGCCCGGAGCGCCCGGCAGGCGCAGGTCGCTGACGATCAGATCGAACGTAGGAATGGTGAAGCGTTCTTGTGCTTCCTGCACTGATCCGGCTTCGCTGACCTGGTACTGGTTGCGTTCCAGCAGGCGGCGCAAGGCGGAGCGGATAATGGTTTCGTCTTCGACGATCAAAATGTGCGGCATTGATTCGATACTCTCGACGGTCTCAGTTCACAGCGGACGTCGCTTCGACATGACGCGGTAAGGTCACCCGGATACGGGTGCCGCGTTGGCTTTGTACATCAGCCGGGCTGTCGATGGTGATTTGTCCATAATGCTCTTCAACGATGGAATAGACCAGTGCAAGGCCCAGACCGGTGCCTTCACCCGGATCCTTGGTGGTGAAGAAAGGTTCGAACAATCGGTCCATGATGCTCGACGGAATACCGCTGCCTTCGTCTTCGACGATCAGATCGACCGTGTGTTCGCCGGCTTCGCTCTTGACCCGTACCGCACTGTGCGGCGGCGAGGCGTCGCGGGCGTTGGAGAGCAGATTGATCAGCACCTGGGCGAGCCGTTGCGGGTCGCCTTCGACCCAATGATCGGGATCGCACAGGTTGTAGAACTGCACTTCGAAATTGCGCCGGTTCAGCGCCAGCAGGCCGATGGCATCCTGCGCGACTTCGGCCAGACACACCGGTTCGTCGTTGTGCTGATGACTGCCGGCATGGGCGAAGCTCATCAGCGACTGGACGATGCGCGAGACGCGTTTGGTCTGCTCGAGAATCTGCCCGCTGATTTCCGTCAGCTCGCCGTCGTCTTCGCGCTCTTCGCGCAGGTTCTGCGCCAGGCAGGCGATGCCGGTGATCGGGTTGCCGATTTCGTGGGCCACCCCCGCTGCGAGTCGACCGATGCTGGCCAGCCGTTCGGAATGCACCAGTTTATCTTCGAGCATCTGCGTTTCGGTCAAATCCTCGACCAGTAACACCAGGCCACTGTTACCCGGTGCCAACGGCTCGTCGATTGCCGCTTTGTGCAGATTCAGCCAGCGGGTCTGACCATCGAGCGCCAGATGCTGTTTGTGCAAATGCTCGTCGGGCAGGTTGATGAAGCCTTGCAGCAACTCTTTCCATGGGTTGGCGATGGTACTCAGGCGCGAACCGACCACTCGCTGCGCGGCGATGCCGGTAAGCTCTTCCATGGCCTTGTTCCACATCAGGATCTCCTGATCCTTGGCCAGCGAGCAGACGCCCATCGGCAGTTCCTGCAAGGTCTGGCGGTGGTAGCGGCGCAGGGCGTCGAGCTCGGCGGCCAGGCCGGTGAGGCGCGAGTGGTAATCCTCGAGACGGCTTTCAATGAAGTGAATGTCTTCGGTGACGTAGTTTTCGCCGCCAGCCTTGTAGGGCAGGAAGGTTTCCACCATATCCTGCGCAACGCTCGGACCCATCAGGCCGGACAGGTTGGCCTCGATGCGGTCGCGCAACCGGCGCAAGGCATACGGCCGGCGTTCATCGAAGGGCAGATACAAGTCGCGCAGCGCTTGCTCGACTTCTTTCTGCGCAGCCTTGGCACCCAGCGGCTTGGCCAGCTGCGTGGCGAACTCCTGCGGCGAGGCGGCGTGCAGTTCGCGGCGTTGCGGGCGGCGCACGTTGTCCACGGCGCAGGCTTCGGCGGCGCTGGCTTCTTCCGGGCTGGCGTTGGTGAACAGCGAGATCAGGGTGAACATCAACACGTTGGCGGCCAGCGAGGCGATGGCCGCCATGTGCCAACTGGTGTCGTCGAGCACGTAGATCATGTTCAGCAGCGGGATATAGAAACCCTGCAGATTGCCGACCAGCGGCAGCAGCATGGTCACCACCCAGACCGTGATCCCCGCCAGCAGACCGGCAATGAAACCGCGGCGGTTGGCGGTCGGCCAGTACAGCACCGACAACACCCCGGGCAGAAATTGCAGGGTCGCAACGAACGCGACGATGCCGAGGTTGGCCAGATCCTGTTCGACGCCGAGCATCAGGTAGAAACCGAAACCGGCCATGATGATCGCCACGATCAGCGCCCGACGGGTCCATTTCAGCCAGCGGTAGATGTTGCCTTCGGCCGGCGGTTGATAAAGCGGCAGCACCAGATGGTTCAGCGCCATGCCCGACAAGGCCAGGGTGGTGACGATGATCAGGCCACTGGCGGCGGACAGGCCACCGACGTAGGCAAGCAAGGCCAACGGTTTGCTGTTGGCGGCGATGCCGATGCCGAGGGTGAAATATTCCGGGTCTGTGGTGGCGCCGAGTTTCAGTCCGGCCCAGAGAATCAGCGGTACGGCAAGACTCATCAACAGCAGAAACAACGGCAGGCCCCAACTGGCGCTGACCAGCGAGCGCGGGTTGAGGTTTTCCGTAAAGGTCATGTGATACATGTGCGGCATCACGATCGCCGAGGCGAAGAACACCAGCAGCAGCGTGCGCCACGGGCCTTCCTGCAACGGCGTGTGCAGGGCGGCGAGGGCCGTCTGGTTTTGCAGCAGCCACAGTTCGAGCTGTTGCGGGCCGTCGAATACGCCATACAGCGCATACAGGCCAACGCCGCCGAGGGCGATCAGTTTGATGATCGACTCAAAGGCAATCGCGAACACCAGCCCTTCGTGTTTCTCGCGCGTGGCGATATGCCGGGAACCGAAGAAGATTGTGAACAGAATGATCAGCGCACAGAACGCCAGCGCCACGCGGCTCTGCACGCGTTCGCCGGTGAGGATGCCGATCGAGTCGGCCACTGCCTGAATCTGCAGGGCAAGCAATGGCAAGACGCCAATCAGCATGAAAATCGTGGTCAGCGCGCCGGCCCAGGTGCTGCGAAAGCGGAAGGCAAACAGATCGGCCAGCGACGACAGTTGATAGGTGCGGGTGATCTTCAGGATCGGATAAAGCAGCACCGGCGCCAGCAGGAATGCACCGGACACGCCGAGATAACTGGACAGAAAGCCGTAACCGTACTGATAGGCCAGGCCCACCGTGCCGTAGAACGCCCAGGCACTGGCGTAAACCCCCAGCGACAGGGTGTAGGTCAACGGGTGGCGAATGATCGCGCGCGGGATCATGCCCCGTTCGCTGACCCAGGCAACGCCGAACAGCGCCGCCAGGTACGCGGCGCTGATCAGGATCATCTGGGTCAGGCTAAAGCTCATCGGCATCTTTTTGGCTCTGCAGGATGAAGGTCACGACAATCAGGATCAGCCAGAGCAGATAAGGGCGATACCAGGCGCCCGTCGCGTCGATCCACCAATCCATGATGGCGGGGGAGAACAGGTAGATCCCGACGACCAAAAGCAGGACCAAGCGATAGATGTACATCCCGGCCTCTCTTTTTTATGCGCGTGCCCGAAAACGTGCGGCGATGGTAACGGATGGGCGCGCGACTGCAAGTGTCGTCATTGCAGTTGCGCTTCGGGCAGGGTCAGTGTGCGCGGTATCTTGGCAGCATCCCAATGTGCGCTGCCCCAGGCCAGCAGTTCGCGCGGCGAAGCGTGAGCCAGTTCGGTGCCGGGATGCTGCCCCAGCGCGCGCAAGGCCCGCAGCAGCAACGGCGTGGCCTGATCGGCTTCGAGCGGCGGCGAACGGTAGGACTTGCCGAGTTTGTTGCCGTCCGGCTGGGTGATCAGCGGCAGGTGCAGATAGCGCGGCTGTTTCAGGCCGAGCAGTTCTTGCAGGTACAGCTGACGCGGCGTCGAATCGAGCAGATCGGCGCCGCGCACAATATCGGTAATGCCTTGCCAGGCGTCGTCGAGCACCACCGCCAATTGATAAGCGTAGAGACCATCGCGCCG
Organism: Pseudomonas siliginis; assembly: GCF_024072275.1. Lineage (NCBI taxonomy): Bacteria > Pseudomonadati > Pseudomonadota > Gammaproteobacteria > Pseudomonadales > Pseudomonadaceae > Pseudomonas > Pseudomonas siliginis. Next base: position 5,001,147 of record NZ_CP099598.1, on the reverse strand, counting down.
ACGGATGACGAAGTCGCCGACGTCGCGGCCCAGGTGCTGACGGTATTCGCCCTGCACGCGATCGATGAAGTGGTATTCCAGCTCCGGCACGCGCAGGCGGATCGCGGCGTCGTGCTGATCATGGCCGGCATTGCGGCAAAACCCCGGATAAATCCCGTGATACGGCTCCAGTTGTTTGCGCGAGCAGGTGCAGGCGTAGGCCAGACCGTGGTTGAACAGGCTGTCGAGCACTTCGGCATAAGCCGCGTGCCGATCGCTCTGGCGGACCATTTCGCCGTCCCATTCGAAGCCGTAACTTTCCAGCGCCTTGAGAATCGCCGCTTGCGCACCGGGCTCTTCGCGCGGCGGATCGAGATCTTCCATGCGCACCAGCCAGCGCCCACCGACGGAGCGGGCGTCGAGGTAAGACGCCAACGCAGCGACCAGCGAACCGAAGTGCAGGTGGCCACTGGGGGTAGGGGCGAAGCGGCCGATGTAGGCGGGGGATTTGGCAGTCATGGAGGCGATAAAGGCTATTCAGAATTTGAGCAGGTTACCTCTGTGGGAGCGAGCCTGCTCGCGAAAGCTGTGTCAGTCATGAAAGAGTTATCTGAGAGGACGCTTTCGCGAGCAGGCTCGCTCCCACAGAGGCAGACGCAGGTTCCGCGGGCAAAACACAGAAACAAAAACGGAGCGTTCACACGCTCCGTTTTTCGTTCAGGCCGAGATTACTTGCCGACCTGCTTTTCCTTGATTTCCGCCAGGGTCTTGCAGTCGATGCACAGATCCGCGGTCGGACGGGCTTCGAGGCGCTTGACGCCAATCTCGATGCCGCAGGACTCGCACCAGCCGTACTCTTCGTCTTCGATCAACTGCAGGGTCTTGTCGATTTTTTTGATCAGCTTGCGCTCGCGGTCGCGGGCGCGCAGTTCGAGGGAGAACTCTTCTTCCTGGCTGGCACGGTCGGCCGGGTCAGGGAAGTTGGCCGCTTCGTCTTTCATGTGGTCAACCGTACGGTCGACTTCCTGCATCAAGTCCAGTTTCCACTTGTTCAGGATCTTGGTGAAGTGCGCGCGCATCGGAGCGCCCATGTACTCTTCACCCGCCTTCTGAACGTAAGGTTCGAAGCCGCTGATCGACGTTTGCTGCTGTTGCTTTGCTTGGGTGGGCATGAAATGGACCGCCTCTACTCTTGTAATCCATTGCGCAGGATTGCTCCATCACCGACACCTGCCGGCCCTGCGGCTGCAAGCGGGCGAACTTACCAGATCAAATCAGCCTGCGCTACTCCCGGATGTCGAGCCCCCGGCGGGTGGCGCTTGCAGATGTCTGACAAGCCGTGTCTGTGGGAAGGGAGACCTGTTCAATCACTGATTTTAGTCAATCCTGGAGCGTACGTTCAGATCGTTACAGTCCAGCGTTCTTGAGGCTGTGACCTTCACGGGTTCTCGCTCGTTCCGGCAGACAGGTAGAATCGTCTCTTTTTTCCGTCGAAGGCATTCCAATGGCCCCCTACAGTGCGCGCAGTCGTGCGATCGAACCGTTCCATGTGATGGCGCTGCTGGCGCGGGCCAATGAATTGCAGGCCGAAGGCCACGACGTGATCCATCTGGAAATCGGTGAGCCGGACTTCACCACCGCCGAGCCGATCATTCGCGCCGGACAAGCTGCGTTGACGGCGGGCAAGACCCGCTACACCGCCGCCCGTGGCATTCCCGAACTGCGCGAGGCGATCGCCGGTTTCTACCAATCGCGTTACGGCCTGAATATCGACCCACGGCGGATTCTGATCACGCCGGGCGGCTCCGGCGCGTTGTTGCTGGCCAGTGCCCTGTTGGTCGATCCGGGTAAACACTGGCTGCTCGCCGACCCGGGCTACCCGTGCAATCGGCATTTCTTGCGGCTGGTCGAAGGCGCGGCGCAATTGGTGCCGGTCGGGCCGGAGGTGCGTTATCAACTGACCCCGGATCTGGTGGCGCGGCACTGGGACCACGACAGTGTCGGCGCCCTCGTCGCTTCGCCGGCCAACCCGACCGGAACCCTGCTGACCCGTGATGAACTGGGCGGACTGTCCACAGCGATCAAGGCCCGACACGGGCACTTGGTGGTGGATGAGATCTACCACGGCCTGACCTACGGCACTGATGCTGCCAGTGTGCTGGAAGTCGATGACGGCGCTTTTGTCCTCAACAGTTTCTCCAAGTATTTCGGCATGACCGGTTGGCGCCTGGGCTGGCTGGTGGCGCCAGACGCGGCGGTCAGCGAATTGGAAAAGCTTGCGCAGAACCTCTACATCAGCGCGCCGAGCATGGCGCAATACGCTGCGCTGGCCTGTTTCGAGCCCGCCACCATTGCGATTCTCGAAGAGCGCCGCGCCGAGTTTGCGCGCCGTCGCGATTTTCTCCTGCCGGCGCTGCGTGAACTTGGTTTCAACATTGCCGTTGAGCCTGAAGGTGCGTTTTATCTGTACGCCGATATCAGCCGTTTCGGCGGCGATGCCTTCGCGTTCTGCCGGCATTTCCTCGAAACCGAGCACGTCGCCTTTACGCCGGGACTGGATTTCGGTCGTTATCAGGCCGGTCATCACGTGCGCTTCGCTTACACACAAAACCTCGCACGTTTGCAGGAAGCGGTGGAGCGCATCGCGCGCGGCTTGAAGAGCTGGCAAGGCTGATGCGCTTTTATCCTGCTCTGGAAGAAGCGCGGCTGATTCGTCGTTACAAGCGTTTTCTCGCTGATATCGAGACCGTTAGCGGCGAGTTGCTGACCATTCACTGCCCGAATACCGGTTCGATGCTCAATTGCCAGGTCGAGGGCGGGCAGGTCTGGTTCAGCCGCTCCAACGACCCTAAACGCAAGTTGCCCGGCACTTGGGAAATTGGCGAAACACCGCAGGGCCGGCTGTTTTGCGTCAACACCGGGCGGGCGAATGGGCTGGTTGAAGAAGCCTTGCAGGCTGGCGTGATTACCGAGTTGAACGGCTTTACCGCGTTAAAGCGTGAGGTTGCCTACGGACAGGAAAAAAGCCGCATCGACTTCCGCCTCGAATACCCCAGCGGACCGGCGTATGTCGAAGTCAAAAGCGTCACCCTCGGCTTCGACGGCACTGCGGTGGCGGCGTTTCCCGATGCGGTGACCCAGCGCGGCGCCAAACATCTGCGCGAGCTGGCGCATCTGGCGCGCGACGGCATTCGGGCGGTGCAGTTGTACTGCGTGAACCTCACCGGCATCGATGCCGTGCGCCCGGCCGAGGAAATCGATTGGGCTTACGCCGAGGCGCTGCGTGAAGCGGTTGCTTGCGGTGTCGAGGTGTTGGCGTATGGCGTGCGCCTGGACCATGAAGAGATGGTCATCGACCGCCGACTCGACGTGCGGCTCAACGGTTAAACGTCGATCCACACGCCTTGTGTATCCTCCCGGCATTCAATTGCCGTGAGCGACTGCCCGGCGCAGGGGCCGGCGACGCATTCGCCGTTCTCGATCAGAAACAGTGCGCCATGGGTGGCGCACTGGATCAGGCTGTTGCTCGGATCGAGAAACTGGTCGGGCTGCCATTCCAGCCCGACACCCCGGTGCGGGCAGCGATTGAAATAGACAAAGACTTGGCCACCTCGACGCACGGCAAACAGCTTTTTGCCTTCGATTTCGAAACCGCGACTGCCAGCTTCGGCCAGATCGCTGCCGGCGCAGAGAAACTTCATGGCTATCCTCTAATGTCCGCTCGTGTCGGGATACGTCCGAGCTTGACGTTCAAATGCAAACAATTATCAAATGGCGACCTTCTCCCACAGGGAGTCTGGCCGTTGCCGAGGATACTTGGCTCGCTGCGCCGATGCCCGGGAAACCTTGTTCAAGGAAGCTGTGTATGCGCCTGAAAACCCGCGTTGCCGTGCTGTGCGCCGGCCTTTTGCTCTGCCATCAGGCGGCTGCGGCGGATTTACCGCAACGCTGGGTCAGCGCCGGTGGCGCGCTGTCGGAATGGGTCAGCGCACTGGGCGGCGAGTCGAAGCTGGTGGGGGTCGATACCACCAGCCAGCATCCCGAATCGTTGCAGGCGCTGCCGAGTATTGGTTATCAGCGCAGCCTGTCGGCCGAAGGCATCTTGAGCCTGCGTCCGGACATTCTGATCGGTACCGAAGAAATGGGGCCGCCGCCGGTTCTGGCGCAAGTCAAAGCAGCCAAGGTAAAGGTCGAGTTGTTTTCAGCCCAGCCTGATCTGCCGACGCTGGAAAAGAATGTCACTCATCTGGGCCAGTTGCTCGGTGCGCAAGAGAAGGCTGCGCAGTTGCTGGAGAATTATCAACAGCAGCTCCAGGCGCAGACAGTGCGAGTTGCCCAAGTGCAAACCACACAGAAAGCCCCCGGTGTGTTGCTGCTGCTCGGGCACGCCGGCGGCAAGCCGTTGATCGCCGGCAAGGACACCGCAGCCGATTGGCTGCTGCAACAGGCCGGCGGGCACAACCTTGCTACTCATACCGGCTACAAACCGTTTTCTGTCGAATCCCTCGCCAGCCTCGATCCCGAAGTGCTGGTGTTCGCTGACCGAGCGTTGACCGGTGAGGCGGCAAAAGCCGCGTTGTTCAAGGAAAACCCCATCCTCAATTCCAGCCGCGCGGCCAAAAGCGGGCGGGTGATGGAGCTGGACCCGACGCTGCTGGTTGGCGGTCTCGGGCCACGGTTGCCGGCTGCTTTGCAAACCCTGACGGACGGTTTCTACCCGGCCAAGGGCGGCCAATGACCACACTGGTCAAACCCCGTGGCTTGTTCATCGGCCTGACATTGTTGTGTCTGCTGGCGATCTGGCTGTCGCTGGCATTGGGGCCGGTGAGCCTGCCGCTGTTTGACACTTTGCGCGCCGCGCTGCGTCTGGTTGGCGTGCCGCTGGCGCCGGAGGGGCTGGAGCAGGCCGAGCTGATTCTCGGCCAGATCCGCCTGCCGCGAACCTTGCTCGGCTTGGCGGTCGGTGGCGTGCTGGCGCTGTCCGGCGTGGCGATGCAGGGTCTGTTTCGTAATCCGCTGGCGGACCCGGGGCTGGTCGGGGTGTCCAGTGGCGCGGCACTTGGCGCGGCGATTGCGATTGTCGGCGGCTCGTTCTTTGGCGGCCTGCCGGAGTGGTTCGGGCCGTATCTGTTGTCGGTGTGCGCGTTTCTTGGCGGGCTCGGGGTGACGGCGCTGGTCTATCGGCTGGGCAGGCGCAACGGTCAGACCCACGTGGCGACCATGTTGCTGGCCGGTATCGCGCTGACGGCGCTGGCCAGTTCGGCGGTCGGTCTGTTCACTTATCTGGCCGATGACGCGACGCTGCGCACTCTGACCTTCTGGAACCTGGGCAGCCTCAACGGCGCCAGTTACGCGCGGTTGTGGCCCTTGCTGATCATCACCATCGGCGTGGCGCTGTGGCTGCCGCGTCGGGCCAAGGCATTGAATGCCTTGTTGCTCGGTGAATCCGAGGCTGGTCATCTGGGCATCGATGTCGAACGGCTCAAGCGCGAACTGGTGTTATGCACCGCGCTGGGTGTTGGCGCGGCGGTGGCCGCTGCGGGCATGATCGGTTTTGTCGGGCTGGTGGTGCCGCATCTGGTGCGCCTGCTGGCCGGCCCGGATCACAAAGTGCTATTGCCAGCCTCGGTCCTGGCGGGTGCGAGCCTGTTATTGCTCGCCGATCTGGTGGCGCGCCTGGCGCTGGCGCCGGCGGAGTTGCCAATCGGCATTGTCACCGCGTTTATCGGCGCGCCGTTCTTTCTTTATCTGCTGCTGCGAGGGCGTGCCTGATGTTGTCTGCGCACAATCTGCATGTTCGCCGTGGCCGCAAAGCGGTGCTCAGTGGAGTCACGCTCGGGCTCGAACCCGGCGAGGTGCTTGGCGTGCTGGGGCCGAACGGCGCCGGGAAAAGCACGTTGCTTGGCGCCTTGTGCGGGGAGTTGCTCGCCAGTGACGGCAACGTTTCGCTCGATGGACAGGCATTGAGCTATTGGAGCGGAACACAGCGGGCACAACGACTGGCGGTGTTGCCGCAGGTGTCGACGCTGGATTTTGCCTTCGCCGTCGAAGAGGTCGTCGGCATGGGCCGTTTGCCGTACCAGACCGGGCGCGTACGTGATGACGAAATCGTCGCGGCAGCGCTGGCCGCCGCCGATGCCGGTCACTTGGGTGGGCGCAGCTATCTGGCATTGTCCGGTGGCGAGCGTCAGCGCGTGCATCTGGCGCGGGTGCTGGCGCAACTCTGGCCGGGTCAGGCCGGGCAAACCTTGTTGCTCGACGAACCGACATCGATGCTCGATCCGCTGCATCAGCACACCACCCTGCAGGCGGTGCGCGAGTTCGCCGATCGCGGCGCGGCGGTACTGGTGATCCTGCATGATCTGAATCTTGCGGCGCGCTATTGTGATCGCGTGCTGTTGCTGGAGGAGGGGCGCCCGGTTGCGCTGGATACCCCGCAGCAGGTGCTGCGTCCGGATACGCTCAGAGCGGTGTTCGGCCTGGAGGTTTTGGTGCAACCGCACCCGGAGCGTGGGCATCCGCTGATCATCGCCCGCTGATCAATCATCGAGGTGTCGCATGCGTGGATTGTGGTTGTTGGCACTGGTGTTGCTCGCGGGGTGTCAGCACGTGGCGGCTCCACCGGTGGGCGGCGATATCCGCGATCTGCGCAGCGGCGAGATGCTCACCGCGCAGCAACTGCTGGTGCGTCTCGCTGAACCTGAGCGTTTGATCATCGGTGAGCAGCACGACAATGCCGATCATCATGCTGCGCAATTGTGGCTGTTGCAGTCGCTGGGCGAGCGCCGGGTGCAAGGCAGTCTGCTGCTGGAAATGCTCACGCCGGATCAACAAGCGAAAGTCGATGCGCTGCGCCAGTCGAAGTCCGTCGCGGCTGATTTGCCTGCGGCATTGGCCTGGCAGGAGGGCTGGGACTGGAATCTTTACGGGCCGATCGTGCGCTTCGCTCTGACACAGCCATATCCGCTGCTGGCGGCCAATCTCGATGACAGCGAAATCCGCGCGTTTTATCGAAATCCACCTGCTCTCGACGGCCCGCGCAGTAATGCGCTTTCGGTTAAAAAAACCTTGCTTGGGCAAATCAGTGAATCCCACTGCGGCCTGCTGCCCGAATCACAGATGCCGGCGATGTTGGCGATTCAGCAACAGCGTGATCGACGCATGGCCGAACGCATGCTGGCGGCGCCAATGCCTTCGATCCTGCTGGCCGGTGCCTGGCATGCGCGCAAGGATGTCGGCGTGCCGCTGCATTTGCTGGATCTTGGCGCTGACAAACCACCGATCGTATTGATACTCGCCGAGCAGGGCGATGCAGTCACGGCAGCGATGGCCGACTACGTCTGGTACACGCCGGCGACGCCGAAGCCCGATTACTGCGAGCAGATGCGCCAGCAATTCGGCAAATGACTTTTCTGCGGGCAAAAAAAGACCCGGTAAAAACCGGGTCAAATAACCGTGATTAGCCTGATGAGGAGATAATCTGAGAGTCCGAACCAAGGGCTTTTCAGAATATCGACTGATCTCGCGACCAGTTGTGATAATCATAGCGATTCTCATTACCGAGTCAACCGCTGTTTTTGCCAATCTGTAATTTAGTTTTGCGAGTGGTGGTGAGGCCCTGTGAATAAAGGGCTATGCGCTAGGTGCGCTGCGTCGTCAACTGCGTAATCTGCCGATTCAACTGTCCGATGCGTCGAGCCATACCCTCAATCAGGCCATGGGCGATCTTCGGGTTGCTGCGGGTCATGCTCAAAAACTGATCACCAGGAATCAACATCACCGTGCTCGGCTCGGACGTCACTACCGTGGCGTTGCGCGGCTCGCCGGTAAACAACGCCATGGCGCCGAAAATCTCGTCCTTCGGCACGTCACCGACCTTGTGCCCGTCAACAAATGCCTCGGCGTGCCCGTCGATGATCACGAAGACATGATCCGCTGCATCGCCCTGTTGGATCAGCACGGCGCCGGCCTCGACCCGTTTGAAGCCGTTGGTGCTGCGGAACTCCCGGGGTTTCAACTCGGCCACAGCGTGGGCGAGCAGCGCCATTTGCCCGAGCAGATAGCTCAGAAGCTGCTCGGCTCGATCAGGGTCGGCATACAAATGCTGCAAAACCTCTGCGCGACCATAGGGCAGCAGGCGCACAGTGCTGTCGCTGCATACGCGACAGTCGCTCCATTGCTCGCCACGTTGCAGACCGAGCAGATCACCTTCCTGCCAATAGAACAGAGGGCGGCCCGCGATGCAGCCATGCACAACGCCCTCGCTCAGCAAAAACAGCTGATCGTCCGGCAACTGCGCATACAAATCATCCGTGGCCTCCAGTTCGACAACAGTCGCGCACGGCGACAAATCCTGCAGCCACTGCCCGGGAAGACTCTGCAAGCGATTGATCAATGCGTCGGCGTGGGCCGATTGTTCCCCCAGTAAATACATGGCGTCAGCGCCTGTTCAGTTCTTGTGGCGCGCGGAAATGGCTTCGAGCTGTTTGTTCAAGGCGTCCTTGCGCTCGGCAGGGATGTCGTTCCAGTGCACGTCCATCAACGCCCCTTCGATCGCATACAACAACACCTTTGAAGCGCGAAAGCCTCGAGTACGCACGGCCCGGTAGGCATCCACTGCACCTAGGCGACGCAAGTCCGAGGCGCTGTGGATGCCCACGGCATGCAGCCATTGCGCCGATGTCTTGCCAAGATTTTTCAGGTGTTGCAGTTCATCATTCATCAAGCCTCCTTGCGACGGCCGAATGGTGCGTGGGCGAGCTTCTCAGCAGTGTAGCCATCAGTAGGAAAAGCGTGGTTGTTTGGTCGGATTCGACGCAAAAGCTTCTAAGAAAGGGGGTAAAGGACCTGCGAACGCAGAGGGAAGCGAGTTAGGCGGTTAACAATGGGGGAGCGAGCCTGCTCGCGAAGAGGGCGTATCAGACACAATCAATATCGACTGACACTACGCCGTCGCGAGCAGGCTCGCTCCCATAGGGGCAAGGCGTGGTGTCAGGAAGATTTCCGGATATCAGCGAGTGCGATAGCGCAACCGTGTACCGAAATTCATCGACATCAGGATCTCGTCGGCACTCAGCTCCGGCGGGAAGTACGCACCGGAAATCTGTGCATGGGCCAGGCTGGCGCCTTCGAGCGAAGCCTTGCGAAAATCGATGCCACGCAAATCGGCGGAGCGGAAATACGCATCGCGGAAATCCACGTTATCGGCGTTCAGTTCACGCAGGTCGAGGCCACGGAAATCGCCGCCGACCATGTCGATCAGACCATCCTGTGGACGTTCTTTGTTGAAGCCTGCAACGTCATCTCTGTGCAGCAGGGCGTAAAGCGGAGTTTCGAGCAGTTTAGGCTGGCTCATGTCAGATCACCTGTTGGTTTTATGACGCCAGTATAGTGCCACTATTTGCCGGCCGTGAAGCGAGCGAGGGCTTCACGGCCGAAATAGTTTTTTACAGGCCAGGCAGGCGCTGACGGATCTGCGCGACCACGGTGTCCAGCGTGCCGGATTCATTGGTCTGCACGCGTTTGCTGCGCAGAATCTCCTCCGGGGTCAGCGCTTCGCGGTTGACCTGCTGCGCTTCGATCACTGCCAGGGTGGCGTCGGACGGATCCTTCTGATCGGCCTGGCGCATCGCCAGCCAGCTCTCGATCACGGCTTGCGGGGCGTTGCAGTCGAGGATCAGGAACGGCGTGCCGGTGGCTTCGGCAATCTTCGCCGCGTTGTCGCGCTGTTCACGCTTGAGGTAAGTCGCGTCGATCACCACCGGGAAGCCGGCGTGCAGGATCACCTCGGCGATTTCATGCAGGCGCGCGTAGGTCGCGGTGCTGGCATCGGCGCTGTAAATGCCGGCCTGCACGTCGTTGGCAACGGTCTGCTCACCGAACAGGCGCTTGCGCTCGACATCGGAACGCAGGCGAATTGCGCCCAGCGCTTCGACCAGGCGCATGGCCACATGGCTCTTGCCGACGGCGGAAACACCGTGGGTAATGGCCATGAAGCGCGAAGGAATGGTGCTGTAGCTTTCCGCCAGATTGGCGTAGTTGCGGTACTGGCGCAGGGTGGTGGCGCGCTGCACCGCAGTCGCGTCCGCCGGCATGCTGAACAATGCCACCTTGGCCCGCACCAGCGCGCGGTAGGCTTTATAGAAGTTCAGCACTTCCAGGCCCTCATAGTCGCCGGTCAGTTCCAGGTACTGGCTGATGAGGCGACGCGCCAACGATTTCAGGCCACGGTCTTCCAGGTCCATGGCGAGGAAGCCGGTGTCGGCCCAGACATCAGTGAAACGGAATGGCTCGTTGAACTCGATGCAGTCGAAAATTACCACATTGCCGTCGATGACCGTGGCGTTGCCCAGGTGAATGTCGCCGTGGCATTCACGGGTGAAACCTTGCGCCTTGCGCTGGGCGAACAGGGGCTTGAGGCGCTCGAAGCTGCTTTCGGCCCAGGCTTTCAATGCCTCAAGTTGCAGCAAATCGTTCTTGTCGCTGAGGAACGGCAGGATCTGCTCGAAATTTTGCGCGACCGGCGCCATCACGCTGTCCGGCGTGCCGGCGTCGTGTTCGGCCGGGACTTTCGGGGCGTTGAGATGGAAATGGGCGATCTGCTCGGCCAACGCGTCGATGTGCTGAGTGGTCAGTTCGCCATTGGCTTGCAGGGTGCTGAGCAAGCCGCTCTGCGGGAACTGGCGCATTTTCAGCACGTATTCGATAGCCGGGCCGTCGCCGCCCAGTTGCGGTGCCTCGACGCTGCCGGTGACCGGCAACACGTCCAGATACAAATCATCGGTCAGACGCTGGTTCAGCCGCAGCTCTTCAGCGCAGAAATGCGCACGTGCGTCGAGGCTGGTGAAGTCGAGGAAGCCAAAATTCACCGGCTTCTTCACTTTATAGGCAAAGGGTCCGGTGAGAATCACCCACGAGATGTGGGTTTCGATGACCTGAAACCCTTCGACGGGATGCGGGTAGAGGGCCGGGTTTTGCAGGGCAGCGATCAGGGACTGGCTCACGGGCGATCCTTCAGAGGCGGGGGAATTCGAGGCGGCCATTATGGCTGCTTGCCCGCCTGACGCAAACCTCCGCGCGTGCCTGTTGAGGATCGATAAAGTGCGTATAATCCGCCGCCATGACTCGATCCCGATCCCCCCGTACCAAGAAAAAACCACCAGCCAAGGGCCTCAGCCCATGGTTGAGCTGGGCCATTAAACTCAGCCTGGTCGGCCTTGTAGTGCTGGCCGGCTTTGCCGTTTACCTCGATGCCGTGGTGCAGGAGAAGTTCTCCGGCAAGCGCTGGACCATCCCGGCCAAGGTGTACGCGCGCCCGCTTGAGCTGTTCGTCGGACAGAAGCTCAGCAAGGACGATTTCCTCACCGAACTCGATGCCCTCGGCTATCGCCGCGAAGCCGTGAGCAATGGCCCCGGCGCCGCCGCCGTCAGCGGCAATACGGTTGACCTGAACACCCGTGGCTTCCAGTTCTATGAAGGTCTGGAAAAGCCGCAGCCAGTGCGTGTGCGCTTCTCCGGCGACTACGTCGCCGAACTGTCCTCGACCAACGGTTCGAAACTGTCGGTGGTGCGCCTCGAGCCGCTGATGATCGGCGGCATTTACCCGAAAAATCTCGAAGACCGCATCCTGATCAAACTCGATCAGGTGCCGCCGTACTTGCTCGAAACCCTGATCGCCGTCGAAGACCGCGACTTCTACAGCCACTGGGGCGTGTCGCCGAAATCGATCGCCCGCGCCGTGTGGATCAACACCTCCGGCGGCAAGATGACCCAGGGCGGCAGTACGCTGACCCAGCAGTTGGTGAAGAACTTTTACCTGACAAGCGAACGCAGCCTGACCCGCAAGCTCACCGAAGCGATGATGGCGTTGCTGCTGGAACTGCATTACGACAAGAAGGAAATTCTTGAGGCCTACCTCAACGAAGTCTTCGTCGGTCAGGACGGCCAGCGTGCGGTGCACGGTTTTGGTCTGGCCAGTCAGTTCTTCTTCGGCCAGCCTTTGTCCGAACTGAAACTGCATCAGGTTGCGATGCTGGTCGGCATGGTCAAGGGACCGTCCTACTACAACCCGCGCCGCAACCCGGAACGCGCGCTGGAGCGGCGCAATCTGGTCCTCGACGTGCTGGCGCAGCAAGGCGTGGCAACCCCCGAACAAGTCGAAGCGGCGAAGAAAATGCCGCTCGGTGTGACGACTCGCGGCAAGCTCGCCGACAGCTCGTTCCCGGGCTTTATCGACCTGGTCAAACGCCAGTTGCGCGAAGACTACCGCGACGAAGACTTGACCGAAGAAGGCCTGCGCATCTTCACCAGTTTCGACCCGATTCTGCAGATGAAAGCCGAAGCCTCGGTCAACGACACGTTCAAGCGTCTGGCCGGGCGCAAGGGCTCGGATGACGTCGAAGCGGCGATGGTCGTGACCAACCCGGAAACCGGTGAAGTCCAGGCGATGATCGGCAGCCGTCAGGCCAGTTACGCCGGTTTCAACCGCGCACTCGATGCGGTACGCCCGATCGGCTCGCTGATCAAACCGGCGGTGTATCTGACCGCGCTTGAGAAACCGAGCCAGTACACGCTGACCAGTTGGCTGTCGGACGATCCGCTGTCAGTCAAAGGCGCCAACGGTCAGGTGTGGAAGCCGCAGAACTACGATCGCCGCTCCCACGGTACGGTGTTCCTCTATCAGGGCCTGGCGCATTCCTACAACCTGTCGACCTCGCGCCTGGGCCTGGAAGTCGGCGTGCCGAACGTGCTCAAGACCGTAGGTCGTCTGGGAGTTACCCGTGAATTCCCGGCGTTCCCGTCGATGCTGCTCGGTGCTGGCGGCATGACGCCGATCGAAGTGGCGACCATGTACCAGACGCTGGCCAACGGTGGTTTCAATACGCCGATGCGCGGCATTCGCAGCGTGCTGACCGCCGAGGGCGAGCCGCTCAAGCGTTATCCGTTCCAGATCGAACAGCGCTTCGACCCTGCCTCGATTTACCTGATCCAGAACGCCATGCAGCGGGTGATGCGTGAAGGTACCGGCAGTTCGGTTTATAACGTGCTGCCCAAGACCCTGACACTGGCGGGCAAGACCGGTACCAGTAACGATTCGCGCGACAGCTGGTTTGCCGGTTTCAGTCAGGATCTGCTGGCAGTGGTCTGGCTGGGTCGCGACGACAACGGCAAGACGCCGTTCACCGGGGCCACCGGTGCGCTGCAGGTCTGGACCAGTTTCATGCGCAAGGCCGATCCGCTGCCGCTGGACATGCCGCAGCCGGACAACGTCGTGCAAGCGTGGGTCGATTCGCGCACCGGCCAGGGTTCGGATGCCAACTGCCCCGGCGCGGTACAGATGCCGTATATTCGCGGCAGCGAGCCGCCACCCGGCGCCGCGTGTGCAAGCGAAACACCTGCCTCGCCGGAATCGGTGATGGACTGGGTCAAGGGCTGGATGAATTAAGCAAAGAGGGTTTCAAGTGAACAAGTGGTTGATTCCAGCGGTGACCGCCGTGGCTTTGCTCAGCGGCTGCTCCACCGTACAGCGTGGTTCGATTCCGGTAGTGGATTCGGGTACGGCCGTGTCCAATAGCGAACGCATCGGCGCCAATGGCGGTTTCCGCCAGACCACGGTCAAGCGCCCGGCGCAGGGCCAGACTCAGGCGATTCCGCAAGGCGATACCGGCGTGGTGGTGATGGTGCCGGGCGGCGGTGCTGCGGTGTCAACACCGATCAGTTCTTCGCCGATCGTCCCGGGGCCTGCATCCGGCGGTATCACGTCGGGGCCTTACAACCCATCGGCGGTTGAGTCGGCACCGATCAACTCCGGCAGCTACAGCATGCCGTCGACGCCAAGTGGCATTCCTTCGGCCAGCAGCGGTGGCGGGCTGTCGGCGGATGAGCAACTGGACGGTCCGGTACTCGCCTTGCTGACCACCGCGCAACAGCAGCAGGCCGGCGGCGACCTAAACGGTGCCTCTTCCAGCCTGGAGCGGGCGCAACGTGTCGCCCCCCGTGAGCCACAAGTGCTTTACCGTCTGGCGCAGGTGCGCATGGCCCAGGGCGATGCGCCGCAAGCCGAGCAATTTGCCCGTCGCGCGTTGACCATGGCCAACGGTCGTCCGGATCTGCAAGCCAGCCTGTGGGAAATCATCGCTCAATCTCGTGAGAAACAAGGCGATTCCGCCGGCGCCGCGCTGGCCCGTCAGAAGGCCAAGGTTTCCCTGTGATGGACGTGCGTTTCCCGAAAATCGCCGATCAGCTGTTGTTGATTGAACGCGAGCTGCGCACCCAGGGCTGGTGGGATGAGGTTGAGCCATCGGCCGAAGCGCTGAGCAGTGTCGAGCCGTTTTCGGTCGACACGCTGGACTTCGAGCAATGGCTGCAATGGATCTTCCTGCCGCGCATGAAGATGATCCTCGAACAGGATCTGCCCTTGCCGAACGCCTCGGGCATTCAGGAAATGGCGGAAATGGTCTTCGCCCAGCGCAACCTTGGCGGCAAGGATCGGCAGTTGCAGGTGCTGCTCAAAGAGTTTGACCTGCTGATCACTGCCTCCCGCTGAGCGTGGTTGTAGGCGCTTTGTAGATACCGTCTTGAGCCTCACCGGGCAAGCGCAAGTTTCGGGTCATATGGCAGTCCTGACTTGAGCACTCCGTAAATGAAGTGCAGCAGCTTGCGCATTGCTGCGCAGATGATCTGCTTGGGGGCCTTGCCATTGGCTTCCAGGCGTTCTTTCATCGCCTTGATCGCCTTATTGTGTTTCAGCGCCACCATGCCAGGCATGTAAAGGCCTGCACGCAGCCGTGCTGACCCTACTCTTGAGATCAGGGTGTGACCTTTGAGCTTTCCTGATTCCTGCAGCTTTGGATTGAGCCCTGCGGCAGCGACCAGTTGGCGAGGATCACTGTATTTGCGCAGGTCACCCAGTTCGGCGAGCAATCGTTCAAGCGTTTTTTGTCCGATGCCGTCGATGGTTACGATGAGATCCCGCATCTGACGCATATCCGGGTCGTCATCGATGTGTTTTTTGATCGCCTTATGCGTTTCTACGATCTCTTTTTCGATATGGCGCAGAACGGAGTTGATCGAGTCTTTGACCTTTTCGTCGGAAACGTCCAGACGATTAAGCTCCATTTGTTCCATTTCCTGAAGGTCATCCAGGCGGCGCACCATTGCTTTTAACTGGCGGTATTTCAGCGGCTCAGGCGCCCATGGGTGAAGTTTTTGATCCTTTTCCCGGGCAAAGTCGGCGATCAGTTTGGCATCGCTTTTATCGGTCTTGATGCGGCGCAGTTCGCTGTCAGCGTACGCTTTGGTCGTAGCCGGGTTCACGACGCAGACCCGGAAGCCTTTGTTGTAAACGAATTCCGCGAGCTCCAAGTGGTAGACGCTGGTGGCTTCCATCACGATCAGGGCCGAACGCTCGGCGTTTTTTTCTAGCCACGCCTCAAACTCTTTAAAGCCCTTTGGATCGTTGGCCAGCTTGGCCTTGGTTTTGTGCTTGCCGTTGGGCTGGTGTGTAGCGATATCAAAGGTGTTCTTTGCGATGTCGACGCCAACGAAACCGGACATGATCGTTTCTCCACTTGTTCCCTGTTGCGATCATCACGTCACTCTGTCCAACCTTGCGAATGCGGGCTCTCGCCGCAGGCGGGCCCAAGATACCGTGCGAACTGTACGAGTGAGTGTGGAGGGCTGGAGCACGATCTACGTCACAGGCAAAAAGCCTAAGGAGCTGCGCGGCTTCCAAGTCCCTCCCTCGATGATCAGTCGAGAACTATCGCTCCTGACGGAGCGTTAGTCGAGATACAAGGAGCTGCCGAAGGCTGCGATCTTTTGATTTTAGACGAGCAGGATCAAAAGATCGCAGCCTCGTTGCACTCGTCAGCTCCTACAAGTCCGACGTCGCGATTACGAGCAATTCTCGGCAATCTGCTTCTTCGCTTCGACGATGCGCTCCTGACGCTGTGTATCGTCGAGCCTGCGCAAGTCCCCCTCGACCTCCTCACGCAAACGCGGATTGTTCTGCAGTTGCGCCAGGTTCGTGCGTGCCTGTTCGCAAAAGGCCTTGAGCTGCGCCTGCTGCTCGGCGACCTGTTTCTTCACCTTGGCATCAATGGCTTTCTGATCGCCGAGTACGCCGCCGCCCGGCAGCGGCGCGGCTTTCGGCGCGGGTGAGGAGGGCGTTTGCAGGGTCGTCGCCGGTTGGCCCTGCGGCGGTTGTGCATCGAAATGTGTGACGCCTTGGGCATCGACCCATTTGTAGATTTGAGCGGCCGAGCACCATGGGCTGAGACCGATCAGCAAAGTGAGGAGGAGCGTTCGCATGCTGATTCCTTGGCAAAAATGCGCAATTGACGCTAACAGAGTAGCGCTTTTCAGGTTTTTTCTTGCGTTCTCATGTGCTTACCCACAATTAACCCCACAGACGACTTGACTTGCAGAGGGCGAAACAGAAGAATCCAAAGTCCGCTGTAGAGGGACTGCCAGAAGCAGACCCACTCGGTAGATCATGAGGCGCACATCCGCGCCGACCTGTTACACCCGCAACGCGTTACCTCGCGCTGGGTGGGAAAGGCCCGCAACACTTGGGACGATCCCAATACTTGCTCAGTCAGTGCTGACGTAGTCGGCGACCACCGTCGCTCATGCTCTGCCGAGAAGTAAACCTATTAAGACCCGCCCCTTTTTTGTGGACGGTATTCTGGCGTTTTAGAGGTGAACAACGTGGAGCTTTTATCTGGCGGTGAGATGCTCGTCCGCTTTTTGCGTGACGAAGGCGTCAAATATATCTACGGGTACCCGGGTGGTGCTCTCCTGCATGTTTACGATGCCCTGTTCAAAGAACCGGAAGTGACCCACATCCTGGTTCGTCACGAACAAGCGGCTACCCATATGGCTGACGGCTACGCCCGTGCCACCGGTAAAGCCGGCGTGGTATTGGTGACATCCGGTCCAGGCGCCACAAACGCCATCACCGGTATCGCCACCGCCTATATGGACTCGATTCCGATGGTGATCATTTCCGGTCAGGTGCCAAGCACCATGGTCGGCACCGACGCGTTCCAGGAAACCGACATGATCGGTATCTCCCGGCCGATCGTGAAGCACAGCTTCATGATCAAGCACGCATCGGAAATCCCGGAAGTCATGAAGAAGGCCTTCTACCTGGCGCAATCCGGTCGTCCGGGTCCGGTCGTGGTCGACATCCCGAAAGACATGACCAATCCGGCCGAGAAATTCGAATACGTCTTCCCGAAGAAAGCCAAGCTGCGTTCCTACAGCCCGGCCGTTCGCGGTCACTCCGGGCAGATCCGCAAGGCGGCAGAAATGTTGTTGGCGGCCAAGCGCCCGGTGATGTACTCCGGCGGCGGCGTGATTCTCGGCAATGGCTCCGCGCAACTGACCGAGCTGGCGAAAATGCTCAACCTGCCGGTGACCAACACCTTGATGGGTCTGGGCGCTTTCCCTGGCACTGACCGTCAGTTCATCGGCATGCTCGGCATGCACGGCAGCTACACCGCGAACCTGGCGATGCACCATGCCGATGTGATCCTCGCCGTCGGCGCACGCTTCGACGATCGGGTGATCAACGGCCCGGCGAAATTCTGCCCGAACGCCAAGATCATCCACATCGACATCGACCCGGCGTCGATCTCCAAGACCATCAAGGCTGACGTGCCAATCGTGGGTCCGGTCGAGAGCGTCCTGACCGAAATGGTCGCGATCCTCAAGGAAATCGGCGAGACCCCGAACAAGGATTCCGTGGCCAGTTGGTGGAAGCAGGTCGATGAATGGCGTGGCGATCGCGGCCTGTTCCCTTATGAAAAGGGCGACGGCAGCAAGATCAAACCGCAGACCGTGATCGAAACCCTCTGCGAAGTGACCAAGGGCGACGCTTTTGTGACCTCCGACGTGGGTCAGCACCAGATGTTCGCTGCGCAGTACTACACGTTCAACAAGCCTAACCGCTGGATCAACTCCGGTGGTCTGGGCACGATGGGCTTCGGTCTGCCAGCAGCGATGGGCATCAAGCTGAGCTTTCCGGACGACGACGTTGCCTGCGTCACCGGCGAAGGCAGTATCCAGATGAACATCCAGGAGCTGTCGACCTGCCTGCAATACGGCTTGCCGGTAAAGATCGTCATCCTCAACAACGGTGTGCTGGGCATGGTTCGCCAGTGGCAGGACATGAGCTACGGCAGCCGTCACTCGCACTCCTACATGGAATCGCTGCCTGACTTCATCAAGCTGGCTGAAGCCTACGGCCATGTGGGCGTACGCATCACCGAATCGAAAGATTTGAAGTCGAAGATGGCCGAAGCGTTCGCCATGAAGGATCGCCTGGTGATCATCGATGTTGCGGTCGACACCAGCGAGCACGTCTACCCGATGCAGATCAAAGACGGCTCCATGCGCGATATGTGGCTGAGCAAGACGGAGCGTACTTAATCATGCGGCACATTATTTCCCTGCTTCTGGAAAACGAACCCGGCGCTCTGTCTCGTGTAGTCGGCCTGTTCTCGCAGCGCAACTACAACATCGAAAGCCTGACCGTGGCGCCGACCGAAGACCCGACCCTGTCGCGTCTGACGCTGACCACCGTGGGCCACGATGAAGTGATCGAGCAGATCACCAAAAACCTGAACAAGCTGATCGAAGTGGTCAAGCTGGTGGACCTGTCGGAAAGCGCTCACATCGAGCGTGAGCTGATGCTGGTCAAGGTCAAGGCCACTGGCGCCCAGCGCGCCGAGATCAAACGCACTACCGATATCTACCGTGGGCAGATCGTCGATGTCAGCGCCAGCGTGTATACCGTTCAGTTGACCGGTACCAGCGACAAGCTCGACAGCTTCATTCAGTCCATCGGCACCGCATCGATTCTGGAAACCGTCCGTAGCGGCGTGACCGGCATTGCTCGCGGCGACAAAGTACTCAGCATCTAAACCAAATTAGCGCATGGCCTGAACGGCCGGATATAAGGGGAAATTCATGAAAGTTTTCTACGATAAAGACTGCGACCTGTCGATCATCCAGGGCAAGAAAGTTGCCATCATCGGTTACGGCTCCCAGGGCCACGCTCAGGCGTGCAACCTGAAAGACTCCGGTGTCGACGTTACCGTCGGTCTGCGTAAAGGTTCGGCCACCGTTGCCAAAGCCGAAGCTCACGGCCTGAAAGTGACCGACGTGGCTTCCGCTGTTGCCGCTGCCGACCTGGTCATGATCCTGACCCCGGACGAGTTCCAGTCCTCGCTGTACAAGAACGAAATCGAGCCGAACATCAAGAAAGGCGCCACTCTGGCCTTCTCCCACGGCTTCGCGATTCACTACAACCAGGTTGTTCCGCGTGCCGACCTCGACGTGATCATGATCGCGCCGAAAGCCCCGGGCCACACTGTGCGTTCCGAGTTCGTCAAAGGCGGCGGTATCCCTGACCTGATCGCGATCTACCAGGACGCCTCGGGCAACGCCAAAAACGTTGCACTGTCCTACGCCGCTGGCGTCGGTGGCGGTCGTACCGGCATCATCGAAACCACCTTCAAGGACGAGACCGAAACTGACCTGTTCGGCGAACAAG
This sequence comes from Pseudomonas siliginis, assembly GCF_024072275.1. NCBI lineage: Bacteria > Pseudomonadati > Pseudomonadota > Gammaproteobacteria > Pseudomonadales > Pseudomonadaceae > Pseudomonas > Pseudomonas siliginis. The sequence goes on along the minus strand of NZ_CP099598.1, from coordinate 4,981,607 downwards.
CCGTTCTGTGCGGCGGTACCGTTGAACTGGTAAAAGCCGGTTTCGAAACCCTGGTTGAAGCTGGCTACGCGCCGGAAATGGCCTACTTCGAGTGCCTGCACGAACTGAAGCTGATCGTTGACCTCATGTACGAAGGCGGTATCGCCAACATGAACTACTCGATCTCCAACAACGCCGAGTACGGCGAGTACGTGACTGGCCCGGAAGTGATCAACGCCGAATCCCGTCAGGCCATGCGCAACGCCCTGAAACGTATTCAGGACGGCGAATACGCCAAAATGTTCATCAGCGAAGGCGCAACCGGCTACCCTTCGATGACCGCCAAGCGTCGTAACAACGCCGCTCACGGTATCGAAATCATCGGCGAGCAACTGCGCTCCATGATGCCGTGGATCGGTGCCAACAAGATCGTCGACAAAGCCAAAAACTAAGTCGTCGTCCCTTGTACGAAAAACGCGGCCTAGGCCGCGTTTTTTCGTTTGGGCCGGTGCTTCTGGTATAAAGCTGCATCGTTTGTGGCCGAACTGTCGTCCTCAAGCCTCTGTCGAATTTTTTCCAAACCGTTGCAAGGTAATGTCCATGAGCGAACGTCCCGAAGAGCCGAACAAGGCTTCCGACGCCGAAAGCCTGCTGCCCATCGATGAACACATCGAAGAAGGGCACGACGCCGAAGGTCGTAAAGTCCGGCATCGTGGTATCTATCTGCTGCCGAACCTGTTCACCACCGCCAACCTGTTCGCAGGCTTCTATTCCATCATCAACTCGATGAGCGCGCAGGCCGCGTTGAGCGCCGGCGACTCGGTGAATGCGAGCAAGTACTTCGCCTTCGCTGCGATCGCGATTTTCGTCGCGATGGTGCTCGACGGTCTTGATGGTCGCGTGGCGCGCATGACCAATACGCAAAGTGCCTTCGGCGCCGAGTACGACTCGCTGTCGGACATGGTCGCCTTCGGCGTCGCGCCGGCATTGCTGGCCTTCGGCTGGGCGCTGGGAGACATGGGCAAGGTCGGCTGGATGGTCGCCTTCATATATGTAGCGGGTGCGGCGTTGCGTCTGGCGCGTTTCAACACCCAGGTCGGCACGGCGGACAAACGTTACTTCATCGGTCTGGCCAGCCCGGCGGCGGCAGGTGTTGTGGCCGGCATTGTCTGGGCGTTCAGCGATTACGGCATTCAGGGTTCGAAGATGTCGTTCCTGGTGGCGTTGATGGTGGCGGCGGCCGGCATGCTGATGGTCAGCAACATCAAGTACAACAGCTTCAAGGAGCTGGATCTCAAAGGTCGCGTGCCGTTCGTGGCGATCCTGGCGGTGGTGCTGGTATTCGCTGTCGTGTTCAGTGATCCGCCGCGCATTCTGCTGCTGGTGTTCCTCGCCTATGCGGCGTCCGGTCCGGTGCAGTATCTGTTGCGCCTTCGTCGTCACAAAAACGCCGAGTGATGTAATTTCCCGCATACTCCGCAGTCTATGGGTGCACCTGTCCTCCAAAGCTGCGGAGTTGTCATGTTGATCAAGATCCCCAAAGCATCCGACTGCCATGAGTCGGATGTCACGCCTGAAGCCATTTATCTCTCCCGCCGCCAATTGCTCGGCGCCACTGCTGCCGGTAT